>NZ_JBFBLM010000001.1:0-276465 GCF_040686675.1 Microbacterium sp. NPDC079176
TCGCGGATGAGGGATGCCGCGGCATCCGTCACGTCGACCCGCTGATAGGTGCCGATGCTGACCATGGTCCGAGCCTTCCTGCAGGTGGTTCCGGGCGGGCGCGGCCGGTGCAGCGCCCGCCCGGAGGTCGAGCTCAGAAGAAGCCCATCGGGCCTTCTGCGTACGAGACCAGGAGGTTCTTGGTCTGCTGGTAGTGGTCGAGCATCATCTTGTGGTTCTCGCGACCGACGCCCGACTGCTTGTACCCGCCGAACGCCGCATGCGCCGGGTACTGGTGGTAGGTGTTCGTCCAGACACGACCGGCCTCGATCGCCCGTCCCGCGCGATAGGCCGTGTCGCCGCTGCGGCTCCACACTCCCGCACCCAGTCCGTAGAGGGTGTCGTTCGCGATCGAGATCGCATCGTCGAAGTCATCGAACGAGGTGACCGAGAGCACCGGGCCGAAGATCTCCTCCTGGAAGATGCGCATGTCGTTCGTGCCCTCGAACACGGTCGGCGCAACGTAGAAGCCTTCGCTGAGGTCGCCGCCGAGATCGACGCGGTCGCCACCCGTGAGCAGTCGCGCGCCTCCCTGCTTGCCGATGTCGATGTAGCTGAGGATCTTCTCCAGCTGATCGTTCGATGCCTGCGCGCCGATCATCGTGGCCGGATCCAGCGGGTTTCCCTGCACGACCCTGCCGACGCGTTCGAGGCCGTCGGCGAGGAAGCCGTCGTAGATCGAGCGCTGGATGAGCGCCCGCGACGGGCAGGTGCAGACCTCTCCCTGGTTGAGAGCGAACATCGTGAAGCCCTCGAGCGCCTTGTCGTAGAACGGGTCGGCGGTGTCGCGTGCGACGTCCTCGAAGAACACGTTCGGGCTCTTGCCTCCCAGCTCCAGGGTGACCGGAATGAGGTTCTGCGACGCGTACTGCATGATCAGACGCCCCGTCGTGGTCTCACCCGTGAACGCGACCTTGCGGATGCGCTTGTGCTGCGCGAGCGGTGCACCCGCCTCGATGCCGAAGCCGTTCACGATGTTCACGACGCCGGCGGGCAGCAGATCGCCGATGATGTCGAAGAGGAACAGCAGGGATGCCGGCGTCTGCTCGGCCGGCTTGATGACGACGCAGTTGCCTGCGGCGAGCGCCGGCGCGAGTTTCCACACGGCCATGAGGATCGGGAAGTTCCACGGGATGATCTGTCCGACCACGCCGAGCGGCTCGTGGAAGTGATACGCGACGGTGTTCTCGTCGAGCTGGCTGATGCCGCCCTCCTGCGCCCGGAGCACTCCGGCGAAATAACGGAAGTGATCGACAGCGAGTGGGATGTCGGCGGCGAGCGTCTCGCGCACGGGCTTCCCGTTCTCCCAGGTCTCGGCGACGGCGATCTCCTCGAGATGCTGTTCGATGCGGTCGGCGATCCTGTTGAGGATCACGGAGCGCTCCGCGGGGCTGGTCTTGCCCCAGCTGGCAAAGGCCTTCCAGGCGACGTCGACCGCGCGGTCGATGTCCTCGACGGTGCCGCGGCCCACCTCGGTGAAGGGCTTGCCGTTGACGGGGCTCACGTTGTCGAAGAACTGGCCCTTGACGGGATCCACGAACTCTCCGCCGATGTAATGGCCGTACCGCGGACGGTAGGTAGCGAGGGCGCCCGGCTGACCGGGAGCGGCGTAGGCGGTGGACACGTCTTCTTCGACGATGGTCATCGGGACTCCTTCGACGGGCCGCGGCGTCGGTGCTGCGGGCTGTGTCTCGAAGGTAGGTCGGCAGAGGTTGCGCCCCGATGCGCAACGTTGCGGATGGTTGCACGCCGTCGCGAGATGTCCGAGACAGACCGGACGGTTCAGCTCTCCTCGATGCGTTCGATGCGGGCGACGAGCCCGGCGCGCTTCGGCGAGCGCGCCGGAAGCATCTCCAGTGCGAGGCGCAGGGCCGCGGCATCGCTCTGTCCCTCCGGGATCTCGGCGTACTCCAGGAGGACGTCGAGGCTTGCCTCCGACAGCATCGTCTCGCGCAGCGCCGCTCTGACGGACTCGCGGAACTCCTCGACTCCCGGCGATGTGGATTCGGGAAGGACCGGACCTCGGTATGCGGTGAGGGCGACCCGATGGGCACCTCGGTCGAGCAGTGAGAGGACGTCGTGCGCGTCCGTCTCGAGCACCACCGGCAGCCGATACGGCCGCGACTCGGGGACGAGGCTGGGGGCGTGCTTCTCGAGCACCTTGCGCAGACGCACCATCTCCGGCCGCAGCGTGTCGGCCGACGCGTCCGGTCCGTAGACGAGTTCGCTGAGTCTCTCGGCCGACAGCCCCTGGCGATGCACGGCGAGCATCAGGAGGATCGCGGCATGACGAGCGCTGAGCTCGATCACGGATTCCTCGAGTTCTGTCTCGGTCTCGAGGCGCGCGCGATCGCGCCCCAGGACGTGCAGCGTCGCCCGGGTCGTGGGCTTGGCTCGCGAGGAGATGGTGATCGGACGCTGCGACTCGCTGCGGGCCCGCAGTCTCGACACGAGCAACTCCGACTCGACCGCGCGCGCTGTCGCATCGACCAGCAGCCTGGCCTGCATCGAGACGACCTCGTCTCCTCCGGTGATGTCGATGACCCCGAGGACACGCCGCGTCTCGGGGTCTCGCACCGGAGCCGCCGTGCACGACCACGGATGCACCAGCCTGTTGTAGTGCTCAGCACCGCGGATCTGCACCGACTGTCCGAGCGCCAGCGCTGTGCCGGGAGCTGTCGTGCCGACGGCGTCCTCGGCCCAGTTCGCGCCGGCCACGAAGCCCATGCCCTCCGTGAGCGATTGCAGCTTGCGATCGCCTTCGATCCACAGCAGCCGTCCGGCCTGATCTCCGACGGCGACGACGACACCGGAGTCCCCCTCGGTTCCCGGCAGCAGCAGGGCTCGGATCATGTCCATCGCGGACGCGAGCGGATGCGCGAGTCGATAGGCCTCGAGCTCTTCGCTCACGAGTTCGATCTGCGGGGCCCCTTCGGGGCCGACGCGCCCTCGCCAGGATCGCACCCACGATTCGCGGACGAGAGGTCGCACCTCCTGCAGGCGCTTGTCATCGAGATTGCCGGCGATGAGCTCTTCGTGTGCACGCTCGATCAGAAGACGAGAGGCCTCAGGCGGCCCTTCACGTGACACCTGCCACGACGCGACCACGGGCGTCTCCGATCGTCGATGGTGGAGCGTTACCTCAGTGTAGGAGCCGGATGCCGTCGGCGGTACCCGCGATATTCCGGTCACGCGTTCCGGGTGCAGGCGCTCGCACAGGCCGCCGAGGTCGCCGAACCGGAAGAGTGACGAGTCGTCCTGGGGGATCCCCATGGGGATGCCCGCGCCCGACCGCCGCATCGCTGTCGATGCGGCTCGATCGGCTCAGACCCGGGCTGCCCACCATTCACGGAGCCGCTGCTCGGCGGCATCCGCTCCGATGACGCCTTCGTCGAGGCGCAGCTCGAGCAGGAACTTGTAGGCCTCGCCGACCTCACGACCGGGCGAGATGCCGAGGATCTTCTGGATCTGGTTGCCGTCGAGCTCGGGCCGGATGGAGTCGAGCTCCTCCTGCTCGCGCAACGCCGCGATGCGCGATTCGATGTCGTCGTAGGCAGACGCCAGTCGTCCGGCCTTGCGCTTGTTGCGCGTCGTGACGTCGGCGCGGGTGAGGATGTGCAGCCGCTCGAGCAGGTCGCCGGCGTCGCGCACGTAGCGCCGCACCGCGGCATCCGTCCACGCGCCCTCGGCGTATCCGAAGAACCGCAGATGCAGCTCGATCAGCGTCGATACCGACTCGGTCGTGTCGGTGTCGAAGCGCAACGACTGCAGGCGCTTGCGTGCCATGCGCGCCCCGACGACGTCGTGATGGTGGAAGGTGACGACTCCGCCGTCCTCCAGCTTGCGGGTGCGGGGCTTGCCGATGTCGTGCAGCAGCGCCGCGATCCGCAGGGCCACATCGGGCTCGGCACCGGGGTGACGCGAATGCTCGAGCGAGATCGCCTGGCGGAGGACCGTGAGGGAGTGCTCGTAGACGTCCTTGTGATGATGATGCTCGTCGACCTCTAGTCGCAGCGCACTCACCTCTGGCAGGAACTCCTCCATCAGACCGGTGTCGACCAGCACGCGGATGCCGCGCACCGGGTCATCCGTCTGCATCAGCCGCACGAGCTCCGATTGGATGCGCTCGGGACTCACGATCTCGAGGGTGGCGCGCAGCTGCGTGATCGCGTCGGCGGTGTCATCGTCGATCCGGAAGCCGAGCTGGGCGCTGAAGCGCGCGGCGCGGAGCATGCGCAGCGGGTCATCGCCGAACGAGACCTGAGGGTCGGCCGGGGTGCGCAGTACCCCGGCGACGAGGTCTTCGACTCCCCCGGTGGGGTCGACGAGCGTGATGGCCGGCACCAGCAGAGCCATGGCGTTGACGGTGAAGTCGCGTCGGTGCAGATCCGCGTCGATCGTGTCGCCGAACTCGACGGTGGGCTTGCGGGTCACACCGTCGTAGCTGTCTGCGCGATAGGTCGTGACCTCGACCTGCTCACCCTGCACACGCGCGCCGATCGTGCCGAACGCCCGTCCGATGTCCCACTGGGCCGTCGAGATCGGCTTCACGATGCGCAGGATGTCGTCCGGCATCGCATTCGTCGTGAAGTCGAGGTCGTGGGTCGGCCTGCCGAGCAGCGCATCGCGCACGGGCCCCCCGACGACGGCGAGGTCGAAGCCCGCCTTCTCGAAAGCCTCCGCGAGGGTGCGGACGACCGGATTCTCGGCGAGCGCGCCGAGACGGGCGAGGCCGTCAGCCATGTTGAGCATGGGTTCCAGCGTACCGGGGTACGGGTGTCACCCGCGGGTCGCAGTCCCCGTCGAGCGGACGTCAGAACAGCGGGTTCTCACCCTTGGCCTGCGCGACCGCGCGAACTCGCGCCTGGACGAGCCGCACGAGGAGCGTGCTCAACAGGAACCCGCCGACGACGGCGACAGCGACGATGAACCAGATCCCGATCTCGGGATCGATCAGCTCGAAGCCGTAGATCGCGACAACGAGCAGAAGCAGCACCGGCCCCTCGATCAGCGCGAATGTCACGAACAGCCGCGTCTGACGACGGCCGAAATCGGCGTTCACGGCACGGACGCGCGACTCGATCGACGACTCACCTGCGTAGCTCATGCCCCCACGCTACCGGCGTCGCATTTCGCCTCACAGTCCCGCTCTCGTGCTCGGCATCGCCCGAGTCCTAGGATCGGCACGTGGCCGCAGAAGCGAACGAGTCCCCCTCAGCGCCTGACACGTCCCGGCGCGGGTTCCTCAAGATGGGCGGCGCCGCACTGGCCGGCGTCGTGGTCGGCGGCGCGGCTGGCGCTGCGATCGGCGCGAACGTCGCGAACCAGCGCAAGGGTTTCGCCACTGAACCTGATCCGTTCGCCGCACTGACTCCCCGCAGCGAACCCGGATTCGATCATCTGGTCGTGGTGATGGGTGAGAACCGCTCGTTCGACAACCTGCTCGGGTACCTCTACTCGAAGGAGTCGCTTCCGACGGGCGAGAAGTTCGAGGGTCTCGCGTTCGGGACGCACAGCAACACGGCATCCGACGGCACGGTCGTCGACGCGCACATCTACACCGGCGACACCGACCGGATCATGAGCCTGCCCGATCCCGATCCGGGCGAGGAATACCCCCACGTCAACACGCAGATCTTCGGCACCGTCGACCCGAAGGACAACGCCGACCTGTTCGTCGACCAGATGACGACCCCCTTCAACGCACCCACCCACGGCGAGAAGGCGACGATGTCGGGGTTCCTCGAGGACTACATCATCAACTTCCGCCGTCTGCGCAAGGGCGTCGAGCCGGCCCCCGACGAGGCCGCGCACATCATGGGCTCCTTCTCGCCCGAGATGCTCCCCGTGCTCTCGACCCTCGCAGCGGAGTTCGCGGTGTTCGACCACTGGTACGCCGGGGTGCCGTCGCAGACGTTCTGCAACCGGTCGTTCTTCCACGCGTCGACGTCGCACGGCTTCGTCACGAACCAGGCCGGCGGCGGGTACCGCAAGTGGCTCGATGCGCCCGCGGCCCCGACGGTGTTCAACCGTCTGGAAGACGAGAAGGTCAGCTGGAAGATCTACATCGACAAGCTCCAGCTGGTGTCGTTCACCGGGATGCTGCACGCTGCCGTGCTGGAGAAGTACTGGCGCACCGAGCACTTCGGCACGATGGAGGACTTCTACGCCGACGCGAAGAACGGCACCCTTCCGGCGTATGCGTTCATCGAGCCGCGAATGGTCTACGACCACAACGACTTCCACCCGCCGTTCGGGTCGCCCCGTGAGAGCGAGGTCGACGGCGAAGCGGTCTACGACAGCGCCATCTCGGACGTCCGGGCCGGCGATCGGCTGATCCACGACATCTACGAGGCGGTGCGCACGAGTGCGTCGCCGCAGGGGTCGAACGCCGTCAACACCCTGCTGCTCATCACGTTCGACGAGCACGGCGGATGCTACGACCACGTGCCTCCGCCCGCGGCGACGAAGCCCACGAAAGACACCGGGGCGGGTGAGATGGGCTTCACGTTCGATCGACTCGGATGCCGAGTGCCCGCGATCGCCGTGTCGGCCTATACGAAGCGCGGCACGATCGTCCACGACGAGATGCACCACGGATCCGTCACGGCCACCCTCTCGCGGCTGCACGGATTGAAGCCGCTCAACGACCGCGACCAATCGGCGAACACACTGTTCACCGCTGTGAACCTCGACGCACCCCGGCATCCGGCCGACTGGCCCGTGACCACGCCCGCCTACACGCCGCCGAATCCCGAGCAGCGCGAGCCGAAGCCCGGTGAGGCCGACCAGATGAAGCCGCTCACCCCACCCGCCCGCGGGCTGCTCGGGCTGCTCCTCGCCAAGTACGGCAAGCCGGGTGAGCCGGAGCCCGAGACGTTCGCCGACGCCTATCGCCTGCTGCACGAGCACGGCGACGAGCTGTTCGGGCCCGCGAAGGGTTCCTGATCTCGGGGGGTGGCTGCGGCCGTCGGCATCGCGCCGACAAGCACTGCGACGAGGACGATGGCTCCGGCCAGGAATCCGCTCTTGGGCGCTCGCATGCGGCCAGGCTATCGATATATCGGCTCGCCGGTCGAGGAAAAAGAAGGGCGGATGCAGTTCGCATCCGCCCCTTCATCCGCCGTTGCGGTCGATCGTCAGACCGGATCTCCCTGCACGGGACCCTCGGTGTTCGGCTTCCAGCCGAGCGCCGGGGCGACATGGGTCGCGAACGCCTCGAGCACGTGGAGGTTGTATGCCGGGCCCAGCTGGTTAGGGATCGTCAGCAACAGAGTGTCTGCCGACATGACGGCCTCGTCAGCCAAGAGCTGCTGGATCAGCACGTCGGGCTCGGCCGCATACGTCTTGCCGAACGTCGAGCGGAAGCCGTCGATGATGCCGATCTGGTCGGCGTTCTCCTCGCTGCGCAGACCGAAGTACGCCCTGTCCATGTCCGAGACGAGCGGGAACACGCTGCGGCTCACCGAGACGCGAGGTGCTCCGGTGTGTCCTGCCTCCTTGTAGGCGGAACGGAACAGGTCGATCTGCTCGCGCTGCAGCTGATGGAACGGCACACCGGTCGCCTCGGTGAGCAGGGTCGAACTCATCATGTTGAGACCCTTGCGGCCGGTCTCCTCCGCGGTGGCGCGGGAACCCGAGCCCCACCAGATGTGGTCGCGCAGGGTGGGCGACTGGGGCTCGATCGCGAGGTATCGGCCGGCTCCCACCATGCGGGGGTCGCCGGGGGCGAGACCCTCGCCGTCGATCGCACGGAGGAAGAGGTCGAACTTCTCGCGAGCGATGACACTGCCGCGCTCGGGGTCCTCCTCGTCGTGGAAGCCGAAGGTCTCGTATCCGCGCAGAGCCGTCTCGGGTGACCCGCGGCTCACGCCGAGCGCGATGCGACCGTCGGCGATCAGGTCGAGTGCCGCCGCCTCCTCAGCGAACTGGAACGGGTTCTCGTACCTCATGTCGATCACGCCGGTGCCGACCTCGATGCGCTTCGTACGCGCAGCCATGGCTGACAGCAGCGGCATGGGCGACGCGGCCTGGCGCGCCCAGTGATGCACGCGCACAGAGGCGCCGTTCACGCCGATCTCGTCGGCACCCTCCGCGATCTCGATGGTCTGCTTCAGCATGTCCCCCGCGGTGCGGGTCGCCGAACCGGGCACGTCTGCATAGTGCCCGAAGGAGAGGAATCCGAAAGCCTTCATGGTGTATTCGAACGCATATATGCGAGCGGGTATTCCTGCATCACTCCCCCGGGATCAGCAGACCGTCGAGCACGAGCTGGCGGATGCGGGGCTCGAGGTCGGCCCACAGGTCGACGAGCGGCACCTCGAACAGGTCGGCCAGAGCTGCGACGATCTGCATCACCGTGAGCTCGCCGTCGCAGGCCCCGACGAGAGCGGCGAGCGCCGGGTCGACCGCGATGGTCCGTGCGAAGCCACCGCCCTGACGCAGTTCGATGATGCTCGGATCGTCGTTGCCCGGAAGCAGATGTCGTGCCTCGGTGACATCCGGAGCGACGATCAGCGTCGTAGGCAGTCCTTCTGCGAGCACGTCGTGCGCCGCGAGACCCGAACGCAGCGCCCCGCCCACGTTCGAGACGGGCTGGGCGACGCGCTCGAGACGACGCAGGGGCGCTCCGCCGCCTGCCGGCCGCCGCACCAGGATGTAGCCGAATCCGACGGCGGTGACGCCACGCGCGGCGAAGTCATCGAGCCATGCGGTGAGCAGCGGGGTGAACGCGGCATCGCGGGGCGTCGTGCCTCCGTCGCGGATCCACAGCTCTGCGTAGCCCAGCGGCGACAGCTCTTCGCGCTGGATGACCCACAGATCGAGGTCGCCAGGAACCCACGACGAGAGGCGATCGAGACCCGCGCGTCCACTCAGCGATGCCTGGCCACCGCGCGACTCCCAGTTGCCGAGCAGCTGTGCCACGCCTCCCGGGGTCAGGAAAGACGGAACCGCACGGAGGAACTGCTCGACGAGCGCGTCACCGACGAGTCCCCCGTCGCGATACTCGTACTCGGGGACCCCTTCCGCGCGCGGGGTGATCACGAAAGGCGGGTTCGACACGATCAGGTCGAACGCCTCTCCCCCGACCGGCTCGAACATGCTGCCCAATCGGAACTCGATGTTCGAGACGCCGTTCAGCTGGGCGTTCAACTCGGCATAGGCGAGCGCTCGCGCCGAGATGTCGGTGGCGACGACGGATCCTGCGTGACGAGCGACGAGCAGTGCCTGGATGCCGCATCCGGTGCCGAGATCGAGGGCACGGTCGACCTCGATCGGCATGATGACCTCGGCGAGCGTGCGGGAGGCGCCGCCGACTCCGAGCACGTGATCCGCGGGCAGCGCGCCGTCGAGCGCCACCTCGTCGAGATCGCTGGCGATCCACCATTCGCCGATCCCGTCGGCGTCGACGAACGACTGGGGACGCAGCAGCGCAGTGGGGATCACCTCGTCGCCCTCGATCCTCGCGAGGCCGAGGGCCACGAGGCCGTCCGCTCCGAGTCTCGGGAGAGCCGTCGTCACCGCGGCGATCGGCTGCGGCATCCCGAGCACCAGCAGCCTGCCGAGAGTCGCGAGCACACCGTCGTCACCGGCGATCGCGCGCAGGATCGGCTCGCGCATGCCTCTGGCCAGCGCGTCGTCCTCCTCCTCGCCCCACAGGCGACGCAGCGGCTCCGAGCGGAGATCCGCGGCGTCGAGATCTGCGGCGAGCGCGGTGCTGCGGAGCGGATCGGGCGTGGGGGCGAGGGTGTCGGACACGGCCGTCACTCTACGCGTCTTCAGGGTTCTCATTCAGCCAGCGGCCTAGAATCACAAGGTCACCACTCACGAGCAGCCTGGGATCCCGGCGTTCGAGGAAGACCTTCATGACCGCGACCATCTTCGAGAACGGCCTCCGCACGCGCCTGCAGCGCCTGGCACGCGGGTCCGTCATCTCGGCGATCGTACTCGGCCTGCTCAGCACGGGCGCAGGCAGCGCGGTCGCAGCCGCCGACGACGAGTCAGAGGCGTCCTCCGTCGAGCTCCTGTTGTCGGCGGGGGTGCGCGGAACGGTCGCCCCTGGCACAGCGACGACGGCCTCGATCACCGTGCAGAACGACGCGAAGTCCGAACTCTCCGCCGGACGAGTCACTCTGGAGATCAACCGCACTCCGCTCGCGGACGAAGCCTCGGTCACGACGTGGCTGAATGACTCCGACGCCACAGGGGGTTTCGACCAGCTCGGAACCGACACCGTCGCACCGGTCGACGCCGAGACCTCCGCGACCACGAGCCTCTTCCTGCCTCCCGAAGTTCTCGGCGACCTCGCACCGGGTGTGTACCCGCTGCGCGCGACGCTCAGCGGGGCGCAGAACGAGGGTCAGGATGCCGCGCGAACGGTGACGTCGACATCCGTGCTCGTGGTGACCGCTGCTGCGAATCCGCCCGTCGCCGTGATGGTGCCGATCACGGCGACGCCCTCCGACGGCGCCCTTCTCACCGCGGACGAGCTCAGCGCTCTCACCGCGCCCGACGGCGCACTCACCGCGACGATCGAGGGTGTCCGAGGGACGTCCGCGACCCTGGCGATCGACCCGGCGATCCCCGCCGCCATCCGCGTGCTCGGCTCTTCGGCGCCGCAGAGCGCGCGCGAGTGGCTGCGACTTCTCGACGCTCTGCCCAACGAGCGGTTCTCTCTGCAGTTCGGCGATGCCGACGCCACCACACAGGCACAGGCGGGTCTTCCGGGACTGCTGCAGCCCACGACGCTCGCGCCGTTCCTCACCCTCAGCAGCTTCACCGAGCCTCCGGACGAGACCCCCACCGCGACTCCCGCGCCGACTCCCGCCTCGCTGCCGACGGATGGCAGCGCACCGACTCCCGTGCCGACACCGAGTGATGAGCCGAGCCCTCAGCCCACCGACGGTCCGGTGCTGCCCGACGACGCACAGCTCATGGCCGTCGAGGGGTCGACCCCCGGCATTCTGTGGCCCCGCAGCGATGTCTCCGCCGCCGATCTCGACACGTTCTCGACGTACCTGAGCGGCGGCGCGGTCACTGTCCTCTCCTCTGCAGCGGTCGGCGGTGCGGTCGGCGCGCACGCCGCGATCGATTCGCACAGCGTGCTGGTCGCCGTGGATGCCGCATCGGATGCTCTGTCGCAGGCGGCGAGCGAAGACGACGACGCCGCCCGTCAGCAGTCGCTGGCCGAGGCGAGCGCTTATCTCGCCCTGTCAGCTCAGGCGAGTCCGACGACGCCGCTTCTGATCGGACTCGACCGCGACGAGACCCGCACCGCTGATGCGCTCAGAGAGGCCGTCTCATCGGTCGACTCCCTCGCGTTCGGTCTCTCCGAGGTCCTCGCGATCCCGGCGACACCCTCGACCCTTTCGACCGAGCCCGACCCGGCACGAGCCACGGCCCTGCAGGGGATGCTCGACAGCGAGGTCGTGCTCGGCGAGTTCTCCACGATCCTCGACGACAGCCAGCTTCTGCTGAGCCCCAAGCGCATCCAGATCATGCGGGCGACCGCGGTCGGCCTGACGGAAAAGGGCTTCTCAGAGGCCGTCGCCGACGTGAACGAGCAGACGACCGAGACGCTGAACGCGGTCGACATCCCTCCGGCGAGCACCATCCAGCTGCTCTCCGCCAACGCCGACCTCCCGTTCTCGGTGCGCAACGACCTGCCATGGCCGGTGAACATCGAGCTCACGGTGAAGCCGAGCGACCCGCGCCTCGAGGTGCAGTCCGTCACGCCGTGGACGATCCAGCCCGGCACGACGACGAGGGTGAAGGTCCCCGTGTCGGCCCGAGTGGGCAGTGGCGAGGTCACCCTGACGCTGTCGCTCTCGAGCCCCACCGGTGTGCCGATCAGTCAGCCCGAGCGCGTGCGCGTCTCGGTGCGGGCCGAATGGGAGACCATCGGGCTCGCCGCATTCGGCGGTCTGATCGTGCTGCTGCTCGGTCTCGGCATCATCCGCACCGTCCGACGCCGGCGGCGTGAAGCCCTCGCCGGCGACGAAGAACAGGCGACCTCCTCACCGGATGCCGTCGAGGAGCTGAATGAGTAGTCTCGGCCGCGCCAGCGCACTGATCGGGGCCGGAACGCTCATCTCGCGCGTCACCGGGCTCCTGCGAACCATCGTCCTCGTCGGCGTGATCGGCTCGGTCGGTGCGGGCGCCGCAGACGCCTTCGCGATCGCGAATCAGCTGCCGAACAACGTCTTCTCTCTCATCTCGGTGGGCGTGCTGACCGCGGTGATCATCCCGCAGATCGTCAAGGCGACAGCGGACGCCGACGGTGGCAACGCCTTCATCTCGAAGCTCTTCACGCTCGGCACCGTCGTGCTGGTCGTCATCACGGGTATCGCCACGATCGCCGCGCCCTGGCTCGTGTGGCTCTACGCCGGCAAGGAGGGTTCCGCGGAGTTCCTCGCGCTCGCGACGGCGTTCGCGTACTGGTGCATGCCGCAGATCCTCTTCTACGGGCTCTACGCGCTGCTGGGCGAGGCGCTCAACGCACGGCGGATCTTCGGGCCCTTCACCTGGGCGCCGGTCGTCAACAACATCGTGTCGATCGCAGGCTTCCTCGTCGTGGGCGCGCTGTTCGGCGGCCCGCTCACCCGCGTCTCCGACTGGACTCCCGAGATGATCGCCGCCCTCGGTGGAACGGCCACGCTCGGCATCGTGATCCAGGCCGCGATCCTGCTGATCTTCTGGCGCCGCACGGGTCTCGCGCTCCGCCCCGACTTCCGTTGGCGCGGCGTCGGACTCGGCAACGTCGGACGGCTCGCCGGATGGACGTTCCTCATGGCGCTGACGAGCCTCGGCGCCGGACTCGTGCAGACCCAGATCCTCACCGAAGCCTCCGGACGAGGCGCGTCCGTCGCCACCTTCCAGTACGCCTGGCTGATCTTCATGCTCCCGTACTCGATCATCGTGCTGTCGATCGGCACGCCCTACTTCACGCAGATCAGCGAGCACGCGGCGGCCGGCAGACATGCCGAGGTCCGCGCAGACATCGCCCAGAGCATCCGCACCCTGCTCTTCTTCATCGCCGTCGCCGTCGCCGCGGTCGCCGCGGCAGCGATTCCGGCGTCGCGAGTCTTCACCAATCAGGCGTCGCACGCCGAAGAAGCGGCGCTGGTGCTGCTCGCCTTCCTCGTATGCCTGGTTCCGCTGACGATCCTCTTCATCGTGCAACGCACCTTCTACGCCTACGGCGACACCCGCACGCCCTTCTGGTTCACGCTGTTCCAGTGCGGTCTCGTGGTCGTCACCGCTCTGGTCGCGCAGTGGCTGCTCACCGCCGAGATCATCGAGGTGACCATGCTGGCCGCAGCCATCGCGCTGGGCCAGTCGATCGCGAGCACCCTGCAGATGATCGTGGCCAGCTGGCTGCTGCACCGCAAGATCGGCGGACTCCAGATCCGCACCTGGATGACCGCTGTCGTCCGCTACGCCGTCGCTGCCGTTCCTGCCGGGTTCGCCGGGTGGGGCGTCTTCCTCCTGCTCGGCGGTCCGACCGGGTGGACCACGTCCGACAAGATCCAGGGAGCCATCGGCACCTGCATCATCGGCCTCGCCGTCGTGGTCGTCTACATCGGCATCCTGGCTGTCCTGCGCGCTCCGGAGCTCAAGGTCGCGAGCGGCATGCTGCGGCGTTTCCTGCCGGGCCGCTGAGCCCCCTCGCGCGGGAATGTCGCGCGGTTACCATTGGTTGAAGCAGTCGAACGTCTTTCGGCGTCTCAGCATCTACGACGGAGAGCACATGCGTCAGGTCATCATCATCGGTTCCGGTCCCGCCGGATTCACCGCCGCCATCTACGCGGCGCGCGCGAACCTCAAGCCGCTGCTCATCGCGAGCACGGTCGAGGTCGGCGGAGAGCTGATGAACACCACCGAGGTCGAGAACTACCCCGGCTTCCCCGAGGGGATCCAGGGCCCCGAGCTCATGGCGAAGTTCCAGGAGCAGGCTGAGAAGTTCGGCACCGAGGTCGTCTACGACGACGTCACCGAGCTCGACCTCGCCGGCCCCGTCAAGAAGGTCACCCTCGGCAGCGGGACGGTGCACGAGGCCCAGTCGCTGATCTACGCGACCGGCTCCGCCTATCGCAAGCTCGGCATCGAGGGCGAAGAGCGCCTGTCGGGCTACGGCGTCTCGTGGTGCGCCACCTGCGACGGCTTCTTCTTCCGCGAGAAGACGATCGCCGTCGTCGGCGGCGGCGACTCGGCGATGGAAGAGGCCACGTTCCTCACCCGCTTCGCCGAGAAGGTCTACGTCATCCACCGCAAGGACACCCTGCGCGCCTCGAAGATCATGCAGGAGCGGGCCTTCGCGAACGAGAAGATCGAGTTCGTGTGGAACAGCGAGGTCGCCGAGATCCTCGGTGGCGACTCCGTCACGGGCGTGCAGCTGCGCAACACGGTCGACGGCACGCTGAGCGACCTCGCGCTCGACGGCCTGTTCATCGCGATCGGCAACGACCCGCGCACGCACCTCGTGCACGACAAGCTCGAGCTGACCGCCGAGGGCACCATCTGGGTCGACGGCCGTTCGTCCGTCACCTCGGTCCCCGGTGTGTTCGCCGCCGGCGACGTGATCGACCCCACCTACCGTCAGGCCATCACGGCCGCTGGCTCGGGCACGGTCGCCGCTCTCGACGCCGAGCACTTCCTGGCGGACCTCGAAGACGCATCGGTCGAGTTCCCGGCCGCCGAAGCCGCTGAAATCATCACCGCCTGAGCGGACGGGAACACTTTCACCTCGCCCGCTGTTGTAGCAGGCGAACCTCGAATCAAGGAGAACTCTGATGAGTGCAAAGGCTACGAGCCAGGCGACCTGGGAGCAGGACGTTCTGCAGGCCGAAGGTCCCGTCCTCGTGGACTTCTGGGCCGAGTGGTGCGGACCGTGTCGTATGGTCGCCCCCGTTCTGGACCAGATCCAGGCGGACAACCCCGACAAGATCACCATCCTCAAGCTGAACGTGGACGAGAACCCGCAGCTGGCGATGAAGTACCAGATCACCTCGATCCCCGCGATGAAGGTGTTCCAGGGCGGTGAGGTCAAGACGACCATCATCGGCGCCAAGCCGAAGCCGGCCCTCGAGCAGGACCTCGCGGCTTTCATCGGCTGATCCTGCAGTCTTCAGGGCCGTCACCCCTCCGGGTGGCGGCCCTTTCTCGTACCCGGCCGCTTCCGTCCCCATTCCTGAGACGAGAGCCGACTACTTGTCGGAGATCCGCACCGGAGGAAGTCCTCGAGACGCTCGAGCGCGGTCGACGAGCTCCTGGATGATGGGGGACTTCGCGGCGTTGTAGGTCGTCCTCCCCCTCGCCTGGGCGGCGACGGCGTCGCACTTCGCATGCGAGTAGCGATCGGCATCCTCCGGATGCTCCAGAAGCCAGTCCCGCAGGATGCGCTGGTGCACCGCATCCCACTCCTCCTCGACGAAGAAGTGCGCGATCGCGATCCGCACGCCGTCAGATTCACGGATCATGACCGGGTGCGTGCGCACAGCGCTGCCCAGGCGCCAGCCTGCGGCTTCCAGAGCGGCCCTGCGCGCGTCGAAGTCGCTGCGATCGACGATGCGGATGGCCAGGTCGATGATCGGCTTCGCGCGCATGCCGGGGATCGCCGTCGATCCGATGTGTTCGATCAGCCAATCCGCGTCCGCGACCGCGTGAATCTCAGCGGCGAACGCCTCGAACTGGTTCGGCCACTCCGGGTCGTAGGAGACGAGCATTCGCGGCACGATAGGTGCCTAGGAGGCGTCGGCGACGGACGGGTCCCAGCGTCGGTGCCGCTGCTTCTCGTCGAGAAGGCCCCAGACCGCCGGCGTGAGCTCGGGGTACTCCAGCGCGATCTGACGCAGCACCCGGTAGTGCCGAGCCGCGTTCGGTCGCACACCGTCGTTCGCGGTGATGTTGTCGGCTCGCAGCAGGTAGACGACGAGCTCATCGACGCTCGGCAGCTCCTCCATGAACTCCCACGGATCTTCCCCGCCGAGGAGCCTCTCCTGGATCAGCACGGCGAGTTCGTCCGACGCTTCTGCTCTCAGCACTTCGAGGCTGGCGCGGCGCGGAACTGACTCGGTCATGCTTCCAGCCTACGTCGCCCTGCGGGTGCCCCGGCGCTCCACCTTCAGCTCGTCCGTCATCTCCTCGAGCTCGCGACCCTTGGTCTCGGGCACCTTGAAGTACACGAAGAAGAACGACAGCAGCGCGAAGAACGCGTAGAAGCCGTAGGCGAATGTGAGGCCGATCTCGGCGAACACAGGGAAGGTGGTCGAGATGAAGAAGTTCGCTGCCCACTGGGCTGCTGCCGCGACCGCGAGTGCGCCGGCGCGGATCGAGTTCGGGAAGATCTCTCCCAGAAGGACCCAGACGAGCGGACCCCAGGTGGCACCGAAGAAGACCACGAAGCCGTTCGCGCAGATGAGGGCGACGGTCGCCCAGGGGTCAGGCAGGGTCGCTGTGCCCTCGGCGTTCAGCTCACCGAACGAGAAAGCGAGCGCCATGAGGCCCAGCGTCACCGTCATACCCACAGAGCCGACGAGAAGCATGATGCGTCGGCCGACCTTGTCGACCAGCAGGATCGCGATGATGGTCACCACGATGTTCGTCACCGACGTGATGACGGAAGTCAGCAGGGCACTCGACTCATCGAAGCCGACGGACTGCCACAGTGTCGTCGAGTAGTAGAAGATGACGTTGATGCCGACGAACTGCTGGAACACGGAGAGCAGGATGCCGACCCACACGATCGGCTTGAGCCCCAGACGACTGCCCCGCAGGTCGCTCAGCGACTCCTTGCGCTCGGTGTCGATGGTGCTGGTGATCTCCTGGATCTTCGCGTCGACGTCAACGGCCCCAGTGACCGTCTCGAGCACCTGGGACGCGCCTTTCAGATCGCCCTTGCGCACGAGATATCGCGGCGATTCGGGCAGACGGAACGACATGATCCCGTAGACGAGTGCGGGCACCGCCTCGATGATGAACATCCATCTCCAGGCGGTGAGTCCCCACAGAGGCTGGTCTGCGGCACCCGCGAGGCCCGCCAGCCACGCGTCGGAGAGCAGAGCGGCGAAGATTCCGGTGACGATGGCGAGCTGCTGCAGAGAGCCCAGTCGACCTCGCACCCGGGCAGGCGAGACCTCGGCGATGTATGCGGGAGCGATGACGGATGCCGCACCGACACCGAGACCACCCACCACTCGCCAGATGATGAGGTCGACGACACTGAACGCGAGTCCCGAGCCGATGGCGGAGACGAAGAACATCGCCGCCGCGAAGACCATCACGGGGATTCGCCCGCGTTTGTTCGCAATCGGTCCTGCGAACCACGCACCGACGGCGCACCCGATCAGGGCCGACGACACCGCGAAGCCCTTGAGCCCGACCCCGAGGTCGAACCCCGAGACGTTCCCCGCGAGAGCATCGACGGCGCCGTTGATCACGGCGGTATCGAATCCGAAGAGGAAGCCACCGAGTGCTGCGGCGATACTCACCGCGATGACGCGGCGTTGGAACTTCACTGGACTCGCTGCTCCGGACATGACTCCCCCTCATCGACGAGATGTCGAGAGTCTACGACCGCTCAGGGGTCGAGCGGCGGTATCACGCCGGACCGTACCCCGATTCGCCCAATTCACCGAGGATGCGGTTCAGATCCTGAATCGATGCGAAATCAATGATGACCTGGCCTTTTCGAGCGCCCAGCGACACCTTGACGCGAGTGTTGAGCCGATCGCCGAGGTTGCCGGCCACCTCGTCGAGGTATGCCCGTCGAGCGCCCGGAGTCGGCTTCGCCGTCCGGCCGGGTGCTGCCGGCTCCGTCTTCGCAGCGACCTCGGTCGCGCGCACCGACAGGTCCTCGTTCACGACCTTGTCGGCGAGACGCTGCATGGCCTCGGGTGAGTCCAGGCTGAGGATCGCGCGAGCGTGTCCAGCCGTCAGCACCCCCGCCGCCACACGCTGCTGCACGGGAACGGGGAGCTTGAGCAGACGGATCGTATTGCTGATCTGAGGGCGCGACCGACCGATCCGCGTGGCGAGCTCTTCCTGGGTGATCCCGAAGTCCTCGAGCAGCTGCTGGTATGCCGAGGCCTCTTCGAGCGGATTCAGCTCGGAGCGGTGCAGGTTCTCGAGCAGAGCATCGCGCAGGAGATCTTCGTCGGCAGTCTCGCGGACGATCGCCGGGATCTTCTCGAGGCCCGCCTCCCGCGCGGCGCGGGTGCGCCGCTCCCCCATGATCAGCTCATACTCGCCGTCGCTGTTCTTGCGAACGACCACCGGCTGCAGAACGCCGAACTCACGCACGCTGTGCACGAGCTCTGCGAGGTCCTCGGGATTGAAGTGCGTGCGCGGCTGACGCGGGTTCGGCACGATCTTCTGCGGATCGACCTCGACGAGGTGGATGCCGGGAACGACCTCGAGGTCGCCTTCTGCTGCGGGCTGGTCACTGGTCTGCTCCGTCGCCGGACGCAGGTTGGCTCCGGGGAAGAACACATCCACGGGACGCTCGGACTGATCAGCCGTCGGGATGAGGGCTCCGATTCCCCGACCCAGTCCAGTGCGCTTCGCCATCATTTCTCCTTGCTCTGCGTCGCCGTCCGCGACGCGATCTCGACAGCGGCCTCGCGATACGCGACGGCGCCGGCGGATTGCCCATCGTAGGCGATCACGGTCTGACCGAAACTCGGTGCCTCCGACACCCGCACGGAACGCGGGATGACGGTGTCGAGCACCTGTTCGGGGAAGTGTGTGCGGACCTCGTCCGCCACCTGCTGCGCGAGTCGCGTGCGTCCGTCGAACATCGTCAGCAGGATCGTGGAGAGGTGCAGTCCGGGATTCAGGTGCTTCTGGATCATCTGGATGCTGCCGAGCAGTTGACTCAGACCCTCGAGCGCGTAGTACTCGCACTGGATGGGGATGAAGACCTCGTTCGCCGCGGTGAAGGCGTTGATCGTGAGCAGCCCGAGCGACGGAGGGCAGTCGATGATGACGAAGTCCATACGGTTGTCGACGAGATACTCCTCGAGCGCCCGTCGCAGTCGATGCTCCCGTGCGACCTGCGCGACGAGTTCGATCTCTGCGCCGGCGAGATGGATGGTGCTCGGTGCGCAGAAGAGGTTCTCGTCCTCGGGACTCTGCTGCACGATGTCAGCGAGCGGGGTGTCTTCGATCAGGACGTCATAGACGCTCGGAGTCTCGGCGTTGTGCGGCACTCCGAGCGCGGTCGAGGCGTTGCCCTGGGGGTCGAGATCGATCACAAGGACCCGTGCTCCGAGACCCGCGAGTGCAGAGGCGACATTGACGGCGCTCGTGGTCTTACCTACGCCGCCCTTCTGGTTGGAGACCGTCAGGATGCGGGTGTCTCCGGCGAAGTCGATGGACACGGTCTCGAGTGCTCTGCGTCGTGCGGAGAGGTCGGCGAGTTCCCGCGCGAGGGGCGTATCCATCCCGAAAGAGTCCTTCGGTGATGCCTTTTCGGGCTGTTTCACGTGAAACATCCACTCCTTTCGGGGCCGTGTTCCACTCTAATCGCTGCGGCAGACGTTGCCTTCTCGAATCCTTACTGAGTCGTGCAGGCCGGTGATAACTCGTCCGGACGTGCCGTTGCGGAGAGAGTGGCACTTTCGCCTTCTGGCCTGGGTGTTCATTGTGCCGTTGGACGTTCTGACGCACCGGAGATAGGGGTACACGCATGGAGGGACGACGTCCACGCACTGCACCATCTGTCGCGCCGGCGACAAGTTCGTGTCGGTCATTTCGTGGGCGTGAGGAGAGGGGAGGTCTCTGTGCTCGGCCCACACGGATGTCCTGCCCTCTGTGAAAGAGGCTGTCCAAGAGCGGCTTACGGGACTCGACGAGTCTCCGTCGCTGAGGCCCCTCGTTTCGGGGAGACCGACCGGTCGCACAGAACTCGTCAGCGTCCTTCACACCACTATCGCGTGGAACCGGATCCTCCCCCGGTGCGCCGAGGTCCGTGGTGACGGTCGACAGCCGCATGGTTTCACGTGAAACATCTGACGCACCTCGGCCTCGGTCAAGATCGTAGAAGCTGCTCGATCCGGTCGACAACGGCGGTCAGCGGTTGAGTTGCGTCGATCTCGCAGGTGGATGTCGCCCGCAGTAGCGGCTCCACGGTTTCGAGGTTCGTGCGAATCTCGTCTTGCTGCACCGTCGTCGAGCCGTAGGGATTCGAAGATCGCCGACGAACACGATCGAGCATCACCGAAATCGGCGCTGACAGGAGGACCACGTGGTCGAAGCGGTCGTAGAAGGCACCCTGATTCGACACCGTGCCAGACACGATGACTTCGGTGCTCTCCCCGAGTAGCGCACCCATCAAGACCTCGTCCCACAGTCCCGACTCGGTTGTCCATGGTCCATAATCGGTGTCGACGACGGAGTATCCCCGCTCCCCCAGTACCTGCAGCGCGCTGGACTTGCCGACGCCAGACATCCCAGTGATGAGCATGCGCACCATGCATTCACCATATCGATGTTTCACGTGGAACATCGCCGACGTGAGTGACAGGAGCGTTCTACCCGGACCGCGTGCAGGCGGACTAAAGTGCCTCCGCGTCCAGAGCTGCTCCGGCTAGCCGAGCGGTAGCAGGCCCCCACTCTTGCTTCGGGTTCTACGCTGGCTCCAGCCGGTGCATCACCGTGAGCGGCGAGGGGCTTCACTCCGCTGCGTAATCGCCTGCGCTCATTGCCTCAGGGTCGTCTCACCAGTGAACCTCACCCCCGAGGTCACCCACGCGTGAATCACCTAGTCGTCACAGACGCATCGCGCACGCCACGCACGGCTTCAGACAGCCCAGCCAAGTCGATTGACAAAGGGTAGCGCCGTGATCGCGTGAGACCGACCATTCGGGGCGGAGCCCCACCCATCTCATCGCGACCTCAGCGGCGTTTCATGTGAAACATCTCCTCAGACGGGCACTAACGAAGTACGTCGTTCGCATGCTGCACAGCTATCAAGGATTGGGCCAAGGCGCGTCGACGGCCTCGGCTCTTCGCTGCAAGCATCGCTCTAGAGTCAGCTCGCCCACCTTGGGTCCAGTGAGGATCTAGTGCGTGGCGTCGATCCGCAAAGGAACCGCAGGCGCGAAACAACACTCGCGGTGTTTCACGTGAAACGTTCGTCCACAGAGTCCCGTCTGCTCTTCCCTTGCGTCATACTGACGGCAAGTCAGCACGAGCCAGGCCCACCGGCTGGCCACATTTGCCGAGCTCGGGTGGTGCACGGATCCGCCCCTGAACTGGGATTTATCCGAGAAACCCGCCCGCGACCGCCGCAACAGACCTCGGGGTGCACCTCGCTGGCATCCGCAGCAGGGGCATCAGCAGCGACCGCGTGCGTCCCATTGCGGGTAGCCCTCCAGAGCGCTGCTGCTCGGGCTCTCGGTGCGATACCGAGCCTCGCGCCAGCTCACGAGTTCTGTCGTGCAAACCGGGGACCGCCGCTTCTCGGGCCAAGAATCCCCGCACCTTCGAGACGCCCGATGACTCGTCACATCAATGAGCTAGCGACTGTCTCGCGAGCGGGGCTTCGCAAACTACTCACTGGGATCGTGACGCGATCACTAGTCTTTGAAACCGTCCACCCGACCGTGTACGGGCACCCAGCAACGACGCGCCACTAGCGCGCCCTCAATCGCCCACGTCGCGGCCGGCCCCGAGACCCTCCCCCTGTTCCTGCTATCGCGCGGTCGCGATCATCCGAAGCCATCACGACCCGCCGCTCGATGTTTCACGTGAAACACTTGTGCCTGCCGCATAGCGCGACGCGGTCGGTCCGAGGAGAGATGTCCATTCGTGCCAGGAAGGCTTCTCGCTCACTCAAGACATGCTGCGAAGAACCCCGGTGAGACTGAGCAGGGTGTTGCCAGGTCACCCTGTCGCCCGAATGTTGTCAGCGGCAGCGGGTCATAGCTGCTGCCTGACAGGTTCCGCCGCGATGCCCCCGAGTGAAAGTTCCAGTTATGTTCGGCGCCCCACCACGCCTGGAGCAGACGGTCCCGCTCCTCGGCGCCATGATCTGGTTGTCAGCTCGCAACGCTCCCCCGGCGGATGGTGTGGACCGGGATGACACCCGTAGCCACGCCAAGGGCACCGCGATCCGTTCCGTGGCAGCGACACAACGATTGTTTCACGTGAAACATACGACTCCCGGGTGGACCGGCTCCCCTGTTCACAAGCTCTGAGTGCCGCACGTGGGTTCCACCACGCGCGGACCTCACTCAGTAGTCAGAACGCCCAACAGACGGCACACGGCACACGGCACACGGCGGAGTAGCGCAGGCCAGATCACGAGAGCGCAGATCAGAACAGGAGAGATCACTGCAGACCGCACGGTGTAGTGCAGTCCAGGGCAGTTCAGTGAGGTGAAGTCTGCTGCTGTGAAGTGACGTAGGTTGAAAAGCAGAGATTCGGACCACGGCGCTACGAAGAGGGGTGGCTCGCAGCACCGCTCACCAGCACGGCGACGAGCATCGCAGCGCGCACCATCCGTCCGCAGTGCCTCGAAGTACGGCTGAGTGGCACAGATCAGACCAGCGAGCGCAACGCCCTCGTGACCCGGACCACCGCAAGTTGTCGGCGGAATCCCTTCACACCACCTCGGCCCGCCTCGGCTTGCCCCCGCATGGCAGTCGTCCACCCATGTTTCACGTGAAACATGGTTAGGACCCCCGCTCCTTCCCCGAGGGGCGAACACTCTCGCTTACGAGCACACGGGGACAGACCCATTCCGGATTCCGACACCGGACACGTCTGCGGTGAAGCCTGATCTGTCGTGCCACACGCCCACGTTCCGTTACCACCGACCGTGATCCCGGGACAGTCTTTGACGGCGAGGGCAGAGTGCCGGCGGCTATCCGGCACTGCTGACCGTATCCAGCAGCGCTTGAGTGCCTCGTCACGTCGCAACGGAGCTCCCACACAGGTGCACGACCAGGGTCGGAAGAAAACCCTTCTCATCAGCCATAAACTCGAATCGTGGCACGATCGTCGAGGGACTCTATCGGCCTCGCGCGGTGACCAGGTCTGGCTCAACCGGACGAGCCCCGACAATAGATCTCATATGCTGCAGAGGCAGATCACAACAGTGCCTGGCCCATGACCACCGTGCGTGGCAAAGTCACCCACCACCTGCGACCTAGCACGCGGGTACACATCTCGAACGTGGAATGTGCGCCCATCCTCGACGAAGCTCAGGTTCCTGAACCGCGGCATCGACCCGTCAGCGGACGACTGCCCTCACCACGCGGGTCGTCTCGGGCAGTACGTTCTCGCCGAGAGTCTCGACGCGGACGTCCGACAGGCGGAACTTCTTGATCTGCTTCTGCGCTGCTTCGATCTCGTTGGCGGCATTCATTCCCTTGAGAAGGGTGAGTTCGCCTCCATCGCGCACGAGCGGCGCGGTGAGCGGGATCAGCGTCTTCAGAGCACTCACCGCACGAGCTGTCACGACGTCGAAGCTCGCAGGAGTCACCTCCTCGGCACGCGCGCGCAGAACTTCGACATTCGTGAGCTTCAGCTCGGCGACCTGATCGTTCAGCCAGATCACCCGGCGCTCCATCGGCTCGACGAGCGTCCAGTGCACATCGGGTCGCGCGATCGCGAGGACGATACCGGGCAGCCCCGCACCCGAACCGATGTCCGCGACCGAACCGTGGAACAACGGGGCGGCGATGACACTGTTCAAGATGTGCCGGGACCACAAACGCGGGAGCTCGAGAGGACCGATGAGTCCTCGCTCCTCGCCATGCTGCGCGAGAGCCGCCGTGAACTGCCGGGCCAACTCGATCCGATCGCCGAAAAGATGGACCGCCACCGACGGTTCGATCTCCAGGTCACTCACGACAGCATCCCGCTGGCCTGACGTCGCATGTGAAACGTCAACGACGACGCAGAACAGTGTGGCGGTCGGCACCCTCGCCGTAGGACTCGGACACGAGACCCTGATCAGCCGCGATGTCGTGCACCAGCTTGCGCTCATAGCTGGACATGGCGGGCAGCGACGCCTGGGTCGCTCCATCGTCGAGCTTGGCTGCGGCGGCGTTCACGAGCGTCTCAAGCTGACGGCGGCGCGCATCGCGCGATCCGCCCACATCGAGGATCAATCGCGAGAACGAACCCGTCTTGCTCTGGACCGCAAGACGCGTGAGCTCCTGAAGCGCCTGCACCGTGTCGGGTGCAGACAGAAGCGCCAGTCCGTCTCCCTCAGCCTCGACCGAGACATATGCGCGGCCCTGCCGCACGTCGAGGTTGAGGTCCCCATCGATGTCGGCGATGTCGAGCAGCTCTTCGAGGTAGTCAGCGGCGACGTCGCCCTCGTTCTCGAGCTCTGCGACCGTGGGCTCCACGGTCTCGGTCACGTTGTCGGTCGTCACGAACCGCTCCCCTTCTTCTTCGAACGCTTCTTGCCCACCGGCTGCTGACGCTTGGGGGCCTGCGCCTTCGCGCGCTCCGCCTCTTCGAGCAGACGCTGCTGCTCTGCTTCGTATGCCGCCATCGGGACGACCTTGCCCGAGGCGTCGATCGCCTTGCCCTTGCGAGCAAGACGCTCTTCACGAGCCTTCGCCGCCTCAGATCCGGGAGTCGGCATCTCACGGATGACGAGGAACTGCTGTCCCATGGTCCAGAGGTTCGAGATGAACCAGTAGACGACCACGCCGAGCGGGAAGAAGATGCCCGAGAAGATGAAGCCGAGAGGCAGCACGTAGAGCATGATCTTCTGCATCTGGTACGCCTGGCCGGTCTTGGCTTCGGGCGACAGGTTCTTCGAAATGATCTGCAGCTGCGTGAAGAACTGCGACGCGATCATGAGCACGACGAGCGTGACCAGGATGATGATCGCTGTGGTGTTCCCCGCGTCGACCGCGTTCCCCAGCGTCTCGTGCAGCGATGCGACACCGAAGAGCTCGGCGTTGTAGAACTGCTCGGTGAGCTCGGCGTTCAGCAGACCGACGCCGCCGACACCCAGGTTGTGGTGCTTCGAGACGTCGCTCAGAACGCTGAACAGCGAGAAGAAGATGGGCATCTGCACAAGAAGCGGAAGACAGCTCGACATCGGCGTCGTTCCGTGCTTCTTGTAGAGCGCCATGGTCTCGCGGCTCATGGCCTCGCGAGAGAGCTGATCCTTCTTACCCCGGTACTTCTCCTGAACTTTTCGCAGCTCAGGAGCAATTTCCATCATCTTTCGCTGGCTCTTGATCTGCTTCACGAAGAGCGGGATCAGGGCAGCACGGACCACGATCACGAGACCGACGATCGACAGCACCCAGGTCAGACCGGATGCGGCAGGAAGACCGACGGCCGTGAACAGCCAGTGCCAGGCGACGAGCACGAGCTCGACGACCCACTTGAGGGGCCAGAGGATGGTTCCGATCAGATCGAAGCCGCCGGAGGCAGGCTCCGGCGAGGGTGTTGCGCTGGCGAGCAGAAGGTCAAGACCCACCGATCAATCCTTTCGGGCAGGGACGACGAAACCGTGAGCGGTCAGGTCATAACGGAAGTGTTCGTGCGGACGGACGTCATCGACGCCGCCGTGGCTCCAGGGATTGCAACGAACGATGCGCCACGCCGAGAGCGCCGCTCCCCGCACTGCGCCGTGCTGTTGCACCGCACCTACAGCGTAAGCGGAACAAGATGGGTAATAGGCGCAGACATCTCCATACATCGGGGAGATCACCTTGCGGTACCCGGCGAGGAACCCCAGGACGAGATTCCGGGGGATCAGCGGGATGCTGCGGATCGCGTCACCGGCATGAAGCTGAGCGGAGCCGATCGAGGATGCCGGAAGAGCGGTCATGGCCGCTGTCCGAGACGATCCAGACACCGGTTCACGTCCGCACTCAGCTCGGCGTAGGTCGCGGTCGCGGATGCAGGAAGGGCACGGATGACGACATCCGTGCCCTCGGGGACCCGCGTCAGCGCGTCCGCACACACGGCTTTGAGTCGCCGGCGCACGGTGTTGCGCACCACAGCGGTGCCCACCTGCTTGCTGATGATGAATCCGAACCTCGCGGCTCTGCTCTCGCCCGTCGTCAGCATCGAGGTGACGACCTTGGCTCCGCCACAACGGGATCCGCGTCGAACGACCAGTCGATAGTCGCTCCCGCGGGTCACACGATACGGGCGGGCGAGCACAGCGATCTACGCGGAGAGCTCGGTGCGGCCCTTCGCGCGACGAGCCGAAAGGATCGCGCGGCCGGCGCGGGTACGCATACGAAGACGGAAGCCGTGCTTCTTGGCGCGACGACGGTTGTTGGGCTGGAAGGTGCGCTTGCTCATGGAATCACTCCGGGAATGCTGCCACCGGGATCATTTTGACCGGAGACATAGGGATCTGCCGTTCAGGCATAAGTCAACCGATTAAGGGTACGTCTTGACGGCGCGCAGAGCAAATCTGCGCGCTTCGACCGCCAGCTCAGGCACGATCCGCACAGCTATTATCCACAACCCTGCGGCGTGCACGTATGAGCAACACGCGCGCGGATTCCCGTAGGCAGGTTGCCGTTCCCAGCCGTGGTGACTACCGTGGCATCCGAAGTTATCCACAGGCGGGCCGCGTCATCCAGACGGCCCGTCGTCCCCTCAGCACGGAGCGTCATGTCATCACCTGCCCAGCCCGACGTTCCGATCTGGACCACGGTGCAGGAGCTCCTCGAGGCGGACGACCGAGTCACTCCTCAGCTCCAGGGATTCCTCAGCCTCGCGGTTCCGGCCGGCGTGATGGCGGCCACCCTCTATCTCGAGGTCCCGAACGATCTCACCGCCGCGCAGATCAACAAGAGGCTGCGGCTTCCGATCATGGAGGCCCTCTCCCACATCGGCGATGAGGTGACGTCGTACCGCGTGGTCGTGAATCATGAGCTCGCCGAGCAGCCGACGGCGCCCATCGCGGTCGCCGATTACGGCCGCCAGGAGCAGATCCGCGTCGAATCCCCGATGGAGCAGCCGACGCAGCTGCGCCACGAGTCCCGCCTGAACCCGAAGTACACCTTCGACAACTTCGTCATCGGGCAGTCCAACCGGTTCGCCCATGCCGCTGCCGTCGCCGTCGCCGAAGCGCCGGCCAAGGCGTACAACCCGCTCTTCATCTACGGCGACTCGGGCCTCGGCAAGACGCACCTGCTGCACGCGATCGGCGACTACGCCCAATCCCTCTATGCAGGGGTCAAGGTCCGGTACGTCTCCAGCGAGGAGTTCACGAACGACTTCATCAACTCGATCGCGAACAACCGAGGTGCAGCCTTCCAGGCCCGCTACCGCGATGTGGACATCCTCCTGATCGACGACATCCAGTTCCTACAGGGTCGCGCGGAGACCCAGGAGGCGTTCTTCCACACCTTCAACACGCTGCACGACCACAACAAACAGGTCGTCATCACGAGCGACGTCGCGCCGAAGCATCTCACCGGCTTCGAGGATCGCATGCGCAGTCGGTTCGAATGGGGCCTGATCACCGACGTGCAGGCGCCCGACCTCGAGACGCGCATCGCGATCCTCCGCAAGAAGGCGCAGAGCGAGGCGCTTCATATTCCCGACGAGGTACTCGAGTACATCGCCACCGTGGTGTCGTCGAACATCCGTGAACTCGAGGGTGCGCTGATCCGCGTCTCCGCATTCGCCAGCCTGAACCGTTCGGCCCTCGACATCTCGCTCGCCCAGACGGTGCTCCGCGACATCATCGACACGGCAGAGGACAACATCATCTCGCCGACCGACATCATCACTGCGACCGCGCAGTACTTCAAGCTGACGGTCGACGACCTGTACGGCTCCAGCAGATCTCAGCAGATCGCCACATCGCGCCAGATCGCGATGTACCTGTGCCGCGAGCGGACGAGTCTGTCCCTGCCGAAGATCGGCCAGCTGTTCGGCAACCGCGATCACACCACCGTCATGTACGCCTACAAGAAGATCAGCGAGCTCATGAAGGAGCGCCGTTCGATCTACAACCAGGTGACCGAGATCACCACGCAGCTCGGTCGACGCTGAGTCCGCGCCGCCTCGAAAAAGGGGGTCGTAGCTTCCGATAGGAGGCTGCGACCCCCTTTGCGTGCGTGTGAGCGGCATACGACGGAGCAGATCGATGCCAGTTTGCACATGTGGATAACTTGTGGATGACTCGCCTGCAGGTCGGGACGAATGTGTGTGAAACCGTCGAACCTGTGGATAACTGTGGGAGACGGTTCGACCCGACGGATGCCGTCCACCCGCGGATTCCTCAGGGATTCCACAACTGACAACCGTGTAGTTCCCTACTCGCGTCTGCTTTCCACCGAGTTATCCACAGTATCCACAGGTGTTAACACCGTTAAGGAGTTAATTCAATTCAGGGGCGATCCGATCACCAGAGGGTGGGGAAAGTCCGACAGGCCCGAGCTTTGATCCGGTCGTAGGGATACTCCCGAGTTGGGGGCTAGCATGGGAAGCCCTGCACTGGCAGGACCGATGACGACACGTCTCAGAACGACGACAAGGGAGCACCCGTGAGGTTTCAGGTCAACCGCGATGTCTTCAGCGAGGCCGTGTCGTTCGTGGTCAAGCTGCTTCCGCAGCGCAACCCGCAGCCGATCCTCGCCGGCGTCCTGATCGAGGCAGACGGCTCCGGTCTCACCCTCTCGGCGTTCGACTACGAGGCATCCGCGCGCACGACAATCGAAGCCACCGTCGACACACCGGGCACGATCCTGGTGCACGGTCGACTGCTCTCAGACATCGCCAGCCGCCTTCCCAACGCGCCGATCGAGATCGCCGTCGAGGACGACGGCAGCATCACGGTCACCTGCGGCTCGGCGCGGTTCACCCTCGCAGCCATGCCGGTCGAGGAATATCCGTCGATCCCCGAAGTGTCCGGTTCCTCCGGCGTCGTGCCCGCCGACGATTTCGGCACCGCGATCAGCCAGGTGGGTTTCGCCGCCTCGCGCGACGACGTCACCCCGGTCCTGACCGGAGTGCAGCTCGAGGTCTCCGGCCAGACGCTCAGCCTCGTGGCCACCGACCGCTACCGAGTCTCCCTCCGTGACGTGCCGTGGGACGGTGAAGCGGTCGAAGCCAGCGCACTGGTGCCCGCACGCACTCTTCTCGAGGTCGGAAAGACCTTCGGTCATGCAGGCACCATCCAGATCGCGTTCTCGGGAGCGGGCGACCGCGAGATCATCGCGTTCACGGCCGGCAACAAGACGGTCACTTCGCTGCTGATCAAGGGAAACTTCCCTCCGGTCCGCCGTCTCTTCCCGGAGCAGACCGAGCACTATGCGGTCGTGAACACCGCAGACCTCGTCGAGGCCGTGCGCCGTGTGTCGCTCGTGCTCGACCGAGCAGCTCCGCTGCGCTTCACGTTCACGTCCGACAGCGTGACGATGGATGCGTCGGGCAGTGAGCATGCGCGTGCATCCGAGTCCGTCGACGCGATCCTCTCGGGTGGCGACGACGTCACGCTCGGCCTCAACCCGCAGTACCTCATCGAGGCGCTCGGCGCGGTCAAGAGCGAGTTCGTCCGCGTCACCTTCACGTCGAGCGACAACGCGAACAAGCTCAGCCCCGTGCTGATCACGAGCCAGACTTCGGTCGACCAGGCCGGTCTGGATTCTTTCAAGTACCTGCTGCAGCCGAACCTGCTGCTTCGCTGATCCTGCGACGGGCGCGCTCCGCGCGGCGACGGCAGTGTCAGAGCCCGAAGGTAGGCTGACAGCGTGATTGTGGAACACCTGAGCCTGGTCGACTTCCGCAATTACGCGACCGCGGATCTCGCTCTGCACAAGGGTCCCAACGTCCTCGTCGGGCGCAACGGCCAGGGCAAGACCAACCTTGCAGAGGCTGTCGTCTTCCTCGCCACTCTCGGTTCGCACCGGGTCTCGTCGGATGCCCCGATGGTGCGCGAGGGTCAGGATTTCGCGATCATCCGCGCTCGCCTCTCTCACGGCGAACGCAAGGTGCTCATCGAGGTCCAGCTCAACAAGCAGGGTTCGAACAAGGCGCGGATCAACGGCTCCCCCTCGAAGACCAATGAGCTGCCTCGCTACGCCCATGTGGTGCTCTTCGCTCCCGAGGATCTGCAGATCGTCCGCGGCGACCCCTCGTCTCGGCGTCGTTTCGTCGACCAGCTGCTGATCCAGCGCACGCCCCGCATGTCTTCTGTCCTCGCCGACTACGACCGGGTGCTCAAGCAGCGCAATGCGCTTCTGAAGTCGGCCAGGGCGCGCGGCATCAAGGGCGAGGCCCTGAGCACCCTCGATGTGTGGGACGACAAGCTGGTCTCCCTCGGTGCCGAGATCATCACCGCGCGACAGCGTCTCGCCGCAGATCTCCAGCAGCCGGTGGCCGAGGCGTACGCGGCGATCGCGGGCGAGGATCATCGCCCGCAGCTCGAGTGGGCTCTGTCGGTGCGCGGAGCGGATCCCGAAGAGGGTGTCGACGCGCCGGCCGAGACCTCCGGAGACATCGCCGAGATGTTCCACGCCGCACTTCTCGCGAAACGGTCGAACGAGCTCGACCGCGGTCTCACTCTCACCGGCCCTCATCGCGACGACCTCGTGCTGCGCGTTCGTGGCCTTCCGGTGAAGGGGTATGCGTCCCACGGGGAATCCTGGTCGGTGGCCCTCGCGCTGCGCCTCGCTTCCGCCGAGCTGCTGCGCAGCGAGTCTCCTGCCGGCGATCCCGTCCTCATTCTCGACGATGTGTTCGCCGAACTCGACGCCGATCGCCGTCAGCGGCTGGCCGCTCTCACCGCGGGCTATGAGCAGGTGGTCGTGACGGCAGCCGTGGAGGAGGATATCCCCGAAGTGCTCCATGCCCACGTGGTGCGGATCTCGGCGGGAACGATCAGTGATGAGAGGGAGGTGGCAGATGAGTGAGATCGCACCCGATCCGGCATCCGAGACTCCCGAGACCGTCGCGACCTATCTGCGCCTGCGCGGACTCGCGCCGAGTTCGAAGACGTGGAAGCGCAAGCGACGCATCGTCACCGATGACGACAACGCGCCGTTCACGCCCGGCCGCGACCCCGGACCGCTCGGAGCCGTGCTCGACAAGCTGACGCGGGACTCCGGCTGGCAGAAGACTCTCGCCCGTGAGGACCTGGTCAGGCAGTGGTCCGACCTCGCAGGCACGGACACCGCCAAGCACTCCGAACCCGTCTCCCTCGAGCGCGGTGTGCTCACGGTGAAGTGCGACTCGACCGCCTGGGCGAAGAACCTGCAGTACATGCGGGGAACGATCCTGACGGAGATCGGCCGACGGTATCCGGACGCCGGTGTCGAGAACCTCCGCTTCATCGGACCGGACGTACCCTCCTGGAAATGGGGTCCCAGAGTCGTTCCAGGACGGGGCCCGCGCGATACCTACGGGTAGGACACCACGGATGGGGTCTGAAACGCTCAGAGGGCCACACGCGGCCGCTGAGCCGCATCTCGCCACGAAAAGCCGCTAGACTGGGGATTCGTGATATCGATGTGGAGAATGCCCTCTGATGACGCCTGAATCCCCCGCTGACGAGACGGAATCGACCAACGGGGGAACCCCCGCGACCGAGGGCAAGATCTCACCCAAGGTGAAGCAGCCCGGTGAGTACGGTGCCGACTCGATCCAGATCCTCGAAGGTCTCGAAGCCGTCCGCAAGCGCCCCGGTATGTACATCGGTTCCACGGGACCGCGTGGTCTGCACCACCTCGTCTACGAGATCGTCGACAACTCGGTCGATGAGGCCCTCGCCGGCTACGCCGACACCATCTTCGTGACGCTGCTCGAAGACGGCGGCGTCCGCGTGGTCGACAACGGCCGCGGCATCCCGGTCGATCCCCACTCCTCCGACCCGACGAAGTCCACGGTCGAGGTCGTTCTGACCATCCTGCACGCCGGCGGAAAGTTCGGCGGCGGCGCGTATGCGGTCTCCGGCGGTCTCCACGGCGTCGGCTCGTCGGTGGTCAACGCCCTGTCGACGCGGTTCGACGTCGAGGTCAAGCAGAAGGGCTTCGTCTGGCGGCACAGCTTCGCGAACGGCGGCGTCCCGCAGCAGCAGCTCGAGAAGGGCGAGGCGTCCGACGACACCGGAACCAGCATCACGTTCTGGCCGGACGCCGAGATCTTCACCGAGACCACGAACTTCGAGTACGACACCCTGCGCACGCGCTTCCAGCAGATGGCGTTCCTCAACAAGGGCCTCCGCATCGAGCTGTCCGACGAGCGTCCCGATTCGGCTTACCAGGTCGAGGTCGACGGACAGCCGACCCTCACTCAGCCGAACGACGTCTTCTTCTACGAGCGCGGTCTCGTCGACTACGTCGAATACCTCAACAAGGTGCGTCACGCCGAGGTCGTCAACGACGAGATCATCGCGTTCGAGTCCGAGGACACCGAGCGCAAGATCTCTCTCGAGGTCGCGATGCAGTGGACCACCTCGTACACCGAGAACGTCTTCACCTACGCGAACACGATCAACACCCACGAGGGTGGCACGCACGAAGAGGGCTTCCGCGCAGCGCTCACCACGCTCGTCAACAAGTACGCCAGGGCGAACAACCTTCTCAAGGAGAAGGACGACAACCTGTCGGGCGACGACGTGCGTGAAGGTCTGACCGCGGTCATCTCGATCAAGCTCGGCGAGCCGCAGTTCGAAGGGCAGACCAAGACGAAGCTCGGCAACACCGAGGCCAAGGCGTTCGTGCAGAAGGTCGTCGGCGACCAGCTCGGCGATTGGTTCGACCGCAACCCGATCCAGGCGAAGAACGTCATCCGCAAGGCGATCGATGCGGCCACCGCTCGTCTCGCCGCGCGCAAGGCCCGCGAGACCGCTCGTCGAAAGAGCGTCTTCGAGTCCGCCGCGATGCCCGACAAGCTCAAGGACTGCACGAGCAAGGATCCTTCGATCAGCGAGATCTTCCTCGTCGAGGGTGACTCGGCAGGTGGCTCCGCTGTGCAGGGTCGCGATCCGCACACGCAGGCGATCCTCGCTCTGCGAGGCAAGATCCTCAACGTCGAGCGCGCGCGTCTCGACAAGGCCCTGGGCAACAAAGAGGTCCAGGCGATGATCCAGGCCTTCGGCACCGGAATCGGCGAAGAGTTCGACATCGAGAAGGCGCGCTATCACAAGATCGTGCTGATGGCGGATGCCGACGTCGACGGCCAGCACATCACGACGCTGCTGCTCACGCTGCTGTTCCGCTACATGCGCGGACTCATCGAGGCCGGCTTCGTGTACCTCGCGATGCCGCCGCTCTACCGTCTCAAGTGGACGAACCAGCCCCACGAGTACGTGTTCAGCGACGCCGAGCGCGACGCGCTGCTCAAGTTCGGACTCGACAACGGCAAGAGGATCCCGAAGGATGCCGGCATCCAGCGCTACAAGGGTCTCGGCGAGATGAACGCCAAGGAGCTGTGGGAGACCACGATGGACCACAGCACCCGGACGCTCCGCCAGGTGACCATCGAGGATGCCGCAGCGGCCGACGAGATCTTCAGCGTGCTGATGGGTGAGGACGTCGAATCGCGACGCAGTTTCATCCAGCGCAACGCCAAGGATGTCCGCTTCCTCGACATCTGACGCGTCCCGCGCCTGCATTCGTTCCCATAACGACCGGAATCGACAACACACATGACTGACGAAGTACGCCCCGAGCCGGCACACGACCACGGCAAGATCGACCAGGTCGACCTGCAGTCCGAGATGCAGCGCAGCTATCTCGACTACGCGATGGCCGTGATCGTCGGCCGTGCGCTGCCCGACGTGCGCGATGGACTCAAGCCCGTCCACCGACGCGTGATCTACGGCATGTACGACGGCGGATTCCGCCCCGACAAGTCCTTCTCGAAGTGCGCTCGCGTGGTCGGCGAGGTCATGGGTCAGTACCACCCGCACGGTGACTCGGCGATCTACGACGCCCTCGTGCGTCTCGTGCAGCCCTGGTCGCTGCGCTACCCGCTGGCCCTCGGCCAGGGCAACTTCGGGTCTCCCGGCAACATGGGTGCCGCGGCGCCCCGGTACACCGAGACCAAGATGGCCCCCCTCGCGCTCGAGATGGTTCGGGACATCGAAGAGGACACGGTCGACTTCACCGACAACTACGACGGCCAGACTCAGGAGCCGACGGTTCTTCCGGCCCGCTTCCCGAACCTCCTCGTCAACGGGTCGGTGGGTATCGCGGTCGGCATGGCCACCAACATCCCTCCGCACAACCTGCGCGAGGTGTCGTCTGCCGCCCTCTGGGCGCTCGACAACCCCGGCCTCCCCCGCGAAGAGCTGCTCGAGGGTCTCATCCAGCGAATCCCCGGCCCCGACTTCCCCACCGGCGCGCAGATCCTCGGCACCAAGGGCGTGCACGAGGCGTACCGCACGGGTCGCGGCTCGATCACCATGCGCGCGGTCGTCAACGTCGAGGAGATCCAGGGCCGCACGTGCCTCGTGATCACCGAGCTGCCGTACCAGGTGAACCCCGACAACGTCGCGGTGAAGATCGGCGACCTCGCCCGTGACGGCAAGATCACCGGCATCGCCGACATCCGCGACGAGTCGTCCGACCGCACGGGTCAGCGTCTCGTGGTCGTGCTCAAGCGCGATGCGGTCGCGAAGGTCGTGCTCAACAACCTGTACAAGCACACGCAGCTGCAGGAGAACTTCGGCGCGAACATGCTCGCGATCGTCGACGGCGTGCCGCGCACGCTCGCGATCGACGGGTTCGTGACCCACTGGATCACGCACCAGCTCGAAGTGATCGTCCGACGCACGCGCTTCCGTCTCGCCAAGGCAGAGGCTCGCATGCACATCCTGCGCGCCTACCTCAAGGCGCTCGACGCTCTCGACGAGGTCATCGCTCTCATCCGTCGATCGCAGACCACGCAGGATGCGAACGAGGGACTGCAGAAGCTCCTCGACATCGACGACATCCAGGCCCAGGCCATCCTCGACATGCAGCTGCGCCGACTGGCCGCCCTCGAGCGTCAGAAGATCCTCGACGAGGCCTCGGAGCTCGAGCGGCTGATCGGCGAGTACCAGGCGATCCTCGTCGACGAGTCGCTGCAGCGCGACATCATCCGCGAAGAGCTCACCGGCATCGTCGAGCGCTTCGGAGACGACCGTCGCACGCACATCCTGCACGGCTTCGACGGCGACGTCTCGATGGAAGACCTCATCGCCGAAGAGGAGATGGTCGTCACCATCACTCGCGCCGGCTACATCAAGCGCACGCGCAGCGACAACTACCGGTCGCAGCACCGCGGCGGCAAGGGCATCAAGGGCGCCCAGCTGCGGGCCGATGACATCGTCGAGCACTTCTTCGTGACGACGACGCACCACTGGCTGCTGTTCTTCACCGACAAGGGTCGCGTCTACCGTTCGAAGACCTACGAGGTTCCCGAGGCCGGCCGCGATGCGAAGGGAACGCACGTCGCGAACCTCCTCGCCCTGCAGCCCGACGAGAACATCGCGCAGGTGCTCGACATCCGCGACTACGGGGTCGCCGACTATCTCGTTCTCGCGACGCGCGACGGTCTGGTCAAGAAGACGCGTCTCGACGCGTATGACACCAACCGCCAGGGCGGCGTCATCGCGATCCGCCTGAACGACGAGGACGAGCTGGTCTCGGCTCTCATGGTGAACGCTGAGGATGACATCCTGCTCATCAGCCGCCGCGGCATGTCCGTCCGGTTCAGTGCGACCGATGATGCGCTGCGACCGATGGGACGCGCGACCGCCGGCGTGAAGGGCATGAAGTTCCGTGAGGGCGACAGCCTGCTGTCGGCATCCGTCGCCGCCCTCGGCCAGTTCGTGTTCGTGGTGACCGACGGCGGCTATGCGAAGCGCACCGCCATCGAGGAATACCGCGTCCAGGGACGCGGTGGATTCGGCATCAAGGTCGCCAAGCTCAACGACGATCGGGGCACTCTCGCGGGTGGTCTGATGGTCTCCTCCGACGATGAGGTCCTTGTGGTTCTGTCCAGCGGCAAGGTGGTACGCTCTGCCGTGGCCGAGGTGCCCGCGAAGGGCCGAGACACCATGGGAGTGGTGTTCGCACGGACGACGGAAGCCGACCGGATCCTCGCCATCGCCCGCAACGGTGAGCGGGGCCTCACCGAAGAAGACGAATCGGATGAGGCTGCGGTGGACTCCGAGTCCACGGCCCCCGAGACGAACGAGAACCCTGAGGAAGCAGACGCATGAGCACAGTAGCCGACAAGCTGGCGAAGAAGTCCACGCGCAAGACCGGTGGCAAGCAGGTGCGCCTGCGCCTCGTCTACGTGGATTTCTGGTCGGCCGTGAAGCTGTCGTTCCTGGGCGCTGTGGCGCTCGCGATCGTGACGATGGTGTCGTTCTTCCTGATCTTCCTCGTGCTGCAGGCGACCGGCATCCTCACGCAGGCGGATGAGTTCATCGGAACCATCACCGACAACTCCGTGCGGATCTCCGAGGTCGCCGGCCTGCCGCAGGTGATGGCATTCGCCGCGGTGGTCTCGATCCTCAACCTCATCGTGTTCACGGTGCTGGGTGCGGTCATCGCCGGGATCTACAACGTCGCCGTGAAGGTGACCGGCGGACTGCTGGTCGGGTTCATGTCGAACTGATCGTCAGGATTCGAGGAGGGGCGGATGCGAACAGCATCCGCCCCTCTTCTGTTCTCCGACGGAGTAGGGAAAACCCGAACCCGGGTCTCCGGTTGCCTCGGTGTCGGCCGGATCGGGGCCGCCGTACCTTTGAACCATGACGACACACACTGCCACGCCACCACCGGCGACGGCCACGAAGCCGCCGTTGCGCATCGTGCTCTCTATCCTGCATCTCGCGGGAATCGGAGTCATCGGCGGCTTCATCTTCGCGACTCTTTCCGGACTCCTCGGCACCGGCCTCGGCCTGCTCTTCGCGGCGGGCGTCGGCATCGTGCTGCTCGTCGGGCTCGTGTACGCCCTGTTCGGCGTCGGCTGGTTCGAGGTCGCGCGAGTCAGCGCTCTCTACAGGTCGCCCATCACGCCGCTCAGATGGCGCCCTCGGGATCGCCCCGGGTTCGCGGGCTGGCTCCGCTCGCTCGGCCGCCAGGCCATCGACGGCCGCATGTGGAGGGCCCTCGCGAACTTCGCGATCACCGCCGTTCTCGGCTGGATCGTGCTGCGGCTCGCCTTCGGCCTCGTCTGGTCGATCGCCATCTCGTTCGCTCCTCTCACGGGAACGGATGCCGTGATGGGTCCGTTCGGCGGGGGCGGCATCGACCCCGCGTGGGCACCGCTCATCGGGATCCTCGGAGTCGCCGCGTGCCTCGCCGGAATGATCGGACTGGCGCTCCTCAACCGCGTGCTCTCACTCGCCATCGTCGTTCGCAGCCGCGAGGCCGAGCTCACCGAGCGAGTGCGCACCAGCACTGCTCAGCGTGAGGGCGCTGTACGTGCCGCGGATGTCGAACGCACACGTATCGAGCGTGACCTGCACGACGGCGTCCAACCGCGACTCGTATCGGTGGGCATGACCCTCGGGCTCGCCCAGCAGAAGATCGACAACGACCCGGATGCCGCGAAGGAGCTGATCGCCGAGGCGCACACCTCGACCAAGGCCGCGATCACCGAGCTGCGTCAGCTGGCCCGTGGCATCCATGCATCGGTCCTCGACGACCGGGGCCTGGACGCGGCGCTGTCCGCCCTCGCCGGCCGCTCGCACATCCCCGTCCATCTCGATGTGCGCATGGACGGCCGCTGCAGCCGCGAGGCCGAAGCCGCTGTCTACTTCTCGATCGCCGAGTCGCTCACCAACGCCGCGAAGCATTCGCGGGCCAGCGAGGCGCGTGTCACTGTCCGCCTCCGCGACGGAGGGGTGCTCTGGGCTCGCGTCGAGGACAACGGCATGGGCGGCGCCCAGGTGCAGCCCGGCGGAGGCCTCGACGGCATCGCGAATCGCATCCTCGCAGCGGGCGGAACCTTCCGCCTCGAGAGCCCCGTCGGCGGACCGACCAGCCTGGAGGTGAACGTGCCATGCGCATCCTGATCTGCGAGGACTCCGTCCTGCTGCGCGAGGGACTCGTGCGACTGCTCGAGGACGCCGGGCACAGTGTGGTCGCGGCTCTTCCCGACACCAGCGGTCTCAGCGAGGCCGTCATCGAGACGGATCCCGAGCTGTGCATCCTCGACGTACGGCTCCCCCCGACCTTCACCGACGAGGGCATCCGCGCGGCGCTCGGACTCCGGGACACCAACCCCGCGCTTCCGCTGCTCGTGCTCTCTCAGTACGTCGAGGAGCGGTATGCGTCGGACCTCATCGCCGCACAGGGAGGGCCCCTGGGATATCTGCTCAAGGACAGGGTCGCCGACGTCTCTGAGTTCCTCGCCTCCGTGCAGCGGATCTCCGAGGGTGCCACCGTGCTCGACCCCGAGGTCGTGGCTCAGCTGCTCACCCGCCGCAACCGCGACGACCGGATGCAGCGTCTCACCGAGCGCGAACGGACCGTGCTCGCACTGATCGCCGAGGGCAAGTCGAACCAGGCCATCGCCGGTCTGCTCTTTCTCTCGGAGGCGAGCGTCGAGAAGCACATCACCGCGATCTTCCAGAAGCTGGGCTTCGAACAGGGCGAGTCGGGCAACCGACGCGTGCTGGCGGCCCTGGCACACATCGAGAACACGGGCGGCTCGATGCCGACCGGACAGACAGGACTGGGACGATGACCACGAACAACGACGACTACCAGGGCGGGCACACGCCCCTTACTCCCCCGCCGGCATCCGCGCCGCAGGGACAGGAGCCCACACCGGCGCCCGCGCAGGCGCAGGCGGCACCGGCCGATGCCGGCCGCTCTTCGGGGACGACGGCGATCATGATCGTCACGGCGATCGTCGGAGGCATCGCGCTTCTCGGAGCGGGCGGGTCGGCGGCTGTCGCCGCCACCGGCAGCATGATGGCCTCCACTCAGGGCAGCGACGCCGTGCTGACCGAGGATGCGTCCGGCATCGACACGCTCGACCTCGACGTGGATGCCGGCAACATGCGCATCGAGTTCGGTGACGTCGATGGGGCCGAGCTGGCAGTGACGAACGCTCGCGGTCCTGCCTGGAGACTCGAACGCGAGGGCGACGAGCTGATCGTCCGCAGCCCGGAGTTCCGCTTCGGATGGTGGTTCGGCGAGTGGTTCGGCGACGACCAGTCGGCGGTGCTGACCCTGCCTGAAGAGCTGAGCGACGCGCAGCTCGATGCCGACCTCACTCTCGATGCGGGCAGTCTCGATGTGGTCGGAGACTTCGGTGCCCTCGACGTCACGGTCAACGCCGGTGCGCTCGATGTCGAAGGTGCGGCGAGCAGCCTCAGCATCGACATGAGCGCGGGTCGTGCCGATGCGATGCTCGACGGCGTCGACGCGGCCGATCTCAGTGTGTCGGCGGGCGACCTCACCGTCGAGCTGACGGGCCGGGCACCGTCTGAGACGACGATCGACGTGAGCGCGGGCTCGGTCGATCTCACGGTTCCGGATGAGTCGTACTCGATCATCCAGGACGTCAGCGCCGGATCGCTCGACGCGAAGGTCGATCAGTCATCCGGCACCCGGAACACGATCGACGTCACACTTGCGGCAGGCAGTGTGACGATCCGTCCGGGCCGCTGATTCCGATCGAGGGCGAGGGCGCGCCGGTGCCCTCGCCCTCGATTGGGTATTTCGGGAAATCTCCGGTAAAGTTTCGGAGGTTGACGGGCCCATAGCTCAGGCGGTTAGAGCGCTTCACTGATAATGAAGAGGTCCCAGGTTCAAGTCCTGGTGGGCCCACTCCTCAACTAAATGAATACCCTCACGGGGCCTTAGCTCAGTTGGTAGAGCGCCTGCTTTGCAAGCAGGATGTCAGGAGTTCGAATCTCCTAGGCTCCACACTGTGTTGAGACAGTTCGAGAAGGCCCCGCCATGTGCGGGGCCTTCTCGTTTTCGCATGTCTCCACAGGTGTTAACAACCCTGTTAACAACTGCTCGCGCGGTGCCATCTGAGTGCACAGCTGTGGATGGACCTGTTAACAACGAGGGCGATGAGGCGCCCGCCTCTCACTAGACCTCCTAGATATCAACCCCCCTCCGTATTCTCAGGTCGAGGGCGTAGCGTGCTGGCATGACCGACGGGAAGACGATGATCCAGACCGAGATCGTGTTCGATGGATCGAGCTACTTACTCGCCCAGGATCAGAACATCGATGATCTGCGAGAACGTATCGAGTCAGCCACGAAGACCGCCGGCACCTTCGTCGACATGGTCGTCGTCGGCAACCGGGCAGTAAGCGTGCTCATCACCCCAACGACGCAAGTGACGATCAGTGTGGCGACTGTGGCATATGACCCCCGCGATACCGGTGACGTCGACTTCCCGTACACCGGTTTCTACGACGAGCTCTGACTCCACGCGTCTGAGCGGGTGATCAGAGGTTCGGCCCGCGGATCATCCGCACCGGTCCTCTGGCGTCGTCGATGGACACCTTCTCGCCCTTCTGCGTCACGACGATCTCATCGCGCTCGGCGAGTGCAGCCGCGATTCGGCGGACATCCGACATGGTCGAGCGCCACGAGTCCCCGCCCACAGTCCGGGCGACGTCACTCGGACAGATCGAAGACTCGCCCCGCTTGCGGATGAGCGCGCGCATCGCGGCCGCGATCCTCTCGTCGAAGTCGTCGCCGGTGCGGTCCTCCCACCAGGGCGCCCCTCGTTCCCCGAGCGCGGTCTTCGCGTCCTGCACCCGACGTCGTGCGTCCGGCTCCTGCGCCTTCACCGCGCGCCGCGCAGCCATCAGCTCGTTGACCAGCTCCTGGCGGAACGTCTCGGGGATCGAGGGGTCGGTCGCGCGCCAACGCCGGCCCTCGATGACGACATGATGACCGTCGGGCGTGCGCTCCGGACCGCTCGCACCGCCGCCGTTCGCGCTGTCGTCCGAGGTCATGCAGCCAGTCAATCCGACCATGATCAGGTCGACCAGGGGCTTGACCGCACCTGGGTACCCCCGATCGGGAGGAGATCTGCGCTGCGGAGGACGAGTCGACGGGCAAGCGCCCTCCCGTGTGCGGATCTCCTTTCGAACGGCTCTCGCTCGGAGGTCAGACGGCGCGCAGGTCGTGCGGGGCGACGTTGAGACGCTCGCACCCGTCGGCGGTCACGACGACGATGTCCTCGATGCGTGCGCCCCATCGGCCGGCGAAGTAGATCCCGGGCTCGATGCTGAACGCCATGCCCTCACGCAGCACGAGATCGTTGCCGGGCGCGATGTAGGGCTCTTCGTGTACCGAGACGCCGATGCCGTGACCCGTGCGGTGCAGGAAGGCCTCGCCGAGCCCCGCCTCGGCGAGTACGGACCGCGCCGCGGCATCGACAGCCTCGGCCGTCGCGCCGGGGCGCACGGCGTCGACAGCGGCCTGTTGAGCGCGGACGAGCACGGCGATGCGATCGGCGGCTTCACTGTCGGGTGTGCCGACCACGTAGGTGCGGGTGCTGTCGGAGTTGTAGCCGCTCGGCACGGCGCCGCCGATGTCGACGACGACGACGTCTCCGTCCTCGATCACGCGGTCGGACACCTCGTGGTGGGGATCCGCGCCGTTGGGTCCCGAGCCGACGATGACGAACTCGACGGTGCGGTGGCCCTCGGCCACGATGGCCTCGGCGATGTCGGCCGCCACCTCTCGCTCGGTGCGCCCCGCCCGCAGCCACTCGGGCACTCGACGATGCACGGCGTCGATCGCGGAGCCGGCACGCCGGAGCTCGGCGACCTCTTCTGCATCCTTGATCATGCGGCCCTCACGCAGCACCGGGGTGGCGAGCTCGACGCGCACGTCGATCCGATCGGAGAGCGGGATCACGTGCAACGCCGGCAGAGCGTCTGAAACTCCCACTCGCGTGACTGCGCCCAGGGCGGCGGCCACGAGGTCGTAGGGATTCTGTCCGTCGACCCAGTCGGAGACGGCGAGGCCGAGCTCACCCACCGCCGTGGTCCTGACCTTCGCCAACTCCATGCGCGGCACGATGACGGTGGGAGCGATGCCGGGTCCGAGCACGAGTGCGGTGAGGCGCTCGATCGTGTCTCCCTCGACGCCGACCAGATACTCCAGATCAGGGCCAGGACCCACCACTATCCCGTCGAGACCGGCGTCAGCGGCAAGCGCTGCTGCGCGGTCGAGTCGAGCGGCGTACACGGAGGCGGGGAACGGCAGTGTGCTCACGGCATCCACGCTACTGCGCCGGCCGTTCCCCGGGAACGGCGACTCAGCTGACGGCGAGGCGGATGCGCTCGGTGAGAACCTTGCGGTTCGCGGCAGAGAGATCGAGCAGCGCGTATGCGGTCGGCCACATCGTGCCGTCGTCGAGGTTCGAGATCGGCTCGAAACCGAACGTGCCGTACCTGACCTTGAACTTGCTGGCCGGCTGGAAGAAGCAGAGCACCTTGCCGTCCTTGCCCCAAGCGGGCATGCCGTAATACGTCCGCGGCATGAGCTCGGGAGCGACCTCGGTCACGAGGTCGTGGAGCGCCTTCGACAGCTCTCGATCGTTGTCATCGGGAAGCTTCGCGATCGCCGCCTCGAGGTCTGCGACACCCTCGGCCCGCACCTCTTCCGGGGTCTTCTTGGCACGCGACCGAGACTTGCGCTTGTCGGCCGCGGCCTCCTTCATCGCCTCGCGCTCTTCGGCACTGAAGTTCTTCTCGTTGTCAGCCATGGCCGACTCCTTTCACTGTGTGATCTGCGATGAATCTCACACTACGGATGCGGCGCACTGCTGTGCTTCTTGATTCGTGATCGATGTCTCGGGGTCGAGCGTGACGAGCCGGACGCCTCTCGAGGCGAGGTTTCGTCCAGGATCGTCACGCGCGTACCCTGGCTGAACCCCGGCCACTATGGTGGACGCATGGATATGCGGGTCGCGGCATACGCGGTCGTCACCGATGACGACGGTCGCATACTTCTCGCGCGCTGGACCGAGGGTCGTCGAGTGGCATGGACGATGCCCGGCGGAGGGCTGGAACCGGGTGAGGCTCCCGAGGACGCCGTGCGGCGTGAGCTGCGCGAGGAGACCGGCTACACGGTCAAGGTCGGCGAGCTGCTGGGCATCCATTCGAGGGTGATCCCGGCGAGCCAGCGGGTGAACCAGTCGGATCAGCCTCTGCATACCCTGCGCATCGTCTACCGGGCGTCGGTGACGGGCGGGAAGCTGACGTTCGAGGCCGATGGCTCGACCGACATGGCTGAGTGGTTCCCACTGAAAGCCGTGAAGGAACTGCAGAGGGTCAAGCTGGTCGACATCGCCCTGAGGATGGCCGGCATCCTCTGACTCAGTCGCGGGTCTCTTCGGGCACCGAGATGTCGGCGACTGTGGCACCGTACGCGGCGATGAGGTCATCGGCATCGACGAAGAGGCTGTAGCCGTGAGCGCCGGCACCCATGGCGATCCGCTGCCCGACGATCGACTCGTCGGCGAAGACCGGCCAGTCCGTGGTGCTGCCGATGGGCACAATTGTTCCGCGCTCGTAGCCGGTCGCCGCGAGGGCGAGATCCGGCTCGGGCAGGCGGAGCTTGTTCACTCCGACGACCGCACGCAGCTTCGGCCACGAGATCGATCTGCCGCCGGGAACCAGCGCGAAGAGATACGTGTCATCCGAACGCTTGACAACGAGCGTCTTGACGATGCCGGAGGGAGGGATGCCGAGCAGCTCAGCCGCCTCGAAGAGACTGCGGGCGGCAGGACGCTCGCGGATCTCGATGTCGAGTCCGCGAGCCGCTGCGGCGTCCCTCACCCGGGCATGGAGATCCCCCGGCTCAGTGGCCGGGGGCTCCGATGTCGAGGTCACGCGTCAGGTGCGGAGAGCGGGTCGTCGGCGACCCAGAGCTCGTCGTCTGCGCGCAGTGCCTGCCACGCGGCGTAGAGAACGCCGGCCGCTGCGGCGACTCCGAGGATCAGGGCGATGACCGAACCGACGCTCGGGCCCTTCGGCTCGGGCTGAGTGGCCTTCCTGACCTTCTTCACGACGCCTTCGCGCTTGGCGTTCGCGACATCCCACGCGGTGAGCGCGGTGCCGACGACTCCGCCGACGATGGGGACGACCTTGTCGTCCACCACGTGGTGACCGAAGCGGACGCCGCGGTCGACGACCGGTGCGACGCGACGGTTGTAGGTGTCCTGGACGACAGGACCGACCTGCTCGCGACCGAAGTGGCCGAGCTGACGTCCGGCTTCACGCGCGACGTCGGCGGCGTGGCCGACGAGGACCTGCTGGTTCTCCCAGAGCTGGTTGGCGTCGTTCTGAAGACGACGCAGCTCCTTCTTCCGCTTGCGGCTGATGCTCACGATGCTCTCCTGTCGATTGGAGTACGGATTCCCCATCTTGCCACGCGACCGTGTATGGGGCGAGGGAATCGCCGAACCCTTGCGTCGGAGGCCGATGAGCGCTAGACGCGGGCCAACTCATGGGAAGCTCTGCGAGAATGGACCCATGGCTCACGCTTCTCATGTCGCAACCCTGCACACCAACCACGGTGACATCGTCATCAACCTCTTCGGCGACCACGCTCCGAAGACGGTCAAGAACTTCGTCGGCCTCGCCGACGGCACCCAGGAGTGGACGCACCCCGCCACCGGCAAGCCGGGCGAGGGTGCTCTCTACAAGGACGTCATCTTCCACCGCATCATCCCGAACTTCATGATCCAGGGCGGCGACCCGCTCGGACAGGGCGTCGGGGGCCCCGGATACAACTTCGACGACGAGATCAACATGGAGCTCAACTTCAACGAGCCCTACATCCTCGCCATGGCCAACGCCGGTCTGCGTCGCAACGCCATCACGGGCAAGGCCGAGGGAACCAACGGCTCGCAGTTCTTCATCACGACCGACCCCACCCCCTGGCTCCAGGGCAAGCACACGATCTTCGGCGAGGTCGCCGATGACGCCTCCAAGGCTGTCGTCGACGCGATCGCCGCTGTGCCGACGGCTGCGGGCGACCGTCCCATCGAGCCGGTCGTGCTGCAGTCGATCGACATCGTCGCGGCCTGACGCCGACGCTGGCCGATCCGGATGACGACGCCTGAGTTCGCGGACAACCGCGACAACTTCTGCTACCGGCATCCGGATCGGCAGAGCTTCGTGCTCTGTCAGCGGTGCCTGCGCACGATCTGCCCCGAATGCCAGACGCAGGCGGCTGTCGGGGTCATCTGCCCCGAGTGCATGGCCGCAGAGCGAAAGAACCGCAGTCCCGCCCAGAAGCGCGCCGAGCGTCGCTGGGGCGGGCGCGGCGCCGCACTCGCCTCGCGTGGCAGCGGCAAGCCCGTCGTCACGTACTCGCTGCTGGCGATCACGTCGTTCATCGGGCTCCTTCAGCTCATCCCGGGAGTGGGCCAGGCGATCACGGGCCAGCTGCTCTTCGCGGCGGGCTATCTGTATCCGGATCTGTCGCTCATGCCGTTCGAACCGTGGCGGCTTCTCACGGCTGTGTTCGTGCATGGCGGTTTCCTGCATCTCGCGCTCAACATGCTGGCGCTGTGGATGCTGGGTCAGAGTCTCGAACCGATGCTCGGCCGAATCCGCTTCCTGTCGCTGTACCTGATCAGCGGACTCGGCGGTTCCGTCGCCGTCGCACTGCTCGCGCCCGGAACCGCGACGGTGGGCGCCTCCGGTGCGATCTTCGGCCTGATGGCCGCCCTGCTGATCATCGGACGGCACATCGGCGCGAACGTGACCGGCATCCTCGTGATCCTCGGCATCAACTTCGTCGTCGGCTTCGTGTTCTCTCAGAACATCGCCTGGCAGGCGCACCTCGGCGGGGCGATCGTCGGTGCGCTCGTGGCGTTCATCCTCACGAGGACCCGACGGCGTGAGCAGCGGACGCTACAGATCGTGCTGCTTGTTGCCGTCGTTGTCGCGCTCGTCCTGATCGTCGCCCTGTTGGTACCGTTCCTGATCACGACGGTTTACTCCTGATCAGAAGTTGTTAACAGGGTTGTTAACCGATGTGAATAACATCTGTGTAATTCTCCCCATGTTGGGGATAACCTGTGGATAACTCAGAAGAAGGCCCCTCTCGCCAGCGCGAGAGGGGCCTTCTTCGAAATCGGTGGGGCGGGCGTCAGCGCCAGCGTGTGGTCATCAGGAAGCCGATCAGGGCGATGCCCAGGCCGATCGCAAGGTTCCAGTTGTCGAGCCCCGGGATCGGGAACTGCATGCCCGAGATGTAGAACACGAGGATCCACACGAGACCGAGGAGCATGAAGCCGACCATCACCGGCTTGAACCACACGGCGTTGGGTGCGGCTTCGCCTTCGCTGCGCGGAGCTTCGGGTTCTTCGGTCTTGCGGTCGCGTGCCATTCCCACAGTGTACCCAAGAGTGTCATATCGCGCGGAAAACCAGGGCCGCAGGGCGGGAGTACAGGTCTGGCGGATAGCATGTCGCCATGACTGCATCCGTCGTCTCGGGGGAGCGACGTGCACACCGCCGCCGCCCCCGGTCGCGCGCGACCTTCACCAGCGTGCTCGGCGAGCTGCTGCTCACGGGCGGAGTGATCGTGCTTCTCTTCGTCGCGTGGCAGATGTGGATCGGCGACATCATCATCGCGGCCCAGAAGAACGAAGAGGGTGCGGCGGTCTCGCAGGAATGGGCCAACGCACCCACTCCCGAGCTCCCACCGGTCGTCGAGACCGACGACGGAGCGACAGTCTTCGAGCCCGTGATCCCCGCCGCTCCGGCCGACACCGAGCTTCTCGGCCAGATGCACGTGCCGCGCTTCGGTGCCGAGTACAACGTCGGCATCTACGGCGGTACGACGCGCGCGCGCACGCTCGACAAGCTCGGGATCGGCGTCTACACCGACTCGAAGATGCCCGGTGAGGTCGGCAACTTCGCGATGGCCGGCCACCGCACCACCTGGGGCAAGCCCTTCAACCAGCTCGACAAGCTCCAGGTCGGCGACGCGATCGTCGTCGAGACGCCTGACGGATGGTTCACGTACCGCTTCCGGACGCTGGAGTACGTCAAGCCCACGCAGACGGACGTGCTGCTCGATGTGCCGCAGATGCCCGGCGTCGCGACGGGGGAGAAGTACATCACGCTGACCGCCTGTTCGCCGCTGTACTCCCTCGCCGAGCGCATCGTCGCCTACGGCGTGTACGAGAGCTTCCAGCCCCGCGCCGAGGGTCCGCCCGCCGCGCTCACCGATCCACCGCCTCCGCCGGCCGCGCCGTCGATCTAGCCGAACGGAAAGAGACGACCCATGTACGCCGCACTCTGGCGCATCCTCCCCGGCCCGTGGTGGCTGAAGCTCTTCATCCTCCTCGTGCTCGTCGCAGCGGTGCTCTACGGGCTCTTCTGGTACGTCTTCCCCTGGGTGAGCCCGCTGATCACCCCGGGCGAGGTCGACCTCGAATGACCCGCGTGCTCGTCGTGGACAACCACGACAGCTTCGTGCACACGCTCGTGGGTTACCTGCGCGAGCTCGGTGCCGACGTCGCGCTGATCGAGGCGGATACCATCGATGCCGCTGAACTCGCGGTGATGCTGCCGGACTTCGACGCGCTGCTGCTCTCTCCCGGCCCGGGCACCCCTGACGATGCCGGCGTCTCCGTCGACGCCGTGCGGCTCGCCGCGAGGATCCGGATGCCACTTCTCGGCGTCTGCCTGGGGCATCAGGTGATCGGCGCCGCGTTCGGCACCACCGTTTCAGAGGCGCCTGAGCTGATGCACGGCATGGTGTCGCCGGTCACGCACGACGGATCAGCGCTCTTCGCCGGCATCCCGTCGCCGTTCGACGCGGGCAGATATCACTCCCTCGCTCTCGCGGAGACCGACCTTCCGGGTGACGTGGCCGTCACAGCGCGCACCGCGAGCGGCACCGTCATGGCACTGGAGCACATCCGTCTGCCCATACTCGGGGTGCAGTTCCACCCCGAGAGCGTGCTGACCGAAGGCGGATACCGTCTGCTCGCCAACTGGCTCGAACTGTGCGGCGACGCACATGCCGTGGCACGCTCAGCGGCACTGCACCCGCTGTCGGGCCCCGACGCTCGTGGGGATCAGCCGGCGGCGACGCAGTAGCGCAGTTCGACCGTCGAGCCGATCGCCACGTCTCCCGGCGCGGCCGACATCGATGACACGGTGGGCGGTTCGGTCGGCGTGCAGTCGATCAGCTCGACCGGACTGGGCGTGAGGCCGATGCGTTCGAGCTCAGCCTGAGCCGCTTCCATCGTCCACCCGGTGACGTCGGTGAGGGTGACCCGGCCGCTCGCGACGACGAGATTCACGATGGTCTGCGGTGCGACCTCGGTGTCGGCCGCCTCGCTGGCCTCCATCACCGTCTCGGCCGCCAGCCCCTTGTCGTTGCGCTGGATGACCGTGCCCAGTTCGAGCCCTGCCGCCGCGAGTGCGTCTTTGGCGGCCGTCAGAGACAGGCCCTCGAGCATCGGGACGACGACCGTCTCCTTGCCGGAGGACACGTAGACCGTCACGGAATCGCCCTCGCTGACGGCGGTGCCGGACGCAGGGTCTGTGCGGGTCACGTTGCCCTCGACGACGTCGTTGCTGGACTCGAGCACCAGCTTCGAGGTGAGATCGAGCTTGCCGAGATCATCCTGGGCGCGCTCGGACGAGACGTTGACGAGATCAGGCACCACGCGCGAGCTCGACGGCACGTCGTCCGGGCGCATGCTGAGTGTCCAGACCCAGAACAGCACCGAGGCGAGAAGCACGGCGAGCAGTGCCACACCCGCCCAGATCCACGCGACGGGCGGACCAGACTGCGTGCGAGCCATGGTGGTGTCGGTGCTCAGCTGGCGGAGCGACCGGGCGGTCTCCTGCGCGGCACGCGGATTCGGTCCGTACAGCTCGCTCGTGAGCGCGCCGAGCTCCTTGCGGCTCGGCGCGTGGCCGGAGACCGCCGAGTCGAGCGCAGCGCGGAAGTGCGCGGCATCCGGGTATCGCTGGTAAGGATCCTTGGCCAGCGCGCGCAGGACGATCGGGTCGAGCGCGCCGGGGGAGTCCTCGTTCACCTCGGTCGGAGGGACCGGAGTCTCGCTCACGTGCTGGTAGGCGACGGCCACGGGGGATTCGCCGCGGAACGGCTGACGGCCGGTGAGCAGTTCATAGAGCACGACGCCGGTCGAGTAGAGGTCGGCGCGTGCGTCGACCGGTTCGCCCTTGGCCTGCTCGGGTGAGAAGTATGCCGCGGTGCCGATGATCTGGGTGGTCTCGGCGACCGTCGATGACGAGTCGGACACGGCTCGGGCGATGCCGAAGTCCATGACCTTGACCTGGCCCTTGTCGGTCACCATCACGTTGCCCGGCTTGATGTCGCGGTGCACGACACCCGCACGATGCGAGTAGTCCAGCGCTTCGAGGATGCCGTCGACATAGCGCACGGCGTCGTCGACGGGCACCGGGCCCTTGGCGATGATGTCCTTCAGCAGCGTGCCGCTGATCAGCTCCATGATGATGTACGGAGGCTCATCCGTGCTGCTGTCGGTCGTCGAGGGGTCGCCGGCGTCGTAGACGCGGACGATCGACGGGTGCGACATGCGCGACGCGGACTGGGCCTCGAGACGGAATCGCGTGCGGAACGCGTTGTCGCGTGCCAGCTCGGGGTCGAGGATCTTGATCGCCACCGCACGACCGAGCGTCAGATCGTACCCGCGGTACACCTTCGCCATGCCGCCGTGCCCGATGAGCTCGTCGACGCGATAGCGACCCGCGAGAACGCGTGGCTCTGTCGACACGTAGTGACCCCCTGATACGACCTTGTGGATGCTCCAGCCTACGGCGGGAGCGGGTTATTCGCCTGAGTCTCCGCCGTCTGCGTCGCCTTCATCGGCGCCCGGCGCGGCGGGCAGGATGACGACGCCCGGCATGGCATCCGACTGCTCGGACGGCATGTCGCTGCCGCAGAAGACGCGGAACGTGGCGGTGATCGACTGTCCGGCCGTGCCGGGCACGATCTGCGTCGAGAGCACGCTGGGTCCGAAGCTGCGGATGGACTCGCCGGCGTTGCCGCCGGAGAACGTCGCGTTGGTGAGCGTCACCTCGAAGGCCGATCGCGCCGGGGTGCCCGAGGGGCACTCGAAGCTCGGCCAGTTGAGGGTCACGGGCTCGCCCTCGGTGGCGGTGCCGGCGATGGTCGGGGTGCCCGAGGGCTTGCCCACCTTCACCTGCTCCTTGAAGGTCGTCAGCGTGATGGCCGTACCCTCGGGAACGTTGCCGCCGGGCTGCACGGACTCGACCGTGCCGACCTGGTTCGCGTTGGGAGCGATGGTGTTGCCCACCACGCACTCGGCCTGGAGTCCGGCGTTGACGGCAGCGGTCTGCGCGGCATCGCACTGCATCCCCACGAGACCGAGAGCATCGACGTCCACGAGCTCGGGCTCGGGCGTCTCGGTCTCGGTCGGTGTCGGCTTCGGGGTCTGCGACACGGTCTCCGACTGGGTCGGCTCGGGATCGGGGTCGCCCTGATTCATCAGGGCGAACACGGTTCCACCGAGCACGATCACGAGCAGTGCGATGAGAGCGATCAGCGGCCACGTCCAGGGGCTGCGCTTCTTCTTCTTCTCGGCTTCCTCCTCGGCCTGCTCGCCGGTGGGCAGCTGGGCCGTCGTGGGGAGGATGCGCGTCGTGCCGTCGTCGCCCGATGCGGTGAGCAGCCGGGTGGCGTCGTCGGAGGCGACACCGCCGGTCGCGATGGCCGGCACCGCGATGGCCGCGGAGTTCAGATCGCCTCGGCGCAGAGCCTGGGCGGCGCGTGCGACGGTCGCCGACGACGACGGGCGGTCGGCGGGCTTCTTGGCGATCATCGCCATGACGAGGTTCTGCACCGGGATCGGCACGGTCGGCGGCAGCGGCGGAGGCTGCTCGTTGATCTGCGCCATCGCGATCGCGACCTGCGACTCACCCGTGAAGGGCCGCTTGCCTGCGAGGCACTCGTAGGCGACGATGCCGAGCGAGTACGTGTCGGTCGCGGGTGACGCCGGGTGCCCCGACGCCTGCTCGGGCGAGAGGTACTGCACGGTGCCCATGACCTGGCCGGTGGCCGTCAGCGGCACCTGGTCGGCGATGCGGGCGATGCCGAAGTCCGTGATCTTGACGCGGCCGTCCGGCGTGATCAGCAGGTTTCCCGGCTTGATGTCACGGTGCACGAGACCTGCCGCATGCGCGGCCTGCAGAGCGGATGCCGTCTGCGCGACGATGTCGAGGGTCTTGTCGGCGCTCAGGGCGCCGTCGCGCTCGAGCACGGTCGAGAGGGCCTCGCCGGGAACGAGCTCCATGACGAGGTAGGCGCTGCCGTTCTCCTCGCCGTAGTCGAAGACGCTCGCGATGCCCTCGTGGTTGACGAGTGCGGCATGGCGCGCCTCAGCGCGGAACCGCTCGAGGAACCCGGGGTCCCCCATGTACTCGTCCTTGAGGATCTTGATGGCCACGGTGCGACCGATGACGTGATCCGTCGCCTCCCACACCTCGCCCATGCCGCCGATCGCAATACGCGACTGCAGCTCGTAGCGACCACCGAACGACACACCCTGCGTCGGTCTCATCTGCCCAGCACCGCCTCTATGACCTTCTTTGCAATCGGAGCGGCGATGGTGTCGCCGGATCCTGACTGCCCTTGTCCACCGCCGTCTTCGACGAGGACCGCTACTGCCACCTCGGGGTCGTCCGCCGGCGCGAAACCGGTGAACCACAACGTGTACGGCTTGTTATCGTTCTCGGTCGTGCCGGTCTTCCCCGCCACATCGACCCCGTCTATTCTTGCACCCTGCGCAGCGCCGTTTGAGACGCTCGCGACCATCGACGCCGTGATCTGATCGGCGATCGTCGCATCGGTCGTCTGACCGAACTGGGTGTCGTCGTACGAACGGATGACCGAGAGGTCGTTGCCGATCACCGTGTCGACCAGACGGGGGTTCATCACGACGCCGTCGTTCGCGATGCCGGCCGCCACCATCGCGATCTGCAGCGGCGTCGCGGTGACCTGTCCCTGGCCGAATCCGGTGAGGGCGGTCTGCGCGTCGTCGAGGGCACGCGGGTAGCTCGACGGAGTCGATTCGAGCGGCGTCGAGAAGCTCCGGTTGAAGCCGAACTTCTCCGCCATCTCGCGGATCGCGTCATCGCCGAGCTCGACGGCGAGCTCGGCCATCGGGATGTTGCAGCTCAGGCGGATGGCTTCGGAGATCGACACGGTGTCTCCGCTGCCGCACGTGCCGCCCCAGGCATTCGCGACCGTGTTCGTCGAGCCGGGCAGCTGATAGCGGGCCGGGTTCGGGAGCGTCGAGTCGGGCGTCCAGTTGCCCGACTCGTAGGCCGCGGCCGCCACGACGAGCTTGAACGTCGAGCCGGGAGGGTTGAGGTCGCCGGCGATCGCTCGGTTCGAGAGGGGCTTCGTGGGGTCTTCGTCGAGCTGGTCGTAGGTCGCGTTTGCGGCATCCGCGTCGTGCGTCGCGAGCTGGTTGGTGTCGAACCCGGGGGTCGACACCAGTGCGAGGATGCGCCCGGTCTTCGGCTCGATCGCGACGACCGCGCCGTTGAGGCCCTGCAGAGCGTCGTATGCGGCGCGCTGCGCGGCCGTGTCGAGAGTCAGCTCGACGCTGAATCCGCTCTGGGGCTGACCCGAGAGGATCCGCTCGATCTCGGCGAAGAAGGCGCTCGATCCCGTTCCCGACAGGTCGGCGTTCATCGCCCGCTCGATGCCGGTCGCCGACTGCAGCGCCGGGTTGAAGTACCCGGTGACAGGGGCCCACATCGCGGCATCCGTGTAGACGCGCTGGAACTGGTAGCGGTCGTCCGAGGGGGTCGAGGAGGCGATCGCGACGTCGTCGACGATGATCGACCCGCGCTGGATCTCGTAGCTGTCGAGGAGCGTGCGCCTGTTGTTCGGGTTCTGCCCGAGGGCGTCGGCCTCGACGACCTGGATCCAGCTGGTCGCGGCGAACAGCGACAGGAACATGAACAGCATCACGATGCTGAGACGGCGGAGTTCTTTGGTCATGTCAGCCGATCACCGCCCGGGGTTGGCTGCGGACGCCGTCGGAGATGCGCAGCAGGATGGCCACGATCAGCCAGTTGGCGATGAGCGAGGATCCACCGGCGGCGAGGAACGGCGTGGTCAGACCGGTCAGCGGGATGACCCTCGTCACGCCGCCGACCATGATGAACACCTGCAGCGCGATGGTGAACGAGAGGCCGATGGCGAGCAGCTTGCCGAAGTCGTCCTGACCCGCCAGTCCGATGCGCACGCCACGGCTCACGAAGACCATGTAGAGGCAGAGGATCGCGAACAGTCCGATCAGGCCGATCTCTTCGCCGAGGCTCGTGATGATGTAGTCGCTGTGGGCGAGGGGCGTGACGTCAGGGCGTCCCTGACCCCAGCCCGTGCCGAGAAGGCCGCCGTGCGCCAGCCCGAACAGGCCCTGCATGGGCTGGAAGCCGGCGCCGTCGGGGTCGACCTTCTCAGGGTCGAAGAGGAACAGCCAGTTGACGAAGCGGCCCTGCACGTAGCTGAGGATCTGTGTCGCCACCGCGACACCCGCAGCCACGAGGGCGAGGCCGATGAGCACCCAGCTGGTCTTGCCGGTCGCGACGTAGAGCATCGCGACGAACATGCCGAAGATCAGGGTTCCGGTTCCGAGGTCGCGCTGGATGACGATGATGCCGAGCGAGATCGCCCACACCACCAGAACCGGTCCGAGTTCGCGCATGCGCGGCCACATGATGCCGAGGAACTTCGTGCCGACAGACGTCAGGCTCTCCCGCGTGCGCACGAGATAGCCCGCGAAGAAGATCGCGAGGCAGATCTTGGCGAGCTCGCCGGGCTGGAAGGCGAACATGCCGCCGAGCGACACCCAGACCTGGGCGTTCGCATCGGGGATGCGCAGGCCCGGGACGAAGGGGAGCAGCAGGAGCAGGATGCCGGAGAGGCCGAAGATGTAGGTGTAGCGGAACAGCACCCGGTAGTTGCGCAGCAGGATCACGCACGCGATCGCCCCGGCGAGGGAGATGCCCGTCCACGCGAGCTGCTTCGTCGAGTAGGCGTCCCACCCCGTGAGGGACTTCGCGATGTCGATGCGATAGATCATCGCGATGCCGAGGCCGGTCAGCAGCGTGGCGATCGGCAGCAGGAACGGGTCGGCGGCCGACGCGACGGCACGCAGCACGAAGTGCACGGCGAAGGCCAGCACGGCGAGGCCCCCGCCGATCGCCAGGATCATGGGGTCGATCAGACCCAGAGCACCGAGCTGCACGAGCGTGAGAGCGCCGCCACTGAGAGCGACGGCGAAGAGCAGCAGCCAGAACTCGCGGTTGCGCTGCGTCTGCGGCATCCGCATTCTCTTGAGGGCCTTGATGACGCTGGTGTCGGCCGTGACGTCGGTGGTCATCCTGCGTCCTCCGTCGGCGTCGCGGTGGGCAGGGGAGTGGGCAGCGGGGTCTCGCCGATCACGCGGTCGGCGCCGGCCTGGAGTCGCGCGACGATGGCCTCGGCATCCGAGAACGACCGCGCCGTGATCGTGCGCTCCACGGAGTCACGCTGGTACGGCGGGAGGTTGGCGAGCAGGATGTCGGTGTCGCGGAGCGGCGTCGACAGGGTGATCGGGCCGATGTTCTGCTGCACGCCCTGGTAGATCACGACACTGTCGTCGTCGGCGCCGACGAAGTAGCGCGTCTGCGTCCAGCTGTAGGCGGCGAAGGCGGCGAACACGAGCATCGCGACGACCACCAGCATCCCGGCGATCCATCCGAGACGGCGGCGCTTGGCGCGTCGACGGTCCTCTTCGATGAGCTCTTCGAGGTATTCGGGGGCCGGCTCGAAGTGGCTGGGCTCGTTCGCGGCCTGGCGTACCGGGTGCAGCCAGTTGCCGCGGGGCGCGCGCACCGGAGGAACGGTCACGTTGGCGGGGTTCGATGCCGAGCCGACGATCGTCGCCGTGCCGGAGTGCATCGCGTGCTGACCGCCGACCTCGACGAGGACGATCGTCACGTTGTCGGGGGCTCCGCCGTCGAGCGCCTGCTTGAGCAGGTTGTCGGCCGTGCGGCCAGGCGCCATGCCCATGCGCATCGCCTTGAGGATGTGCGCCTCGTCGACGACGCCCGAGAGGCCGTCGGAGCACAGCAGCCAGCGGTCGCCCGGCTGGGTGTGCATCACGAACATGTCGAGCTCGGGATCGGCGTCCATGTCGCTCAGCACGCGCATGAGCACCGAGCGACGCGGGTGGTATCGCGCCTCTTCGGGCGTGATGCGGCCAGAGTCGACGAGTCGCTGCACGAAGGTATGGTCAGCCGTGATCTGCGTCACCGCGTCGTCGCGGTAGAGGTAGATGCGCGAGTCGCCGATGTGGCCGATGACCGCGTAGTCGTCGACCATGATGACGGCGCTGAGCGTGGTGCCGAGGCCGGCGAGTTCGGGGCGGTCCTTGGCGGCGCGGATCAGATCGCCGGCCGCGGTGGTCGCGGCGGCCTGCAGTGAGGCCTGTGCGTCGTCGACAGACGAGTACGGCTGGTCGAGCGGCTCCATCCGGTGGATCGCGATGCTCGAGGCGACGTCACCGCCGGCGTGACCGCCCATGCCGTCGGCGACGACGAAGAGATTCGCCCCGGAGTACCCGGAATCCTGGTTGTTGGAGCGGACCTTCCCGGTGTGGGAGATCGCGGCGCTCGAGCCTTCGAAGACCATGCCGGGGTCAGGCTCGCAGCTCGAAGGTCGTGGCGCCCACCTTGATGGGGGTGCCGAGGGCGAGGGCGACGGGACCGCCGGTCACGCGCTGGCCGGCCACGAAGGTGCCGTTGGTCGAGTCGAGGTCCTGGATGGCCCAGCTGTCGCCGCGGAGCATCAGACGTGCGTGGTGACTGGACGTGTAGTCGTCGCGGATCACGAGGGCGGATTCGCTGGAGCGTCCGATCGTCAACGTCTCGTTGCCGAGGGGGAGCTCGAGCCCCGCCTTCGGACCGGAGGTGATGACGAGCCGCTTGGCCGTCGCGACCGTGGCGGGACCGGTGCTGGGCTTCGACGACGCGGGGCGCGAGGCCGGGGCGGATGCGGGCGACTGCGTCGGAGCGGGAGTCGCCGCGGCGACCTCGGCCGGGAGCTTGCGGACCTTCATGCCGAACAGATCGGCGCGCAGCGAGTAGACGACGCCGAACACGAAGAACCACAGCAGCAGCAGGAAGCCCACGCGCAGCAGCAGCAGGACGAGTTCACTGGGTGTGCTCACGAGATGGCCCCGAACGCGCGGGTCGCGTCGTCGTCGCGCGGCCGGGGCGGGCGCGACGGGGTGGCGACGGGAACGATGCGGAACACCAGGTCGGTGCGTCCGATGGTCAGGGTGGTGTCGGAGGGAAGGGCGGCTTCGCGCACCTTCTGGCCGTCGACCTTGGTGCCGTTCGTCGAGCCGAGATCGCGCATCATGGCGCGCTCTCCGTCCCAGAGGACCTCGACGTGCTTACGGCTGGATCCGGCGTCGGCGATAGTGATGTCGGCATCCGTTCCGCGGCCGATGACGGTGCGTGCGCGGGTGAGCGAGTGGCGACGGCCGTCGACGTCGATCACGGCCTGCCACTCGACGCGCCCCTCGACGGTTCCTGAGCTGACGTTGACCGTGCCGGTCGCGATCTTGTCGTCACCGTCGAGCGAGATCGAGAGCGGGCCGGAGAAGCTGTAACCCTGCGACTTCGCGTGCTTGGTGAGAAGCGCGTGCAGTTCGTCGGTGAGGGCTCCACCGAGCCCCTGCATGCGCTCGGCGTCGTCGGTGCTGAGGCGCACGACGAAGTTATTGGGCGCGATGATGCGGTCCCTGCTCACCACAGCCGCTTTGGTGTCCGCTTCGCGCCGAAGGGCGGAAGCGATCTCCACGGGCTGGATGCCGCTGCGGAAGGTCTTCGCGAAGGCGCTGTTCACAGCGCGCTCGAGACCCTTCTCAAAGCTGTCAAGTAGTCCCACTGGGCTCCTCTGGCATGCCGACCGGTAGGCACATCGTAGCGAGGTGTGCTGGGTGAACGCCCTCGCGAGGCGGGAAAACGCCGAGATTCCGGGGGAGTGGGGGAGTGGGATGCGCCGGATGCAGGACCTCGGCACGTCTGCAGGACCGAAGAACATCCTCTCGTCCGGCATCCGTGCCGGACTCCTGCAGACCGCGGCGGCGCCGGTTTCATCGATGGGCGAAACGCGTGATATCTTTGGGAAGTTGAGTTCTTCGGAGCCCGACATACTCGCGCGAGTGGCGGAATGGTAGACGCGCTGGCTTCAGGTGCCAGTGTCCTTATGGACGTGGGGGTTCAAGTCCCCCCTCGCGCACAGCGAGCAGTGAATGAGAGACAGGCCCGGTTCCTTTCGAGGAAGCCGGGCCTTTCTCATGCATCGGCAGAGGTGTCGGCGAGGCCTCAGCCTCGGATCGACCGCCGAGCGGCTTCGAAGCGCACCCAGTCGTGGTCGGATGCCGGCGTCAGCTCCCACTCCTCGACGGGGCCGCTCTCCCATGCCGTCGCTGCCACTGCACCACCGGCATCGGTGAGATCCGTCACCACGGCGGCATCGAGCCGGCCTCCGGCGAGCAGCTTGTCCTGCGACGCCTTCTTCACCCGACCCCACCACTCAGGCTCAGGTGTCGCGGTGAGCACCTCGCCCTTCTTCAGGACGGCGGCGACGGCGTCGGTGCCACTGTCGGCGGAGTCGTCGACGACGAGAACGGGCGGGCGCTTCACGCCCAACGCCGCCATCACGGCCTCGCCGAGGGAGTCGTAGGCGCCGGTGCTCGCACGCCGGCCGTCGAGGGTGTGCTCGATGTGGAAGCTCATGGATGAAGGTTACTCACGGTGTGCGGCCGACGCGCCGAAACTCCTCGCTTATTTTTAATGACTAAAAATAAGATACGGTGGGGAGACGACGTGGTGCCGGGGTTGCAGCCCCGGCACCACTGTCCGTGAGACACCACCATCCCTGACTGAGGAGGCTCGCATGAGTCACGAACACGCCCCAGAGTACCCACGCCAGACGCCCTCCATGGAGAAGTCCCTCGGACGGGAGGGGCGCGAGCGCATCATCCGCCAGGCGCTCGAGCGCATCGACGGGGCGCCCGCGCCGAAGGTCGACATGATGCAGGCGGCGATGGGGACGGAGTCACAGATCCGCCTCGTGCACGATGTCATCCGCGCCTACCTCGACGAGCACCGGTTCACCGACACGAAGGACTGGGCTCAGAGCCTTCGCGAACGATCGTCGCGCAGCGATCAGAAGGCGGAGGCGGTCTGAGATGCGAATCGACTCGATCATGCCTCTCTCCCTGTCTGCTTTCGCACAGCACGAGGCCGTCCAGCGCATCACACCCGCCGACCTGCTCGCCACTCCTCCTCGACTGACCGACTCGGGTCGTTTCGTCGGGCGGGTGGACTCGGGTGGTCTCGGCAGCCCGCGCTACTTCGTCGGGGAGTACCGCGACGGGGCGATGCCGAGCGCGCTCGTGCTCGAGTACGGCGCCGCGTCCGCCGGCGACGGGCGAGCGACCCGGGTGTGGAGCCTGGCCGACCGGCGGGGCACCACGCCCGACTACCGCCTCATCCACGACGACTCCTCCCGGGGGTATGTCACTGTGTGAGCGACCGGGCTCACAGCACCCTCGCAGGACTCGCCGCCTCCACGTGTTGGCGCTCAGGCCCCACTCGTGATGGTGTGAGCAGGTGAGATCGCCAGCTTCCCCCCACAGCGACGACCAGAACGACGTCACGTCAGGCTCCGAACCCGCGTCTCGACCGCGTCGTCGGCGCGGTCGAGTGATCGGCTGGATCAGCGTCGCCGTCGTGGCCGCCCTTGTCGCCGTGGGCGCCATCGCCTACGGGCAGCTGCAGGGCAACGTCACCACGGCGCCCATCCGCTCGGACGACGGTGAGAGTGAGCCTGAGCTCGCGACGGGCGATCTGAACATCCTGCTGCTCGGGTCCGATTCCCGGGCGCTCAAGTCCGAGGGCTTCGGCGAAGACGACGGCACCGAGCGCAGCGACGCGATGGTGATCGCTCACATCTCGAGTGACAACACCCGCATCGACGCCGTGCAGCTTCCGCGCGACACCGTCGGCGACCTGCCGGCGTGCGACGACAACGGGCGCGGGTCGTATGGCGGCGGCTGGGGGATGCTGAACTCGGCACTGCAGTACGGCCCGGCCTGCTCCGTCGCGGCGGTCGAGCAGCTGACCGGTCTCGCGATAGACCACTTCGTGCAGATGGACTTCGAGGGATTCATCGGCATGGTCGACGCGATGGGCGGCATCGATGTGTGCCTGCCGGAGCCGCTGCAGGACGGGCACGCACGCCTCGACCTGCCCGCCGGCCCCCAGTCGATCAACGGCGACCAGGCACTCGCACTCGCTCGCACGCGCCATGCGCTCGCCCAGGAGAGCGACATCGCCCGCCTCGGGCACCAGCAGATGGTGCTCTCGGCGATCGTGCAGAAGGCCACCAAGTCCGCCGTGCTCGTGCGCCCCGACCGGCTCTACGCGTTCCTCGATGCCGTGACCTCGTCGATGACCGTCGACCCCGGTCTCGGAGCCCTGACCGATCTCGCCGGCCTCGCCGCGCGGGTCGCGAATGTTCCGCTCAGCAGCGTCACATTCCTCACCATGCCGACGACCGAGGCCCCGGAGGACCCCAATCGCGTCGTGCCGACCGCGGACGCCGACGTCATCTTCCGGGCGCTGATCGACGACGTGCCGATCGTGCTCACCACCGACGAGGTGCAGCCCGAGGCGCCGGTGCGCACCGCGCCCGTGCAGATCCTCAACGGTGCCGGTGTCAGCGGTCTGGCGTCCCGCGTCTCCGATGACGCGACGGGCTACGGATACACCGTCGCCGGCATCGCCAATGCCGACCCGGTCGACCTCACGACCATCACGGCCGCAGACACCCCTGACGCCCAGCAGACGGCGCAGGCGCTCGCCGCAGAGCTCGGCATCCAGGTCGTCGTCCAGGTCGGCGACGTCGACGGCGTGCAGCTGCTGCTCGGCGCCGACTACGAAGCACTCACCTCGCAGCCCCGCGCCACCCCGGTGCCACCGCGGCCGGTGGATGCGGTGAACCGCAGCGCCGACACCGACCTCTGCGCCGCCTGAGGCGCGCCGATCACGCCTCCGTGGCGTGCGCGGTGTACGACGACTTTCCAAATTGGAAAGTGGCCCGGGTCACCGAACAGGACCGGCAGACTGGAGAGGACTCCCTTCCTCTTCGTCAGGAGACGCAATGCCGGAACAGCCTCGCCGAAACCCCAGCCAAGCCGTGCTCAGCGTGCAGCAGGTCGAGCAGGTCAGCCCCGACCTCGTGCGCATCACGGCCGGAGGCGACGGGTACGAGGCCTTCACCGACAACGTCTACACCGACAAGTACGTCAAGATCCTGTTCGCCGATCCTCGCCACGGGCTCACCCCTCCCTACGATCTCGCTCAGCTGCGGGAGCACAGCCCCGAGAAGCTGCCCACTCCGCGCACATACACGGTGCGAGCAGCGGATGCCGAGCGCCAGCGTCTCGTCATCGACTTCGTCGTGCACGGCGATGAGGGTGTCGCCGGTCCGTGGGCTCGACGTGCACAGGTCGGGGACACGCTGGTCGTCAGCGGCGCGGGCGGCGGCTACCTGCCCGAGCCGGGAGCGCCGTGGCATCTGCTCATCGGCGACCACACCGCGCTCCCGGCGATCTCGTCGGCCCTCGAGGCGATGGACTCGGATGCCGTCGGGCACGTCATCCTCACCGTCGCCGACCCCGGCGACCGCATCCTTCCCGATGCTCCGTCGGGAGTGACAGTGCGATGGACTGAGTCCGATGACGAGCTGCTGGCCGTCCTCGCGGAGCTGGCCTGGTCGGACGGGCACCCCGGTGTGTTCGCGCACGGTGAGCGCGGAACCATCAAGGCCGTTCGGGCCCTGCTGAAGCAGCGCGAGGTGCCCAGAGAGTCGTTGTCGATCTCCGCCTACTGGGCGCGAGGCCGCGCGGAAGACCAGTTCCAGGCCGAGAAGCGCGAGCCCATCGGTCAGATCGAGTAGGCGCCGAAGCGCGGTCAGAAGCCCTCGGGATCCCGTGGCGTGTAGGCACCCTCCAGCTCGGCGAGCTCGGCGGCCTCGAGTCGGATGCTGACGGCTGCGACGGCATCGTCGATGTGAGCGGCTTTGGTCGCGCCGACGATCGGGGCGGTCACCGCCGACTGCTGCGCGACCCACGCGAGGGCGATCTGCGCCCGGGAGACGCCGCGTCCCTCGGCGACGCGAGCCACCGCATCCACGATCGCCCGATTCGACTCCTCTTCGCGGTGGTAGAGCGTCGCGCCGAAGGCATCGGTCGCCGTGCGTGTGGTCGTCTCATCCCACTCCCGCGTCAGCCTGCCACGCGCCAGCGGCGACCAGGGCAGCACGCCGACGCCCGAGTCGAGGCAGAACGGATGCATCTCCCGCTCCTCCTCGCGCTGCAGCAGGTTGTACTGATCCTGCATCGAGACGAAGCGCGTCCAGCCGTTCTGCGCAGCGACACCCTGGGCCTTGGCGAACTGCCACGCCCACATCGATGATGCGCCGATGTAGCGAGCCTTGCCCGAGCGGACGACGTCGTGCAGCGCCTCCATGGTCTCTTCGATCGGCGTCTCGGGGTCCCACCGGTGGATCTGGTAAAGATCGACATACTCGGTGCCGAGGCGCGTCAAGCTCGCGTCGATGCCCGACAGGATGTGCCCGCGGCTGAGTCCGGCCTGATTCGCGCCCGGGCCCATGCGCCCGTGCACCTTCGTCGCGAGCACGATCTCGTCGCGGCGCGCGAAGTCCTTGAGTGCACGGCCGACGAATTCCTCGCTCGTGCCGTCGGAGTACACGTCGGCGGTGTCGAACGTCGTGATTCCTGCCTCGAGAGCCTGCGCGATCAGCGGGCGGCTCGCCTGCTCATCGAGCGACCATCCGTGTGCGCCGCGGTCCGGTGCGCCGAAGCTCATGCATCCGAGCACCACCTTCGAGATCTTCACTCCGGAACGGCCGAGCCTGACGCTGTCTGCTGTGTCGAGCATCCGAGATCTCCCTCGAGTCGTGGTCTGCGATCGATGCTCTCACGGTCACGCGCGGTGCGGGGTCGTCGGTCACAGGAAGACGCGGAGGTAGTCGCCGATCTTCTCGCCGCTGTCTTCGGGGACGACCTCGACGCTGAGTCGGGCGCGCACGCCGGCGGTCTCGACCTCGATCGGCATCGCCCCGCATCCCATGACCGGCCCGTTCTCAACGCCGTCGATCACCAGGCAGACCCTTCCGAGCCCGCTCTCATCACTCGCCTCGACGGCGTAGAAAGTGTGCCCTTCGGAGTCCTCGCCGAGCAGGCGCGCCGTGTCGGGGACCACCGTCGCGATCTGGTCGGACGTGACCGACTCAGGCAGGCGGGCGGATTCGCCGCTGGCGAGAAGGTCGACCGTCGGAGCGTTGACGCAGCCGGCCAGAAGCGCGACCGCCCCGAGCGCGAGAGCCGCGCTCACCAGTGGACGGAGGCGCGAGCGGTTCATGACCACACCATAGGGGCGACCGGGTGTCGACACAATCGAGCAGCCCGCCGAAGCGGCTCGGCCTGTGACGTCACCCGTCGGGATCGGGGCGGGAATGATCCTCGCCCTCCGCCGGGCTGTCAACCGCCCTGCGCTCGCCGCGGATCGGACGCATCATGAGAGCTCGGACACCAACCCTGGAGGGCATCATGTCGAACATCGACGCTTTCGCGAACAGCTTCCCGCCGGACATGCCCGGCATCCCCCGAGTCGACGACTTCTCGGACGGCACCTTCCCCACCGATACCGACCAGCCCGAGACCCAGGGCGACGACCCGGTCGACGCCGAGCTGGGCGACGACGGACAGGGAGACCTGGCTCCGGAGGACGAAGGTCTGCAGCACAGCGGAGACGCGCCCACCGACCTGCGGGACGGCACCGAGTGAGCGGCCGAGGCGAGGAGTCCGGTCAGGATCTCGGCGGTGCAGAACCCTCCGAGGAGGGGATCGCCGCGCTGATCGAAGACCGCAACGCGGACGACCCGGACCAGGTCGGAGAGACTCCCGCCGGAAACGCGGGAGCCGACTCGGGCGGTTCCGGTGCGGTGCGCGTCGACCCGTCGTCCGAATCGTCCGTGCAGGACGAGTCCATCCACAACGACGAACCGGGTATCGGAACGCGACGCTCGGGCGACTGACCGTCGCCCTCTGTGCGACGACCGCAGCGAAGGAGATCTCTCTCGACGAAGGGTGAGCCGTCGGCATCCGTCCTTCGTGCTGCGAGATCTCCTTCCCTGCGTGTGCGCGCAGTCATAGGATGCTGCGGGTGAGCGACGCACTGGATGACGGCCCCTTCTTCCACGGCACCAAGGCAGACCTGCGACCGGGCGACCTGCTGACCGCCGGATATCCGTCGAACTACCGGCCCGAGATCGTGATGAACCACATCTACTTCACCGCCGTGGCCGACGGTGCGGGACTCGCCGCCGAACTCGCGCCGGGTGATCGCGAGCCGCGGGTCTACGAGGTCGAGCCGACCGGGGACTTCGAGAACGACCCGAATGTGACCGACAAGAAGTTCCCCGGCAATCCGACCCGTTCCTATCGCAGCGCGGAGCCGCTGAGGGTCGTCCGCGAGGTGCTCGACTGGACCCGCCTCTCGGCCGAGGCGCTCGCCGCATGGCGCGAACGGCTCGCGGCGCTGCACGCCGACGACCGCGCGGAGATCATCAACTGAGCGCCGGCGCGGGGCGTCTCAGTGTCGGACGAACCGCCGGGCGAGCGATCCGAGGACGCGGTCGATGATGACGAAGACGAAGCCGACCGCGACGAGAGCGACCGTGAGGGCGATGATCCACTGAGCGACGCCCGCGACCCCGAGCACGTCGACATCCATGAACGGGTAGGGATACGCCTGTCCTGGTGTGAACTCGCCGCCGAGCGCGCCGTAGACGAAAGCCCAGGTCAGATACACGTAGGGGAGCAGTGTCCACAGCAGAGGATCGATCCACCGGAACGATCCCTTCGGCACGAAGACCAGCCAGTCGACGATCACGAGCACGGGCGTGATGATGTGGATCAGGTTGTCGGTGAGTGAGAAGATCTCGGCGTCGCCGTCGGCGAACCTCGAGGGAACGAGCACGATCAGGTAGATCAGCATGGTCACGGTGATCGCGAACATCACCGCTCCACTGCCGCGTGCGCTGGGCGTCGATGTGCCGAACCGTCCGCGCTGACGCAGATCGCCGACCGTGCGGACGAGGAGGAGCACCACCCACGCGAGACACAGGAGGTTGCTGACCATCGTGTAGAACAGCAGGGTCGTCCACGCCGGCTGACCGGTCAGGATGTCGGAGTGCCGGATGACACCGGTGAGGATGATGGCGAGCGCCACGACCCGGTAGACGAGTGCGGCCGGTCGGAAGTTCACCGCGGCGCGGGAGAACAGCGGGGTCCGACGGGGCCCGGACTCCGGGAGGGCGGAAGCCGTGGACAGGGAGGCGACGGCTTTGGACATCCTTCGAGGCTACGCGTCTTGAGGCGGCGTCAACGCCGATTCAGCGGCGCACCGGGTCGGAGCCGGCGTCGAGGAAGCGCTCGAGGTCGCGCAGAGTCGGTGCCGCCTCCCAGTCGCCGGGAACGAGGCAGGCCATGGCGCCGCAGGCATTCGCCCGGAGCAGGACCGCATCGACCGCCTGGCGGTCGAGCAGGGCGCTCAGATACCCGGCCACGAACGCATCGCCCGCACCGACCGTGTCGACCGGCTCGATCGTGAACCCCGGCGAGTCGACCACCGATCCGGCGGTGAGGACCGAGGCGCCGTCAGGTCCCTGCTTGAGCACTGTCGTCGCGCATCCGGCCTCCCGCAGGCGTTCCGCGGCATCCGCTGCCGAGGTGCCGGGATACAGGATGGCGAACTCCTCGTCGCCGCCGAAGACGATGTCGGCACGTTCCGCGAGTTCGCGCAGCACGGACCCGGCGACATCGGGCGACGCCAGCGCCGACCGGTAGTTGATGTCGAAGCTCACGATCGTTTCGGCTGCCCGGGCACGATCGATGGCTGAGTGGACGGCCGCCCGGGCCGTCTCGGACAGCAGCGGAGTGATCCCGGTGATGTGCAGCAGCGACGCGTCCTCGACCCACCCGTCGGGCAGGTCCTCCGGTCGCAGCCGTGATCCGGCTGACCCCGCACGGTAATAGTGCACCGCGGTGGATGCCGCAGACGGGCGCTCCTTCACCATGAGGCCGGTCGCGGCATCCGGGTCGACGATCGCGCGCACGTCGACGCCATCACCGCGGATCTCTCGGACGATGCGCTCGCCGAGAGAGTCGTCGCCGACGCGGCCCAGCCACGAGGTCGTGACTCCGAGTCGCGCGAGTCCGATCGCGACGTTGCTCTCAGCACCGCCGATGCCGAACGCCATCGAGTTCGCATGACGCAGCGAGCCGATCTCGGTCGTGCGCACGAGCGCCATCGTCTCTCCGAGCGTGACGACGGACGGCGACGAGGTGGTCACTCGGCGCTCCGCGCGCAGACGTCGACGAATGACGCGGCGCGCTCCCGAAGTGCATGCAGGTCACCGCCGGCGAACGCGTCGCCGAGCAGCGGCCCGCCGACGCTCACCGCCACCGCACCGGCACGCAGCCACGCCTCGGCCCCGGCAAGATCGACTCCCCCCGAGGGCACGGCGACGAGGTCGGGGAAGGGGCCGCGCAGATCCTTCAGGTACGCGGGTCCGACCTGCCCCGCGGGGAACACCTTCACCGCGGATGCCCCGGCAGACCACGAGGCGAACAGCTCGGTCGGCGTGAGTCCGCCCGGGACGATCGGCACACCGGCATCCGTCGCCTGTGTGACGAAGTCGCGCGAGGTGATCGGGGTCACGATGTAGGCCGCCCCCACCTCGATCGCCCGTGCCAGGTCCACGGCGTTCGTGACGGTGCCGATGCCGAGGTCGATCGTGTCGCCGAACCGCGCGAGCAGGTGCGGGAAGTGCTCGAACGTGCCCGGTGTGGTCAGCGTCAGCTCGACGCTGCGGATGCCGGCATCGACGAGCACGTCGAGCACGGCGTCGTAGTCCTCCGCCCGCTTCGCGCGGGCGACGACGATCAGGCGCGAGTCGACCGTGCGCGGGGGGAGGGCGACCCGTCGCACCTCACCAGTCATGGACGGTCCCGTCGAGCAGACGGTTCACCGGCAGGTACGCCTTGGTGTACTCGTGGCCCGCCGCGGCATCCTCGTCGAGGTCCACACCGAGACCGGGCTGGTCGCCGGGGTGCAGGAAGCCCTTGTCGAACGTGAACGAGGTCTGGAACACCTCGAGCGTCTGCTCGTTGTGCGGCATGTACTCCTGGATGCCGAAGTTGTGGATCGCCAGGTCGAGATGCAGCGCCGCGGCCATGCCGACCGGCGAGATGTCGGTCGGCCCGTGGATGCCGGACTTGATGCCGTAGATCGCGGCGAAGTCGAGCAGCTTCTTCATGGCCGTGATGCCACCGGTGTGGGTCACCGCCGAGCGCACGTAGTCGATCAGGCGCTCGGTGATGAGGGTCTGATAGTCGAAGACCGAGTTGAAGACCTCGCCGATCGCGAGCGGCGTGGTCGAGTGCTGACGCACGAGCCGCAGGGCGGTCTGATCTTCGCCGGGGGTGCAGTCCTCGAGCCAGAACAGGTCGTAGGGCTCGATGTCCTTCGCGAAGCGCGCGGCCTCGATCGGCGACATGCGGTGGTGTCCGTCGTGCAGGATGCGGAGGTCGGTGCCGAAGTCCTCCCGGATCTGCGAGAAGATCCCGGGCATGTGGTTGAGGTAGTTGCGGGTGTCCCAGGTCTCTTCGCTGGGGCGGTCGCCCGAGCGCTTGGCGGGCTCGTAGTCGTAGCGCACGCCGGGGCCCGCGGCAGAGACGCCGTAGATCTGCCCGAGGCCGGGAACACCGGTCTGCACGCGGACGGCGGTGAACCCGAGCTCCTCGTATCCGGTGATCGCGTTCTTCAGGGCGGCGTAGTCGGTGCCCGAGGCGTGCGCGTAGACGCGGACGCCCTCGCGGCTGGCGCCGCCGAGAAGCTGGTACAACGGCATCCCGGCCTTCTTCGCCTTGATGTCCCACAGCGCCATGTCGACCGCGGCGATGGCCGCCATGGTGACGGGTCCGCGACGCCAGTACGGGCCGCGGTAGAGGTACTGCCAGGTGTCTTCGATCCTGTCCTCATCGCGACCGATCAGCATCGAGGCGACGTGGTCGGACAGGTACGAGGCGACGGCGAGCTCGCGGCCGTTCAGAGTGGCGTCGCCCAGGCCGACGATGCCGTCGGAGGTCGTGATCTTGAGCGTGACGAAGTTGCGTCCGGGGCTGGTGATGTTGACGTCGACGATCTCGATGGTCATGTCGTTCTCTCCTGGAGGTGCGGAATGAGGTGTGGGGTGCGGGCGTTCGGGCGCCCGCACCCCTGGTCGTGAAGAGCGGTCCGATCAGATCGCGTCGCGCGGGTCCGTGAGGTCGCGGCCGGCGACCTCCGGCATCCAGATCGAGGCGATGAGCGCGCACAGCGTGAAGATGAACAGCATGATGATGATCGGGATGAACGAGCCGGTGACGGCCGACACCCACGCGGCGGCGATGACGGGGCCCGCACCGGTCGCGACGATGGCGGCGATCTCGCGTGCCATGGCCGTGAACGTGTAGCGGTTGCGGGATCCGAAGAGCTCGGGGAGCGTGAGGTTCTCGAGCGACGCGAAGCTCATCACCGCGAGGTTGTGCAGCACCACGTAGCCGACGAACACCTGCGCGGTGTCCTTGCTGCTGATCATGAGCATGGTCGGGACGATGATGATGAGCGCGATGATCGCCCACACCATGTACATGCGCTTGCGGCCGAAGCGGTCGCCGAGCCAGCCCGACAGGGGCACCGTGATGAAGGCGACGAGCGACGAGACGATCACGGCGTTGACGCCGATCGAGCGGTCGAGCAGCAGCACGACGGTGATGTAGCTGATCAGGTAGGTCTGGATCATGCCCGAGTTGCCGGCCTGGCCGAAGCGCAGCAGGAGCGCGATCGAGAACGCCTTCCAGGGCTTGCGGTTCATCGCCTCGAGCGTGCGGATGTCGTTGGTCTCGGTGGCGAGCTTCACGACCTCTTCACGCGAGAGCGCCTTGCCGTCGACGACGTCGTCGCGCTCTTCGAAGACCGGGGTCTCCTTGAGGTTGAAGCGCACCCAGATCGCGAAGAGCATGATGACGGCGCTGGCGATGAACGGGATGCGCCACGCCCAGGCGATGACCTCGTCTTCGCTGTACGCGACGAGCAGGATCGCCCAGATGCCCGAGGCGAGCAGGGTTCCGCAGTTCGTGCCCAGTGCGACGAGCGAGGCGATGATGCCTCGGCGCTTGGCGGGGGCGTACTCGGCGAGCATGACGCCCGCACCCGAGATCTCGGCTCCGGCTCCGAAGCCCTGCGCGATGCGGAGCAGCACGAGGAGGATCGGGGCGAGGACGCCCACCTGCGAGTAGGTCGGAAGGAATCCGATGAGGGTGGTCGCGAGACCCATCAGGAGGATCGTGTAGAAGAGGACCTTCGTGCGACCGGTCCTGTCGCCGAGGCGGGCGAAGAAGAATGCGCCGACCGGGCGGGCGACGTAGCCGACGCCGTAGGTGGCCATCGCGGCGACCACGGCCACGGCGGGGTTCTCGGACGAGAAGAACAGATCGGCGAAGACCAGGGCGGCTGCCAGCGAGTAGAGCTGGTAGTCCATGAACTCGAGGGCCGTGCCGAGCCATCCGGAGATGGCGGCGCGCACGAGGTCGCGCACCGACCTCTTCGCGGCAGGATCGGCGACCGTGGCGGTCGTCTGCGGTTCGGACATGGGAGGTACTCCTTCGGACCAGGATCGGGTGGGGTGCGCGGGGAGCGCGGAGGGTGTTGCTAGAGGGCCAGCAGGACCTTCGCCGAGGCGGACGAGTCGCGAGCGAGTTCGAAGGCCTGGACGGCGTCGGATGCCGGGAGGACGTGCGAGATGACGGAGTCGAGGGCGTCGGAATCGGCCAGCAGCGCGACCGCGTCGTCGATCTCGGTCGAGAAGCGGAAGGCGCCGCGGATGGTGAGCTCCTTGGCGAGCATCGGCGCGAGGTTCACTCCGATGTCGGCGTTCGGCAGCATTCCGACCTGCACGATGGTGCCGACGCGGCGGGCCGCGCGCACCGCCTGGGTGAGGGCCACTCCGACGCCGGAGCATTCGAACACGATGTCGTAGGACTCGTTCTCGATGGTGTCGCGACCGACGAGCGATACCTCGGTCGCGCCGAGAGACGTCGCGCGGTCGAGAGGCTCTTCACGCACGTCGCTCGCGCCGACCACCGCGGCGCCCGCGTGGAGTGCCGCAGCGACGACGAGGAGTCCGATGGGTCCCGCGCCGATCACCAGCACCCGCTTGCCGGTGATGTCTCCGGCGAGGCTCACGGCGTGGATCGCCACGGCCAGCGGCTCGGCGAGGGCTGCGCGCTCGAGCGGAAGGGATGCGGGGAGCACGCGCAGCATGTGGTCTTCGACGATCAGCAGCTCGGATGCCCCGCCCTGGCGGTGGGGGTTCGCGGCGGCGCTGCCGAAGTAGTCGCCGCCGGGACGCAGATGCGGGTGGCCTTCGAGCCCGGGGGCCTCGGCGCCGTAGCGCGCGGGGTGCACGGTGACGGGGGTGCCGGGTTCCAGGCGGCCGGACGGGTCGAGGTCGACGACACCCGACAGCTCATGGCCGGGGGTGAGTGGCTCGCGGATCGTGTACTCGCCGTTCGCTCCGTGGAAGTAGTAGTGCAGGTCGGAGCCGCAGATGCCGACGAAGTTCACGCGGAGGCGGACCTCGCCGTCGCCGGGGGTCGGGACCTCGCGGTCCTCCCAGCGGATGTCTTCCTTGCCGTGGATGGCGAGAGCCTTCATGGCTGCAACTCCTCTGCGCGGGTGAGCGATGGTGTGGTGGTCTGGGATGCCGAGACGGCATCGGCGATCGCGGCGTCGACGCCGCGCCGCTGGATCGTGTCGACGAGCTCGCCGACGCGCGCGATGAACGCATCCTGTGATCCGAGTCCATCACCGAACAGGTGCAGCTCGCCGATCACGCGCTGTGCGAGCTCGCGACCCGTGCGGGCGCTCGCCGCATAGCCGGCGAGACGCTCTCGGGCGCCGTCGGTCATCGCGGCGGCGTGCAGGCCGGGGTCGAATCCGGGAAGCGGGGCGATGCACGACAGGTATCCGGCGACCGTGAGGGCGATCAGGTGGGGCATCTCGCCGAGCCGCAGCGCCCGCAGGGCGGGCTCCGGGATGCGCTGGCGCAGCTTCACGGAGCCGTCCGTACCGACCTGGCTGGTGCGGTGACCCAGGGCGCTGTTGGCCCAGCGCTCGAACAGCTCGCTCTCGTAGGCGCGAATGTCGACGCCGGACGGAACCTCGATCGAGGGCTCGTACTCGTCACGCAGCACGGCGCGCGCCGCGCTCTCGATGTCGTCGAGCCCGATGGCCTCGGGGATCGTCCCCACTCCGCTGAGCGCGCCGAGGTAGGCGATCAGCGAGTGCGTGCCGTTGAGCAGTCGCACCTTCATCTGCTCGTAGCGTCCGACCTCGTCGGTGAACACGGCACCGCCGGCCTCCCAGGCGGGGCGTCCGCCGGCGAAGCGGTCTTCGATCGCCCACATCGTGAACGGCTCGGCAGGCACCGGGATGTCGTCGCGGGCGCCGAGCAGGGTGTCGACGCGGGTGCGCAGCTCGGAGGTGGTCGCGGGCACGATGCGATCGACCATGCTCGAGGGGAACGACACGGCGCGGTCGAGGAAGGCGAGGGTGTCGGCGCCTTCGGATCCGGGCAGCTCGAGCAGGAACTCCCGGACGAGTTTCTCGGTGTGGGCGCCGTTGGCCGAGAGGTTGTCGCAGCTGAGGATCGAGATCGGCGCTCCACCGGCTGCGGCACGGGCCTGCAGGCCACGGGCGAGCTGGCCGATGGTCGAGCGGGCGGCGCCGCCCCGGAGGTCGGAGCGCACGGTGTCGTCGTCGAGGTCGAGATGCTGCGTGGCGGGGGAGTAGCTGTAGCCGTTCTCGGTGACGGTGAGGGTCACGATGCGGATGCCGGGGTCGGCGATCTGTGCGACGACGCGCTCGGGCTGCTCGGCGCCGACGAAGGCGTCGGCGTGCACACCGGGGATGGTGAGTGACGTGGTGCCCGGGGCGATGGTCGCGACCGTGTAGAGCATGTCCTGAGCGTGCATCGCGTCGACGATGGTGCGCGAACGCGAGGCGACACCGACGATGCCCCAGTCGCCGCCCGCGGACTGCAGCGCGGCTGCCGTGTAGACGGCCTGGTGTGCCCGGTGGAAGCTGCCGAGGCCGAGGTGCAGGATGCCGGGGGCCGTCGGGGCGACCAGCGGGGATGCGGTGGCAGAGGTCGTGCGGCGCAGGGCCGGTGCTGGGATGCTCACGCGGTGGCTCCTTCGCTCGGGGCCGCGCACCGCTGAGGGTGATCGGCGTTGATCGTCATGCAAATCAGTGTGCAGTGTTTGTACAAACTTGTCAAGCAGTTTTACATCGAGGTGGAGGATCGTAGGATTGCCTGCGAGGGCGGGAGAACGACATGGCAGCGACGCTGACGGATGTGGCACGACGCGCAGGCGTGTCCATCGCGACCGCATCGCGTGCTTTCGGGGAGCCCGATCGCCTCGCCCCGAACACCCTCGGCCGCGTGCTCGAAGCGGCGGGGGAGCTCGGTTACGCGGCGTCGCAGTCGGCCACCGCCACGCGCACCTTCGGGGTCGTCGTGCCCGACGTCGCGAACCCCGTCTACGCCACTCTGCTCAAGGCGATCCAGGGGCAGGCATGGCACGGACGCCACCGCATCGTGCTCTTCGACGCCGACGAGGACCTGCGCCGCGAACGCGAGCAGATCGAGCAGGCCCGAAAGCTCGACGGCATGCTGCTGTGCTCACCACGTCTGCCCGACGCCGACGTGCTCGACCTCGTCGGAGACACCCCCTACGTGGTGGTCAACCGGCAGATCGACGGCGCACCGTGCGTGCTCATGGACACCGAGCACGGACCTGCCCAGGCGATCGAGCACCTCGCCGCCCTCGGGCACACGCACATCGCCTACGCCGCCGGTCCGCGCGGATCATGGGCCGATGTGCGCCGCGCCGACACCGTCGCGCGAGCGTGCGAGCGCCACGGCATCCGTCTCACCGGGCTCAGCCACCATGCCGCGTCCATTCAGGGCGGACGGGCCGCAGCCGCACCGGCGGCGGCGAGCGGCGCCACGGCCGTCATCGCCTACAACGACCTCGTCGCCCTGGGACTCGAGGCCGGATTGCTCGAGCTGGGCAAGCGGTGCCCCGCCGACATCAGCATCGTCGGCATCGATGACATCGACCTCGCGGGTGCGGTCACCCCGGCGCTCACGACGGTGCGGATGCCGATCGAACGCAGTGGCGCGCTCGCCGTCGACCTGCTCCTTCAGGCGATGAACGGCACCGCGATCGACGACGTCGTGACCCTCGGGTCGCAGCTGATCGTGCGCGCGTCGACCGCTCCGCCGCTTGACGACTCCCGCTGAGTCGCCCACCGTCGCACCGTGTCCGACAGGTGAGTACCGCGGAGTGCGGCCCGTGTCAGCGGAGGATCCCCTTCCGGCGCGCCTCCGAGACGGCCGCGGTGCGTGAGCTGACGTCGAGCTTCGAGAAGATGTGCGCGAGATGCGATTTCACGGTCGTCTCGCTGACGAAGAGCTGTTCTGCCACCTCGCTGTTCGAACGCCCTGCGGCGACGAGCTCGAGGACCTCGATCTCGCGGCTGCTGAGGCTGACTCGGGGTGCACGCATCCGGTCGAGCAATCGCGAGGCGATCACCGGCGCGAGTGCGCTCTCTCCGGCGGCCGCCGCGCGTACGGCGGCGGTCAGCTCGTGCGGCGGGGCGTCCTTCAGCAGGTAGCCGCTCGCACCGGCCTCGACGGCGCCGAGGATGTCGGCATCCGAGTCGTAGTTCGTGAGCACGAGCACGTAGGGCGGCGCTTCGAGCGCCCGGATGCGTCGCGTCGCATCCACCCCGGTGGTGGTTGTCTGAGACCCGAACTGGAGGTCCATCAACACCACGTCGGGATTCTCGCGCTCCGCGCAGGCGACCGCTTCATCAGGCGTTGCCGCCTCCGCGACCACCTCGAGATCCGGTTCCAGGCTGAACAGGGCATGGAGACCGGCTCGGACGATGGGGTGGTCGTCGGCGATCACGAGGCGGATCATGCGAACTCCGTGAGGGGGAGGTCGACGGTGAGCGTCGTTCCCCGCCCGGATGCCGCGTCGATCACGAGGCTTCCCCCGAGCTGCTCCACTCGCTCGGCGGTGGCGCGCAGACCGAACGAGTCGGACTTCTCAGCGGTCCCCGGCGCAGGGAGCTCGGCGTCGAATCCGTCTCCGTCATCTTCGACCGTAAAGCGCAGGTGGTCGTTCTCGATGCCGATGGTGACCGTCGCCGTCGTCGCGTGAGCGTGCTGGACGACGTTGGCGATGGCTCCCTGCGTGATGCGCAGCAGCGCCGTCTGCAGGTGCATGGGCAGCACGACAGCGTCGGACACCCGCACCTGGACGTCGAGTCCCTGCGTCGCCCACTGCGTTCGCGCCAGTCGGCGCAGCGCCCCGCCGAGGGTCTGGTCGTCGAGCTGGGGTGGGGTCAGCTCACGGATGAATCGCCGAGCCTCGACGAGGTTCGCGGCGGCCGTCTCGCGCGCGAGCCGGATGTGCTCGATGCCCGGTCGGGTGTCATCGGCGCGTTCCGCGGCGTGCAGCAGCATCTGGATGCTGGAGAGTCCCTGCGCGAGTGTGTCGTGGATCTCGCGGGCGAGCCGCGCGCGCTCCGCGAGGACCCCCGACTCGTGTTCGCGCGCGGCGAGCTGTCCGCGGGTCGCCAGCAGTTCGCTGACCAGCGCCTCACGCTGCTGGGCCTCTCTCGCGAGGGCCTGGTAGCCGAGGCCGATCAGGAGGGCGACGCCGGCGCCGACGAACGGGCCGACCACGCCGCCGACGCTCCACCCGCTGTGGATGCCGAGGGCGCAGACGGCGACGATCGTCGCGGCCAGTATCGCCGCCGATCCCGCCCAGCGCCCCAGAAGGTGCAGGAACAGGAAGAACAGGGGGAACACGAGGTAGGCGGCGTCGGCGCTCACCCACAGCAGGCCCAACCACTCCGCCGAGAGCAGGGCGAGCCAGATCAGTGACGTCAGCCGTCGTCCGCGGGAGAGACGAGCGAGCAGCGCACCCGACGCATACGTCGCGCCGACGATCAGCGCCAGGACGATCGCGGACGCGCTCGACTCCGACGGGTCGAGCACGGCCCGCGCGATGACGACCCCCGTCAGGGCGAAGAAGAGGACGTGGAGACCGGTCCGCAGACCCACGAACACCGGGGTCAGAGCGGTATGCGCCATGGCTCGAACTCTACGCCGACGAGCGCACCGCGGCATCGTCCGAAAGGACGATCGAGGCGTCCTCACTCCGGGCGCGAAAGGCTCGTCGAGCGGCTGATGACGTCGAATGGGCCGACGGCGAAAGTGGAATGGTCACCGCATCGGAGACAGGAAAGGCACCACAATGTTCGTCGCGTTACGCGATCTCCGCTTCGCCAAGGGGCGATTCATCCTCATCGGCTCCGTCGTCGCCCTCATCACCCTGCTCGTCGGGTTCCTCAGCGGACTGACGGGGGGCCTCGCCATCCAGAACGTCTCGGGCGTGCTCGCGCTCCCCGCAGACCGCATCGTGTTCTCCGCACCCTCGGGCGGCGACGGTGCGGCCAGTTTCGCGGACTCCGCCATCACCGAGCAGCAGGCGAACGACTGGGCGCAGACGGCAGGGGTGACCGACGCGCGCCCCCTCGGCATCAGTCAGACCCGCGCCGAGACGGACGACACCCGGGCCGCGATCGCGGTGTTCGGTGTCGAGCCCGGCTTCGACGCTGCCGCCCCCTCCGAGAACGGACGGCTGCGCCTGTCGGTGCCCGCGGCGGACGCGCTCGCCGCGAAGGTCGGTGAGCAGATCGAGATCGCGGGCGTCTCCTACGACGTCGAGTCGATCGAGGGAGACGGCTGGTACAGCCACACCCCGGTCGTGCAGATGACCCTGCAGGATTGGCAGGCGTACTCGGCATCCACCGGAAACCCTGACGCCTACGCCACGGTCCTCGCTGTCACGGGAGCCCCCGACTGGGATGCCGCGGATGCGGCGAACGACACGATCTCCGAGACGACGCTCGGATCGCTGACGGCACTCAGCGCCTTCCGCTCCGAGATCGGATCGCTCCTGCTCATGGTCGGCATGCTGTTCGGCATCTCGGGACTCGTCATCGGGGCGTTCTTCACCGTCTGGACGATGCAGCGCAAGGGCGATGTCGCCGTCCTCAAAGCGCTCGGCGCGAGCACGCGCTCCCTGATCCGAGACGCGTTGGGGCAGGCGCTGATCGTCCTGCTGGCGGGCATCGGCATCGGGCTGAGCCTGGTCACCGCGCTCGGCCTGCTCGCGGGCACCGCCCTCCCGTTCCTGCTGAGTCCTGTCACGACCATCCTTCCGGGCGGCATCATGATCGCCCTCGGCCTCGCAGGCGCCGCCTTCGCCCTGCGCTCCGTCACCTCCGCCGACCCTCTCACCGCCCTCGGGAGCAACCGATGATCCGCCTGAACGACATCACTCTGACCTTCCCCGACGGTGACTCGCGGGTGACCGCCGTGGACGGTGTCTCACTCACGGCTCACCCCGGAACCGTCACCGGCATCACAGGGCCCAGCGGCTCGGGAAAGTCCAGTCTGCTCGCCGTCGCCGGCACCCTCCTGCGTCCGGACTCCGGCGAGATCCTCATCGACGGGAACGACGTCACGGCGCTCAGTCCGGCCGAGGCGACGCGTCTGCGGCGGGACCGGATCGGGATCGTCTTCCAGCAGCCCAACCTCATCCCCTCTCTGACGGCCCGAGAGCAGCTGAGCGTCATGAACGAGCTCGGTGCGCCGCGCAGCCGCCGCCGCGATCGCGCCGCCGCGGCATCCCGTGCGGATGAGCTGCTCGCCGCGGTCGGCCTCGCCGAGCACGGTCACAAGAGGCCGCACCAGCTCTCCGGCGGACAGCGTCAGCGAGTCAACATCGCGCGAGCGCTCATGAACGATCCGAGCGTGCTTCTGGTCGACGAGCCCACCAGCGCTCTCGACCAGGAGCGCGGAGCGAAGATCATCGACCTCATCCTCCGACTCACCGATGAGCGCAACACCTCGACGCTGCTCGTCACCCATGACCTCGTGCACCTGCCGCGCATGCACGGGGTGCTGCACCTCGTGGACGGTCGCGTCACGCGGTAGGCGGACCCGGCGACCGGGTGAGATGGGTATGAGGCGATCCTGTTACCGCGGAGTACGCTCGCTCGTGTGGGGCGGATCACGACGCGGAGACCGATACTGAAGCTCACTCTCGGGGAGGGAGCCACTCGGCGTGCCGACACGCTCGCCGTCGAGGAGCCCCTGGAGATCCGGGTCGCAGGCTCACCGCTCGCCGTCACGATGCGCACTCCGGGGCATGACGTCGAGCTCGCGGCGGGGTTCCTCGTGTCCGAGGGGATCATCGCCCAGGCCGAAGACTTCCATTCGGCGATCCACTGCGGTGGCCCCGGCACCGGTGGACAAGAGAACACCTACAACGTGCTCGACATCAGCCTCGCTCACGGCGTCGCGCTTCCCGACCCCGAGGCCGCTCGGCGCTTCTACATGACCAGCTCCTGCGGGGTCTGCGGCAAGGCCAGCATCGACGCCGTCCGCACGGTGTCGCGGCATCCGGTGTCCGTCGACGATGTCCAGGTCGGGGCCGAGCAGATCGCGTCGTTCCCTGATCGGCTGCGCGCCGAGCAGGCGGCGTTCGACAAGACCGGTGGTCTGCACGCCGCCGCGCTGTTCGACGCCGACTCGGGCGAGCTGCTCGTGCTGCGCGAAGACGTCGGGCGTCACAACGCCGTCGACAAGGTGGTGGGGTGGGCGCTGCTGAACGACCGGCTTTCCCTGCGTCGGCAGATCCTCCAGGTCTCGGGCAGGGCGAGCTTCGAACTGGTGCAGAAGGCCGCGATGGCCGGCATCCCCCTGCTCAGTGCCGTCTCGGCCCCCTCGTCTCTCGCCGCCGAGCTCGCCGAGGAGGCCGGGGTGACGCTCATCGGGTTCGTCCGAGGGCGTTCGATGAACATCTATTCGCACGCGCATCGGGTGCGCCTCGACGGGCTCGCACCGTCTGCGCACGCCGAAGAAGGGGCACGCCATGCTCGATAGCCAGGGACCCATCGGCACCGCGTTCGGGCTGATGCCCGCCGAGCCGCGTCAGGGCGGATACGGCCCTCGCACCGATCGACCGTGGTCGCGCAAGCCGTACCGGCATCCGGCCGCCGGGTGGGGAGCCGCCGTGTCGGTGGGGCGGGTGGTGCTGGATCAGCGAGAGCCCATCGCCGGACCGCTCGCGATGCTGCAGATGAACCACCCCATGTCGGGCTACGACTGCCCCGGATGCGCGTGGCCGGACGACCCGGGCAATCTGAAGCTCGACATCTGCGAGAACGGCATCAAGCACGTCACGTGGGAGATGACGCGCAAGCGCGTCGACCGCCGGTTCTTCGCCGAGCATTCGGTCACCGAGCTCGCGACGTGGCCCGATTTCGACCTGGAGGACCAGGGTCGTCTCACCGAGCCGATGGTCTACGACGCCGCCACCGATCACTACGTGCCGATCTCGTGGGACGACGCCTTCGCGCTCGTCGGCGACGAGCTGCAGGCGCTCGACAGTCCCGACGAGGCCGCGTTCTACACCTCGGGGCGTCTGAGCAACGAGGCGACCTTCCTGTATCAGCTGATGGTGCGCGAGTACGGCACCAACAACCTGCCCGACTGCTCGAACATGTGCCACGAGGCCTCCGGACGCGCGCTCAAGGCGTCGATCGCGACCGGCAAGGGCACTGTCGACATGCACGACTGGGACGACTGCGACGCCCTCTTCGTGCTGGGCGTGAACGCGGCATCCAATGCTCCCCGCATGCTCACCGCGCTCTCGGATGCCGTGAAGCGCGGCGCGCAGGTCGTGCACGTCAACCCGCTCGTCGAGGCCGGGGCGACCCGGACGATCGTGCCGCACGACTTCGTCGACATGGCGCGCTTCGCGGCGACGGACACGAGCACCATGAACCTGCAGGTGCGCCCGGGGGGCGATCTGGCGCTGATCCGCGGCATGTCGAAGGTCGTCTTCGAAGCCGCCGCCACCGACCCGTCGGTGCTGGACAGCGAATTCCTCAGCACTCTGACGAACGGCATCGACGAGTACCGCGCACTGGTCGACGCCACGAGCTGGGCAGATCTCGTCGTTCAGTCCGGCCTCACGGAAGAGCAGATCCGCGCCGCCGCTGCGGTCTATCTGGCCTCGGAGCGTACGATCATCAGCTGGTGCCTCGGCGTGAGTCAGCACGAGCACGGCGTCGACACGGTGCGCGAGATCGTCAATCTGCTGCTCCTGCGCGGCAACATCGGCCGCAAGGGGGCGGGCCCGTCGCCGATCCGCGGACACAGCAATGTGCAGGGCAACCGCACGTGCGGCATCGATCACCGGCCGACGGAGGCGTGGCTCGACCGCCTCGCGGAGGTCTGTCGCATCGAGCCGCCGCGGCATCCGGGGCTCGACACCGTCCGCACGATCGAGGCGATGCATGACCGGCGCGTGAAGGTGTTCGTCGGCATGGGCGGCAACTTCGTGCTCGCTGCGCCCGACACCCCGTTCACCGCGCAGGGGCTCGAGAAGTGCCGCCTGACGGTGCAGGTGAGCACGAAGCTGAACCGCAGCCATCTCGTGCATGGCGAGAAGGCCCTGATCCTGCCGTGTCTCGGCCGCACCGAGCGTGACCAGCAGGCGCAGGGCCCGCAGGGCGTCACCGTCGAGGATGCGATGAGCATGGTGCACCTCTCGAGGGGACGCAAGCAGCCGGCATCCGCCTATCTGAGGTCGGAGCCGGCGATCATCGCCGGCATCGCGAAGGCGACCCTGCCGCACACGGCGACGCCCTGGGATTGGTACGTCGGCGACTACGACAACATCCGCGATGTGATGGCGAAGGTGCTGCCGGGGTTCGAGGGCTTCAACGACCTGATCCGCGACCGGCACGGGTTCCGCATTCCGCAGCCCGCCAGGGACCGCGTGTTCGAGACGCCGTCGGGCCGTGCCGAATTCTCCCTGGCTCCACTGCCGAACGTCATCCCCGAGTCCGCCGACACCCTCGTGCTGCAGACGGTGCGCTCGCACGACCAGTGGAACACCACGATCTACTCCAACGACGACCGGTACCGAGGCGTCAAGAACCTGCGCGAGCTCGTCTTCCTGCATGAGGACGACATGCGCGATCGCGGCCTCGTCGAGGGCGATCTGGTCGACATCGTGTCGACGTCGAAAGACGGGTCGACACGGATGCTGAAGGCGTTCCGCGCGGTTCCGTACGACCTGCCGCGCGGCAGCGCCGCCGGGTACATGCCGGAGATGAACGTGCTGATCGGTCGCAAGGACTTCAGCGTCCAGAGCGACCAGCCGCTGATGAAGAGCATCCAGGTGACGGTCTCGCGCGCGAGCGCGTGAGGGCGCTCGCCTGACTCAGGCCTCGGCGGTCACTGACTGAAGCGCGTGCACGACGGGGGCCAGCTCGGGCTGCGTGACCGCCTCGCCGAGAGCCCGTTCGAGTGTCTCGTCGTGGATCGGGTGCGCCTGCTCATACAGGGCCAGACCGGCCGGGGTGAGTTCGGTGTAGATGCCTCGACGGTCGTCGGCGCAGAGGATGCGCGTGAGCAGCCCGCGGTCTTCGAGCCGTGTCACGAGACGCGTCGTGGCGCTCGGGCTCAGCGCGGTCGCGCGGGCGAGCTGCTGCATGCGCATGTGCCAGCCGTCCTGTCTGCTGAGGGCGTCGAGCACCGTGTACTCGACGACGGACAGGCCGACGGATGCGCCCAGTGCCTTCTCGAGGTCGGCCTCGATGATCCCGTGCAGAGCGGCGAGCGTTCGCCAGCCGCGTGCCCGGATCTCGACAGCGTCGTCTGAGATGCCCACAGTGACCTCCGAAGTAGTTGCTTGCGCGGGATAGTTGCGTGTGCAATGATTATCCCTCGTGACGCAATATCCCGCGTCTGCAACTACTTTAGCAGAGGACCACGGAGCACACCCATGCCACTCGGACTCATCGCACTCGCCATCGGCGCCTTCGGGATCGGACTCACCGAGTTCGTGATCATGGGGCTCCTCCCCGACGTCGCCGCGGACTTCGGGGTCACCGAGGCCACGGCCGGCTGGCTCATCTCGGGCTACGCGCTCAGCGTGGTCGTCGGTGCACTCGGCCTCACCGCCGCAACGACCCGTCTGCCCCGCAAACCGGTGCTGCTCGGCCTCGTCGTGCTGTTCATCGTCGGCAATGCGATCACCGCCCTCGCCCCGGACTACACGACCGCCATGATCGGACGCATCGTCGCGGCGCTGTGCCATGGAGCGTTCTTCGGCATCGGATCCGTCGTCGCCGCCGACCTCGTCGCCCCCGAGAAGAAGGCGCGGGCGATCGCGATCATGTTCACCGGCCTCACAGCGGCGAACGTGTTCGGTGTTCCGTTCGGAACCTTCCTCGGACAGCAGTTCGGCTGGCGGTCGACGTTCTGGGTCATCTCCGCCATCGGCATCGTCGCCTTCGCGGGCATCGCCCTGCTGGTCACGGCACCGAAGACGGCAGGCCAGCAGGTGAGTCTGCGCGGCGAGCTCCGGGCCTTCCGGTCCGGACAGGTGTGGCTCTCGCTCATCGTCACCGCGCTCGCCTTCGGCGGCATGTTCGGCGCCTTCACCTACATCGCCTACACGCTCACCGGGGTCACGGGCTTCGCAGACACCACGGTGCCGTGGCTGCTCGTGCTCTTCGGCGCCGGGCTCGTCGCGGGCAACTGGATCGGCGGACGCCTGGCCGACCGATCGATCGACCGCACGCTGCTGATCTTCATCGCGGCTCTGGTCGTCGTGCTCGTGCTGTTCGGCTTCTTCGCCTGGTCGCAGCCCGTGACCATCGCGATCCTCGTTCTGATGGGCGCGTTCGGATTCGGCACGGTTCCGGGGCTCCAGAGCCGCATCATGCACTACGCCGGCGGTGCACCGACCCTCGCCTCCGGCGCCAACATCGGCGCCTTCAACGTGGGCAACGCCCTCGGCGCGTGGGCGGGCGGCCTCGGCATCGCCGCAGGGCTCGGCTACACCTCGCCGATCTGGATCGGGGCCGCGATCACCGCATCCGCCCTGGTCGTCATGGTGATCGCCGTGGTCGCAGCCAGGAAGCCGTCGCCCGCCCCCACCGGCACGCTGCAGACCGTCGCCGCGTGACCACCCGATTCGCGGAGAGAGAAAGAAGCACGAGCATGAACGCTCCCATCGTCCCCACACTCACCCTGAACAACGGCATCGAGATGCCGCAGCTCGGATACGGCGTGTTCCAGGTGCCGGATGCCGAGACCACGGCCGCCGTCGCTGCCGCCCTCGACGCCGGGTACCGCAGCATCGACACCGCGGCGATCTACGGCAACGAGGCCGGCGTCGGGCGTGCGATCGCCGAGTCGGGCATCCCTCGCGACGAGCTGTTCGTGACGTCGAAGGCATGGATCTCCGACCACGGATACGACGCCGCCCTGCGCGCATACGATGCGTCCCTCGAACGGCTCGGCCTCGATCACCTCGACCTGTACCTGATCCACTGGCCGACGCCCGCTCTGGCGACGTACCCCGAGACCTGGCGTGCGCTCGAGAGCCTCTACGCGGACGGGCGCGTACGAGCCATCGGCGTCTCGAACTTCGAACCCGAGCACCTCGCGCGCATCGCCTCCGAGGGTCGCGTCGTGCCCGCCGTCAACCAGGTCGAGCTCCACCCGGCGCTGCAGAACCGAGCGGTCGCCGAGGCTAACGCTCAGCGGGGGATCCTCACCGAAGCATGGAGCCCGCTCGCCCAGGGCGCCGTGCTCTCCGATCGCTCGGTCGTCGAGATCGCCGAGCGGCACGAGCGGACGCCAGCCCAGATCGTGCTGCGTTGGCACCTGCAGCAGGGGCGCATCGTGATCCCCAAGTCGGTGACCCCCGCTCGCATCGCCGAGAACCTCGACGTGTTCGGGTTCGAGCTCACCGACGACGAGCTGGCCGCGGTCGATCGCCTCGAGCGCGACGGTCGCACCGGCCCCCACCCCGCCGCGTTCAACGGCTGAGGTCCTCGGGGCGGACTGCGGGCGCAGTGGTCACTGCGCCCGCATGAACTCCTCGGCCGCCTGCACCTGCGCGGTGGAGGGGCGGATGCCGGTGTACAGCACGAACTGCTCGAGGGCCTGCAGGGTCGCCACCTCGGCGCCCGTGATGACGGCCTTCCCGGCCGCGCGCCCGGCGGAGATCAGAGGCGTCTCCGCCGGCAGGGCGACGACGTCGAACACGACGGATGCCGCCGCGATCTGCTCCTCGGTGAACGACAGCGCGTGCTCGTCCGCGCCTCCCGCCATGCCGATCGGCGTGATGTTCACGATGATGTCGGCGGTGGCGGCATCCGCATCCGCCGTCCAGGCGAAGCCGTAGAGATCGGCCAGCCCTCGACCGCGCGCTTCGTTGCGGGCCGCGATCGTGACGCGGCTGAACCCGGCGTCACGGAAGGCGGCGGCGGTGGCCTTGGCCATCCCGCCTGAGCCCCGAAGCAGCACCGATGATGCAGGGTCGAGGGAGTTGCGCTCGATCAGCTGGGCGATCGCGCTGTAGTCCGTGTTGTAGGCGGTGAGCACCCCGTCGTCGTTCACGATCGTGTTCACCGAGTCGATAGCCGTCGCCGAAGGGTCCATGCGGTCGACGAGCGCGATGACGTCTTCCTTGAACGGCATCGAGATCGCGCACCCGCGGATGCCGAGACCGCGCACGCCGGCGATCGCCTGGCCGAGGTCGGTCGGGGCGAAGGCCTTGTAGATCCAGTTCAGGCCCAGCTCCTCGTAGAGGAAGTTGTGGAATCGCGTGCCGTTGTTGCTCGGGCGTGCAGACAGCGAGATGCACAGGGTCATGTCCTTGTTCAGCATGGTCACCGCACCAGGCTACTCGCGCAGTCCGTCCCGTCATTGCCACCGATGACGACGATCGTCAACCCCCCTTGGCGGGATCGAACGGACTCCCCTAGGGTGAAGGTGCATGCACAGGGGATTGATCGTCTCCGTCTTCCCCAGAGACGGGCTGCCTTCCCCAGAGGCAAAGGCGATCCGTGCATGCGATTGGGCCCTCTCGAGTAGTTCTGTCCCCAACGGACTGCTCGAGAGGGCCGCTGTCGTTTGTCTCCATCGCACAAATTTCTAATCTGTCCCCCAAATGGGGGACAAAAGCAGGCGCGAGGGGTTAAGCTGGAATCTGACGCACCCTCCGGTCGTCTTCGGCCCTCATCGCTCCCCCCGCGGTGAGGGCCACACCATTTTCTGAGGGTCTCCATCTGCCCTGTCATGTGACCGCGGACGACCGCTCATGCAACATTTGGGTTACGGGCTGACATCAGGACTTCCGCTCAGCGCGTGCTCCACTAGCGTGGAGCACGTCGGGGCATCCTGCGTCGGCTTCTTTCCAGCAGAACAGGCAGTACATGAGCACCCAGGGCACGGTTAAGTGGTTCAACTCGGAGAAGGGCTTCGGCTTCATCTCCCCCGACGACGGCGGCGCTGACGTTTTCGCGCACTACTCCGCCATCGAGTCATCCGGCTACCGCTCTCTTGAAGAGAACCAGCGAGTCGAGTTCGACGTGGCGCAGGGCCCCAAGGGCCTGCAGGCTGAGAACATCCGTCCGCTCTGAGAGCGGACGTCATATAACTCCCCGACCGGAGGTCTGCACTCGTTGCGACCCCCGGCGGGGAGTTCTGTGCTTTCCGGCCGGATTACCCCGGCCGGGTGGCCTCCGGTCGGCCGAGATCAGTGGAGCAGCAGCGCGCGCAGTTCGTCGGCGGATGCGGCGCGGAACGCGGCCTCATCGCCTTCGTGCGTGTCGCTGAAGCCCCACTCGACGAAGATCACCGGCACTCCGTTGGCGTTGCCGCCCTCGACGTCGTGATGGCGATCTCCGACCAGCACGGGGCGTGAGATGTCTGCACCGCGCTCGGCCAGACGGCGCAGCGCCTCGGCGACGATGTCGGTCTTCGACGCGAGCGTCGCCTCGTCGGGCGTCGCACCGACCGTCGTGAGGAAGTACGGGCGCAGTTCGAAGAAGTCGACGATCGCATCGACCTGGATCTCGGGCTTCGAGCTGGCGGTCGCCTGAGGCACCCCTGCCGCGTGCAGATCGCGGATGATCTCGGGCACGCCCGGGTAGGTCGCGACATCGGTCGTGTATCCGTCGGCCTTGCCGAGTGTCCGATAGAAGGTGACCGCCTCGGTCGCCTGCTCGGGGGTCATCGCCGCCTGCGCCTGAAACGACTCGAACATGGGCGGCCCGATCCAGTGCACGAGCTGTTCGCGCGTGGGAGCAGGGTGACCGAAGTGCGTGAGGGCGACGTTCAGACGGCGCAGGATGCCGACCGACGCGTCGGCGATCGTGCCGTCGACGTCCCAGAGCACGCACGAATAGGGGGAAGAAGCCATACCTTCCAGCCTATGGGCAGTGCACGACGCGACCGACCGCGGTGGACATCTGTGCAGATGGCCTCAGAACAGGCGGGGGATGCCGGACTCGATGCCCTTCATGTCGTCGTAGTCGAGCACGAGGCAGCGGATGCCGCGGTCCTCGGCGAGCACCCGCGCCTGCGGCTTGATCTCCTGCGCGGCGAAGACGCCCTGCACCGGCGCGAGGTGCGGGTCGCGGCCCAGCAGCTCGAGATAGCGGGTGAGCTGCTCGACGCCGTTGATGTGTTCTAAATACGCCTATTGCTTTGCAATAGGAAGGTATTTAATGGAGAACTCAATAGTGCGATGTGTGATTTATGCGAAGCAATCTAAGACCCGTGACGGATCCGAATCAATAGACACCCAAATAGAAGCATGCAAGGCTGCATGTGAACGGTACGGCTTTGAGGTCGTGGCCGTGCGCGGCAACGACTCTTACAGTCACCCTCGCGGCTGCGGTGACAGCTGCAAACCAATTCAACGTAGCGGTCCTGGAGCCGTAAGGAGACCTATGAAAGCGAAAGTGATCAACACATAACCACGACGGCAAGACCCACGTGAGGGCGACGCGTTCGAAGCTGAGGCCGAAACCGTGAACACTCTCATTGCAGCCGGTGCGTTGCTAGACATGAATGTGGCTCAATCAGACGACGCTGAAGGCGATGCCCAGATCCTCATCGCTGACGCTCAGGCTGAAGCGAGCAAGATCGTAGCCGCCGCACAGGTGGAAGCTGAAACCATCATCAACACTGCGAAGGAGGATGCGAACACCATCACTTCGACCGCCAACGAAGAAGCGAAGATAACTGCCGACGCTGCTAGATCTCAAGGTGAAGACACCGTGAAGGCCGCAAAGGACCTCGGGAAGGACATCACCGACAAGGCGAAGGCAGAAGCCAAGTCGCTAGTCGACGCAACGAAGAAGCCTGCCGCTAGCTAGTCCACCGGGACTACTGAAGCTACTGAGCGCTCCGAGAGGGGCGCTTTTTGCTGTCACGACACCGAAGTGTTCACGTACTGCCTTGTCGTATGCGATCACCATCGTCCTCAGATTGTCTAGGCCGTCCCAATCCTCGCCGCCGCTGTACTCGACGTCCAGCGAAGCGCTCAGCACGTACGCCAGTGGGTCTCGAAGCTTGTCGGGCGTGATCAATGAAAGGTACGAGGAGAGGTCATCCAGGTCGTTTCGAAGCCGTGCGAGCTGGCTGCTGTCCTCACGGCCATAGGGGTTTCGGCGAGTGCGGCCAGCTGTCAGCGGTCTGGATGTACTCGGCACTCTTCTCGAGGATCCTGTCGTCCCACTTGCGGGTGTCCTCTCGCTTCGCCTTCCACTTCTCCTGTTGACGGTTGAAGTAGAAGCCGAGAACAGCGCCGATGATAAGGAATGCCCCGGCGACCACGGGTACGCCCCACCATGGCGCACTCTCAGCGCCGCCTACCATCTAGATAAGCGATGGGTCGGGTGACGGCGTTGGTGGCATGGGATCACCTAGCGGCGTCTGCTACTACTGGCGCGGCTTCTTCGGGCCATCTTCCATCTCGATCCCGTTGTCTGTCATCGCTTTAATGAACTGATCTGTCGCCCGGTCTGCGAAGTCGGTCCGCTTCCTGTGTGGGTCCAGGTCCCCCGACGTCTTGAGGTCTGTTAGCCCGCGAAGACGGCGCAGGTCGTTTACTAGAGCTTGCTCCGACTGAATGTAGTTGTTCAGACGAGGGGTCATGGTTTTCTCGTCAAAGGGAGGAAGCGTCAGCGAGATGCAGGCGGCAGAGTAAGCGACCACGGTCTTCTGAATGCTCTGAGGCATCACTAGACGGAAGCGGGTGAAAAGGATCGAATGCTGGGCAAGGAGTTTGGTGTTCTCCTCGATAAGTTCGGGAAGGAAGTCAGCCAACGGGGCAACCAGACTCTTCTGACCCAAGCCAGCAAACTTGCTTCCGAGCGTGATGAGCTCGGCCGCGAACTCTAGAAGCTCCTCGGTAAGGGCGTTGGTGCGCTCCTGTGTCGCGCGGCGTTTGTCCTGGATCAGGTTGAACGCGAAGGCCAAGATCGCACCGAGCAATAGGAACGAGCCAGCTACCACTGCATCCCCAAACCAGGGCGCGCCGTCACTGGCACCCACTAGTTGGATCAACTGGGGCTCAGGAGAGGGGGTAGGTGGCATGCCCTCAATTTAGCGGGCGGTGTCGATACAGTGCTCTTGTGACCGAGAAGAACAGAGTGCGGCTCCAGCGCACGCAGGTGGGCCGAGACACCGGCACGGGTCGGGAGATGGGGAAACCTTCGGACGGCGAGGTCTTCGTGCTGTTGAAGGGGAAGTTTGTTAGCTTGTCGGTGCCTCAGAAGGAAGCCCTGGGCGTGCGGGTCGGGCGCAGAGGAGGGCTATATCCGTCCACCAAGCCTCTCAAGCTAAAGAAGCTCGAGGGGAGCATGTACATCGGCTCCAGCGATGCCGTCGTGGTCATGAAGGTGGTTCAGGCGTACATGGCCGTCCTGAAGGATCTCGGCTTCGTCCAGTCAGAGATCATCGCCGTCGAGGGGGGTTCCGTCTGGGTCAAGTTCAAGCAGTGGACGGTGAAGGTCGCGGAGAAGCGGAAGGTCCGTGTCGCGGCTACGCAGCTACTCTCAGGGCTCGAAGGTTTCACGGTAGACAAGTTCCAAGCGGACAACACTGGCACTCACGCCAAGTCGGTCGCCGAGCTCGCAGAGAGTACGAAGCACCTAGATTCCTTCTCATTCGATTCCGGACCGCTCCAGTATGTCCAGTACACGGATGAAGAAGGGAAGATGCACGCCCGCGCTCGTGTGATCGGCTCGAAGGACGTGGCATCTAACCGTCTTGGTGAGGACGTAGTGAGAGACCCGAAGAAGATGCTCGGGGTACTCGGGCAGAAGAACGACAGCATTAAAGCGGTCCCCGAAGAGTAGAGCTTTACATTCGCTCCGAAGCCGTTCATATTCAAGGTCAGATATGGCCGGACGATACGACTTTCCGACAGAGCAAGGTATAACCCTCAGCAAGGCGGTGAGTTGGAAGGATGAGTCGGACAACCCAGTCAACCTGACGGGCATGGGAGTCAAAGGGGCGATCCGCAGCCGTGACGCGGCATCTGGAACAGCTGGATTCTCTTGGAAACGACTCACCTCCTAGTTGCGTTCGTCAACATCTGATGAGTATGAGCACCCTATCCGGGCCGTTGCGCTCGGTCGCTCTGCGTCGGCAGGGGCCTTCTTCGCCCCTGAAGACCTTTGGTCGCAAGACAGCGTGATTGACCGGCGAAAGATGCTTGCGGCCCACTGGGGAGTCAGCGTTAGCACCCTTGAGCGTTTGGAAGCCGAGGGCGCGTTACTGCTGGACTACTACATTGGCGTTTTGGAATCACCGTCGTTCGTATCCGCACAGTTCGATGCGGTGAGGTCGAGTCTGCGCCTGACGCGGTGGTGGGTGGAGAGACGCGGTATCGTCATCGACCCTGATGTCTGGGATTCAGCGCTCTGAGGTCCGTTGTTTGAAATCGAACAGAAGGTCAGAACAGCGTAGGAATGCCGCTCTCGACACCCTTCATCGCTTCATAGTCCAGGAGCAGTACTTCGATTCCTCGATCGTTCGCGAGGGTCCGTGCCTGGGGTGCGATGCTCTGAGCTGCGAGTATGCCCCGTACGGGCGCGATGTGGCTGTCACGGTTCAGGAGCTCGAGGTATCGGGTGAGCTGCTCTACAGCGTCAATATTGGCCTTGCGCTTGATCTCGACAGCGATCGCCGCGCCGGCGGCATCCCTCACGAGCAGGTCGACGGGACCGATCGCGGTCGGGTACTCGCGGCGCACCAGGGTCGCGCCGTCGGAGATGCGCTCGACCTGCTCGGCGAGCAGGCGCTGCAGATCGGCTTCAACGCCGTCCTTCTGCAGACCGGGGTCGACGCCGAGGTCGTGGTTGGTGTCGTGCAGGATCTCGTAGATCTGCACGCGGAGCGCGTCGCCGGTCTTCTTGTGCGTCACTCGCCATACTTCGGTGACACCGGCGATGGACTCCTCCTCGCCGGGTTCCTCGGCCGCGAGGGAGCACGGCGGGCTCATCCAGTTCAGCGGCTTGTAGCTGCCGCCGTCGGAGTGCACGAGCAGACTCCCGTCTCCCTTGTGCACGAGCAGACGCGTGGCGAGCGGGAGGTGGGCATTGAGGCGGCCCGTGTAATCCACGGAGCAGCGGGCGATGACGAGACGCACCCGTCGAGCCTACTTCGTCGGGTCGACTCGTTCTGCTGATGTCAGCATCAGCGCCGAAGTTTCCACATCTGCGGCGGATCGACTCCCGTCGTCGATTCCATCGGACTGGATCCTGACATTCTGGGCGGACAGGTCAAGGATGAGGAGATGACGGTGTCGATAGAGCTCGTGACCATGATCGTGACCGTCGCGACCACGCTGCTGGGGCTTGCCGCAGGCTTCGGATGGATGATCACGCGCACGGATGCGCGGTTCGAGATGTTCGAGCAGCGTATGGATGCGCGGTTCGAGAAGGTCGAGCAGCGCATGGATGCGAGGTTCGAGAAGTTCGAGCAGCGTATGGACGCGCGGTTCGAGAAGGTGGCCGTCGAGCTCGGAGAGGTGAAGATCGCCATCGCCCGACTCGAAGGCCCGGCGCCGCGTCCGCTTGTCGCCCGCTGATCTACGAGGCTGACTTCGCGGTGACCGGCGGCGTCGACATCTCGTCCTTGCGGAGCGGGCGCGCGGCACCCGAGAACAGGCCGGACAACACGACCAGGCCGACGAGGATGTAGAGCGTGTTGAGCAGTCCGATGTGCTCGCTGATGAAGCCGAGCACGGGCGGGCCGCCCAGGAACGAGATGTAGCCGATCGTCGCGGCTGCGCTCACTCGCGCGGCCGCCTTGGCGGGGTCGTCTGCGGCGGCGGACATACCGAGCGGGAAGCCGAGAGAAGCGCCCACGCCCCACAGTGCTGCGCCCACGAAGACGAGAGGAAGGCTGGGGGCGAGGATGAAGATCAGGATGCCGGATGCGGCGGCAACCGCGAGGATGCGCAGCACGGCGACGCGGCCGAACCTGTCGACCAGTGGGCCTCCGAAGACGCGGACGACGGTCATCGCGACCGAGAACGTCGCGAGCGCGGCGGCGCCCAGTGCGGTGCCGCCTCCGTGGTCTTCGGCGACGCCGAGGGCGAGCCAGTCGTTGGCGCCGCCCTCTGCGAACGACATGCCGAGCATGACGACGCCGATCGCGTAGGTGCGCGGCTCGCGCCAGGCGGACATCGCGACGTGCATCCGCTCCCGCCAGTGAGGCTTCTCTGCGTCGTTGGCCGCGGGGTCGAGTGCCTCTTCGCGTCGCGGCACGTTCGCGATGCTGGCGATGCCGATGGCGGCGATCGCGACGGCGATCACGAGCGTATGGGTGAAGACGTCGATGTGCAGCTGTGCGGCAAGCGCCCCGAGCCCGGCGCCGATCACGGTGCCGAAGCTGAAGAAGGCGTGGAAGAGGGGCAGGATCGTCTTGCCCGAGTGCTGCTCGATCGCGGTGGCCTCGACGTTCATCATGACGTCGACGCAGCCGTTGCCGAGTCCGAACAGCACGAGACCGATCAGCACCACGGAGTACGAGCCGAGGACGTTGGCGCCGATGCCGATGAGGGCCACGCCCGAGGCGAAGGTGAAGATCGACACCATCATGCCGAGGCGCGCGCCGGTGCGTGCCATGATCGCCGGGCTGGTCGAGATGCCGATAATCGAGGCGATGCCCGCGCCGAGCAGCAGCATGCCCACCTGAGCCTTGTCGACCTCGAGGGCGAGCTTGATGTCGGGGACACGGGACGCCCAGGTCGCGATCGAGAGACCGCTGGCGAGGAAGATCGCGAAGATCGCGGTGCGCCAGCGCACGTACTGCGATCGGGAGAGAGCCGTGTCCATGCGGATCAGCATATCGAATCGATTCGATGATCGGGAAGCCGGGGAGCTATCCTCGAAGTATGACGAGCCACGACAGCCCGCGCCGAGCGACGATTGCCGACGTCGCACGCGAGGCGGGAGTTGCCACGTCGACGGCATCCGTCGTCTTCAGCGGCAAGGCCAACGTCGCGCCGGCCACGCGCGAGCGGGTGCTCGCCGCAGCGGCGGCCCTCGGGTATGCCGGTCCCGACCCGCGCGCCGCATCGCTGCGTCGAGGACGCAGCGGCATCGTCGCGGTCGTGCTCGAGGGGCACCTGCGTGCGGCGTTCCTCGACCCGGTGACCACCGCCATGATGGACGGCCTGACCGATGGGATGGCCGAGCTCAGTGCCGGCATACTGCTGATGCGCGACGAGCCGGGCGACGACGAGTCGTCGCTCTCGAACGCACCCGTCGATGCGGTCGTGCTGATCGGGTGCTCGGGGCGCGCCAAGGCGTCGCTCGACATCGTGCGCAGCCGAGGCCTGCCGGTCGTCGTGATCGAGGGTGACGCGGGGGAGGGCATCCCGAAGATCCTGCTCGACAACTCTGCGGCGGCCGCAGACGTCGCACGTCACCTGCGCGACCTCGGACACCGCGACGTCGCACTCGTCACGCTGCCGCTCGACACCCGTCGCGAGCGGGGACCGGTCACTCAGGAGCGAATCGACGCGGCGACGGTGGATGTGACCATCGATCGCCTCACCGGCATGCGCGAGATCTTTCCCGACGCGCCCGCGATCTCGGCCGGAGGCAGCTTCATCGACGAGGGGCTCCTCGCCGGACGGCATCTGCTGGCGGATGCCGAGACGCGGCCCACGGCGATCCTCGCTCAGAGCGATCTGATCGCCGTCGGCATCATCCGCGCCGCGGAGGAGCTGGGACTGCGCGTGCCCGAAGACCTGTCGGTCGCGGGTTTCGACGGGATCGCCGCCGATGGGCTAGGCGACCTCGTGCTCACGACCAGCGTGCAGCCGGCGGTCGAGAAGGGGCGCGCCGCAGGTGAGCAGGTCGCGCGGATGCTCCGGGGAGAAGCCGGCCAGACCCTGCACCTCACGTGCCGGTTCCGCGAGGGAACGACCACCGCGGCACCAACCCGCTGACCGGGTCGCTGCGGTCTCGCTCAACTGCGCTGCGGCCCCAGGGGCAGGGTCTGACTGCCGAAGTCCAGGATCGAGTACCGGCCGCACTCGACCACACGCTCAGGCTGCACCGCCTGCGGAAGATCCCACGGCACGGTCTGCGAATCCTCGACGAGGAACGACACCTCGCCGACTGCGAAGTCCGTGCGGTTGACCAGCCACGCGTAGCCGTTGAGCTGGTGATCGACCTGGACGAGGCGCGAGGGGTCTGCGACATGCAGTGCGGGCAGACGAACGGTCCAGAACTGTCCGGCGCCCGTGCGACCGGAGGCGTCGACCCAGTCCGTCACGCACGCGAGATCAGGGTCCGGCCGGGTGGTCGCGTCCGTCAGGCGCGGGATGCTGAGGCCGCCGACGACGAGAAGCACCACGCCGACGATGGCAGCTGTCGAACGACGCAGGCGGGCGGGGAGGCGAATCGCGCGAGGTGACGCGACGAGCACGAGCACCGGAGCGAAGACGAGAGGCTGCAGGTAGCGCGCGGCATGCGTGCCCAGCGCGATCGCCCCGACGACGACGACGATCGGTGCCGCCCAGGCCATCGCGGCGACGAGACGGGTTCCCGGGTCGCCCTGTTGCGCCGTTCTCACGACGGCGAAGACGATGAGGGCGACGGTGACCAGCAGCCCGATCAGCCCGGGGAGGCTCTGACCGCGTTCGGCGATGAGCCGTGCGTAATAGCCGACCGACTCGTGCCAGTGGTCGGGCTGCGCGTAGCCGACGCCGGTGTTCGCGATCCATGCCGCGAACGGAATACGAGCCAGGAAGCCCGCGGTGGTGCCGGCGAGCAGCACCGCGATGAGGGCGAGGATCTGCGCACGCCGCGACGGAGACACGGCGGCGATGCCCAGGATGATCGCGAGGGGGAGGGTCGCCCACACCGCGTACAGCGGGTTCGAGAGCGCCGATACGAGCGCGACGGCACCGAGAGCGATCGACGGCGAGGCTCTGAGGCGGCCGTCGTCGATCACGCGCCGCACGATGCCGACCGTGATGACGACGCCGATCACGGTCGCCGAGTAGTAGGTGGTCGTCAGCTGCAAGGATGCGAGGTCGAGCGCCTCTCGCGACGCCGAGACATCGGTCATCGCGAGCATGCCGAACACCCCGAGCGCGACGACGGACCAGGTGACGGGCGCAGAGCCCGCGCGGCCGCGGCCGGCGACGAGCCGGATGGCTCCATAGAGGGCGAGGAGATTGACGACCGCGCTGATCGCGAAGAGGCCGTTCACCGTCGCAGGCACGGCGGCGTCGATCGCGGTGAACGCCGCGGTCTCGGGCAGGAACAGCACGCTCGACATCGCCCAGTCGAGCGATTCTCCCGACAGCAGCGACCGCGCGAGCATCGCGACGACCAGCGAATCGCCGTCTCGGAAGAGCAGGTCGGACCGGGCTGACGACGCGACCACGGATGCGGTGACGATCGACACGGCGGCAGCGCACATCCAGCCGGCCAGCTCGCGCACCCACGTCCGAGTCACGGGGCTACTCTGCCACGAGCCCGCGGCAGACCCGGGCAGCGGGGCGGTCAGGAGACCTGCGACCTCAGATCCCAGACCTGCTCCAGGGGAGCGGTGCCCTCGGCGCCGTCTTCGTCGCGGAAGAGCTCGACGAAGCGACCGATGTCGGCCTGCCAGGCGTGGTCGGCCGGATCGTCCTCGAGCGCGGCGACCGCGGCATCCCAGTCATCGCACTCGACCAGGTGGAACAGGCGCCGGCCCGACCTCCAGATCGTCCAGTCGTGGATGCCGATGCGCGCGAAGGTCTCGGCGAGAGCATCCGGGATGCGGGCGTGGTTCGTGCGGTAGTCGTCGACCGCGCCGTCGCGGATCTCGGAGTGCAGAGCGATGCGCATGAGAGGGTCCTTCCGTCAGTCCCTGGGCTGGAACGAGATCGCGACCGGGGTCGTCGCGTCCGCCACCTCGACCAGGATGGCACCATCGACGCGTTCTGCGGTCACCGGATGCTCGCCGATCCGTGCGCTGCTCTCGTCGAGCAGGCCGTGCGGATCGGGGAGCTCGACGTGTCCGTTCCGGTCGACGACCGCGTGCACCGCGTCATCCGTGCGTGTCCAGCGCAGCCAGGGGTCGTCGGACGCCGGCATCCGCTCTTCCGGTCGCGCACCGAACACGGCGTGCCCGTACTGCCTGTTCCAGTGGCCGATGCCCTCGAGGGTCTCTCGTTGCAGATCGGGGATGCGGCCGGACGCCTCGAGGCCGATGTTGAGCAGCAGGTTGCCGCCGCGTGAGACCACGTCGACGAGCAGAAGCACGGCCTCGTGCGCCGACAGCAGGTGCTCGCTCGTCTCCCTGCGGTTGTGGCCGAACGAGAGTCCGATCCCCCGGGTGTTCTCCCACGCCTCGCCGACCTCGACTGCGGTGCCGTGCACGTACTCGCTGGTGCGGAAGTCCCAGTGGGACTCGCCCCAGCGATCGTTGACGACGCCCTCGGGAACCTGTGCGTAGAACGTCTGGAAGGCGTGGGCGATGCTCTTCGGCCCCGGCTCGATTCCCGCAGCCGGCCACCGGATGTCGCCCCAGAGGATGTCGGGACGGTAGCGGTCGATCAGGTCGATGACGTGGTCGTGCGCATATTCCGCGTAGGCGAGGTCATCGGGGGCGGGGGCGCCGTCATGGTCGATGGGCGGCAGGTCGGAGAAGTGCCAGTCGAGACCGCCCGAGTAATACACGCCGAAGCGGAGGCCGGCCGCGCGCGTCGCGTCGGCGAAGGCTCCGATGAGGTCCTGGCCAGGGCCACGGGCGACGGTGTTGCGCCCATCCGTTCCCGGTGCGTCCCAGAGTGTGACGCCGTCGTGGTGCTTGGTCGTGGGGATGAAGTACCGCGCGCCCGTCGCCGCGACCACGGCGAGCACCTCGTCGGCGTCGAACTCCTCGGCCTTCCAGGCATCGAGGAAGTCGTCATAAGGAGCCCCGCCGTAGACCTCCTCGTGATGCCGGTGGGTCGGCGAGCCCTCGATGCGCATGGTGTTGGCGTACCACTCGGCATAGGGATTGTGGGCGTACCACTCGTCCCGTGGCACGGCGCCGAGCTCACCGGTGGGCTCTGCCCAGGCGGGAACCGAGTACGGCCCCCAGTGCACGAAGATCCCCAGTGCGGCGCCGCGGAACCACTCGGGAAGCGGTCGCTCGAACTCGCGGTAGGCCTCGGGACGAACAGGATCGGTTTCGAACATCGCCATCGGTAGGCACCTTTCATCACACCCTTGTGAACGGTTTCGTCTATCACGTATCCTATAGGAAATCTTGAACTCAAAGGAGAGGTTCGATGACAGACGCAGGCTTCCGACGCCCCACAGAGCGCATCCCCGGCGGGGAGTGGTTCAGCGGCGCAGGCTTCGGCCTCTTCGTGCACTGGGACCAGGCATCGCAGCAGGGCATCGAGATCTCCTGGCCCCTCGTCGGACGATCGATCATCCCGGGTGAGGATGCCGTGGAAGACGCCGTGACCGTGGCCGAGTACCAGGCGACGGCTCCGACGTTCGACCCCGTGAACTGGGATGCCGCAGATCTCGCGCGTCGTGCCCGCGAAGCGGGAGCCACCTACCTCGTCTTCACGGCACGTCACCATGCCGGATACAACATGTTCTTCACCGAGGAGTCCGACTTCGGCGTGCAGCACGGCCCCTTCGGTCGCGACATCACCCGTGAGTTCGTCGACGCCGTGCGCGCCGAAGGCCTGAAGGTCGGCATCTACTACAGCCTCCCCGACTGGAACCACCCCGACTATCCGGCATTCCGCGATGAGGACCGGCCGTACAAGCTCGAGCACTGGCCCGCCGCGGGCCTCGCCGAGTTCGCCGACACCCCCGACGCGACCGATCGCCACCGGCGGTCGAGTCCGGAGGAGTGGTCGCGCTACCTCGACTACGTGCGGGCGCAGCTGACCGAGCTCCTCACGAACTACGGGCAGATCGATCTGCTCTGGTTCGACGGCGACTGGGAGCGCTCCGCCGTCGAGTGGACGGCTCCGGCACTGCGCCGCCTGATCAAGGAGCTGCAGCCCGATGTCGTCATCAACGATCGCCTGCCCGGCCAGGGCGACTACCGCACCCCCGAGCAGGGCTTCCCGCTCACCCCGCCGACCGGTCCGTGGGAGCTGTGCCTCACGATCGGCGATCACTGGGCATGGCGCACGGGGCCGGACAACGAGAAGTCCGCGCGGTCGCTGCTCGTCACCCTCATCGACGTCGTCGCCCGCGGCGGCAATCTGCTGCTCAACGTGGGGCCCGGTCCCGACGGTGCGCTGCCGGCGGTCGAACAGGAGAGGCTGGGCGAGTTCGCGGGATGGATGCATGCGCACGCCGAGTCCGTGATCGGTGTCGAGCCCACCGTCGGCATCGACTTCCACGGGCCGACGACCGCGCGCGCCGGACGCCTCTACCTGCATCTGACCGCGGTGCCGGTGGACGAGATCATCGTGCGGGGCCTGCCCGTGCGTCGCATCACCCGGGTGCACCGCCTGGCCGACGATCTCGAGCTGCAGCATGACGCGAGCTTCGAGGTGCACGAGGCCTCGATCGCCGGCGACGACCTGGGCGAGCTGCGCATCGTCGCCCCTGCACCGAGCGGCGCCCTGATCGACGTCGTCGCCATCGACTTCTCCGAGTGACCCGAGCACGACCCGAACCCCCGAGCAGCACCCCCTCACCCATCGCATCGAATCAGCATCCAATGAAGGAGGCAGACAGAATGAATGCACTCTCATCCCGACGCGCGAAGCGTCTCATCCTGACAGGCGTCGCGGGCCTCACCGCTCTCACCCTCGCCGGCTGTGCCAGCGGCTCGGGAGGAGGAGGCGGCGACGCCGGCGGCCCTCTCGTGCTCTACACGTGGGCCGCCAGCGAGGGCGATCAGGCGCAGTGGGCTGACTTCATCGACGGCGCCCAGGCCGAAGATCCCGACCTCGACATCACCGTCGAGGGGCCCAGCTTCTCGGACTACTGGACCAAGGTGAAGACCCGCCTCAGCGGCTCGAACCCGCCCTGCCTGCTGACCACGCAGGCGGCCCGCGCGCAGGAGCTCGGCGACCTGCTGATGCCGCTCGACGACCTGATCGAGAAGTCCGACTTCGACATCGAGAACATCGACGCATCCATGCTCAGCGGCATGACGGTCGACGGCACGATCAGGGCGATCCCCTACGACGCCGAGCCGATCGTCCTGTTCTACAACGTCGAGGCGTTCGAGGCCGCGGGTCTCGAACTGCCCGGCACCGAGTACACGCGCGATCAGTTCATCGCGGATGCGAAGGCGCTGACCGACGGCGACAAGAAGGGCCTCGCGCTCGCACCCGGCATCTTCATCCCGAACGCCTGGTCGCTCGCCGACGGCGTTCCGGCCGTGACCGAGGACGGCGAGCTCGACCTCACGAACCCCGACTTCGTCGACCAGATCCAGAGCTTCTTCGACCTGGTGTCGGTCGAGCAGGTCGCCAAGGCACCCGAAGCGGCGGACGGCTCGGAGGTCTCGCAGCAGGCCTTCACCTCGGGCGAGGTGCCGATGCTGATCGAAGGTCCGTGGATGTACGGCAGCTTCGCCGACGCCGCCGACTTCACGCTCGGCGTCACGATCGTCCCGTCGACCAGCGGCGAGGCCGCCGCGATGACGGCGGGTTCGGGCTTCGGCATCGCGGCCAACTGCGACCGCCCGGACGAGGCGTTCGCGGCGATCGAGGCACTGACCTCGGTGTCCGTGCAGGAGAAGCAGGCCGAGGCGCGCGGCATCGTTCCGGCGCGCATCGAGGCGCTTCCGGCCTGGGCTGAGGGCAAGACCGAGGGTGCCGCCGAGGTCGTCGAGGCTCTGCTGGCCGATGCGACCCCGCAGCGCACCACCCCGACCTGGAACCAGGTCGAGACCCTGATGACCCAGTACGGAGTGCAGGGCTACCGGGGTGAGCTGACGGCGGAGGAGATCATGGAGACCATCCAGAACTCGGTCGCGGGCTGAGCGGATGGCGATCATGAGCGAGCGGAGAGAGGCCACGGCCTCCTCTCCCGTGCCCGGCGCGGCGGGAGTGCCCTTCGGCGCTCCCGCCCCGCGGGTTCCCCGCCCCCCGCGACGGCGCGGCCAAGCCTGGGTAGCGGTGGCCTTCCTCGCACCCGGGATGATCGGGTTCGTCCTCTTCATCCTCACTCCGCTGTTCGGGTCGGCCTTCATCAGCCTGTTCGACTGGAAGCTGTTCGGCAGCCCCGACTTCATCGGCTTCGAGAACTACGTCAAGCTGTTCCGCGACCCGACGTTCTACACGGTGCTCGGCAACACCCTGATCTTCGCGATCGTGTACACGGCGCTGAATCTGGTCGTCGCCCTCACCATCTCGCTGTGGCTCAGCACGCGCATGAAGGCGGCCGGGGCGTGGCGGGTCATCTTCTTCCTGCCCGTGATCACGCCCATGGTGGCCAACGCGCTGGTGTGGCGACTCCTGCTCTCGCAGGACGGTCTCGTCAACTCGATGCTCGCGACCGTCGGCGTCGACGGACCGAACTGGCTGTCGGACTCGGCGTGGGCGCTGCCCTCGGTCATCGCGATGTCGGTATGGCAGTCGTTCGGCTACAACGTGATCGTCCTGTCGGCCGGACTCAGCGCCATCCCGAAGGAACTGCTCGAGGCCTCTCGCATCGACGGCACCTCGGCGTGGCAGCGACTGCGCTTCATCATCCTCCCGTTGCTCTCGCCGTCGCTGTTCTTCTGCTCCACGATGACGATGATCGGCGCGTTCCAGGTGTTCGTGCAGCCGCTCTTCCTCACGCAGGGAGGGCCGGGAGAGAGCACCAACACCTTCGTGCTGTACCTGTACCGCAACGGATTCGTCTTCGATCGGCTCGGCTATGCATCCGCTCTCGCGTGGATCCTCTTCCTCGTCGTGATGCTCATCACGGCCCTGCAGTTCGTCGGCCAGCGCAGGTGGGTGAACTATGAGTGACGTCGTGAGCCTGCCCCGTCGTGCGCGTCAGCGCCGTGAGTCGCTCAAGGAGTGGCTCAACACCGCGGCCATCGCCGTGGTCGCGCTGATCTTCGCTTTCCCCTTCATCTGGATGTTCCTCACGGCGCTCAAGCCCGAGAACGAGGTCTTCACCGCCACCCCGCAGATCTTCGGATCGGAGATCCGCTGGGCGAACTTCGTCGAGGCGTGGACCGTCGTGCCGTTCGGACGCTTCATCCTCAACGGCCTGTTCGTCGCGATCCTCGGCGCCGCCCTCTCGGTGGTCGTCGCCGTGCTCTCGGCATACGCCTTCTCTCGACTGCGGTTCAAGTACCGCGACAAGCTCTTCCTGCTGTTCGTGCTCACTCTCGTGCTGCCCCAGGAGGTGCTCGTCGTCCCGCTCTTCATCATCATCAACAGCTGGGGATGGAACGACAGCTACGCGGCCCTCATCATCCCGTTCGCCTTCACCGCGTTCGGCACCTTCCTGATGCGGCAGTTCTTCCTCACCATCCCGATGGAGTACGAGGAGGCGGCACTGATCGACGGCGCCTCGCGACTGCGCACCCTGTGGTCGGTGCTGCTGCCGCAGCTGGTCGCCCCCCTCAGCGTGCTCGCGGTGTTCTCGTTCATCGGCTACTGGAACTCGTACCTGTGGCCGCTGATCATCATCAACACGCAGGACATGGCCACCGTGCCCCTCGGGCTCGGCATGTTCACCGGTCAGTTCGGCACGCAGTGGTCGCTGCTCATGGCCGCATCGACACTGGCCGTCATCCCCTCGTTGATCCTCGTGCTGCTGCTGCAACGGCAGCTCATCAAGGGGGTCACCCTGGGCGGACTCGGAGGACGCTGATGACCACGACACACCACACCACGAAGCCCGTGCGGGAGGCCGTCGCGGACGCGACGGCCGGCAGCCGCATCGTGCACGCGGAGGCGCAGCTGTGCGACCTGCCCGTCGAGACCGAGCGCACGGATGCCCTGCAGACGTTCGTCAAGCAGGAGACCATCTTCGTGCGGCTGCGCACCGCCGACGGCACCGAGGGCATCGGCTACAGCTACACGATCGGCACCGGCGGCGGGGCGGTGCTCAGCATGCTGCGCGAGACGCTGCTGCCCGCTCTGATCGGGCTCGAGGCCGAGCGTCCCGAAGCGCTGTGGCTCGCACTCTTCAGCATCACTCGCGCCACCACGGTCGGGCCGATCACGGCGCTCGCGCTCGCCGCGGTCGACACCGCGGTCTGGGATGCGAAGACCCGTCGCGCCGGACTCCCGCTCTGGGTCGCCGCCGGAGGTGCGTCGCCCTCCGTGCCCGTGTACGACACGGAGGGCGGATGGCTGCACTTCCGCACCGACGAGCTCGTCGCCCATGCGGTCGCCGCCAAAGAGCGCGGCATGGGCGGCGTGAAGATCAAGGTCGGCATGCCGCGAGGGCACCAGGACCTCGAGCGACTGCGTGCCGTGCGCGACGCGGTCGGACCCGGCATGGACATCATGGTCGACGCGAACCAGTCGTTCACGGTCGCCGAAGCCGTGCGTCGAGCCCGGCTGTTCGAGCAGGTCGACGTCTTCTGGTTCGAAGAGCCCCTGCCTGCGGAGGACGTCGAGGGGCATCGTCTTCTGGCGCGCTCGACGTCGGTGCCGATCGCGGTCGGCGAGAGCATGTACTCGCTCGGTCACTTCCGCGAGCACCTGCAGCGTGGCGGCGCGTCGATCGTGCAGGCCGACGTCGCCCGGGTCGGCGGGATCACTCCGTGGCTCAAGATCGCGCATCTGGCCGAGTCCTTCAACGCCCCCGTCGCGCCGCACTTCCTCATGGAGCTCCACGTCTCCCTCGTCTGCGCGATCCCCAACGCGCTGTACCTCGAGCACATCCCGCAGCTGCGAGCGGTCACGACGGGCGAGATCCGCATCGAGAACGGTCGCGGGTGGGCGCCGACGCAGGCGGGCCTCGGCATCCCCTGGAACGATGACGCCCTGGGCCGGCTGATCGTGTCATGAGTGCGCCTGTCTCCACCGCAGCGAAGCCCGTCGCGATCGGACGCGGAGGGCTTCTCGCCCCGCCCGTCGCCTATGGGGCTGCCGCGCTCGGCAATCTGTACCGGGCGCTGGACGACCGGGAGTGGCCGCGGATCGTGCCGGCCGCGTGGGAGGGCGGCGTGCGGTACTTCGATGTCGCGCCGCACTACGGTCTCGGCCTCGCCGAGCGACGCCTCGGCGAGAGCCTGCGCGAGCTCCCGCGTGACGAGTACATCGTCTCGACCAAGGTCGGACGCCTGCTGGTTCCGCAGGATGCCGCGGGCCGCTCGGACCTCGACAACCTGTTCGACGTGCCGGCGGATCATCGGCGCGTGCGCGACTACTCCCGCGACGGCGTGCTGCGCTCGGTCGAGCAGTCGCTCGAGCGCCTCGGACTCGACCGCATCGACATCGCTCTGGTGCACGATCCCGATGAGCACGAGCGCGAGGCTCTCGAGGGTGCCTTCCCCGCCCTGAGCGAGCTGCGGGACCAGGGCGTCATCCGCTCGTTCGGTGCCGGCATGAACCAGAGCGGCATGCTCACGCGGTTCGTGCAGGAGACGGATGCCGACGTCATGATGGTCGCCGGGCGCTGGACGCTGCTCGACCAGTCGGCCGCCGACGACCTGCTCCCGATCGCCCGGGAGCGTGCGGTGACGGTGCTGGCCGCCGCCGTCTTCAACTCGGGAATCCTCGCGACGGATGCTCCCGCTCACGATGCCACGTTCGACTACGGCCCCGCGGACCGCTCGGTGCTCGCCCGGGCTCAGGCGATCGCCCGGGTCGCCCGGCATCATGGCACCACACTCCCCGAGCTGGCCGCACAGTATCCGCTGACGCATCCCGCCGTGGGCGCGGTGGTGATGGGCGGTGCCAGCGCGGAGCAGGTCGCGCGCAACAGCCGTCTCGTCGCACGCCCGGTCGCCGAGGCGGTCTGGGACGATCTGCGTGATCGCGGTCTGATCGCCGACGAAGGGCACCCCCTACGATGAGACTCATGTTCGGCGACGAAGAGGCACGCGGACCGAGGCCGCTTCCGGCGCGGCGCGCGCTCGTCGACGACGTGTACGACGCGGTGCTCGGCCTGCTCATGGACCAGGTCATCGAACCGGGCGCCAAGGTCAACATCGACGCGGTCGCCCGCGACCTCGACGTGTCTCCGACGCCCGTGCGCGAGGCGCTGACGCGGCTCGAGTCCGAAGGGCTCGTCGCGAAGCGGGCGCTGAAGGGCTATGTCGCAGCTCCTCTGCTCGACGCGGCGGGCCTGCGCGATCTGTACGACATGCGCGAGCTGCTGGAGCCGGAGGCGGCGCGGCGTGCATCGGCGCATCTCGACCACGAGACCGAGACCGAGCTGGCGGAGTCCGTGGTGACGATGCGTACAGCGTCGGCACCCGATGAGGACGAGCGCTTCCGCAACTACCGGCGGTTCATCGACGAGGATCTGCACTTCCATCACCTGATCGCGGAGAGTGCGCAGAGTCCGCTGCTGTCGGAGGCCATCGTGCGGCTGCGTGCGCACATGCACCTCTACCGGCTGAACTTCCGCCACGACTTCGAAGACGACACCGTGAGCGAGCACGAGAGCATCCTCGACGCGCTGCGCCGACGCGACCCCGAAGCCGCCGCCGCGGCGATGAGGATGCACATCGCGAACTCGTACGACCGTCTCGGTCCGGCGCTCGCTCGGCAGGCTGAGAACGCATCCGAATGAGCTGATTCTGCGTGCGAGATCGCGCAAAGTGCCCGAAAATCCGGGGGAAACCGACCATTTGCATGGTCGGGCGCCGACATCATCGACCCTGAAGCGCGGAATATCAAGGTAAACTCGATATCGACACCCGCCCGCCCGCCTGCGCCGCCCCCGGCCGACGAGCTTTGAGGAGCCGCGTATATGCTGACGCTCCTCGCCGTGTTCCTCCTCGGGTCGATCCTGATGCCCGTTCTGGTGCGCTGGCTGGGATCCCAGGCATTCGCCATCGCGGCTCTCATTCCCGCCGCGGCATTCATCCACGCCCTCGTCCTCACCCCTCAGGTGCTCGACGGACCGACGCCCTTCGTCTCGGTCGCGTGGATCCCGCAGCTCGGACTGAATCTGTCCATGAACATGGACGTGCTCGGCTGGGTGCTGACGCTCATCGTCACCGGCGTCGGTGCTCTCGTGCTGCTGTACTGCCGTTGGTACTTCCATGACGACTCCGCCGGCATCGGCCAGTTCGCGGGCGTGCTGCTCGGGTTCGCGGGTGCGATGTACGGCCTCGTCCTGACCGACGACCTCGTCATGCTCGTGATGTTCTGGGAGGTGACGAGCATCCTCTCGTACCTCCTCATCGGGCACTACCGACGCCGCGCCGCCAGCCGACGAGCAGCACTGCAGGCGCTCCTGGTCACCACTCTCGGCGGGCTCGTGATGTTCGTCGGAGTCGTGCTGCTCGTGGTCGACGCGGGTACCTCGAGCATCCGCGAGATCCTCGAGATCGCACCCACAGGCGCCATCGTCGACGCCGCCGTCGTGATGCTCCTCGTCGGCGCGATCAGCAAGTCCGCGATCTTCCCCTTCCACTTCTGGCTGCCCGGTGCGATGGCGGCGCCCACTCCCGTGAGCGCGTACCTGCACGCCGCGGCGATGGTCAAGGCGGGTATCTACCTGATCGCGCGCTTCGCCCCGATCTTCGCCTTCACCGGTCCGTGGCGGCCGATCATCATCTCGCTGGGCATCCTGACGATGCTGATCGGCGGCATCCAGGCGCTGCGCGAGACCGACCTCAAGCGCATCCTCGCGTTCGGCACCGTCAGCCAGCTGGGCTTCTTCTCGGTCGTCATCGGCTACGGCACCCAGGCGAGCGCGCTGGCCGGTCTCGCACTCGTGATCGCGCACGCGCTGTTCAAGTCGGCGCTGTTCCTGATCGTCGGAGTGATCGACCGTCAGCTGTCGACGCGAGACATCACCGAGCTGAGCGGCGTCGGGCGTCAGGCTCCCGTCATGGCGACAGCGGCATTCATCTCCATCGCATCGATGGCCGGCATCGCACCGACCCTCGGATTCGTGGCGAAGGAGTCGACCCTCACGGCGCTCCTGGACGACGCACTGCACGGTTCGCCCTGGGGGCTCGTCGCGATCATCGGCGTCAGCCTGGGATCCATGCTCACGGCGGCATATGGCATCCGCTTCCTCTGGGGTGCCTTCTGGACCAAGCGCGATGCGGCGGGCGATCGCCTTCCCGACACCGCCTGGCCCGACCCGCCCGTCGGATTCCTCTCGGCGCCGATCATCCTCGCCGGGCTCACGCTCGCCGCCGGGATCGGAGCACCGGCTCTCGACGTCGCGCTCCAGGGATACGCGCTCACAGCCACCCCGGGCCTCGATGCCGAGGGGGTCGCCGCGGAAGGACCCGGGCACCTCGCGCTCTGGCACGGTCTCGAGCCGGCGCTCGGCATCTCGATCCTGTCGATCCTGCTCGGCGCCGCGGTCTTCCTCCTCACGCTGCGCACCGGATGGGACCGCAAGGCGCGACTGATCCGCTTCACTGCCGCAGACGTCTACTACCTGGTCATGCGCGGTATCGACCGACTCTCGGTGCTGAGCACGACGCTCACCCAGCGCGGCTCTCTGCCGGTCTACGTCGGCACCATCTTCGTGGTGTTCGTCGCCGCCGAGATCACGGCGCTCGTCGCCAGCGACATCGACCGCTTCCAGCTCTCGGCCTGGCACACGCCCACGCAGCTCGTGGTCGCGCCGATGATGGCCGCCGCGGGCGTCATGGCCGTGCGCGCGCAGAAGAGATACACGGGCGTCGTGCTCGTGTCGATCACCGGCCTCGGGATGGTCGTGCTGTTCGCGACCAGCGGCGCCCCCGACCTCGCGCTCACGCAGATCCTCGTCGAGACCGTGACGATGGTCACCTTCGCACTGGTGCTGCGTCGCCTGCCCGCGCGGATGGGCGAGCACAACGCCTCTGTCGGGCGCATTCCCCGCGCGCTGCTGGGTGTCGGGGTCGGGCTCACCATGGCGCTGGTCGCGATCGTGGCGACCCAGTCTCGCGTCGCGGATCCGATCTCCGCCGCGTTCCCGAAGCTCGCGTACGAGATCGGTCACGGCAAGAACGTCGTGAACGTCGCCCTGGTCGACCTGCGCGGCTGGGACACGATGGGCGAGCTCTCCGTGCTCGTGCTCGCCGCCACGGGTGTCGCGTCTCTCGTGTTCGTCACGCACCGCGCCGACATGCTCTCCGCGACGAAGACGCTGCCCAAGGCGCGCCGCCGTCGCACGCTCAGCCGCCCGCTCGTCGAGACGACCGAGGGCGTGCGCTTCCAGACCGACGAGAACGAGAGCAGCCCCCGCGCCTGGCTCGTCGGCGGCCCGAAGATGAAGCCCGAGAACAGGTCGATCCTGCTCGAGGTCATCGTCCGCATCCTCTTCCACACGATCATCGTCGTGTCGATCTTCCTGCTCTTCTCCGGCCATAACCTCCCAGGCGGAGGCTTCGCCGGAGGCCTCGTCGCGGGCATGGCCCTCGTCATGCGCTACGTCGCCGGCGGACGCTGGGAGCTGGGCGCTGCCGCACCCACGGATGCCGGGCGACTGCTCGGTGCCGGTCTGATCCTCGCCGTCGGCACGGCGGTCGTGCCGCTGTTCTTCGGCTTGGCGCCGCTCACCAGCAACTTCTGGGAGTGGGAGATCCCCGGCATCGGCCACATGGAGTTCGTCACCTCGACCATCTTCGATGTCGGTGTGTACCTGGTCGTGATCGGCCTCGTGCTCGACGTGCTGCGCAGCCTCGGTGCCGAGGTCGACCGTCAGGCGCAGGAGTTCCGCGAGCGAGGGGTGACCCTCTGATGGATGTCTCCCTCACCCTGATCGTGATCATGGCCGTGCTCTTCGCCTGCGGCGTCTACGCGATGCTCGAGCGCAGTCTCACCCGCGTGCTGATCGGCTTCCTGCTGCTCGGCAACGCGACGAACCTGCTGCTCCTCATCGTCATGGGAGTGCCCGGCAACGCGCCCTTCTTCGGAACCGAGGGCGAGCTCAGCGACCCGCTGCCCCAGGCGCTCACCCTGACCGCCATCGTCATCACGTTCGCCGTCTCGGCATTCCTCCTCGCCCTCATCTACCGCTCGTGGCAGCTGGGTCAGGCCGACACCGTCGAGGACGACGAGGCCGACATCGCTCTCCGTGAGCGCACCGATGCCGACGAAGACCTCATGGACGACGAGGCCGACGCGGCGGACGACGAGGCGACCACGGACTTCGTCGGCGTGCAGACGTCGCCGATCACCGTGCTGCACATGCGCGACCACGCCGCGATCAACGACGACGCTCCGACCGACCGGCCCACCCCGCCTCGAGCCGTGTCCGCGGCGTCCGATCAGGATCCCGATGCGGATGCCGGTCCAGGCGCGGCCGTCCTCGACGGGGAGTCGGCACCGCCCGACGACGACCCCGAAGACTCGACGCACTCGTCGGCTTTCCGGACGGATGCCGACACGCACGCGTCGGACGCCCACGAGACCGATGCGGCGGACGCCGCTCGAGATACGGCGGCTGACACGGCATCCGATGACAGCGCACCCGAGCACACCGACGATGGGGAGGACCGCCGATGAGCGCCCTCGTCCCCCTGCTCGTCGCCCTGCCGCTGCTCGGCGCCGCCGTGACCCTGATCTTCGGCCGCAATCCGCGCCTCCAGGCCTTCGTCACGGTGGCCACGCTCGCGATCGTCTCGGTCATCGCGGCCGTGCTGCTGGTCGTCGTCGATGCGGGTGAGCCGCTCGCGGTCTCGGTCGGCGGGTGGCCGGTGCCGTTCGGCATCGTGCTCTACGTCGACAGGCTCGCGGCGCTCCTCGTGCTCATCTCGAGCATCGTGCTGCTCGCGGTCCTGCTCTTCTCGATCGGTCAGGGTGCCGCGGACGGCACCGACGAGACCCCGATCTCGATCTTCAACCCGTCGTACCTGATCCTCGCGGCCGGCATCTTCAACGCCTTCATCGCGGGCGACCTCTTCAACCTGTACGTCGGATTCGAGATCCTGCTCGTGGCGTCGTACGTGCTGATAACGCTCGGGAGCACCGAGTCCCGCATCCGCACGGGTGCCGTCTACATCGTCGTCTCGCTGGTCTCGTCGATCCTGTTCCTCGCTTCGATCGCGATGATCTACGGTGCCCTCGGCACCGTGAACATGGCCCAGATCGCCGAGCGCATGACCGAGCTCCCGCAGGAGACGCAGCTCGTGCTGCACCTCATGCTGGTGATCGCCTTCGGCATCAAGGCCGCGATCTTCCCGGTGTCGTTCTGGCTGCCCGACTCGTACCCGACGGCACCGGCGCCCGTCACAGCGGTGTTCGCGGGATTGCTGACCAAGGTCGGCGTCTACGCGCTGATCCGCACCGAGACGCAGCTGTTCGCCGAGAACAGCATCGACACGGTGCTCCTGATCATCGCGTTGGCGACCATGATCGTGGGCGTGCTCGGCGCTGTCGCACAGGCCGAGCTCAAACGAATCCTGTCGTTCACGCTGGTGAGCCACGTCGGCTACATGATCTTCGGCCTCGCGATAGCGACCCCCGCGGCGATCGGCGCGACGGTCTACTACATCGTCCACCACATCATCGTGCAGACGACGCTGTTCCTCGCGGTCGGTCTCATCGAGCGCAGGGCGGGGAGCACGTCCATCCTGCGCGTGAAGGGACTGCTCAAGGTCGCGCCCGTGATCGCGGTGCTCTACTTCATCCCCGCGATCAACCTCGGCGGACTGCCGCCGTTCTCCGGCTTCATCGGCAAGTTCGCGCTGTTCGAAGCGGCAGCCTCCGTGGGAACGCCGCTGATGCTCGTGCTGATCTTCGGCGGCATCGTCACCTCGCTGCTCACGCTCTACGCGCTGATGCGAGCATGGAACCTCGCGTTCTGGCGCGAGGAGGACGACTCGACCGAGACCGAGGGGCGCATCTCGTACCTCGGCAACGCCCCGGCCGCGGATGAGCAGCAGGAGCGTCGCCGCATCCCCCGGATCATGACCATCGCGACCGCCGGGATGGTCGGGGTCACGATCGCGCTCACCGTGTTCGCGGGCCCGCTGTATGCCCTGTGCGACCGCATCGGTGCGGCGCTGCTCGACCCCGTCACCCTCGTGCAGCTGGAAGACGAGGTGGAAGGATGAGCCCCACCGAGACCGGCCGCCACTTCTGGCGGGACATCCGCGTGCAGCTGCCGTTCCTGGCATGGCTCGTCGTGCTCTGGATGCTGCTGTGGGGGCAGTTCACGGTGCTGGCGTTCGTCTCGGGCCTGGTCATCGCGGTGTTCGTCACCCGTGTCTTCCGGCTGCCCACCGTCGAGCTGTCCGGACGCATCAACATCTGGTTCGCCGCGTTGCTCATCGTGCAGTTCCTCTTCGCCGTGCTCCGCGGCGCTGTCGCGGTCACCCTGCAGGTGTTCGACTTCCGGCATCAGCCCGGCGCCGCGATCATCGCCGTTCCTCTGCGCTACGCCGACGACCTGATGATGACGCACGTGTCCGTGGTGTCGTCGCTGGTTCCCGGGTCGCTCGTCGTCGAGGCCGATCGCGACCGGCAGGTGCTGTATCTGCACGTGATCGGGGTGCGCAGCATGGCCGATGTCGAGAAGCAGCGCGAAGGCGTGCTGCGCTGGGAGCGACGGGTCGTGCGTGCGCTCGGAGCCCCGGCGCAGTACCGTGCCCTCAAGGCCGACGAACGTGCGGCGCGCGCCGGTGGAGGTGCCCGATGAATGTGCTGATGCTCGCGATCATGGTCGTCTTCGGCGTCGCCGCCATCCTGACGATCATCCGCATCGTGCGGGGGCCCTCGATCCTCGACCGGGCGGTGGCCTCCGACGTGCTGCTCACCGAGGTCATGTGCGTGCTCGGCGCCGAGATGGCCATCAACGGCCACACCCGCAACATCCCGGTGATGCTGATCATCGCCGCGGTCGGCGTCTTCGGCTCGATCTCGGTCGCCCGGTTCGTGGCCAGAAGGGACAACACGACACCATGAACGTGTTCGGTCTCGCCATTCCCGACGTGGTCATCGACGTCGCGGTGCTCGTGCTGATCCTGCTCGGCGCGATCCTCTGCCTGTCGGCGGCGGTCGGGCTGCTGCGATTCCGCGACGTGCCGTCGCGGCTGCACGCCGCGACCAAACCGCAGGTGCTCGGCCTCATCCTCATCTGCCTCGCGATCGCACTGTCTCAGCGCACGGTCGGCGGAATCCTCTTCGGGCTCGCGCTCGTCGCCCCGGTCGTGCTCATGCAGTTCGCCACCGCGCCGCTGTCCGCGCACATCGTCGGGCGGCAGGCATATCGCAACGGCACGACCGACGAGCGCAGCCTGGTCGTCGACGAGCTCGCCGAGTCGAAGCAGACCCCGCCGGCCGCCGGCTGATCGCACGCCCGCAGCTGCGCTGAGACGGACGCCACGCACGTCCTACGCCGGTGCGGGGCCGCTTGCGGTTCACAATTCAGCATGAGCCTGCGCCGGTGGGGCCAAAGGGGCTTCAGGGCTGCTCGATACGAGATCCATGCTGAGTAGTGAACGACACCGGTCATTGCTTCTTCTCCTACACGGAACCCTGTTCCGTGCAAGTCATCCACTGTTGCTTGGACGACGCACATCGACACCGTCCCTTGTCTGCACACTTCTGCGATGGGGAATAAGCAGAAGACGGTCGTTCAGCGCGCGAGAGACACCTATTCGCGCACGGTCTTCAGTCGATCGGATCTGGTGCACCGAGGGCTCACGGGGCGTCTCATCGCCGAGTCAGTGGCCCGAGGAGAACTCCAGCACGTGCGCCGCGATCGATATGCGCTGCCGTCGACGCACCGGGACATCGTCGAGGCTGTCCGCATCGGCGGGCGGGTCTCATGCTTGTCTCTCCTCGCCCTTCTCGGTGTCTTCGTGTTCCGTTGCCGAGAGCTCCATGTGCTCGTGACTCCTGGCTCGTCTCGTCTACGTGTGGCGAGGGACGGAAAGGTCGTGCTCCATTGGAAGGCGCTGACCAGCGTTCGCGAGAGCCTTCATGCGGCTCCGTTGATCGATGCCGTCGCGCACTCCGTGCTCTGCCAGGCTCCGCGCGAGGCGCTTGCCACCTTGGACAGTGTGCTTCATCACGGACTCCTGACCCGCGACGATCTGGTCACGATGTTCGCTGCTCTACCCGCCCGATTCCGCCCGCTGCTCGCACTGGTCGACCCGTCGGCGGGCTCGGGCTCAGAGACATTCATGCGGTTGCTGCTCCGGACGATGGGCGTCGCCTATGAGACCCAGGTGTACCTCGAAGGCGTCGGGTACGTCGACTTCGTGGTGGACGGCTGGTTGATCATCGAGTGCGACAGCAAGGAGTTCCACGAGGGGTGGGAGAAGCAGATGCAGGATCGCGAGCGCGATATCGCCGCGGCCCGACTCGGCTTCGTGACCGTCCGGCCCCTTGCGAAAGACATTTTCGGTGACCAGGCGTCTGTGAGGCAGGCTCTCGAGCAGGTCATCGCTGCACTCGGACCGAGGTTCGTAGACGCACGTCGTTCACAATTCAGCAGGAATCGCCGCGGAGCGGCGGTCGAGTAGCGGAATCACGGGGCTCACATGCGTTCATGCTGAGTTGTGAACGGAAAAGTGCGGGGCGGCGGGTCAGAGCCCGTCGGCGAAGCTCTGGATCAGCCGCCCGGCCGGCTCGGAGTCGCTGATCAACGTGCCGTGGCCGTGATCCGGGATGACCTGCAGATCGGCACCCGGGATCTCGTCGATGATCTCCTGGCACCAGGTCATCGGAGCGAGCGGGTCGTCTTCCCCGCGCAGCACCAGCACAGGCTGATCGATGCGCGCGAACGCCTTCTCCGGCTCGTGCACGATGGTCGCCCGGATCTTGCGGATGAGGTGGGGGCCGCCGCGCAGATATTCGCGGGCACCGCGCCAGATCACGAGCGGGCGCTCGCCGACCAGGTCCGTGAGGAGATAGCTCGCCTGCGCTGCGACATTCCGTGCGGCCTTGTTGACGGTCGGACCGGCGAGCACGACGCCCTCGACGAGGGAGGGATGCCGGGCGGCGAGCTCCGCGGCGATCTGACTGCCCATCGAGTGCCCGATGACGACGACGGGGCCCTCGTCGGCATGACGGAGGTACGCGGCGACGAGGTCGGCGTGACGCTCCATGGTGAAGGTGCGAGCGGGCTCGGGTGCTTCGCCGAAACCGGGCAGGTCGACTGCGATCACCCGGCCTTTCAGTCGCTGCACAACGTCGAGGTAGACGCTGCGTCCCATGCCGATGCCGTGCAGCAGGAGGAAGGTGTGCGGTCCGTCGCCGAAGGTCTCCGCGATCAGCGTCGCGCCCGCGTGCTCGAACTCGAGCAGCGTGACGGGGGTGCCCTTCGGGGCGAGATAGCTGGAGACCACACCTCAACGCTAACCGAGTGGGACCCCTGCGACGAACCGGGATCCACGCATGCCGTATGCCGGTGTGCGACGAGGGGCGAGCCTGCGTCGTGCGAGGATGAAGGGTGTCTTCGCCGAACCCCGATCCCGATCAGATCGAGTCGGAGGGCGAGACATCAGGCTCGCCCAAGGGTGTCATCGCGCGCATCGCCGGCGGGCTGAGCGATCCGGTGCTGCGCGCGCTCGTCGCCGCGACGGCCGTCTCACGCATCGGCCGCGGCGTCTTCCTCGCGGTCACCGTGCTGTTCTTCACGCAGATCATCGGCCTCTCGCCCGCGCACGCCGCGGTGGTGCTCGCCGTGTCGAGCGGATGCGGGGTGGTCGGGTCGCTCCTCGGCGGCTGGCTCGCCGACCGGTGGAGCGCCCGACGCCTCGCCTTCGGCTTCGAGATGGCGGGTGGCGTGCTGCTCGCCGCGTACGCGTTCGTCGGAGACTTCGTGTCGGCGCTCGTCCTCGCCAGCCTCTCGGGCTTCTTCGACTCGCTGGGGTATTCCGCTCGTTCCGCGATCATCGCCCGGGGCTTCGCGCCGGACCGGCGGGTGCACGCGCGTGCGGTGCTGCGCACGGTCACGAACCTCGCGATCGCGGCAGGCTCCGGATTCGGCGCGATCGCTCTGGCTCTCGGCACACCCGAGGCCTACCGCGTCGTCATCGCCTGCGCGGGTGCCGTCTGCGCGCTCGGCTCGCTCTCCCTCCTGCGGCTGACATCGGCCGTCGACGCGCCGCCGCGCAACCGAGCCGCGGCTCAGCTGACGGAAACGGGATCCATCGACACGCACGCCACGGCCGCGGCATCCGCCGAGCGCAGGGACTGGAACCGCCGCTCACCGTGGCGGGACCCGAGGTACCTGCTGCTGAGCGCGCTCTCGGCGATCTTCGGCATGCAGTTCGGAGTCGCGGAACTCGGGGTGCCGCTGTGGATCAGCGAGTACACGAACGCCCCGGATGCCACGTTCGCAGTGCTCCTGATCGTCAACACCGCGCTGGTCGTGCTGTTCCAGGTGCGTGCCTCCCGTGGCACGCACGACCTGCGGATCGCCGGCAGGGTGACGATGATCGCCGGCTGGCTCATGGTCTCCGCCTGCCTGATCTACGCGCTCGCCGCGGGGCTTCCGGCATGGGCGGCGATCGTCATCCTCATCGTCGGCATGATCGCCCACACGTTCGCCGAGATCCTGTCGCAGGCCGGAGCCTGGGGTCTCAGCTTCGAGCTCGCCGATCCTGTGCGAGCGGGCGCCTACCAGGGCGTGTTCGGCATGGGCTTCTCGCTCGGAGCCCTGGCGTCGCCGATCGTCGTGAACGCCACCGCGATCACCTTCGGCTTCGTGGGCTGGGTGATCCTCGCCGCGATCTTCCTCGCCGCAGCGATCGGCATCTGGCTCATCGCACGCCGCGCCGCAGCATCCGCCACGCCTGCTCCCGCCTGAGCCCGCAGAGCCGCCCCGGGCTAACCGGCCGGCGCCAGCACCAGAGTGTGACGCGTCGCCGCATCGACCGCCCCGTCGGTGAACGCCCACGGCCGCTGAATCCCCGCCGCCCAGTCGGACGTCTGATCGACGTAGTGCTCGTCGAACGCGTGTCCGGATGCGCCGGTGAGGTGGATCCAGGTCGAGGCGTCGAGATCGGAGAGGTCGACGACCATCCGCATCGACGGCACGGTGGTCGTGGCGTACGACGTGCCGAGCTCCCAGCCGGTGGCGTTGACCACGGACGCGCCGCCGCTGACGGCGTAGGGGCCGCGGTTGAAGAGGGCTTCGATCGGGGCGATGCCGGAGGACCCGAGGGTGTCGCTCGTGAGGGTGATCGCGTGCAGGTCGCCCCACCTCCATGCGGTGACGACGTCGCCCTGAACCGCGGAGAGCTCGTCGTACGCTTCCTCCGCCGACAGGGCGAGCATCTCGTCCATGCCCGCGACATCGATGCTCGGGTTGGTCCAGAGCGGGTCGGATGGGTCGTCGAGAAGATCCGCGACGACGGTGAAGAGTCGACCCTGGCCGTCGATCGGCAGGGGCTGGTCGCGTTCGGCGAACAGGTTCTGCACGAGGTTCGACCAGAGGACGTTCGCGTAGGCGGCCGCGGCCGACCCCGCGTCGTTCTGTGCGTCCCACGAGCGCAGCAGCGCCACGGCATCTGCAGTCCCCGCACCCGTCACCTCCACATCCTCCATCTCCGTTGCGAGTCGCTTGCCGATCCACATCTCGCTGTCCATCTGGATCTCCCGCATGTCCTGGGCGGTGAGCGGTGCGGCGGCGGCGCGTCGCTCGATCAGGTGCGCGATGCGATCGGCCCTGTAGCCGTAGTCCCAGTCCCGTGAGAGGAAGTAGGGGTAGTCGTCGGTGACGATCGCGTTGTTCGCGGTCACGATGTACCCGGATGCCGGGTTGTATGACACCGGCAGTTCGTCGAACGGGATGAATCCGGTCCAGTCGTAGCTGCTGTCCCAGCCGGGCTGCGGCATCCATCCGTCGCCGGCCCCGCGCACGGGGAGGCGTCCGGGGGTCTGATAGCCGATGTTGCCTTCGACGTCCGCATAGATGAGGTTCTGTGCCGGCACATCGAACAGCGCGGCCGCCGCGCGGAACTCCTCGAAGTCCTGGGCGGTCGACAGAGCGAAGATCGCGGTCGCGGCCGTGCCGGGGTCGAGCGCCGTCCAGCGCAGGCTGACCGCGTACTCGGCTCCCTCCGGCGCGGTGCCGGTGGGCGCCGGACCTGTCGCGCCGCCGGCAGCGAGGCCCGGCTCAGGGTCGTCGGCGATCGCGGTGAAGTCGTCGGTGAGACCCGAGATGATCGGTCCGTGCACGGTCGACCGGATCGTGAGCTCGATGTCGTCGCCCCCGGCCACCGCGATCGTCTCGGTGGTCTCGTCGATCGGCACCAGCGCGCCGTCGCGCCAGTACTGGTCGCCCTCGATCCGCTCGACGTAGAGGTCGGTGACGTCGGTGGTCAGGTTGGTGAAGCCCCAGGCGACCTGCTGGTTGTGGCCGATCACGATGCCGGGGAGACCCGAGAACGAGAAACCGCCCATGTCGAACGGGCAGTCGTCGGTGACCTCGCTGCACCGGAGCTGCACCTGATACCAGACCGAGGGGAGTGATGCGCCCAGGTGCGGGTCGTTGGCGAGCAGCGGCATGCCGGTGTCGGTGAGGTCCCCGGACACGACCCACGAGTTCGATCCGATCCCCTCGCCGACATCGCCGACGAGCAGGCTTGCCGCCTCGATCACGTCCGACGCCTCCTGCCACTGGATCGTCGTCGCCGCCTGCTGCATCTCGCCGTCGTTCCCATCGGTCGTGAGCGCGGCGGGCTCGGCACCGGCCTCGGTGATCGGGGCGGTCGAGATCTCGGGGACGATGACGGGGTGATCCTCGAACGGATACGGCGGGTATAGCTCGTCGAGCGTCGTGGTGATCCCGGCGGCGTCGGAGGTCTCCGCCAGCTGGGCGGCCAGGAGCGAGCGCTCGACCTCGTCTTCGACGTTGCCGCGGAGATCCCAGGCCATCGCCTTGAGCCACGCCACCGAATCGGCGGCTTCCCAGGGCTCCGGCGCGTACTCCGGGTTCTGTATTCCGAGAACGGCATATTCGAGCGAGAGCTCGGCGCCCGAGCGGGAGGAGAGGTAGGCGTTGACGCCGTCGGCGTAGGCCTCGTAGTAGCCGCGGGTGACGTCGTCCATGGCCTCGACCTCGGCCTCGGCGACCTTGCGCCAGCCGAGCGTGCGGAGGAAGGCATCGGTCCCGGCCTGCGATTCGCCGAACATCTCGGCCACGCGTCCCGCCGTGACGTGCCGGCGGAAGTCCATCTCGAAGAAACGGTCCTGCGCGTGCACGAAGCCCTGGGCGTAGAAGAGATCGTGCGATGAGTCGGCGGTGATGGTCGGGATGCCGCTGGCGTCGCGCTGCACCGTGACCTCGGCCTGCAGCCCGTCGAGCGACAGGGTGCCGTCGGTCTGCGGGAACGAGCGCTGGATGGTCCAGGTCACGAAGAAGGCACCGGCGACGGCGACCACCACGATCGCAGCGACGACGAGGAACACGATGCGGCCGATGCGAGCACCCAGGGAAGGGCGCGACGGGTCGACGATCTCGGTCGAATGGGTTGTCATCTTCGAGAACTCTTTCGGGTGGCATGGCGGAACTCAGTCCCAGAGAGTCCCAGAGCGCGTCTCAACAGACGCTTCCGGAATACTACCCATAAAGCATTCGCGGGCGGGGGTGTTCTCGCCCCCGCCCGCAGTGTCAGCCGATCAGGCTCGGCTGCAGGTCGCGCAGCGTGCGCCGGTGCGTCATGCGCGTCACTCCGATGGCGGCGAGCAGCAGCGCGCCGACCAGCCAGATGCCCAGTACCACCAGATCCCAGCCCGCCCGGCCGAGGCTGCCGCCGTACATCAGCTGCCGCATGGCGTCGACGACGTAGCCGAGGGGCAGCACGTGGTGGAGCGCGGCCAGCGGGGCGGGGAGGGTCTGCCAGGGGAAGGTGCCGCCCGCGGTGACGAGCTGCAGAACCATGAGCACGAGTCCGAGGAACTGCCCCACGGAACCGAGCCAGACGTTGAGGGCGAGGATGATCGCCGCGAAGGTCGCCGACGCGAAGATCATCACGCCCAAGGTGCCGATGGGGTTGTTGAACGTGAAGCCCAGGGTGATCGCCAGGATGCCCATGAGCCCCAGCATCTGCACCGCGCCGAGCATCGCCGGGGTGAGCCACCCGGCGAGCGTCACTCGGATCGGAGAGTGCAGCGCCGTGACCGCGCGGCGGGAGATCGGCTTCACGATGAGGAACAGGGCGTAGATGCCGATCCAGGCCGACAGTGCGGCGAAGAACGGTGCGAGACCGGCGCCGTAGTCCTCGGCGGAGGCGACCTTGTCGCTCGAGACCTTGACCGGGTCGGCGATCGTGTCGGCCTGCAGCGTGCGGAGCTCCGGCGTCGAGACGGGGATCTGCTGCACACCGTCCGAGAGCCCGTCGCGCAGCTCGGCCGTTCCCGACGCGAGGGTTCCGAGCCCATCGCGCAGCTGGGCCGCGCCGTCGTTCGCCGCCGCGGCGCCGGTGGCGACGGTCTGCGCGCCGCTGGCCAGGGTCTGCGCGCCGCCGGCGAGCTGCGAGGCGCCGGATGCCACCGAGTCCGCTCCTGCGGCGAGCTGGTCGACCTTGTCGACCGCGTTCTGCACGGTCGAGTTGCCCTCCTGGAGTCGTGTCGCGAGGGGATCGAGTGTCGTGAGGACCCGATCGATCTGCTCCGGCGTCAGGCCCTGATCCGTGAGCACGGTGGCGATGTCCTCGCGCGCCTGGGGCAGAGCATCCGTCGCCTGCTGCACAGCCGATCCGGCCCGGTCCGCGACGTCGGCCAGCTGCCGGTTGCCGTCACTGACCTGCTGAGCCCCCGACGCCAGCGTCGCCGCACCACCGGCGAGCTCGGACGCGCCGCCCGCGAGCTGCGACGTGCCCGCGGCGAGCTGAGAGGTTCCGTCTGCGAGCGTCGCACTGCCGGTGGCGGCGGTGTCGGCGCCGTCGGCGAGCTGGGTCGCTCCGTCGACCGCGGTCACGAGGTTGTCGCGCACCTCGCTGAGGCCGGTGAGCAGGCGCTCTGCGGCCTCGCTGCCCACCATCTCGGCGACCGAGCTGCGGATCTTCTCCACCGCCTGCGTGCCCATCGACGACGCGAGGTAGTTGTTCGCGTCGTTGGTCTCGAGCTCGATGCGCGCCTGGTGGGGGTCGTCACCCGCGGCCGAGGTCAAGGCCGACGAGAAGTCGGCGGGGATCGTGACGGTGAAGTCGACCGTTCCCTCCCGCAATGCGTCGGCGGCCTCGTCGGCCGACATCCGCTGCCAGTCGAAGGCGTTGCCGTCGATGAGGTTGTCGGCGACGTCCTCGCCGTAGTTCACGGTCTCGCCGGTGGCGGCATCCGTTCCCGTGGTGGGCTCGGGGGCTCCACTGTCATCGACGACCAGCGCGACCGGGACCTCCGGGAACTTCGCGTACGGGTCCTGGTTGGCCCAGAGGTACAGGCCGCCGTAGAGGATGGGCACGCAGACCAGTGCGATCAGGGCGATCACGCCCATCCTGCTCGCGGTGAGGCGCCGCAGCTCGGCGGCGATCATGGCGGGAACCTTCATCGCTCGCCTCCGTTCTCTGTCGTGTTCGGCTCGGGTTCTGCGGCTGGGTCTTCGTCGTCGGCCGGGGGAGAGCCGAGAGCATCCGCGTGCTCGGCGTCGGCATGCGGTGTCGCGGGGCGCTCGTCCGGGTCTTCCGCCTCGGGCTCTGGCTCAGGATCCGGTTCGGGCGCCGGCTCTGGCTCAGGGTCGGGCTCGGGATCCGGTTCGGGCGCTGGCTCGGGCTCGGGCTCGGCCTCGGAGTCTGGCTCGGGCTCGGGATCAGAGCCGCCGGGCAGGTCGAGGACGAGCGGCTCGACCGGTCCGGACGCGTTGATCGCCTCGAGTTCGTGCATGCGCTCGAGGGCGACCGCAGCGGATCCGCCGATGACGACGAGCATCGCGTACCCGCGGTCGGCGAACTCCGACGCGATCCGCCACCAGCCGTCCGGGCTGCCGCCGTGACGGTCGGGCGAGACGAGCACGATTCCTTCGGTGCCCGTGCGGAGGATCGCGAGTTCGCAGAGGATGCGCACCCGTGCGGCGGGATCGACGTTGCCGATCGCCACGCCGGCGAGCTCGCCGAAGCCGAGTTGATTCAGCCAGCGCCGTGCGTGCAGAGGGGTGGCGCCGACGCCGGCGAACATGAGCTCTTCGCCGACGACACCCGCGAGGGTGATGTCAGCGTGGGGATCGCTCACGTCGGGGGCGTCGACGAGCGCGATCGTGCGGCGCAGCGCGCGGTTGTCCGCGTCGCCGTCGATCGTCACGCGCCCGGTGTCCGGCCGCATCCGACCGCTGGCGATGAGGCCCAGCACCGTCGGGCGCTGCTCGGTCTCGGCGAGTGCGAAGCGCACCGCTCCGCTGTGGAACTCGAGGCTCGTCGTCGGCAGCGCCTGACCACCGCGTCCCTTGCTCACGTCGTGCAGGGTGACCCTCATGCGCTGACCTCCTGTGATTCGACGATGTCCGGGTGCGCGCTCAACAGCTCGTCGGCCTCGCGCCACGAGAGTCCGGCGATGCTGAGCAGAGTGCGAACAGCGAGATCGGCTGCCCCGGTGCTCGATGCGTCCGTGCGCGAGACGACCGTGCGGGCGACCTCTTCGATGAGGCGGGCGAGGGTCGAGGCAGAGAGGTCTGTGCGGAAGCTGCCGTCTTCCTGCCCGCGACGCGCGAGGGCGGCGACGGTGCGGCGCAGCGGGGCCAGGGCGTCTGCGGTGTGCTGCACGTGGGCTTCGTCGAGGGCGAGCGCGGCTGCGACCTGAACGTGCGCCGCCTCCTGCCAGAGTCGTGCGGCGAGGCGGGCCAGCGCGATGCGCGAGTCGGCGTCGATGACGGATTCGGCGATCGCGTTGAAGCGCTGCGCTCCGACCGAGATCAGCTCGCGGATCAGAGCCTCTCGGTCGTCGAAGTGGCCGTAGAGGGTGCGGCGCGACAGGCCGGCGCTGCGGGCGATGACGTCGATGGACGCCCGCGGGTCGGTGGCGAGGGTCGCGCGGGCCGCATCGAGGATTCCGGCGCGGTTCTCGACGGAGTCGCGACGGGGAGCACGGGTGGTCATGCCTCAATGATACGTAATGTGCACAGTAGTGTGCAAGATAACTCGGGGGACTCACAGGGTCTGAACGGTGGGCCGTTCACAACTCAGCACGGATGGGCGCTTAAAGCCGCAATCAGCACCATGCGGACCCGAATCCCGGCGCTCATGCTGAATCGTGAACGGCGAGCGGCGGGCACAGACAGAAAAGGGGGCGGATGCCGCAGCATCCGCCCCCTTCTGCAGAACCCTTGACGTCAGTCGGTGCCGGAGTCGAAGGCAGCGCCCTCGGATGCGGTGTCGACCGCGTCGGCGAAGTTCTCGTCGACCTCTTCGACGGAACCCGTGATCTCGCCGGACTCGCCGGCGGTGACGCGACCGACGAGCTCGCCCGTCGCGCCGCCCACGAGGCCGAGGCCTGCGTACTGCTCGAGGCGTGCGCGCGAGTCGGCGATGTCGAGGTTGCGCATCGTGAGCTGGCCGATGCGGTCGACCGGGCCGAAGGCGGCGTCGCCGACGCGCTCCATCGAGAGCTTCTCGGGGCCGTAGGACAGGTTCGGCGAGGTGGTGTCGAGGATCGTCCAGTCGTCACCGCGGCGCAGGCGGATCGTCACGGTGCCCGAGATCGTGAGGCCGACCCAGCGCTGGATGGACTCGCGCAGCATGAGCGACTGCGGCTCGAGCCAGCGGCCCTCGTACATCAGCCGACCGAGGCGGCGACCCTGCTCGTGGTAGGTCGCGAGGGTGTCCTCGTTCAGGATGCCGTTGACGAGGCGCTCGTAGGCGATGAAGAGCAGCGCCATGGCCGGGGCCTCGTAGATGCCGCGCGACTTCGCCTCGATGATGCGGTTCTCGATCTGGTCGCTCATGCCGAGGCCGTGGCGTCCGCCGATCGTGTTGGCCTCCTGCACCAGGGCCACCGGGTCGGTGTACTCGACGCCGTTGAGTGCGACGGGGCGGCCGGCCTCGAACGTGACGGAGACGTCTTCGGTCTCGATCGCGACCGAGGGGTCCCAGAACTTCACGCCCATGATGGGGTCGACGGTCTCGAGCGAGACGTCGAGGTGCTCGAGCGTCTTCGCCTCATGCGTGGCGCCCCAGATGTTGGCGTCGGTCGAGTACGCCTTCTCGACCGAGTCGCGGTAGGGGAAGTCGTGGGCGACGAGCCACTCGCTCATCTCCTTGCGGCCGCCGAGCTCGGTGACGAAGTCGGCATCCAGCCACGGCTTGTACACGCGCAGACGCGGGTTGGCGAGCAGGCCGTAGCGGTAGAACCGCTCGATGTCGTTGCCCTTGTAGGTCGAGCCGTCGCCCCAGATGTCGACGCCGTCCTCCTTCATGGCGCGCACCAGCAGCGTGCCGGTGACGGCGCGGCCGAGGGGAGTGGTGTTGAAGTAGGTGCGGCCGCCGGAGCGGATGTGGAAGGCGCCGCAGGCGAGCGCCACCAGGCCCTCTTCGACCAGCGCGGTCTTGCAGTCGACCAGGCGCGAGGCCTCGGCGCCGTACTCGAGGGCACGGCCGGGGATCGACTCGATGTCGTCTTCGTCGTACTGACCGAGATCACCGGTGTACGTGTAAGGGACGGCGCCCTTGTCGCGCATCCACGCGACGGCGACGGAGGTGTCGAGTCCTCCGGAGAAGGCGATGCCGACGCGCTCGCCGACGGGAAGTGACTGGAGGACCTTGGACATGCTTCCCAGTCTATCGGCGGCGTGTCGGCTGTTTCGGACGGCGTCGGCCGTCAGCGGGCGACGACGGCGTCGAGCGCCTCGGGCTCGGAGTCGAGCCGCGCCAGCTCGCGTCGCTGATGCGCGGCGTAGCCGGCACCCCAGCTCGTGAGCGACTCGACGAGCGGCATCGATCCGCGCCCGAGGTCGCTGAGTCGGTATTCGACTTTGGGAGGCACCTGCCGGTAGACCGTGCGGAGGATCAGGCCGTCATCCTCCAGCTCGCGCAGCTGACGGGTGAGCACGCGGGCTGTGGGCTCGTCGAGAAGCCGGCTGAGTTCGCCGAAACGCAGCACCTCATGCTCATCGAGGAGGCTGAGGATGCTGGGCTTCCAGGCCCCGCCGAGGACGGCGATCGAGATCTCCGCGTCGCACGCGTCGCCCCACTCCCGGACGATCCGCTCGGTCTTCTCCCTCATCGGCTCCGCCTCCTGGTCGTCATGGTATCCATTCGGTCACTATCTACCCGGAATGACAGTACTTGTCTGAAGTGTACTCAGACCGGGAGACTGATGCGGTGACCTTCCCGATTCCCACGGCATCCGCTCGACCGCGCACGACCCTGCATCCGTGGCTCGCCATGATCCCGCTGCTTCTCGGCATCCTGACCGGGGCTCTCGCGATCAGCAGCATGTCGACCGCGCTGCCCGCGATCCGCGGCGATCTCGTCCTGTCCGACAGTGGAGCGCTGTGGCTCGTCGACGTGTACGCGCTGTCGCTGGCGGCGACCCTGATCATCGCGGCCAGGATCGGAGACGCGTTCGGTCGCAAGCGGATCGTGCTCGCCGGTCTCGCCGGCTTCGCGGTGCTCAACCTCGTCGGCGGATTCGCTCAGGACGGGATGCTGCTCATCGTCGTCCGGGCGCTCCTCGGCGTCGCCGAGGCGTTCGTCGTGGCGGGCGTCGTCGCGACGATCGGGGCGCACTATCACGCACGGCAGCGGGTGCTCGCCTACGGGCTGTGGACCGCGACGTTCGGTGCCGGCAGCGCGCTCGGACCCGTGCTCGGCGGGCTGGTGACCGAGGGTCCGGGGTGGCGCTGGCTGCTGCTCGGAAGCGTGCCGCTCGCCGTCGTCGCCGGGGTGCTCGCGATCTGGCTCGTGCCGGATTCGCGCAGCTCCCGTCGCCCGTCGTGGGACATCCTCAGCATCGTGTCGTCGATCGTCGCGCTCGGGTCTCTCGTCTTCGCCCTGCACGAGGTGCTCGCCGCTCCCCTCGCCGCCGGCATCGCGGGTGTCGTCGCCGTCGTGACGCTCGTCTTCTTCATCCGCCGCCAGCGTGCCCTCGCCGAGCCTCTCATCGACATGCGGCTGTTCGGCGTGCCCGGCTTCAGCCCTGCGATCGTGCGCATCCTGGCGAGCAGCGGGGTGTCGACGGCATCCGTGCTCCTGGTGAGCCTCCACCTGCAGGATGCGCGGGGCTTCAGCGCGGCCGAAGCCGGTATCGCGATCCTCCCGCAGGCGGTGGCGATCGCCCTCGGCGGGGTGCTCGCACCCCTGTTCCTGCGGTGGTTGACCTCGCCGACGCTCACCGTGCTCGCCCTGGTGGTGCAGGGGGCGGGACTCGCGTGGCTGTCGACGGGCGTCGAGCTGGTCGTGATCCCTCTGGTGCTCGTCGGCGCGGGGTTCGGAGTCGCGGCGACGCTCGCCGCCACCACGCTCTTCGACGTCACGACGGAGGACGACGCCGGTCAGGTGGGGGCGATCCAGGAGGTCGGGTTCGCCCTCGGCGGCGGTCTCGGCATCGCGGTGCTCGGCACGATCGCGTCGATCGTCGGCTCTCGCGGCTTCCTCGTCGCCCTGCTGGTCGCGACCGTCGGGGTCGTCGCCGCCGCGCTCCTGCCGCTGTGGAGACGCTCGCCGGTGAGCGCTGCCGAGAACCCGGCCATCGATGCCCGCTGAAGGAAGGACACCCGTGTCAGCATCGCGCCCGACCGTCCACTGGATCTATGCCCACCCCCGATCGAGCTCGTTCAACGCGCGACTGTTCCGAGATGGGGTCGACGCCCTCGCGCGCGACCACGATGTCGAGATCACCGACCTGTACTCTCAGGGCTTCGATCCGGTTCTCGCAGCGCCGGATCTGGGCGAGCCCCGGGGGCGTGAGGGCAGCGTCGTCGACCTGATGGGCGAGGCGTACGCCGCGGGCCAGCTGCCGCCGGACGTCACCGAGGAGCAGCGCAAGCTCGCGGCCGCCGACCTCGTCGTGCTCCAGTTCCCGCTGTGGTGGTACGGACCGCCGGCGATCCTCAAAGGCTGGCTCGATCGGGTGCTCACCAACGGCTTCGCCTACGGCCCCGCGGATGCCGAGACCGGTCTGCCGCTGCGATACGGAGAGGGCCCGCTCGCCGGGCGCCGAGCTCTCGTGATCGTGACGGCAGGGGAGGACGAGCGCTCGATCGGAGAACGGGGCATCAGCGGGGATCTGGACTCGCTGCTGTTCCCGCTGACCCACGGCACCCTCTGGTACACGGGCATCGAGCCGCTCGACCTGCACGTCGTCCACGACGCTGACGGGTTGGACGCGGAGCGCGTCGATCTCGAGAGCGCACGGCTGATCGAGAGGCTCTCCGGAGTGGCGTTCGAATCTCCGAGCCGCCCGTACCGTCGGCTGCGCGATGGCGACTACCACGGCACCCGGGCGCTGCGATCGGACCTGCTTCCCGGGCGCACCGACCTCGGCATCCATCGCGTCGCGGTCGACTGAGGCGACGCGGCCCGACGCGCGCGGGCGTAGCTCTCCGCTTCTGCACGATCGGCCCCGACGGTGGCAGAGTGTCCGTGAAGGAGGACGGCATGGGTGGAGCGATCCTGTGGGGCGTCGTCGCGGCGTCGCCCCTCATCATCGGCGCTGTTCTCGCTCTCCTGCGCACCTGGCCGCCGCGCTGGCTGGGCATCGTGCTCGGCTTCGGAGCCGGTGCCCTGATGGCCTCCATCGCCTTCGAGCTGTGGGAGGAGGGGCTGGACCTCGCAGGCCCCATCCCTCTCATCGTCGGCGTGGTCGCTGGCGCGCTCGCGTACTTCATCGCCGACCGGATCCTCGATGCGCGAGCCGCGAAGTCCCAGGAACGGGGAGCGGGCGTCCCGCTCGCGCTCGGAGCACTGCTCGACGGCATCCCCGAGCAGCTCGTGCTGGGAATCGGACTGGCCTCCGGAGAACCGGTGAGCATCGCGCTCGTCGTGGCGATCGTGGTCTCGAACCTGCCCGAGTCGATCGGCTCGGCCGCCGACCTGCTGAAGGGCGGCATGGCGAAGTCGCGCGTGCTGCTGCTGTGGGCCGGCATCTCGGTCATCTGCGCGCTGGCGACCGTCGCCGGATTCGCGGTGGCGAGCAGCACCGGCGACGACTTCCGGGCCGGCGCGAGCGGCTTCGCGGCAGGCGCGCTGCTCGTGATGCTCGTCGACTCGATGGTGCCCGACGCGCAGCAGAAGGCCAAGCAGGTGACCGGGCTCGCGACCGTGCTGGGCTTCGCGCTCGCCGCGGGGCTCTCGCTCGCGAGCTAGCATCACCGCGATGAGCCCGCCCGATAGGTCAGCCCTCGCGGACGACCCGGATGCTCACCCAACGGAACGCGGCGAGATCCGTGTCGCTGAGGTCCGTCGGGTCGCCGAGCTCGGAGCGAAACGTCACCGTCGTCCCGGTCCCCGCGCCGGCGCCGGGTGAGACTTCTGCCGGATCGGCCAGGATGCGCAGGTCCGTCGACGGGACTCCGTGGTGGTATTCCTGCACCCACCGCCCGTCAGCCCGCCGGTTCTCGTGGGCGAGGACAGAGCTGAGTGCCGAGACTGTCGACATTCCGCGGCGCGGCAGACCATCCGGCAGAAGCGGTGCCGAGGCAGATTCGAAGAAGCGGACATCCCGGGTGGCCATGACGGGCTTCCGCACGATGTCACCCCCGCCGTCGGTCCGCGTGTCGGTGCCGCGGCCATCGTCGGCGACCGACACCGAGCCGTCGCGAGAGATGCTCACGACGACATGGCCGATTCGCCCGAGCCCAGCGGCCTCGTCGTCCGCGTACGCGAGGACTTCGAGGATCTGATGGCGGCGTCCGCCGGGTTCGTACATGGCTCGTTCGTCGCGGATGCCGTGCAGGTGATCGACGTCGACATCTCGCGCCCAGTCATGCGTCGTGATGGTCCACGTGGCGCGATCCTCCGACTTCATCACCGCACTCTACCGATCCGCGGCCGGTCGGGGATGGCAGACTCGCCAGGGCTCAGAACCCGGGGTACTCCTGCAGCTTCTGCTCGAACTCGGCTCGGTCCGCATCGCTGAGCACGGCGCTCGCGATGACCACCATCTGCAGCCCCTCGAGGGGCTCGCCGGTGCGGGCGTTCTGCGCCTCGCGCGTCGTCAGGAAGTCGCCCGACGGGTCGTTCGAGAGGTCGAAGATGTTCGCGTAGAACCTCATCGGATCGGGGTAGTTCTCGGTGTAGTACTCCCACGTGTGCTGCTCGCGCGGGTCTTCGCTGCCGTAGAGCTTCGCGATCATCGACGCGTCGATCCCCGAGTACTCCCCGTTGAACGAGTACAGCGTGGGCAGACCGTGCTCGGCGACGACCGAGTCGATCGTCGACATGACCTCGAGCTTGAGGCTGTAGTCCTGGATCGGCTCGGTGGTGGCCCAGCCGGCGGAGGTGTACTCGATGAGCATCGATTCGCCGCCGTAGCCGTTGCGCTCCGGACGCAGATCCTCGTCGCCGACCTGCACCCAGTCGTATCCGTACTCGGCGGTGATGCGCTCGCGGATGTCGGCGAACAGGCTGTCCGCCTCGGTCTTCACCTCTTCGAGCGACTGCTGGGTGAGAGCGTCCTGCGGATCGGTGCCCTTGATGCCCGGGTAGGCCTCTTCGTGCTTCTGCTCGTCGGTCTTCATGCCGTCGTAGCTGCCCGAGGCCGACGTCTGCAGTGCACCGATGCCGCCCACGGTGGCGACGTTGAAGATCAGCGTGACAGCGAGGGCGACGGCGGCCAGCGTGCGTCCTCGGGCGGTGAACAGCGCGCCGATCACGACGGCGACGACGACGAGCTGCAGCGTCAGCATCGTCACGCCGTAGACCGCGTCGGTCGCTCCGATCGCGAGCATGATGAGGAGGATCAGGGCGAACAGGATGCCGGCGATCAGTGCGATCCAGCCGAGTGCGTTCGCCGGCTTCTTCTCCGCGGAGGCGACGTCGGCTGCGGTCGCCGTGCCCGACATCGCCGGAGCGCCGGGATGCTGCACGACCGGCCCGGCCTGGCGGCGGGCGTTGCGATAGCCGCCGGGCGGCGGCACGGGCGGCGCACCCTCCGTGCCGGCGACGTAGCGGGCCCGCTGCTTCTCGTGATCCATCACCATGGCTTGTCCGTTCCCGAGCCTCCGCCATCGTCGCCCTGCTGCTGATCGCGCTCCTGCGTGCCCTGCTCGAGCTTGTCCTCGAGCTCTTCGAGCTTCTCGTCGGAGGGCTGCGGCTCCTGCTCCTGCTCCTCCTCCGGCGGCGGCTGCTCGTTCTGCTGCTTCTGCTTGAGGCGGTCCTCGAGGTCTTCCCTGCTCTGCTGCATGTCGCGGTCGGGGTCGGACGACTGCTCCTGCGCCTCGTCGCTGTTGCACTCCTCGGGCATCTCGGTCGTGACGGTGAGCGCCTCGCCGTAGAACTCCGCGGCCCCCGCGCCGTCGCCCTCGGCGCGGGCGGCGTCGCCCATGCGCTCGAGGACGAGAGCGAGGTTGATGCGCACCGTGCACACCTCGAGGCCGGTCGCGAGGTCGAGTGATTCCTCGAGCTTCGCCCGAGCATCCGGCAGCTTCTCGGCGCCCGCCAGCGCGGTGCCGACGTTGAACGGCGCCTTGAAGGGCTCGAACCAGTTGAGGAACTCCTGCCCGCGGGCCGACGCCTCTGATCCGGCATAGTCATCGGCCACGTACGCGGTGATCGACTGGTGCGCGAATGCGTACATGCTGAGGATCTTGCCGACGAACAGCAGTGCGGCCAGTGTCAGCGGAAGCGTGCCGATCGCGATCCACCGTCGGATGCGGCGACGGCGACGATTCGAGGCCAGCAGCGCGGCGGCGGCCGACGCCCTCAGGTCCTCAGGGCTGTCGGACGGCGTCCCGCCGGCGCGTGCAGACAGATCCGTCATGCGGCACCTCCGTCGGTCGTCCGGCGTCGCGGCGATGTCGACGGCGCTCGCAGCAGACGCAGTCGGGCCACGAGCATGCTCGCCCTCGTGAGCTCCACGCCGAGCAGCGCCACGATCACGAGGGCGGCGACCCAGTAGAGCTCGGTCACGTTGCCCACGGTGCCGGACTCCGCGTAGGTGGTGGTGGTCGAGGGCGCCTCGGGCAGGGTGAGTGCGGCATCCGCGGTGCGGTGCTGGTACTCGACTCCGAGATCCGAGGCGATCGCCTCGAGGTTCCCCTCGTCGATCACCGACAGCGCGTTCGCACCCTCGTACTCGATGTATTCGCTCGACGAACCGTCCACGCCGCCCGTGGTGAGCTTCATCGGTCCGCCCTCCGCGGTGCCGTACCCGAGCACGGCGCCGGCGTCGGTGAGCTCGGCGCTCCCGTCGAACGGCTCGGGGGCCGACGAGACCGTCTGCTCGCCGTCTCCGAAGTAGAACACCATGCGCGAGCGATCGGGCGACGACTCGGCCGCGTTCGACAGGGTGCCCGAGAGCAGCTGGTTCGCGATGCCGATGGAGCTGCCGCGCGACTGGCTCGTCACCTCGGGGCGCAGCACCTCGAGCGACGAGACGAGCGCGGTGGTGTCGGTGGTGAGCGGCATGCGGAGATCGGCCGTGGCGTCGAACGTGATCAGCGCGAACCGCGCACCGGGGTACTCGTCGACGATCGCCTGCACGTCGGCGCGGACGCCGTCGAGGCGAGGCTTGTCGCCGTCCCAGTCCTCGGCGACGATGCTCGCGGTGGTGTCGACGACGAGCACGATGTCGGTGTCGGTCGCGAGGGTCTCGGTGGCACCGCCGGGGATCCCCGGGCGCAGGAGCATGACGAAGCAGGCGAGCAGCATGACGAGCCGCATGGCCCAGAGCGCCCGTCCGCGGCCGGTCGCCCTGATCAGCGCCATCACGGCGAGGGCGGCCACCGGCGCGCAGAGCAGAGCGAGGAGGAAGACGTTCAGCACGGGCTGGAAGATCACAGTCTCACCCTCCACAGCACGACGATGAACGAGAGCATCGAGATCATCAGCACGACGATCCAGAGGTTCGGCGCGTCTGTCCAGACGACCTGCGCCTGACCCTTCAGCGCGGACGCCTCCTGCTCCTGCACCTGCGTGACGATGTCGCTCACGGTGGTGGTGTCCCGGAGGCCGTACGCCTGTCCGCCCGTGGCCTCGGCGGCCTTCGTGAGCTCGGCGCTGACGTCGGCGTCCTTGCCCTGCACCGGGTTGAGTGCGAAGACGCGCACGCCGTTCGATGCGGCATACGCGGCGGCCTCGTCGAGCGTCACGATCGAGGCGCCGTTGACCTCGTTGTCGGTCGCGAAGATGATCGAGCGCGACCGCTCGTCGTCGGGGTGGTCGAACGCCATCGCGCATGCCGCGAGGCCGTCGCCGATCAGCGAGGCACCGTTGCCGTTGAGCGTGCCCACCCAGTGCTCGGGGACCGATTCGGCGAACTCGAAGCTCTCGCGGATGCTCTGCAGGTGGCTGCGGATGAACTCGTAGTCATCGGTCAGGGGGAAGATCTGCACGGGCGAGCTGTTGAAGATCGTGAGGCCGATGCGTTCGCCCTCGAAGTCCTCGAGCAGCTCCTCGAAGACCGTGAGCACCTCGACGTCGACCTCGCTCATCGACCCCGAGACGTCGAGGCAGAGCATGATGTCGCGGCTCGTATTGACGGGCTGGATGGTCTGCGACGCCATCGGCCGGGCGGAGACGACCCCGGCCGCGAGGGTCGCGATCACGCCGATGAGCAGGATGCTCGACAGTGCGAGCACGCGGCGGTTCAACGCCTGGCGGAAAGTCGGCAGCGCGCGCAGGCGCTCGGCTCGGGCGACGCGGGCGCGCTCGTGGGCCTCGGTCTTCACACCGCTGCGCAGCCCGATGACGATTCCGAGCGCTATCGCGATGACCACGACGGCCACGGCGACGAGGATGAGCCACCCGTTCGCTAGTGCCATGTGCGCACCACCGTTCGGGCCGCCTCGGCGCCGGCGATCGGGTCGATCGCGGGACCGGGCCGGAAGATGCTGGGGTAGTAGTGGCGACCCATGGCGTCGACGAGCGCGGGATGGACCCCTCGAGAGACGAGGTCGTCGAGCGCGAGCACCGGTGCCTCGAGTCCGCTGTACTCGTTCACGAACGTGCGCACGACGCGGCTGAGCTCGAGATTCGCGTTGCGGGCGGACAGGGTGCGGGCGCGGTAGTCGTCTTCGATGCGCTGGATCCGGTCGAAGTACTCGACCCGCAGCTGCGACAGCACGTCGGTGGTGAGCAGGGTCGGTCCCTGGGCGTCGCGCGACAGCGTGAGGTCACGTCGCGGCCTGGTGAGCGCCACGACCACCCATGCTGCCGCGATCAGCAGCAGGAGGATGCCGAATGCGACCAGGATCCAGCCCCAGCCGTATTGGAAAGGCGGGTACAGCTCATCAGAGTCGGGCATTCGACCTCCGATTCAGCAGCTGGAGCAGCTGCGAGACGGCGTCGTCCTGACCCGCCAGCACGCTGTGGCTGATCTCCATGCGCTTGAGCAGCTCAGCAAGACGCGCCGCGTCGGCCTCGGTCTGCGCGGCGAGCTCGCGGATGATGTCGGGATCGCCCTGCACGAAGTCCGGCACCTCCCACATGCTGTCGACATCGCTGCGGATGGTGGCCGTCGCGTGGTCGAGCACCGGATCGGCGTCGCTCACGGTCAGCCACAGGACGTCGTGCTGCACGCGCAGTCGGCGCAGCATCCGTTCGGTCTCCGTCGTGACCGGAGCCTGGTCGGTGATGACGACGACGATCATGCGGCGAGAGATCGTGCGCGTGACGTACGACAGCAGCGCGTCGCGGTCGCTGGCTGCCCTGCTCGTGTCGATCGACCGGTCGATCGTGCGCAGCGCGTGTTCCAGTGCGCCTTCGCTGCGGCCCGGCGCGCGGCGGCGGATGCGGTCGGAATCGCCGTAGACCAGTGAGAAGTCGTCGCCGTGCCGCAGCGCCAGCACGCCGAGCACGCCGGTGGCGAGGATCGCGAGGTCCTTCTTCGACTTCTCGTCGTGCGCGAGCGCGCCCATCGAGCGGCCGGTGTCGACCACGAAGAGGACCGTGTGCATCCGCATCGCACGGTGCCGCTTGACCAGAGGAGTGCCCAGTCGAGCCGTCGCGCGCCAGTCGATGTCGCGCACCTGATCGCCGTACTCGTACTTGCGCAGGTCCTCGAAGTCGAGGCTGCGGCCGTGCAGCAGCGACGCGTAGGCGCCGTCGAGCGCGTGCAGCGACTTGCGCGACGAGTGGATGAAGAGCTTGCTCTTCACCTGGGCGATCAGGCTGGCCATGGCGGGTCAGGGCGTGGGGACGGACGCGAAGATCTGGTCGATGATCTCCTCGCTGCGGATGCCCTCGGCGTCGGCCTCGAACGTCAGCAGCACGCGGTGACGCAGCACGAGGTGGCGCAGCGAGCGGATGTCCTCGGGGATCACGTGGCCGCGGCCGTTGAGCAGCGCCAGCGCCCGCGACGCCTGCAGGAACGCGATGCTCGCACGCGGGCTCGCGCCGTACTTGATGAAGCGCGCGCGCTCCTCGCCGATGTACGGGCCGGGGTTCCGCGTGACGTAGGCGATCGAGACGATGTAGCTGCGGATCGCGGGGTCGACGTAGATGCGGCTCGCGACGTCCTGCAGCATGTGCACGTCGTCGAGGCTGATGGCGCTCGAGACGTGACGGTCGGGATCGAGCACTCCCGAGTCGATGCGGCCGAGGATCTCGAACTCCTCGGCGGGACTCGGGTACTCGACGATCTCCTTGAGCAGGAAGCGGTCCATCTGCGCCTCGGGCAGCTCGTAGGTGCCCTCCTGCTCGATGGGGTTCTGCGTCGCGATCACCAGGAACGGCTTGGGCAGGTGGTGGACCTCGCCGCCGATCGTGGTCTGGTGCTCCTGCATGGCCTCGAGCATGGCGCTCTGGGTCTTGGCGCTCGAGCGGTTGATCTCGTCGAGCAGCACGAAGTTCGCGTGCACCGGTCCGAGCACGGTGCGGAACGACCCGGTCGCCGCGTCGTAGATCTGGTTGCCCGTGATGTCGCTGGGCAGCAGGTCGGGGGTGCACTGGATGCGCTTGAACTGCGCCCTCACGGTGTCGGCGAGGGTGCTGGCCGCGGTGGTCTTCGCCAGACCCGGAACGCTCTCGAGCAGGATGTGCCCGCCCGCGATCAGCGAGATCAGCAGGCTCATGCGCAGACGCTCCTGGCCGACCATCTTGGCCGAGTATGCGTCGGACACGGTCTTCAGCACGGCGCTCGCGCGCTGGAGCTCGGCGTCCGTCGGCGCTTCGGACTTCCTGCTCGCCGACGGGGAGGCCGCGGGGGCCGCGGGGGCCGCGGGGGCCGACGATTCGGCGCGGGTCGCGGGAGCGGGAGGAGCCGGCGCGGCGGCCTGGGCGGAGGGCGCAGGCGGAGGCGGCGGCGTCGAACCTGCGGAGGGGCCGGGCGCGTAGGGCTCGTTCATCGGTGTGTCTCCTCGTTCCCACGGGGGACGCGTCGACGACCCCCCGTCGACCAGCGTAACCGCATCGGCCGGCGCGGCTCCGGCCCCGGCGCGGATGGCGCGGCGGCGGGCCACGCAGGGGGGGACGGCATCCGTGACTCGACATCATGGGATCTGATCCGGCCCGACGCGTATATCGGCGGAGCGACGGACGCGTGCTTAGCTGAGAGCTCGATCTTCGGATGATGCGGGAACGATGAAGCAGCTCAGAACGATGCCGCGCAGTGCGCTCGAGTACTCGATCGGACGACCGTTATGGGTGGCCGTGGTCGTGCTGAACGTGATCCTCGCGGCCGTCGCTACCTCTGCTTGCGCCTGGGCGTACCTGCACGACACCGGGTCCATGCGATCCATGATCGGCGTGCTCATCGCTGTCCCTTCGCTGTGGTGGGTGATCGCGGTGACACTCTGGCTCACCACGCTCTCTCGCCGGCGCGTCAGCGCGGAGGACATCAGTCGGGCGAGTGCGAGCGTCCCCGGGGGCATCCTCCTTCCCGGATCGAAGCTCGTGCCCGCGATGACGCTGGTCGCGGCGCTCGCCGCCGCGTCGACCTTTGCGGTCGTGGCGGCGACCGTCAGCGGTGTGTGGCGCATCGTCTGGGCACTGGGCACTGGGCACTGTTCGCGGTGCTGCTGCTCGGTCCTGTCGTCAGTCACCTGATCTCACTGCGGCAGCCTCGGCGACTGTTCCTGCATCCCCGCGGGCTCGGATCCGCGACCTTCCACCTGGATGGCGAAGTGCACTGGGCCGACATCCAGAGCATCGACCTCGGCGTCGGCTCGCCTCCTCGATCCGCGCGAGGCCCTGGCCACGACTCCTCAGCACGTGAGCGATCCGGTGCTCGCGACGTTCAGGCCCGAGGGCGGAACCCGATAGCCGCAGCGTGAGCCGCTCCGCCTCGGGGCAGGCTTCTCGCCGCATCATCCTCGGGCGCGCGGGGACTCCTCGGCGTGCGTCGTGTCGGCGACGTCCTGAGAGGCGCCGCGCTTGCGGCCCACCCAGACGACCGCGCAGGCCACGCCGATGATGGCGATGGCGATGCCGACGATGTAGCCGGCGACCCCGAGATAGCCGCCCGGCACGATGTGGGGGTTGAGGAACGGGTACGGATACCACCAGGCCTCGCCGGTGGCGGGGGCGACGATGAGATTCGCCCGGATCATCGTGTAGACGACCCACACGATGGGGAAGATCGTCGCTATCGCCACGGCACGCCAGCGCAGCGCGCGCCGCCGCGGAGCGAACAGCAGGTCGACCAGCAGGAACAACGGGAAGACGACGTGCAGCACCTCGTTCGACCAGGGGACCGTGACGCCCTGGGGCAGTTCGACGCCGCGGAGCAGGGTGTTGTAGACGATGCCCGTGACGATCATGTACGTGCTGACGCAGACGAGGAGGACAGCGAGCCAGCCGGGCTCCCGCTCCTCGTCGTGACGGTGGCGCAGCGCCCAGACCGCGGCGACGATCAGCACGATGGCCGCGAGCAGGTTCGACAGGATCGTGAAGAAGCTGAGGAAGTTCGCCGCGACCGTCGGCAGGTGCTGGCCCCACTCGGTGGTTGCCGCGAGAGCGTTCTCGACGCTGCGTGCGAGCTGGGCGATGATCGCCGCGAGTCCGAGCGCTGCTGCTGCCAGTCGGGCGTAGGGCCACCAGGTCGTCATTTCGCCTCCGCGCACACTTTATCGGTCAGTATGCCGGTTGACGCTAGACCGCGATGCCGTCACGTCACGCGGCGCGGCGCCCCCACTTCATCCGTGTCACGAGCACCCCGAGCAGGCACAGCGCACCGCCGAGGAACATGAGCGGGGTCGGCACCTCACCGAGGATCGCCCACGACATGAGGATCGCGATCGCGGGCACGACATAGGTCGTCGCCGACGTCTGGCCGGCCGTGCTGCGCTGCAGGACGTACGCCCAGGTGGTGAACGCGACCGCCGTCGGGAAGATGCCGAGATACACCACCCACAGCGTCGAGCCGAGCGGGGCCGTCTGCAGTGCTCCGACCAGGCTGCCCGCCCACGGAAGCAGCGCGACCGTGCCGGCCACCGCGCCGAGGAACGTCAGCGTGGTCGCGTCGGACCCCGCGCTGAGCAGATGCTTCTGCAGCAGCGTGCATCCCGCGTACATCACGGCCGCGAGCAGCGCGAGCAGCAGCCCGGTGATGTCGGGACCCTCGCTCGTCGACGAGTTCATGCCGATCAGGACGACCCCGAGGAAGGCGATCGGCGCGCCGATGATCAGCGGCTTCGGAAAGCCCTCACGCAGGAAGAGCCCGCTGAAGACCACCACCATGAGCGGCGCGAGGTTGACCACCATCGCGGCCGTGCCGGCATCGAGCGTGCGCTCGGCGGCATTGAGGGCCAGGTTGTAGACGCAGAACCACCCGACGCCCCAGACCGCGACGAGCCACCAGTTCCTCCGGTCGGGAAGACGGATGCCGTGGCGCACCGCGATGATCGCCAGCACGGCGCTTCCTACAGCCATGCGCAGCAGCGCCAGCGCGCCCGGGTCGAAGTGCGGACCGGCGCCGCGGATGCCGATGAACGCCGAGGCCCACAGCACCACCGTCACCAGTGCGGCGACAAGCACGAGCGGACCCTGTGGGCGGGGCTTCGCGGGGTTCGGGCTGTCGTCGCGACGCACGCGACCGGTCTTCGGCATCCTTCGATCCTGGCACCGGCCACGGACATCGGCGATGCGCCCGAGCGACAGCATCCGCTCGTTTTCCGCCACGGGTTGCTGCAGTCCGTTCGAGAGCGTCCGCCGCCCACAGCCCGGAGGGTCGGCGAACGACCTTCGATAGGATGGAGCCGCCCGAAGAGGGCCAGCTCATCAGCCGGTGCAAACCCGGCGAAAGCAAGGGGGATACCCATGCCAGGAATCGTTATCGTCGGCGTCCAGTGGGGCGATGAGGGCAAGGGCAAGGCCACCGACCTGCTCGGCGAGCGCACCGACTGGGTCGTCAAGTTCAACGGCGGCAACAACGCGGGCCACACCGTCGTGGTCGGCAATGAGAAGTACGCACTGCACCTGCTGCCGTCCGGCATCCTGTCGCCGGGCGTCACGCCGGTGATCGGCAACGGCGTCGTGATCGACCTCGAGGTGCTCTTCAGCGAGCTCGAGGCGCTCGGCGGCCGCGGCATCGACGTCTCCCGTCTGAAGGTGAGCGCCAACGCGCACATCATCACCCAGTACCACCGCACTCTCGACAAGGTCACCGAGCGCTTCCTCGGCAAGCGCATGATCGGCACGACCGGCCGTGGCATCGGCCCCGCCTACGCCGACAAGATCAACCGCGTCGGCATCCGCGTGCAGGACCTCTTCGACGAGAACATCCTGCGCCAGAAGGTCGAAGGCGCCCTCGACCAGAAGAACCACCTGCTGGTGAAGATCTTCAACCGTCGCGCGATCACCGCCGACGAGGTCGTCGAAGACCTGCTCTCGTACGCCGAGCGCCTGCGGCCGATGGTCGCCGACACGGGATACCTGCTCGACGAGGCCCTGCGCCGCGACGAGGTGGTCGTGTTCGAGGGCGGTCAGGCCACCATGCTCGACGTCGACCACGGCACCTACCCGTTCGTCACGTCGTCGTCGGCCACGGCGGGCGGCGCGTCCACCGGATCGGGCGTCGGCCCCGGAGCGCTCGACCGCATCGTCGGCATCGTGAAGGCCTACACGACCCGTGTCGGCTCCGGTCCGTTCCCCACCGAGCTGTTCGACGAGCAGGGCGAGTGGCTGCGGTCACGCGGCTTCGAGTTCGGCACCACCACGGGCCGTCCGCGCCGGGTCGGCTGGTACGACGCCCCGATCACCCGCTACGCGACGCGTGTGAACGGCATCACCGATCTCGTCCTCACCAAGCTCGACATCCTCACCGGACTCGAGCAGATCCCGGTCTGCGTCGCATACGACGTCGACGGTCGACGCTTCGACGAGGTGCCGGTCAACCAGACCGACTTCCACCACGCGACGCCGATCCTCGAGTACTTCCCGGGGTGGAGCGAGGACATCTCGACCGCACGCACGTTCGACGACCTGCCGAAGAACGCGCAGGACTACGTCATCGCGCTCGAGGGCATGAGCAACACGCGCATCTCCGTCATCGGCGTCGGCCCCGAGCGCGACCAGGTCATCGTGCGTCACGACCTGCTCGACTGAGGCTGACATGACCCGGTTCTGGCTCGGCGGGTACGGACCCGCGATGGACGGCTCGGCCGACGGCATCGGCCTGCTCGCGGGCGACGAGAGCGCGCCCACCGCACTCGAGTATCGGGGAGCGGTCACGCAGACCCCCTCCCCGTCGTGGTTGGCGCAGCATCCGTCGCTCGACGTCGTCTACGCGGCGCTCGAAGGGGATGCCGGAGTGCAGGCGTTCGCGCGCAGCGGCGACTCGACGCTGAAGCCGCTCGGAGAGCCCGTCGCCGCGGGCGACGGCGTCTGCCACGTGGCGGTCTCGTCGAGCGGATCGTTCCTCGTCGCGAGCTGCTACGGCGACGGCCGCGTCGTCCGCATCGGCATCGACGCGCAGGGCCGCCTGGTGCCGGATGCCGTGAACAAGGCAGCCGAGCTGCGTGCCGCTCTCCTCGGCGAGCCGCTCGAGGCGGCGCCTCCGGCGGGCGTCGCGGTCGCGGCATCCGATCCGTACCCCGGCGAGCTCACCGCGACGGGTGAGGAGCGCGCATCGCACGCGCACTCGGCAGCCTTCCTCGCCGACGGGCGCATCGCGACCACCGATCTCGGCTTCGACCTGGTGCGGATCTGGCGACCCACCGGGGGTGGCCTGGTGCTCGATCACGAGGTCGTGCTGCCCGTCGGCACCGGCCCCCGGCATATGGTCGTGCACCCCAGCGGCCACCTGCACGTGGTGACCGAGTACTCGTGCGAGGTGTTCACTCTCGGTCCCGGGCGCGACGGCACGTGGGCTGTCGTGTCGTCGGTGCTCGCGAGCCCGATCGCCGAGATCGGCGTGGACTTCCCCGCCGAACTCGCCCGCAGCCGTGACGCGCAGTTCCTCTACACGGCCCTGCGCGGCAGCAACACGATCGCCGCGCTCCGCGTGCGCGGGGGAGGCGAGGCTCTCGAGTCGATCGCCCTCGCCGACTCGGGCGTGGACTGGCCCCGTCATCACGTCGTGCACGAGGGCAAGCTGCTGGTCGCGGGGCAGCGCTCCGACACCGTCGCGCTGATCGACCTCGACGAGCGCACGGGCGCGCCGCTCGGCATCCGCCACCTCGCGCAGGCCCCGGCGCCGACGCACATCCTGCCGGTTCGCTGACGCGCGGGTCGCGCCTCGGGGAGCTTGACCTGGCGTTCGCACTCAGGCTGTGAACCGGGGCGGCGCCATAACTCCGGACGAACGGCCCGATGCGGGGCTGCACGGCCGGTGCGCGTCGCTGTTCGCCGGCCTTCCGGAGTTGTGGAGCAGGCCGGCAACGCGCCCGACGGCGCGTCGCGGAACAACCACCCCGTGACTCGACGTTGGACTTGAGCAAGACTGGGCGACGGAGAGGTGCACCCCATGACTGCTGAGAAGACCGACGACTACGACCTGATCGTGCTGGGCGGCGGGCCGGTGGGCGAGAACGTCGCCGACCGCGCCGTGCAGAACGGACTGACCGCGATCATCGTCGAGAGCGAGCTGGTCGGCGGTGAGTGCTCGTACTGGGCATGCATGCCGTCGAAGGCGCTGCTGCGTCCGGCCCAGGCGCTGCGAGCCGCGCAGAAGGTCAAGGGCTCGGCCGAGGCGGTGACGGGGTCGCTCGACGTGCGCGCGGTGTTCGACCGCCGAGACTCGTTCACGAGCAACTGGTCGGATGACGGGCAGGTGAAGTGGCTCGACTCCGCCGGCATCGACCTCGCCCGCGGGCACGGCCGTCTGACGGGTGAGCGCGAGGTGACGGTGACGGATGCCGACGGCGGCACCCGCGTGCTCCGCGCCCGCCACGCCGTCGCGATCAGCACCGGATCGGATGCCGTGATCCCGCCCATCGAGGGCCTGCGCGACTCGTCCCCCTGGACCAGCCGCGAGGCGACCAGCGCAGAGGAGCTGCCCGAGTCGCTGGCCGTGATCGGCGGCGGGGTCGTGGCTGTCGAGATGGCCACGGCTTATGCGGCCCTCGGTTCGACGGTGACGATCATCGCCCGCAGCGGTCTGCTGGGTTCGATGGAGCCGTTCGCCGGGGAGCGCGTCGCGGCCGGGCTGAAGGAGCTCGGTGTCGACGTCCGCACCGACACCGGCACGACCAGCGTGACGCGAGGCGACGAGGGAGTCGAGATCGTGCTCGACGACGGATCGACGGTCACCGCTGCCGAAGTCCTCGTGGCGACCGGGCGGTCTCCTCGCAGCGGCGACATCGGCCTCGACGTCGCGGGTCTCGAGCCCGGTCGCTGGATCACGGTCGACGACACGCTGCGTGTTCCCGGATCCGACTGGCTCTATGCGGTCGGCGATGTGAACGGTCGTGTGCTGCTCACGCACCAGGGCAAGTATCAGGCGCGAGCAGCGGGCGACGTGATCGCGGCGCGCGCCAAAGGCGAGGACGTCGACGATGCGGCCTGGGGTCGTCACGTCGCCACCGCGGACAGCGCCGGCGCCCCTCAGGTGACCTTCTCGTTCCCCGAGGTCGCCTCGGTCGGGCACACCGAGGCAGAGGCCCGCAAGGCCGGAACCGACGTCGCCGTCGTCGATTACGACCTGGGCTCTGTCGCCGGCGCGAGCCTCTATGAGGACGGCTTCGAGGGGCAGGCCCGCCTCGTGATCGACAAGGAGCGCGACGTGATCATCGGAGCGACCTTCGTCGGCCCCGAGGTCGCCGAGCTCGTGCAGACGGCCACGGTCGCGATCGTCGGCGAGGTGCCGATCGCCCGCCTGTGGCACGCCGTTCCGGCGTACCCGACGATCAGCGAGATCTGGCTGCGGCTGCTCGAGTCCTATGGGAGGGACTCGGCCTGAGCGCATCGGACGGATGCCGACGACGGACGCCGCGCGGCCCATCCGTTTCGGCATCCGCTCCGAACAACCGACGAGAGACTGGCGCGATCGGCGCGCCCGGAGCAGGATTGTTTCCCACATTGACGACCTCCGGCACAACCCCCGGCCGAATGTCGCACACCTCTTATACGCTCGAACACACATCCGAGGAGGCAGGACCATGAAGGCTGTACTCGCAGGAACCCTCATCGCCGAAGCCGACGAGAGCGATCTCGCGCGCATCGAGGGAAACTGGTATTTCCCGCCGGCATCCATCACGGAGGGCGTGCTCGTCGAGAGCCCCACTCCGTACACATGCCCGTGGAAGGGCGCCGCCCAGTACTTCTCCGTCCAGGCCGGTGGCGAGCTGCACACCGACTACGCCTGGTCGTATCCGACGCCGTATCCGAGCGCCTTCGACCGTGTGGGCAAGGACTTCTCGGGCTTCGTCGCCTTCGACCCGCGGGTCGAGGTCTCTGCATGACCTCTGTATGCCGCAGTCGAGGCGCTGATGCGCGCCTCGTCGATCGATCGACCGGAGAGTAGTAAATCGTGATCGAGTTCCGCAACGTCACCAAGCAGTTCCCCGATGGCACGACCGCCGTGAAGGACTTCAGCCTGGTGCTGCCGTCCCGCAAGACGACGGTGTTCGTCGGATCCTCAGGATGCGGCAAGACGACTCTGCTGCGCATGATCAATCGCATGGTCGAGCCGACCTCGGGCGAGGTCGAGATCGACGGCGAGAGCGTGCTCGGCGGCGACCCCGTCGCCCTGCGCCGCCGCATCGGCTACGTCATGCAGAACTCCGGCCTGATGCCGCACTTCACGGTGATCGACAACGTCGCCACCGTGCTGCGTCTGACCGGCGTGAAGAAGGGGCCGGCGCACGAGCGCGCGCGTGAGCTGCTCAAGACGGTGGGGCTCGACCAGTCACTCGCCGACCGGTATCCCAGTCAGCTCTCGGGCGGTCAGCAGCAGCGTGTGGGTGTGGCCCGCGGTCTTGCGGCGGATCCGAACATCCTGCTGATGGACGAGCCCTTCGGCGCCGTCGACCCGATCGTGCGCGCCGACCTGCAGCAGGAGACGCTGCGGTTGCAGCACGAGCTCGACAAGACCGTCGTGTTCGTCACCCACGACATCGACGAAGCCTTCCTGCTCGGCGATCAGGTCGTGATCCTCGACAAGGGCGCGCGCATCGTGCAGGTGGGCAGCCCGAGCGAGATCATCGAGAACCCGGCAGACGACTTCGTCGCCTCGTTCATCGGAGCCGACCGTGGGCGTCGGGCCCTGCACCTCAAAGAGACCCCGCACGGCACCGTCGTGGTCGACTCCGAGGGGCGCACGCAGGGCGCGATCGTCGCGGCGGCCGAGACGTCCGACGGTCCCCTGGCGGGGCCGGATGCCGCCGCTCTCGGCGCTGTGCAGGGCGAGGGCGCGTGAACTGGGTCACCGACAACCTCGGGTTGATCCTCGATCTGACTCTGGTGCATCTGCGTCAGAGCATCATCCCGATCGTGCTCGGTTTCGTGCTGTCGCTCCCGCTCGGCTGGGTCGCGTGGCGTTTCCGCCTGGTGCGCGGCCCGATCATCGTGCTCACCGGTCTGCTCTACACGATCCCGTCGCTCGCGCTGCTCATCCTGCTGCCCTCGGTCGCCGGGTATTCGGCCCGGAGCGAGTCGAATCTCGTCATCGCGCTCACGATCTATGCGATCGCGATCCTGGTGCGCGCGGTCTCCGACGGTCTCGATTCGGTCGATGACGATGTGCGCCAGGCGGCGACGGCGACGGGCTTCGCCGCCTTCCGCAGATTCTGGGCGGTGGAGTTCCCGCTCGCCGGTCCGGTGATCCTCGCCGGACTCCGCGTGACGGCCGTCAGCACCATCTCGCTCGCCACGGTCGGCATCCTGATCGGCGTGACCAACCTCGGCTACCTGTTCACGAACGGCCTCGACCGGCGCATCATCGCCGAGGTGTTCGCGGGCGTCGTCGCCGTGGTCATCATCGCCCTCGTGATCGATCTGATCCTGCTGCTGATCGGTCGCGCGCTGATGCCGTGGACGCGCGCCGCCTCGAAGAAGGTCGCGCCTCGGCCGATCGCGCTGGGAGCCCCGGCATGAATCTCTTCGCCGAGGCCTTCGCCTGGATGCTCGCTCCCGAGCAGTGGACGGGAAACTACGCGCTGCCCAAGCTGCTGGCCGAGCATCTCGCCCTGACGGTGATCTCGGTGCTGATCGCCGCGGTGATCGCGGTGCCGATCGGCTGGCTGATCGGCCACACGGGCAAGGGGCGCGAGGTCGCGGTCGCGATCTCCGGCGCGGCGCGAGCGATTCCCGCGTTCGGCCTGATGATCCTGCTCGTCCTCCTGCTCGGCGTGCTGCGTGTGCCGCAGGCGGCCATCATCACCTTCGTTCTGCTCGCGATCCCCTCGCTGCTCGCCGGCGCGTATACGGGGCTCGAGGCGATCGACCGCCGCGTGATCGATTCGGCCAAGGCGATGGGCATGACCGGCTGGCAGATCTTCTGGAAGGTCGAGGTGCCGCTCGGACTGCCTCTGCTCGTCGGCGGCCTCCGCTCGGCCCTGCTTCAGGTCATCGCGACCGTCACGATCGCCGCCTACGTGAATCTCGGCGGCCTCGGCTGGCCGATCATCCAGGGCATTCCCCTGCAGAAGTTCGATCAGGTCCTGGCCGGGGCGATCCTCGTGGCCACGCTGGCGCTGCTCGTCGACCTGATCCTCGCCGCAGCCCAGCACGCCGCGGTGCCGGCGGGGCTCCGTGCCGGCCGTCCCACCCGTCGCCGGTCGCGCGACCTCGCTCCCGCCGCGGCTCCGGCCACGGCCTGATCGCGCACCGGCTCCTCCGTCCCTACCGCGCAGTTCCACATAGCAGCAGTCCCACACAGCAGCAGTCCCCCACAGCAGTTCCAGAAAAGAGGAAGTCCATGTTCACAGCACGAGGCAAGCGCTCTGTCTTCGCCGTCGGTCTTGTCGCCGCGGCTGCACTCGCCCTGTCCGCCTGCTCGTCGAGCAACCCGCTCGACGAGCCGTCCGACTCCGGTGAGAGCTCGGGCAGCGGCGACACGATCGTCGTCGGCTCGCAGGCGTACTACTCCAACGAGATCATCGCCGAGATCTACGCCCAGGCGCTCGAGGCCGCCGGCTTCGACGTCGAGAAGCAGCTCAGCATCGGCCAGCGTGACGCGTACATGCCGGATGTCGAGTCGGGCGACATCGACGTCTTCCCCGAGTACACGGGCAGCCTGCTCGAGTACATCTCGGATGACGAGGTCGACGTCACGAGCCCTGACGACGTCTACGCGGCGCTGCAGGAGGCCCTTCCCGAGAGCCTGACCGCTCTCGACTTCGCCGAGGCGACCGATCAGGACTCCTACACGGTGCTGAAGAGCTTCGCCGAGGAGAACGACCTGAAGACGATCGGCGACCTCTCGAAGGTGACCTCCGAGGTCACGATCGGTGCGGCTCCGGAGTTCGAGCAGCGTCCGTACAGCCCGGCCAAGGCCAAAGAGGTCTACGGCGTCGACCTGACGTTCTCGGCCACCGGCCCGACCACGCTCGAGTCGCTGCTCGCCGGCCAGATCCAGGTCGCCGACATCTACACCGCCGACCCGGCTTTCGAGACCGAGGAGATCGTCGCTCTCGAAGACCCTGAGAACCTGATCATCTCGTCGAACGTCGTGCCGATCGTCTCGAGCGACATCGCCGACGACGTCTCCGATGTCCTCAACGCCATCAGCGCCAAGCTGACCGGCGAGGAGCTCGTCGCCCTCAACGTGCTCAGCACGGTCGAGGAGCAGTCCTCCGCGGACATCGCGAAGAAGTGGCTCGCTGACAACGACCTCGTCTGACCTGAGTCGTCCTCACAGAAGTGCCCGGCCCTTCAGGGGGCCGGGCACTTCTGCGTCCAGGGACTGCCTAGACCCTGGCGTCCTGCCGGGGTATCAGCACCTGTTTGATCACGATGAGGATGGATGCCGCGACCGGCACCGCCACGAGAGCGCCGAGCAGGCCGAGCAGCGTGCCGCCGGCGAGGGCGCCGATCACGACGAGGGCACCCGGAACGGCGACGGCCTTGTTCATGACGCGCGGGGTGATGACGTAGGCCTCGATCTGCATGTACACGACGTAGATGAGAGCGAAGACGAGTGCCGCGATCGGGTCGCTGAACAGCGCGATGCCGGTGCCGATGATCCAGAAGATCACAGAGCCCACGAGCGGGATCAGGGTGATGCAGAAGGCGACCGTCGCCATCAGCGGTGGGAACGGCAGCCCGAGGAACACGTACAGCAGGAACGTGAGCACGGCGTTGCAGAACGCGAGCACGACCATTCCCATCACGTAGGCGCCCACGGAATCGGTGATCTGCTCGGTGATGTCGCTTGCGCGCGCGCGGTCACGTGCGGGAGCGAGGCGGAGCATCCCCGACTTGATCGACGGCAGCGTCGCGACGAAGTAGAGCGTGAGCACGAGCACCACAATGATGCCCGAGATGGCGTTGGCGATCGAGGCGCCGACCTGCAGCGCTCCTCCGCCGATCGCGGCGATGTTTCCCGGGTCGGTGAGGAACCTCTGCACATCGGCGACGAGGTCCTGGAACTGGTCGCCGAACTGGGCGTCGAGCGTCGCGTAGATGTCGCTGCGGGTGAACTCCTGGATCATCCCCGGCACCGACCGCACGAAGCTCGCGACCTGGTCGATCACGACCGGCAGCACCATCCACACGACGAGACCTGCCACGATCACGAGCCCGAGGATCGCGACGACCACCGAGATGGCGCGAGACAGCCCGCGCCGCTCGAGGAAGCGCACGGTGGGGTCGAGGCCGAGGGCGGCGAACAGTGCCAGGGCGATGTAGATGAGCACGGTCGACAGGTTCGCGACGGCCAAACCGAGCACGATGGCGGCGAGGCCGCCGATCGTCACCAGGAATCCGAACACGAAAGGCCGGTCGATGCGCGTCCAGAACGAGCGGCTCGGAGTCATCGGCTCGACGACCCCGTGATGAACTGCCGGCGACGTCTTCGGGGTGTGGGGGGAGATCGCCGGAACGGCGGTGTCTCCCGCGGGGGAGCTCGCGGACCCCGGGGTGCCGGCGGATGCTTCGGTGATCGACGCTGCGACGTCGGGTGCCGAGGAGGGTTCGGATGCGGCAGCAGACGCGCTCTTCGACGGGTCCTGCTCTTCTCGGCTCATGTGCTCACGATAGCGGCCGAGCGCGGGTCCATCCGGGAGGCATCCCCCCTTCAGGGTGGGGTCGTTCTGCCGCGTGTTTCCGTAGAGTAGGGGGCATGACCGCCGCCGAAGACCCCCGAGCTGAACTCCTCCGACTGCGTTCGAGCATCGACAACATCGACGCCGCACTCATCTTCATGCTCGCCGAGCGCTTCCGCGCCACGCAGCAGGTCGGTCAGCTCAAAGCCGAGCACGAGATGCCGGCATCCGATCCGGGTCGCGAGGAGCAGCAGGTCGCGCGGCTCAAGGCACTCGCCGAGCAGGCGCATCTCGATCCGGAGTTCGCCGAGAAGTGGTTCAACTTCGTCGTGGCCGAAGTGATCCGCCATCACACCGAAGCCGCCGAAGGACGATGATCCGGCCTTCCGAGCGAGTGACAGTGTGTGCAGCACTCACTCGCCCGGGGACCGAACTAAGTTTATTGAATAAACTATGACCGAGGGTACGCAGAACCACCAGGTCTGTCAACTGATTCCTGCACCGGGACCGGCACCATGCTGAACGGCGATGACGCACTCGACACCCAGGCCTCGGTCCGCCGCGCGAACCTGCGCCGTGCGCTGCAGCTGGTCTTCCGCAACCCGGGCTCCGAGACCCGGGCGGGGATCGCCCGAGCCACCGGCCTGACCGCGGCGACGGCCTCGTCGCTGGTCGCCGAGCTCATCGAGCTGCAGCTGGTCGTCGACGGCGAGCAGGCCGCCAGCACGGGCGGCAAACGCGCGACCACGCTGAGCATCGAGGCCGAGCATCACGTCATCCTGGTGCTCGTGATCCGACCGACCGATGCGCGCATCGCTCTGGTCGCGCTCGACGGCACCGAGGTCGAGACGCGGCGAGTCGCGTTCTCCGATGAATCACGGGTGCGAATGCTCGACGCTGCGCTGACGGAGATCGCCGCCGAATACGCCGGACGGCTGCTCGTCGCGGGCGTGCAGCTTCCCGGAACGACAGACGGCCGCCGCGTGTTCGAGAGCGTGCAGCTCGGATGGACCGACGTGCCGCTCGCCGAGCGCTTCGAGCGCCTGCTCTCGGTTCCCGTCCTTCTCGTGAACGACGTGGATGCCGAGGCGATCGCCGAAGCGGCCCGAGAGGATGAGTCGTCCGGATACCGGCTGTTCATCCACATCGGCACCGGGATCGGTGTGGCGGTGACTCTCGACGGCGAACTCGCACCGGGCCCACGCGATCGCGCGGGCGAGATCGGTCACGTCCAGGTGCAGTTCGGCGAGGATGCGCGCGCGTGTCGCTGCGGACGCCAGGGATGCCTGGAATCGGCGTCGTCGATGACGGCGATGCTGGGCGATGACTTCGATGACGCCATGGATGACGAGGCGATCACCGCGCTGGCCGCGTCTGCCGATGAGGAGAAGCTGGCTGAGGGCGCACGCGCACTCGCGCGCACCATCAAGCTCATCGCCGCAGTGCTCGACGCGGCCGAGGTCGTGATCGGGGGGCCGGCGCGCGCGCTCGGAGACCCGTTCCTCGGCCTCGTGCAGGCGGAGATCGACTACACGGCGACGGGCACCGCGAACGTTCCGGTGCGTTTCGCGGATGCCGACGCGTCGATCTCGACGGGGGTCGCACAGGTGGCGCTGTCGAGCGCGCTCGGGGTCCGCTGGAGTCCCGCGCAGCTGCGCGCGGCATCCGTTCCGGCATCCTGATTCGCGGATCGGCAACGACGCATCGGAGGGTGCGGGATCCCGCTCAGCGCGAGGCGATCCCGACGAGAGCGGCGACGAGCCCGGCGATCACCAGGACGACGATCGCGAGGATGTGCACCACCTTGCCCACGACGAGCATCGGCAGGTCGGGTCCGTCGTACGACGCGGGATTGAAGAGCGTGCCGCGTGCGCGGAAGCTCCAGCGCATGCCGAACCCGATGCGCCGCAGCGCGTGCGACGGTGCGGCGAACGTCTGCCCGCGCTCTTCGCGTGATGCCTTCCACGCAGCCTGCACGGCATACCAGGCGATGACGAAGAACGGCATCGCGAGAGACACGGCCCAGGCGATGAGCGCGACGCCGATCACGGTGCCCATCCCGGGGTCGAGCTCACGGATGAAGAACAGCCCGAGAGCCGCGAGTCCGACGGCCACGGGCACCAGCACCACGCCCCACCCCCACCCGGGGTGAGCGTCTTCCGTCGGCCGCCTCTCGACGCGCCCCGCATCCTGCCAGGTCATGTGATCCCCCCGTCTCACCGCGCCGGATGGCGGAGTCGACCGTGCCAGAGTACCGGGAGCGGTCGGCTCCTGTCGGTGGAGAGGATGCTGAGCATCGCGAGAGGATGGGGTCATGACACGCATCCTCGTCACGGGCTCCACGGACGGTCTCGGCCGCGCGACGGCCGCCGCACTTCTCGACCAGGGCCATCGGGTGATCGTCCATGCGCGCAGCGCGGATCGAGCAGCCGCCGTCTCATCGCTGACGGATCGCGGTGCCGATCTCGTCATCGCCGACCTCACGGATCGCCGCGCCGTCAGGGATGTCGCCGACGAGCTGAACGGGGGAGCGGAGGTCGACGCGGTCATCCACAACGCCGGTGTCATCTCGGGGTCCGGCATCCTGCCCGTCAACGTGGTCAGTCCCTACCTGCTCACCGCGCTGCTGCGCACGCCCACACGTCACGTCTACCTCAGCAGCGGGATGCATCGCGGCGGCTCGACCGATCTCACGGAGCTCGACTGGGACGGCTCGCGGACGACGGCCGGCTACTCCGACAGCAAGCTGTTCGTCACGGCTCTGTCGGCGGCGGTCGCCCGACGGTGGGCGCCTCGCGTCGCGGCCGACTCGGTCGATCCTGGATGGGTGCCGACGAAGATGGGCGGTGCTGGCGCCCCCGACGACTTCGATCTCGGGCATGAGACGCAGGAGCGCCTCGCGACCGAGCCGCGTCTCGACGTCACCGGCGGATACTGGCACCACGGCGAGCGGCGCACACCCCACCCGGCCGTCGACGACACATCCTTCCAGGAGCGGCTCCTCGCGGCCCTCGCTGACGCGACCGGGGTCGAGCTGCCTGCGCGGTAGGCGTCAGAGTCGAGGTTCCCGTCGCAGTTCGTGCCGCTCGCGGGTGCGCCCGGCGGCACGAACTGCGAACCGGACGCCCCGCGACGGGCCCGAGGTCTACTTGACGCTGCCGGCGGTCAGGCCGCCGACGAGGCGCTTCTCGATGAGCATGAACAGGATGACGACGGGCAGGATCGCGACGATCGAGACGCCGAACACGTACTGCCAGCTCGTCTCGTACTGACCGACGAACTTGGTCAATGCGACCGAGAGCGGCTGGTTCTTGTCGGTCGAGAGGATGACGAGCGATGCGGCGAACTCGTTCCAGCAGGCGACGAACGTGAAGACGATGGCCGTCACGATGCCCGGCCAGACGAGCGGCAGGTTGATCTTGAACAGCACGGTGAAGCGCCCCGCGCCGTCGATCTGGGCGGCCTCGTCGATCTCCTTCGGGATGCCCGCGAAGAACGAGTGCATGATCCACACCGCGAACGACAGGTTGAACGCGGCGTTGATGAAGATCATCGCCGCCCACGTGTCGCTGAGTCCGAGCACCGTGAACTGGCGGAACAGGCCAGAGGTGAGCACGGCCGGCTGCAGCATCTGCGTCACGATCACCAGGAACAGGAAGACCATGCGCCCGGGGAACTTGAAGCGGGCGGTGTAGTAGGCCGCGGGCAGCGAGACCAGCAGCACGAGCAGCGTCGCGAACACGGCGATGATGATCGTCGAGATGAGGTTGTAGGGCAGCGGCGTCTCGGGGGTCGACCACATCGAGATGTAGTTCTCCCAGTGCCACTCGATCGGCAGGTACGTCGGGTCGACCGAGCGGATCTGCGACTTCGTCTTCACGGAGCCGAAGAACATGATCAGGTACGGCAGCACGAAGATCGCGAGCACCAGGATGCCGGCGGCCATGCGCAGGATGACGCGGGGCAGCGTGACCTGGTCCTCGGTGTAGCGGCGCTTGCGTCCGGGGATGCGAGGGGCGGCGTCATCGCCCGCGGTGGTGACGAGGGCGGTCTCGGTCAGGGTCATGATCAGACCTCCTTCATGGGCTTGACGGCCTTGACGTAGATCGCGACGATCACGATCACGATGAGGAAGGCGACGACCGACAGTGCGCTCGCGACGTCGACCTTCTTCTGCAGCTCGATGTACTTGAAGATCATCGTCATGATCGTGTCGGCGCCGTATCCGGGGATCGACCCGGTCATCACCTTGAGGATCGGCAGCGAGTTGAAGACGTTGATGATGTTGATGAGGATCGCGACGGCCAGGGCGCTGCGCAGCTGGGGAACGACGACCGTCCAGTAGGTGCGGGTCGCGCCGGCGCCGTCCATCTTCGCGGCTTCGAGGGTGTCGGCCGGAACCGTCTGGAGGCCCGCGAGGATCGTGTAGGTCGTGAACGGCAGCGAGACGAAGATCGCGATCACGATCGACCAGGCGAAGGCGGTGGCCGGGTTCTTGGTCCAGCCGTAGCCGACCGCGTCGTCTGCGAGCCCGATGTCGTAGAGGAACTTGTTGAAGACGCCGAAGTACGGCTCGAGGCTGTAGTAGAAGACCATCGTCGTCATCACGACGGATGCCGCCCACGGCACGATCACGGCCATGCGGACGATCTGGCGACCGGGGAAGGCCTTGTTGAGGATCTGCGCGAGCCCGAGCGAGATCATCACGGTGAAGGTCACCACCGCGACGACCCAGATGATCGTGCGGAACATGATCGGCCAGAACTCGGCGAACGTGAACACGGTCACGAAGTTGTCGAAGCCGACCGAGCCCTTGTCGAGGCCCGACAGCGAGATGTCACGGGTGGAGTTGAAGAACATCACCCCGGCGGGGAACAGGACCACGCCGATGATGAGGAGCAGGGCGGGCGCGATCCAGGGCAGCGCCTGGAGCAGGTCCTTCCCTCCCGGCTTGCCGCGGGCGGCGCCCGATCGGCGGCCCGGGGTGCGGGGGCGGCCGGTGGCCGCCCCCGCGAGGTTCGAGGATTCTTTCGTCTGGCTCATGGGATACCCGAACCTCTCCGTCTGCGGGGCTCAGCCCGCGTCGACCTGTGCCTGGATCTCGGCCAGGACGTCCTGGGCCGGCTTCGACTGCAGCTGGCCGAACAGCGACTTGAAGGCGCCGTCGGTGGCCGACCACTTCTCGTTCGTCGACGGGTAGAACTGCGCGTCGGGCAGTACCTCGAGGAACGGCGCGAGCGCCTCCTCACCGGCGAGCTGCTCGGCACCGGACTTGGTGACGGGCAGGAAGCCCTCTGCCTGCACCCACGGCACGTACACGTCTGCCGAGTAGTAGTAGTCGAAGAAGGCGGTGATCGCCTCCTGCTTGTCGCCGTCGTTCTGGAAGGCCATCAGCTGGTCCATGACGCCGAGGGTGAAGGGCGAACCGTCCTTCGTCGGGATCGGGACGATCGAGTAGTCGAGCTCGGGGTTGCCCTCTTCGATCTGGCCGACCGTCGGCGGCAGGCCGACCTGCATGCCGATCTTGCCCTGGATGAAGATGTCCATCAGGGGCGAGCGCTGCGTCGAGCCGGGGTCGGCCTGCGTCGCACCGGCGTCGATCATCTTCTTGATCTGCTCGGCACCTTCGAGGTTCTCGGGGGTGTCGATCGTGATCTCGGACGCGTCGCCGAACGATCCGCCGCCGCCCCACAGCCACACGGCCGCTTCGGCCTGAGCCTCTTCGGAGCCGAGGGGCATGCCGTAGCCGGCCACGCCGCCACCGAGTGCCGACACCTTGGTCGCAGCGTCGAGCAGCTCGTCCCAGGTCGTCGGAGCCTCGACGCCGGCCTGCTCGAGCAGCGCGTTGTTGACGAACAGCGCACGGGCCGATGCGATCAGCGGCAGGGCGTAGGCCGTGCCGTCGACCTCGGCGTTCGCGAGGAACGCGTCCTGGAAGTCGGAGTAGGTCTCCTCCGAGACGACGTCTTCGACCGGGTAGAGCAGTTCGTCGCCGACGAATCCGGCGAACGGACCGCCGTTGTAGATGTCGGGAGCCTCGCCGGCCTGGATCTTGGTGGAGACGACCTTCTCGAGGTTGTCCCATGACTGCACCTCGAGGTCGACCGTGATGTCAGGGTTCTCCTTCTCGAAACCCTCGATCACGTCTTCCCACAGGCCCTTGGTGGCGTCGGAGTAGCTGGGGACCAGAAGGTTGAGCGTCGTCTCGCCCTCGGCGTCTCCGCCGCCTCCTGTCGAGCCGCCGAACCCGCACGAAGCGAGCGTGAGCGTGGCGGTGGCCGCAAGAGCGACAGCACCGAATCGCAGTGACTTCTTCATGTGTATTGCATTCCTCACTGTGTAGGTGGTGCACAGTCGCAAGCACAGCACGCGACGATGCGTGTGATCGCCTCCCCCGGTGGCGGGACGATCGGTTCAAGCCGGGTCGGCTCGAGGAACCCTCCATGGACCGGATCTCCGGAGGGGCGGTGGAACTTGTTCGATTATTTGTCAGGAGAATAAACAAATCAAGAGGAACCTTGCAACGATTCCTAATCTCGACATACTATGATCGAATAAGCCGCTAAACAATCACAAACTTGCAACATCTGGTCCGGAGGGCCCGACATGACCGAACTTCTGCCCGGCGCACACATGCGCGAAGAACTGAATTCGCAGCCTGAGACCTGGGCCCGCGCGGCGGATCTCCGCGACGCGCAGGCGCTGCTCCCGGCATCCGGAGCCCGCATCGCCGTCGTCGGCTGCGGAACCTCGTGGTTCATGGCGCAGTCCTACGCGTTCCTCCGCGAGACCGCGGGCCAGGGCGAGACCGATGCGTTCGCCGCATCCGAGTCGTTCGTCGACCGCGGCTACGACGCGGTCGTCGCACTGACGCGTTCGGGCACGACGACCGAGGTGCTCGAGCTGGTCGAGCGCATCAAGGGCCGCGTGCCCACGATCGGCGTGATCGGCGACGAGACATCGCCGCTCGTCTCGCTCGTCGACGACGCCGTGCTGCTGCCCTTCGCCGATGAGAAGTCGGTCGTGCAGACCCGCTTCGCGACCACGGCCCTGGCCCTCTTCCGTGCCTCGCTCGGTGAGGATCTCTCCGGCGCGATCGCGGATGCGGCCGTCGTGCTCACGGCGGACTACGACGACGAGCTCCGCGACGCCGAGCAGTACTCGTTCCTCGGCCGTGGGTGGACGGTCGGCCTCGCGCACGAGGCCGCGCTGAAGATGCGCGAGTCGTCGCAGTCGTGGACCGAGTCGTACCCGTCGATGGAGTACCGCCACGGTCCGATCGCGATCGCCGCCCCCGGCCGCGTCACCTGGCAGTTCGGCGAGGCGCCCGAAGGCCTGGCCGCGCAGGTCGAGGCCACCGGAGCCCGCTTCGTGCAGCATCCGGTCGACCCGCTCGCCGACCTCGTGCGCCTGCACCGCGTCGCCCTCGACAGGGCCGTCGCCCGCGGGCTCGACCCCGACCAGCCGCGCAACCTCACGCGATCCGTCATCCTGGATGCATGACCCGACCCATCAGCGGAGCGATCGATGACCAGCACTGAGGATGCCGCGAGCATCGCCGACGTCGTGAGCGACGCGTCGGGCGAGCGGCTCGCCGCCGCGCGCCCGCTCGGTCACGGCGCGCCGGTGCTGGCGTTCGACGTGGGCGGCACCGACATCAAGTCGGCGCTGTTCGATGCCGACGGCACGGGTCTCGGCCTCCGCCGCACGCCGACCCCCGTCGCCGAGGGGGACCGCACGGAGGTGCTGATCGAGCGCCTGGGCGTGCTCGCCGCCGAACTTCGGGCCGACCACCCCGATGTCGTGCCGCTGGCGGCAGGACTCGTGGTGCCGGGGATCGTCGACGCGGAGGCCGGCCTCGGCGTCTTCGCGAGCAATCTCGGCTGGCGGAACTCGCCGCTGCGCGACCTCGCGTCGGAGAAGCTCGGTCTGCCCGTCGCGTTCGATCACGACGTGCGGGCGGCGAGCTGGGCCGAGCACCGCCTCGGCGGCGCCCGCGCCTACTCGAACTCCGTCGTGCTGGTCATCGGCACGGGCATCGCGGGTGCCCTGTTGGTGGGCGGCGAGCCGTACACCGCCGGCGGCTACGCGGGCGAGATCGGCCACTCGCCGATCGCCGACGGACCGGTGTGCGCGTGCGGTGCGCGCGGGTGCCTCGAGGTCGTCGCGTCTGCCGGCGCCATCGCTCGCCGCTATCGCGAGGCGACCGGAATCAGCCCCGACGGCGCGAAGGACGTGATCGCCCGCGCGGCGGCCGGCGACCGCGTCGCCTCCGAGATCTGGAACTCGGCGCTCGACGCCCTCGCCCTGTCCCTCGCGCAGCTCACCGCCGTCATCGCCCCCGAGGCGATCGTGATCGGTGGTGGACTCTCCCGCGCCGGGGGAGCGCTCTTCGACGAGCTGCGGGCACGACTGGCGGAGCGTCTGAGCTTCCATCGCCTTCCTGAGCTCGTGCCGGCGGAGCTGTCGGGCAATGCCGGCATCCTGGGCGCGGCGCTGCGCGCGAGGGAGCTGGCATGATCCTCACCGTCACCCCGAACCCCGCGCTCGACCTCACCTGGCACGTCGAGCGACTGACCCTCGGCGAGACCCACCGAGCGGATGCCGGTGCGGTGCGTGCCGGCGGCAAAGGCCTGAACGTCGCCCGGGTCGCCCACGCGCAGGGCGCCTCGGTGCTCGCCGTGTCGACGGCAGGCGGTCGCAGCGGTGTCGAGCTCGCCGCAGAGCTCGGGGCCAGCGGCGTGCCCCATCGCCTGGTCCCCGTGGTCGGAGCGACACGGCAGAGCATCGCGCTGGTCGACGAGACCCTCGGCGACACGACGATCGTGAACGAGCGGGGCGTGAACCCCTCCGACCCCGAGTGGGCTGCGATGCTGGGCGAGGTCGTCGATGCGCTTCCCGGCGCGCGCGTGCTCGTGATCTCGGGCAGCCTGCCGCCCGGTGCTCCTGAGACGCTGCTTCCGCTGCTGATCGGCACGGCGCGGGACGCCGGTGTGCCCGTGATCGTCGACACCTCGGGTCCGGCTCTCCTGCACGCGGCGGATGCCGGAGCATCCGTCCTCAAGCCCAACGCGGCCGAGCTCGTCGAGGCTACCGGCATCACCGACCCGGTCGACGGCGCGCGTTCGCTGATCGAGCGCGGCGTCGACCTCGTGCTGCTGTCGCTCGGCGCCGAGGGCATGCTCGCCGTCACGGCCTCCGACGTGCTGCATGCGCGCCTCGATGCCCCGCTGGCCGGCAACCCGACCGGTGCGGGCGACGCGGGAGTGGCCGCGTGCGCGGTGCTCTATGCCGACGGCGTCCGTGATCCCGAGACCGTTCTGCGACGCGCCACCGCGTGGTCGGCCGCCGCTGTGCTCATGCCGCTCGCCGGCGAGATCTCCGACGACTGGGCGGCGCTCGAGGAGCGCCTCGTCGTCACCCCCTACGATTCCCCCGTTCGAGAGGACCCTCTGTGACCCTGGTCTCCGCCCGAGAGCTCGTGACGGATGCCGCAGCCCGCGGCACCGGCATCGGCGCCTTCAACGTGATCCACCTCGAGACCGCCGAGGGGCTCGTGCGTGCCTCTGCCGACGCCGGACTGCCGGTGATCCTGCAGATCTCGCAGAACTGCGCCGACTACCACGGCGGCCTCGAGCCGATCGCTCTGGCGACGCTCGCCGTCGCGCGGCGCGCGCAGACCCCGGTCGCGGTGCACCTGGATCACGCCGAGCGCCCCGAGCTCGTCGACGAGGCCATCGCGCTGGGCTTCGGCTCGGTCATGTTCGACGGCGGTGCGCTGCCGTACGACGAGAACGTGGCGCTGACCGCTGCCGTCGCCGAGCGGGCGCACGCGGCAGGCGTCTACGTCGAGGGCGAGCTGGGCGAGGTCGGCGGCAAGGACGGCGCCCACGCCCCCGGTGTGCGCACCGACCCCGACGAGGCCCGCGCGTTCGTCGCAGCGACCGGCGTCGACGCGCTCGCCGTCGCCGTGGGGTCGTCGCACGCCATGACGGACCGCACGGCATCCCTCGACCTCGCTCTCATCGCACGCCTGCGCGAAGCCCTCCCCGTTTCCCTGGTGCTGCACGGATCATCGGGAGTCTCGGACGCCGTGATCGCTGACGCCGTGCGCGCGGGCATGACGAAGATCAACGTCTCGACGCACCTGAACGGGTTCTTCACCCGCGCGATCCGCGCGACCCTCGACACCGATGAGAGGCTCGTCGACTCGCGCAAGTACCTCACCCCTGCGCGCGATGCGCTCGCCGGGGAGGCGGCGCGGATGCTGCGCCTGTTCGCCCTCGAGTCCACCGAGGTGGCGGGGTGAGTCACGCGATGCCGGGCAGGATGGTGACATGAAGCGCGCCGCCCGACTGAACGCGATCCTCGACCTGCTGGCCGCGGACGGCGAGGTGAACGTCGACGAACTCGTCGAGCGCTTCGGAGCCTCGGCCGCCACCACGCGCCGTGATCTCGACTCGCTCGCCGAGCAGCGTCTGCTCACACGCACCCACGGCGGGGCGGTCGCCCACTCGGTCGCCTACGAGCTGCCGATCCGCTATAAGAGCCACCAGCGCTCGCAGCAGAAGGAGAGCATCGCCCAGGCCGCCGCCGCCCTCGTGGCGCCGGGCATGGTCGTCGGGCTCTCGGGCGGAACCACGACCACCGCCATCGCCGCAGCGCTCGCCGCTCGGGACGATCTCGCCGCAGGCCCGGGCATCACGGTCGTCACCAACGCCGTGAACATCGCCGCCCAGCTCGCCACCAGACCCGACATCAAGGTCGTCGTGACCGGCGGGGTGATCCACTCGCGCAGCTACGAGCTGGTGGGTCCGTTCGTCGAGCAGCTGCTGCGCGGAGTGCGACTCGACATCGCCTTCATCGGGGTCAACGGGATGGATGCCGCGGCCGGCGCCACCACGCAGGACGAACGCGAAGCCGCGGTGAACCGCATGATGGCCGAGCGCGCCCGCCGAGCCGTGGTCGTCACCGACAGCAGCAAGATCGGCACCGTGGCGTTCGCGGCCGTCGGCGGCCCGGAGCTGTTCCCCGTTCTCCTGACCGACGACGGTTCCGACGACGCCTCGCTTGCCGCGTTCCGCGACGCGGGGTACGAGGTCATGACGGCCTGACCTGCCGATCAGTCCTTGACTCTCACAAGCAACACGGTGCGGGACTCCTGGTGGGGATGCCGCGACCCCTCTCGCGACATCCCCGGAGTAGATGGTGTCCTGTCGTCCCCTCACACTCCCCAGTGCACGAGGGTTTCCCCAGTTCGACTGCGCCTCCCTCGCGCTTCGTTTCCGAAGCCCTTCGCTGGCACCTTCTGGAGATAAGGAGCGGGTCACCGATGTTCTGATACATCGACTGGAGAAAAGTTTCAGAGTCCGCTTCCGTGGCACTGGAAAGGCGCGCTGAGGCCTGTGGATTCGGATGCCGCGGCCAGCGCGTCCGCGGGGCTGGCACCGGTGGCCAGCTCGGAGTGCACGGCCCCGAGCAGCTCGCAGGCGACGTCGTCGGCGACCACGACAGGGGCGGCGATGACGCAGCCGGTGCCGGCGTGCAGCCAGACGCGCGTCATGCCCAGCGCCTCCTCGCCCCACCGCACCGACGAGCGGCCGAGTTCGCACGCCGAGAGCACGACGGTCTCGGGCGGGCGCAAGATCAGGTCGACGTCGTACCCGAACAGGGTGCCGTCGACGAGTTCGAACCCTGAGAACAGCGGGTTGTCGACCGCATGACGACCGTGGGCGGCGATGTGCAGCACGTCGACCTGCTCGGCGAGCTCGGTGACGGCACTGACCCGCGCGCTGTCGCCGGTCAGCATCCTGGCGCCTGCCCACGCTGCGGCGGCCCGGCGCACCTCCTCTTCGGCGCGCGCGACGCGGGGGCCGGTCGCGAAACCTGCCCGGGAGGCCTGTGGCGGGCGGCGATCGGAGCCGCCGAGCAGGCGAGACACCGACGTCGCGATGGTGAACGGAGTTCCGCGCATTCCCGGGAGCATCGCCCACGGGATGCCGCCCAGGATGCCGGGCACCGTCAGGGCCAGACGTGCCGCTCCTCCCGACGCCGCGCGCGCCGGTGCCAGGAGGGCCTGGTCGAGTCGTCGCAGTCTGTCGTCGAGCGAACGCGCCACGACGTGCGCCATCGGCCCGCCGTGGGTCAGAGCCGCCACGTCGAGGTCGGCGCGGAGTCCGTCGAGCGCGGCCTCGATGCGCGGCAGCGCCAGCTCGACGATCGACGAGCCGGATGTCGTCACGACGACGCACAGCAGCTCCTCGCGCGTGAAGACGTAGGCGAGGATCGCTGTGTCCTCGTCGAGTCGCGCTCGGGTCTCGGAGAGACCCAGGCGTTCGTGGCTCTCGCCGACGCCGGTCGACGACCACTGGCGGTCACGTACTCGATCCCGCAGCTCGCGCACCCGGGCATCCGTCGTCCAGTCCGACCCCGCGAGGTCGGCGCGCAGCATCCGCAGCTCGGCGAGGTCGGCCGACAATTCGGCATCGTGCGGCGGGCGCACCGGTGCGACCTGCTGGCTGAGATGCCTGGCACGCTCGGACCACTCGAACAGCACCTCGGGATCGCGCGATCGCGCGGCCGCGGCGAGACCGGCGAACATCAGCTCGGTGCCGTGCATGGCCACCGACGCCTGCAGGTCGAGCGCTCCGAACGACTGCTGCCACGTGGTGAGCAGGTCGAGCCCCTCGGCGGCGGCCCGGCGAGCATCGGCATCCCTGCCCCGTGCGGCGGCACGCACCGCACGCACCTCGTGCGCGCGCAGACGCAGCGGCGTCGGGGCGTCAGGGGTGAGTCGGGGCAGGCGACCTCCGTCGGCCAGCCGAGCGGTAAGTGACACCGCAGCCGCTTCGGTGCGGAATCCTCCCCGGGTGAGCGCGTCCACCGTGCGAGAGAAGTCCTCGGCGGCCGGCGGCTTCTGAGGTCGGGTTCGCAGCTGCGCCTCCAGCCGCACCGCGTCGGCGCGGGCGGCCCAGCTCGCGCTTCCCAGGGTGGCGAAGCGACGGGATGCGGTCGCCGCGGCACGCTCGGCCGACGAGGCGTCGTGCCGCAGCAGCGATCGGGCGAGATGGAATTCGGCCTCGCCTCGCGCCTGCCGCATCCGCTGTGCACCGAATCGCACCGCGACCGTGCCGAGCAGTTCTTCGGCCTCGGTCGTGAGGCCGGCATCGCGCAGCACCTCGGCCCGATCGAGGTCGCTGATCGCGGCGGCGAGGTCGCTGGTCGCGGCGAGGATCGGACGCGATCGGGTCATCAGCCCGAGTGCGGTGACGAGGTCGCCGCCGAGCAGCGCGGCGTAGCCGAGATTGTGGCGCGCTTCGGCCAGCGGCTCCTCGGCTCCGTGGGCCTCATAGGCCGCGATGGCCCGCTGCAGATCGGCCGTGCAGGCGTCGAGCCGGTGCCTCTGCATACTGACGATCGACCGGCTCATCAGGCAGTTGGCGCTCTCGATCGAGCCCTCGTCGAGGCCGTCTATCGCCCTGGTGAGAAACAGGTCGGCGTCGTCGAGCCGTCCGCCGTGCATGAGCAACGTGCCGAGTTGGCCGTTCGCGAGGGCGACTGTCTCGTCGCTGAGGCCCGGCCGTGACAGCGCTTCGCGCGACAGTCGCTCGGCTTCCACCGGCTGGCCCGTCTGGGCGAGCACGTAGGCCATGGTCCCGTCGATGCGGGCACGCAGATCGGCGTCGTCCGTGCGCGCCGATGCGGCGGTCAGCGCACGCCGCGCCTGGGCGAACCGTCGGGAGTTGGCTGCGTCGACGCCGCGCTGATGCAGCTCGAGAGCAGACAGGGGCATTGCACCAGAATGCCGGTATGTCTGGCCTCAGGGAAGGTGTGCTGTGATCCGACGCGCGCGGCTACCCTCCCGTCACGGGTGAAGGCAGGGTTTTGAGCACGGCGGAGACGGCCTTGGCCGCAGCATCCGCCGTGACGCCCTGTGGCGGCACGGAGCCCCACTGTGCCGCGATGCGCCCCGCGACATACGGAGCCGCGAACGACGTGCCGCTCCAGATCGAGAAGCCTCCGCGGTAGTCGTCCGGGTCGATCGTCTCGCGCCGCAGTCCGTCGACGTCCGCTCTGGTCGTCGCCTGCTCGCCTCCGACGAAGGCCGGTGACGTGCTCACGACGGCGGCGCCGGGGGCGTAGACCTGCACCCAGGGGCCGACGTTCGAGAACAGCGCGACCGAGCGGCCCGACGGATTGAGAGCCCCGACCGACACATGCGGCGCAGCGTGATCACGGGGGATGCCGTTGTCGGCACCGGGCCACGGCCACAGCGATGCCGGGAACGACGGCCGGTCGATCGCGTCGTTGCCCGCCGAGCACACCACCACGCACCCCAGCTCTCGCGCCGCGGTGAGCAGCGCGTCGAGGGTCCGGCTGAACTGACCGTCGACCGGGGTCTCGTGGTAGTACCCGAGCGACAGGTTGAGCACGTCGATCGGATGCCCGGTCGACGGGTCCTCGCGGTGTCGCCGCAGCAGCTCGACGACCTGCGCGACGGTCGTCAGGAAGGTGCTCTCGTCGATCACGCCCAGTGCGCCGGCCATGCGGATCGACAGGATGTCGGCATCCGGCGCCGTCTGACGGATGATGCCCGCGATGAACGTGCCGTGCCCGGCGACGGCGTCGATCTCGCCGTCGAGCTGCCCGTAGAGATCCGGATAGACCTCGGGGTCTGCGTCGTCGGTGAGTCCGATCGGCACGCCGTCGATCTCGATGTGGCGGGTGACGATGTCGTCCGGCAGCCAGTCGTGCACACCGCATCCCGTGTCGAGCACCGCCACCACCGGACGTCGGCCGCGCTTCGGGGCCGCCGTGCGCCGGGGAGCCGGTCCGAGCCAGGTCACCGGCTGGCGCGCGCCGCGCCCCGGCTCGAGGTAGTCGTCGCTGCCTCCGGCCCCTCCGCCCGCGCCGCGCACCGGGTTGGTGCGGCTGAACGGGTTGGTGCGGCTGAAGGGATTCGTTCGGCTGAACGGGTTGAGTCCGACGGGGTCGATCGACAGCACATGCTCGAGGCTGGTTCGCGGCATCGACGTGCCGGAGCTGCGCCGCGCGCGCTGCAGCACGCGCCAGGCGTCCGGCGGCACCGGCGACTCGCCGCGGGTCGGCTCGTCGGGAGTGGTCAGGCGAGCGCGCAGGAACCCCGGCACGCCGGGGACCAGCGAATCAGCCGCGCGCAGAGCATCCGGCGAATCGATCTCGAGCATCCAGCCGAACGAGCCGGCTGCATCGCGCAGCTCGCGGATCTCCTCGTCGTACTCCTCCTGACCATTCTCCTGATCCTGCGTGATCAGCAGCCGCTCCTGCAGATATGCGGTGGGGAACGCCCTGACGCCCTCGACGGGTTCGACCGACGGGTCCAGCGCCGTCCCCCGTCTGATCGATCCCTCGGCCCGGTCCTGCCAGCTCCACCCCTTGGGCTGCTCCATCGTCGATCCTCTCCTCGCGGGCGGACCCGCGTCCTCTGCGGGATGAGCCCGCGTCCTGTGCGGGGGACCCCGCGGTGTGTGCGGGTCGGCCCGCTTCCGGTGAGTGAGGTCCTGCGTGGTGCGGGAGTCGCCCAGCGGTGGTGTGCGCGGGTCGCCCCGTCATACGCGGGTCGCCCCGCGGTGGATCACAACTCGAACTGCGGGGTCGACAGGGTGCGCTCCTGGTCGCCGACCGTGGTGCTCAGGCGCACGCGGGTCAACCCGTCGGGCACGTCGTCGAACAGGAAGCGGCCGGTGTCGTTCGCGGTCGTCGTGCGGATGCTCTCGCCCTGAGCCAGTTCGATCGCACCCGAGATCGAGTCGACCCAGCCGTCGACCCGGTGCGCACCGCTCGCCGTGCGCGTGACGTGCAGCAGGATGCTGGTCGTGCCGTCGCTGAACTGCAGGGTGAGCGCGTCGGCGTCGCCGCGAACGGCTCCGAGCGGTTCCTCGATGAGGGTGAGCAGCGCGTACTCCTCCGACAGCCCCTCGGCTGCCACGGCCGCGATCATGCGGTCGATGAGGGCGGCCGGCATCGGGTCGACGTCACGCCAGAGCGAACGCAGCTGCGCGAACAGCTCGGCATCCTCATGGTTGTCGCCGCCGTTGGCGCGATCGTTCTCGCTCATGAGCTGCCCTCCGTTCGTGGTGTCGGTGCGTCGAGCAGCTCGCGCAGCTTCGCGAGGCAGCGCTGGCGGGTGGGGCCGATGCTGCCGACCGGCATCGCGAGATCGGCGGCGAGGCGGGCGTAGTCCGGTCGCTCCTCGAAGGCGATCACTCGCAGCAGTCGCTGGCATCGGTCGGCGAGGAGGTGAACCGCTGCCCACAGCCGTCGCTTCTCGTCGCCGACGGTGGCGTGGTGCTCGGCCGACTGCTGCGTGGGAAGCAGTGCGTCGAGAGCATCCGACTCGGTCGTGTCGACCCTGTTCTGGGCCTTCCCGGCCCGCCAGGCCTCGCGGCGAGCGGTGGTCGTCAGCCAGGCCGACACCGCTTTCGGATCACTGATCGAGCGGTGCCCGCGAACCAGCTGCAGCCACGTCGTCTGGACGACGTCTTCGGCCAGTGTGCGGTCGAGTCCGTAGGCGCGCACGACATGCCAGAGCACAGGCGTCATCAGCCGCACGAGGTCGTCCATCGCGCGGCTCTCGCCGTCCCGCCATGCGTCGAAGAACTCGGCGGCACGCCTCCAGCGTGCTGCTCCGTCGTCCGGTGCAGGATCGAGGGCGGCGCCGTCGGGTGCGCCGTCGATCATGAGTCCCATTGTGATCACACCGGTAAGGAGCACGGCAAGAGGCTCCTGATACATGGACTCGGTATGTTTTTTCGGGGTTCTGGCGGGATTCCGTCCCGGGGAGACGGATGCCGGGTGTCCGGCGACCCGTGCCGCGGGCGTTAGCGTGGAGTGGTGATCGCTCTCGCCGTCGTGCTCTTCCTCAACGCCGCCTTCAACGTGCTGGTGTGGCCCCGTTTCTACAAGCGCGTCGCGACCGACCCGCGGGCACGGGATACCGACGGCAAGGCGACGGCGTTCCTCAAGGTGCACGCCGTGCTGATCGCGATCGCCCTGGTGCTCGCGCTCGTCTCGGTGATCGTCGGCATCGCGGCGCTCGCCGGAGCGCTCTGACGATCAGCTGCGGGTGACCGGCTGCTGGAGCTCGGTGATCCAGTCGGCCTGATCTTCGGACTCCGACTGCAGATACACCTCACGGCAGGCGCCCTGCGCCGTCGCCCCGTGCGCGGCGATCGCCTGATTCAGCGCATGCCAGCTGTCATCGATCGTCGCCATGGTGCCGAGGTGTGTGGCGGTGAACGCATCGTCGACGGCGGGAAGCTCGACGATGACGAGCCCGTCGATCGCCGGCCCGTCATAGGTGAAGCCGACCGTGATGCGCACGCCGTGCTTGTTCATGTCGTACTCCGCGATCGGGAGCCCCGGCTCTCCGCCCGACGCGACGATCGCATCGGCCACCTGATCGAACAGCGGACCCACCACCCCCGCGACCTCGGGCTGTGAGGCGACGCTCTGGGTCAGCGCCGCGAGGCGGACGTAGGGAAGGGGCTTCTCGGTGATCTGCTCGGCGGACATCGTCGTCTCCTCAGGTCGTGGGTGCGTGCCGCCGATCCTACGCAGGGGCACGGACATCGGCTACCGTCGTCGATCCGGTCGCTCGCCGGATCCGACTATCCCGCCTCGTCGTCCGACTCGTCCTCGTCTTCGTCCTCGTCGCGGTGGCCGCTGAGGATCAGGATGCGCCGCAGGTGCATGGCCGCGAGCACTCCCGGCCCCATCGAGCGGCGGGCGTCGATGGTCCGGTCGTCGACGGTCTCGAGCAGCAGCCTCACGGCGCGCGCGGCCTCACCCCTGACCCGGTGATCCTCGGGCGACAGGGGATCCTCTTGGGCGATCACCTCGGCGACGGCATGGCACGCGTTCGACAGCGGTTCGGGCAGCGCCGCGTCGAGCACCAGAGCCCCTGGGCGATCCCAGATGGTGTCGGCGATCTCGTCCGAGATGTCGCGGATCAGATGCGCGATCCTGTCGAGCCGGGCGAGCTCGGCGTGGATGTGTCGCGTCTCCCCCCGTCGTCCCAGCGCCCGTGGGTTGCCTCGCCGGCTGTCGTCGGCCTCCGACAGGGCCGTGCGCAGCTCCGCCGTCGTGTCGGCGAGTGAGGCCGCATCATCGGCCCACTGCTGGTGCTCGGGCGGCCACGACTCCGAGACCGCCGACCCGATGTCGTGCAGGTGCTCGCTCAGCTGCGTGCGGAACGCGTCGACCTTGGCCGCGGCGGCGAGGGTCAGCGGCGCCGGCGCGATCACCAGGTTGACGAGGAGTCCGACGACGACGCCGACCGCCGTCTGCACCAGGTACCCGATCGAGTAGTCGTCAGCATTCTGGCCGCCGATGATCAGCACGAAGAGCGCGGCCATGGGCACGTACTCGCGGCCGACGCCGAACCACCCCGTTCCCGAGACCAGCACGCCGATGCCGACCACGGCCGGGATGGTCCACCACGTCGGGCCGACGGTGAGCACGACGATCGCTGCCAGCCCGATGCCGGTGGCGAGTCCGAGCAGGGTCTGCAGCCCCGACCGCACCGACCCCATCAGCGTGGGATACATGCTCACGAGGGCGCCGAGCGGCGCGTAGTACGGGTACTCGTCGGTGACGCCGGGCATGTGCGGGGCGATCAGCCACGCGAGTCCGACAGCCAGAGCGGTCTTGGCCACGAGCAGCAGCCGGGCCGGGTCGACCGCCTCGCGCAGTGAGCGCACGATGCCGGGACGGCGCGCGCGCACTCGTGTCCTGATGTTCGTCACGGCATCCTCTCGTCATCCTCCCCGAAGGGTGACGCTAGCCGCTCGGCATCCGTTCACGCATGTGCTTGCGTCCGGCGGCGAGGGCGAGTAGCGGTCGCGACGCGTCGACGCCGGCCGCCCCTCTTCGGAGCGACCGGCGTCGAGTGATCAGCGGGTGATCAGGGGATGGCCCGGCGGAACGCGAGGAACGAGATGCCCGCCAGCACCGCGGTCACGACGAGACCCCACAGTGCGAGACCGAGAGCTCCGGCGTCGAGGATGCCCCGCCACACCTCGTCCCACAGCTCGAGCCTCGTCGCGAGGAACGCGAGACCCACGAGCACGAGACCGAGCCCGACGCCCGCGATCGTGAGCACGGTGGGTCCCCAGCTCTTGTAGATCGTCGCACCGGTGAAGCCGACCACGAACAGGAACAGGGCGAGCGTGAAGTAAACGGTGAACGCTCCGAGCGGACCCGCCTCCCACAGCCACGGCAGGTAGAACACGTAGCCGTTCACGCCGTAGCCGTTCGTCAGCGTCTCGATTCCGCCGCCGATCAGGAAGACGACGCCCATGAGCGCACTGCCGAGGATCGCGGTGAGCAGCGTGCCGAAGAAGAAATCGCGCCGCGTGATGCTCATTGCCTGCGAGAACGGGAAGGTGAGTGTCATGGCCGAGAGGCCGATCGCGAAGAAGTACCAGAGCGGAGCCTGGCCGCCACCGCCGTACTTGGGGGTGTCGACGGGGATCATCGCGTAGATCAGCACCGAGATCACGACCGCGGAGCCGAGGATGATCAGCGGCACCCAGATGAACGTCTGACGGTTGATGAGCTGCAGACGGATGACGTTGAGTGTGCGTCGCATCAGCGCACCTCCTCTTTCGCGACGGAGGCCCTGTTGGCTGCGCCCGCCTCGGCCTTCTGGGTGAGACGGACGATCAGCTGCTGCAGCGACACCGGAGCCAGATCGAGACCGGATGCCGTGAGCTCGGCGCGCTCGGCGGCCGACAGCGCCCCGAGCACGGTGACGGATGCCACTCGGCCGAGCGCCTCGCGGTGCAGGACCTCACGGTCTGCCGCCCACGCGTCGACCTTGACCGCATCGCCGACCACGGTGACGGCGCGGTCGCGCACGGCATCCGTGTCTTCGTTGAGGAGGATCTTGCCGTTGTCGATCACGATGACCTTCTCGATGAGGTTCGAGACCTCGTCGATCAGGTGCGACGAGAGGACGATCGTGCGCGGGTGCTCGGCATAGTCCTCGAGCAGGCGGTCGTAGAAGATCTGCCTGGCGACCGCGTCGAGCCCCAGGTACGGCTCGTCGAAGAAGGTGAGCTCGGCGCGCGACGCCAGGCCGATGATGACCCCGACGGCCGAGAGCTGTCCGCGGGAGAGCTTCTTGATGGTCTGCTTCATCGGCAGCTGGAACTGCTCGATGAGCTCGTCGGCCAGCTCCTGGTTCCAGTTGCGGAAGAACAGGCTGGCCGCCTTGAACGCGTGACGCGGGTAGGCGTCATCCGGATACTTCTGGCTCTCGCGCACGAAGCAGATCCGGTTGAGGACGTGCGTGTTCTCGTAGGGGTGCTCGCCGAAGACGCGCACGGTGCCGGACGACTCGAAGTTCTGCGCGGTCAGGATCGACATGAGCGTGGTCTTGCCCGCGCCGTTGCGGCCGAGCAGTCCGTAGATCGCGCCGCCCTCGAGGCTGAGCGACACGTCGTCGAGCGCGTTCTTCTCCTTGTAGTGCTTGGTGAGGTTCTGGACCTCGATGACGGCAGTCATGCGGTGGTCTTCCCTTCTGTCTGGTCTTTCTGCTGTGTCTGGGTCGCGCGCTCGTGCAGCAGCGCGACGAGGTCGTCGGAGCCGAGGCCCAGTGTGCGGGCCTCCGCGATGAGCGGTTCGATGTAGCGGTCGGCGAATGCGGCACGGCGCTCGCCGAGCAGCAGATCCTTCGCCCCGGCGGCGACGAACATGCCGATGCCGCGGCGCTTGTAGAGCACTCCCTTGTCGGTGAGCATGGCGACTCCCTTCGCTGCCGTCGCGGGGTTGATCCGGTAGAAGCCGGCGAGCTCGTTCGTCGAGGGCGCCTGCGATTCCTCCTCGAGAGAGCCGTCGAGGATCGAGTCCTCGATCTGCTCGGCGATCTGGAGGAAGAGCGGCTTGCCTTCTTCGATCACGAGTCCTCCGCTGGTTAATGGGTTAGTTACTCGACTAGGTAACCACTGAACCGCGGGTGTGTCAACAGTTGTTTCAGGCAGGCAGGTGCGGTGAGGAGCGCTCAGCCGCGCAGGTCCCGGGCGCGCAGCGCGACGGCCGAAGCTGCGGCGAGGACCACGGCCAGGCCCCAGGTGAGCGCGAGTCCACCGGCATCCACGCCCTCGGCGAGGGGCGGCTGACGGTACACCCAGGCGTAGGGCGAGAGCGCGTTCAGCCACTCGAGGTCATCGGACTGCTTCGCCAACGCCTGCAGGATGTATCCGAGCACGGCGATCCCTGCGCCGGCGCCGGTCGCCCAGATGCGGCGACCCGTCGCTGCGCCGGCGAGCAGGGCGGCGGATGCCGTGAGGAACGAGAGTCCGGTGAGCGCGGCGCTCGCTCCGACGATGCGCCAGCCGTCGAGGCCGAGCTCGGCCGAGTCGTTCAACGCCCAGACGACGAGCCCCGAGAAGACGCCGAGCCACAGCAGTCGCACGAGCACGGCGAAGGCCGACTCCAGCGCATACCGGCCGCGGCCGATGCCGTGCGCGAGGTCGAGTTCGGCCCGTCCGCTCTCCTCCGCGCCGGCGATGGCCGCCGACCCCCACGTCACTGCTGCGATCGTCAGCAGAAGGAAGCCGATCAGGCCGAAGAACGTGCTCTGCGCGTATCCGGCGCCGGTCGCGATCTGGTCGTACCCGAGGGTGTCGACGAGTTCCTTCGGCAGCGACGAGATCATGGCCTCGAGCTGGCCGTCTCCGGCGAGGCTCGGGTACAGCGGCAGATAGAGGAACAGCACCGCGGCGAGGCCGGCGGTCCATCCGAGCAGGCTTCGCCAGGACTCGCGCAGGCTGCGTCGGAACACGGGCAGGATGCCGTTCATCGCTGCTCCCCCCTGTCGCGCCGCGATCGTCGGGTCGCGGGTCGGGTCGACGCCGGCGTGACAGAGGATCCGTAGAGCCGCAGCACGGACTCCTCGAGGTCCGGCTCCTCGACGGTGAGGTCGCGCACCTCGAACGGCGCGAGCGCCTTGATGAACGGGTCGATCGCGCCGTCGACCGTGCCGGACAGCTGCAGGATCCCGTCGGCATCGTGCGCGTCGATGCCGGTGAGCCCCGGTACCCGGTCGAAGCCGGCGCGCGCGGCCGCGGCATCCGTCGTCGCGAGCTCGACGCGCACCCGGCGGATCGAGCCCAGTCGCAGCGAGGCGACGTCACCGTCGGCGACGACCCGTCCGTTCGCGAGGACGGCGACCTCGTCGGCGGTCTGCTGGATCTCGCTGAGCACATGCGAGCTCAGCAGCACGGTCTGCCCGGCATCCTTCGCCTCGCGGACCATCTGCAGGAACTCCCGCTGCACGAGAGGATCGAGGCCGCTGGTGGGCTCATCGAGGATCAGCAGCTCCGGACGATGCATGAACGCCTGGATCAGCCCCACCTTCTGCTTGTTGCCCTTCGACAGGGTGCGCACCGGACGTGACAGATCGACGCCGAGACGGTCGCCGAGGTCGCGTGCCGTGCGCAGGGTCGCGGCGGAGTCCCGTGAACCCGAGACCTGGGCATAGAACGCCAGCATCCGATGTCCGCTCGTGCGCCCCTCGAGGTGCAGCTCGCCCGGCACGTAGCCGATGCGCCGCCGCAGAGCGGCACCGCCGTGACGCGGGTCCTCGCCGAGGATGCGCACTGTGCCGGAGGACGGACGGATGATGTCGACCAGTGTGCGGAGCGTGGTGGTCTTGCCCGCGCCGTTCGGTCCGATGAGCCCGAACACGGTTCCCGGACGTACTCGGAGGTCGAGCTCGTGCAGCGCGACGCGGCTGCCGAAGCGCTTGTGCAGACGTTCGATCTCGATGGTGTCGGTCATGATGCGTCTCCTTCCGGGGCGGGACCCTCTGCTCCGAGGGCTTCGCGCGCACCGTCGAGCAGCGCGGTCGTCGAATAGATGCCGTGGGTGAGCAGCTCGAGTGTGGGCAGCGTCGTGCGTCGCAGCCCGGCAGGGCTCAGTTGATCGGCGCCCAGGGCGCGGGCGATCTGAGCGCGCATCACCACCGGCGCCAGGCCGATCAGGGTGAGGGTCAGCGTCGTCATCTCGGGGTCGCTCATGGGCTCGAGCATCCCCGCCTCGCGCTGCTCGGCGAGCACATCGCGCGTTCTCGCGAGGAAGCTGTCGAACAGCCGATCCGCTGCCGGAGAGCCGTCGATCAGCATCCGGGCGAGGTAGTCGATATAGGGCCCGTACCGGCCGAGGTCGTTCAGCGCGGTGCGGATGCGGTCGCCGGTCGGGGCCGTGATGAGGTCGTGCTCCTCATCGGTGAAGACGCCGACGACATAGTCGTCGCACTCCGTGCGCAGGGCGTTCTTGTCGCCGAAGTGATGCACGATCAGCGCGGCGCTGACTCCGGCCTCCGTGGCGATCGCGCGAAGGCTGGTGCCATCGAAGCCGTTGCGCGCGAAGGCGGCGATGGCAGTGTCGCGGATGCGGGCACGAGCGGTGAGATCGTCGGAAGCTGAACGCATGTACAGCACACTAAACAGATGTTCAGCCGCGGTCAAGAGGGGTCGCTCGTACTCTGGAGGAGTGGACTTCCCCTACAGCCGCCTGCGCCGCTGGCCCGACGTCGAGGCCGACAATCTGCAGGCGCACGACGCGACCGACCTGCTGCTCGTCGAGCGCGCGCTGGCGCCGGACTTCTCCGGTTTCTCGGGGCGCGAGATCGCGGTGATCGGCGACGAATACGGGGCGATCACGCTCGCGCTCACGGCCGCCGGACTCGACGGCATCCGCGTGCATCAGGACCTCGCGACCGGGCGACGCGCGCTCGCCCGCAACGCCGAGGAGCTCGGGCTGACGGGATTCTCCACTCACGAGCTCGACTCCACTCTGCTCGACGGCGCGCGGCTCGTGCTGCTGCAGCTGCCCAAGGCGCTCGCCGAGCTCGAGGAGATCGCCGATGCCGTAGCGCGTCGGGCCGCCCCGGATGTGGCGCTCGTCGCCGGCGGGCGCGTGAAGCACATGACCATCACGCAGAACGAGGTGCTCGCGCGGAGCTTCGAGACGGTGCAGGCGCAGCGCGCCGAGCGGAAGTCGCGGCTGGTGGTCGCATCCGAGCCGCGGCCGGCCCCCGCTGAGCCGCCGTTCCCGGTCGCGGAGCGGCATGACGGGCTCGTGCTCGTCGCGCACGGCGGCGCGTTCGCGGGGGCGAAACTCGACATCGGCACGCGGGTTCTGCTCGAGGTGCTCGGTCTCGATGAACAGCCGAGCCCGGCTCCGATCGTCGTCGACCTGGGCTGCGGGACCGGCGCGCTCGCCGCCTCCTACGCCCTCGCGCACCCGGACTCCCGTGTGATCGCCACCGACCGATCTGCGGCGGCCGTCGCCTCGGCCCGCGCCACGATGGTCGCGAACGGCGTCGACGATCGAGTCACCGTCATGCACGACGACGCCGGCTCGGAGATCGCCGACGCGACTGTCGACGTCGTGCTGCTCAATCCGCCCTTCCACCTCGGCAGCAGCGTGCACACCGGGGCTGCGACCCGACTGTTCGAGGCCGCCGCCCGCATCCTCCGCCCCGGCGGAGAGCTCTTCACGGTCTTCAACTCGTCGCTCGGGTACCGCGCCGAACTGACCCGGCTCGTCGGGGCGACCGAGCAGCTCGCGCGCACCCCGAAGTTCACGGTCACGCGCAGCATCCGGCGCTGATCCGTCGCCGACTGGGCGTCGTTCGGTCACACGCACTTCCCGCGGCCGAATGCTCGGGATCGGGCCGACGCAGGCGCGAACGGCCGACCGAAATCGCCGACCAGAACCGCGCCGCGACCGCGTCCGAAACCCGCGCAATCCCCCGGTCAGCCGACGAAACTGAACGGCACTAGGGATCGTGGATTTGCCCCTGACCGGCCATTTCGTTACGTTGGTTGGTGGGCCTGACGGCCCGAAGACCAGTCCGCGACCACGTCCTTCTTTCGAATGTGCTGTGCTGCGAAGAGGCGTGGACGTACGGTCGATGCTCTATCGCGGTGGATCCGAAATCCGCCGTCCGCGCCGCCACAGCTCCAACTCGAAACGGCCGGGAGGATCACCCGGGCGTAACCGAAGCAGGCTCAGCCACCCGAAGGCGAGCCGCAGGGGAAACGTGTCCGAAATCGCTCTTGAAGCGCGCAATCTGTACAAGGTGTTCGGGAAGAATCCGAGCAGTGCCGTCCGTCGACTCAAGGCCGGTGAGAGCAGATCCGCCGTCGGCGACGCAGGAACCGCCGCCGTCATCGACGCCAGTTTCACCGTGAACCGCGGCGAGATCTTCGTGATCATGGGGCTCTCCGGTTCCGGCAAGTCCACCATCATCCGCATGCTCAACGGCCTGCACGATGTGACCGACGGATCCGTCATCGTGAACGGCGACCCGATCACGGGCATCCCGTCGTCACGGCTCCGCGAGATCCGCCGCGACCGCGTCTCGATGGTGTTCCAGCACTTCGCCCTGCTGCCGCACCGCACGGTCGCCGCGAACGTCGCCTATCCGCTCGAGCTCAAGGGCGTCGGCAAGGACGAGCGACTGAAGAAGGCCGAGGAGATCCTCACCCTGGTGGGTCTCGAAGGCCAGGCCGACAAGCTCCCATCCGAGCTCTCGGGCGGCATGCAGCAGCGCGTCGGCATCGCCCGTGCGCTCGCCGCCGACTCCGACATCCTGCTCATGGACGAGGCGTTCAGCGCCCTCGACCCGCTGATCCGTCGCGAGATGCAGGAGCAGCTCCTCGAACTGCAGGAGAAGCTGCAGAAGACGATCGTCTTCATCACCCACGACCTCAATGAGGCCATGTTCCTCGGCGACCGCATCGCTGTCATGCGCGACGGTCGCATCGTGCAGATCGGCACGCCCGAGGACATCCTCACGGACCCCGCCAACGACTACGTCGAGCAATTCGTGCAGGACGTCGACCGCGCTCGCGTGCTCACCGCCGCGAACGTCATGGAGCGCCCGCGCCCGGTCGTCGCCGAGACCGCCGGCCCCCGCACGGCGCTTCGCCAGATGCGCGACGCGTTCATGTCGGCCACCTACGTGACCGGTCGCGACCGCAAGCTTCTGGGAATCGTCACCGACCGCGATGCCGTCAAGCTCGTGCGCCAGGGGGTGTCGACCCTCGACTCCATCATCAAGCCGGCGCCGCAGAGCGTCAGCAAGGACGAGGTGCTGATGAACCTGTTCATCCCCTCCGTCGAATCGCCGCTGCCTCTGGCCGTGGTGGATGCCGAGGGGCGCCTCGTCGGCGTGATCCCACGCATCACCCTGCTCGCAGCCCTGGGCCCCGGCCCCGGTGCCACGGGCGAGCTCACCCTGCCGCTTCTTCCGATGCCGCAGGCCGAGATCGATGCCGTGCTCGACGACGGATGGACGGCCGAGCCGCTGCCGGTCGCGACGACGACGGAGGAGGTGCGCTGATGGATGGTTTCCGCATTCCTCTCGGCAGCTGGGTCGCAACGGGAGTCGACTGGATCAAGACGAACCTCGACGGTCTGCTCGACGTCATCTCGTTCGTGGTCAGCTTCCTGGTCGACGGCCTCACCCGCGCCCTGCTGAGCCCGCATTTCGTGGTCATCATCCTGATCGCGGCGTTCATCGCGTGGCTCGTGCGCTCGTGGCAGCTCGCGATCGGGACGATCGTCTCGTTCGGTCTGATCGTGGCCATGGGCCTCTGGGTCCCCGCGATGCAGACCCTCGCCCTCGTGCTCGTCGCCGCGGTGATCGCCGTGCTGATCGCGGTGCCGCTGGGCATCTGGTCGGCCCGCAACGCCACCGTGCGCGCGGTGCTCAAGCCCGTGCTCGACTTCATGCAGACGATGCCGGCGTTCGTCTACCTGATCCCGGCGATCGTGTTCTTCAGCATCGGCGTCGTGCCCGGTCTCGTCGCCACCGTCATCTTCGCGCTGCCTCCGGGTGTGCGACTGACCGAGCTCGGCATCCGCGGAGTCGACTCCGAGACCGTCGAGGCCGGTCAGGCATTCGGCGCCAAGCCGGGTCAGATCCTGCGCGGCATCCAGCTCCCGCTCGCGATGCCGACGATCCTCGCCGGCGTCAACCAGGTCATCATGCTCGCGCTGTCGATGGCGGTCATCGCCGGTATGGCGGGCGCCGACGGCCTCGGGAAGATCGTCGTCGAGGCGATCTCGACCATCAACATCGCCAAGGGCGTCGAAGCCGGTCTGGGCGTCGTGCTCATCGCCGTCTTCCTCGACCGCGTCACCGCGGCCCTCGGCGACCTGAGCAGCAACCGCTCGTCGCTGCTCGGGATGCTGGCGCGTCGCCGCACGCAGAAGCGTCTCGATGCCGCATCCGCCGAGGCGGACACGACGGCGACGGCATCCGCTCCCGCATCGGCCGACGCGGCCGACGCGCTGGATGCCGACGCCGAGGCCGAGCGACTGAAGGCCTCCCCGCGCCGCGCCCCTGTCGGCGGCGGCGTGCACTGACTCATCCCTTCCGCACAAGAGAACACGCAGTACACAGCAACACAGCACCTATATATACGGAACGAGAGACATACACATGAAGAAGAAGATCCTGACCATCGCGGCGATCGGCGCCGCAGCGACACTGACCCTCGCCGGCTGCAGCGGTGACGGCATGGGCGGAACCGGCGGAGACACCGGCGGCAGCGAGTCCGGTTCGGGCGACAAGGGCACGATCACCCTCGGGTTCCTGCCCTCGTGGACCGACGGACTCAGCACCGCATACCTGCTGCAGGACCAGCTCGAGAAGATCGGCTACACGGTCGAGATGAAGACGCTGACCGAGGCGGGTCCGCTGTACACCGGCCTGGCGCAGGGCGATGTCGACATGTACCCGTCGGCCTGGCCCGAGCTGACCCACGCCGAGTACATGGAGACGTACGGCGACGACATCGAGGACCTCGGCGCGTACTACGACAACGCGAAGCTGACCCTCGCGGTTCCGGAGTACTCCGACCTGAACTCGATCGAGGACCTCGCGGGCAAGGGCGCAGAGCTCGACGGCAAGATCTACGGCATCGAGCCGGGTGCCGGCCTCACCGCGCAGACCCAGAAGATGATGCCGGAGTACGGTCTCGACGGCGAGTACGAGCTCGTCACCTCGTCGACCGCGGCGATGCTCACCGAGCTGAAGTCGGCGACCGACAAGCAGGAGGACATCGTCGTGACGCTGTGGCGTCCGTTCTGGGCCAACGACGCCTTCCCCGTGAAGGACCTCGAAGACCCCAAGGGTGCGATGGGCGAGTCCGAGGCCCTGCACTTCCTCGGCACGAAGGGCTTCGCGGAGGAGTTCCCCGAGGCCGCCGAGCTGATCGAGCAGATCAAGCTCGACGACGAGCAGTACGGTTCGCTCGAGGACATGGTCGTGAACGAGTACGGCGAGGGCAAGGAAGCGGATGCCATCGACGCGTGGCTCGAGGAGAACGGCGACCAGTTCGACTGGGTCGTCAGCTGACCTGACTCACGGGAACGAGTCCGTCCTCACGCGGGTGGACTCCCCTCCGATGGGCGGAGGATCTGTCACGGATCCTCCGCCCATCGCTGTGTCTGGGCGGGTGTATTGATGTACCGAAACAGCGGCCATGCACCCCCGTCACGATGTCGCGAGCCCCACGTCTTGTGAGTGCCGTCGAAAGATCGACGACACCCCAGACATGCTTCGCCGGGGCTGATTGCCATGCGCATCGGTCCGTTGCTCGGATCCCGGAACTCCTGCGAGATGTCCCTGTGATTCGAGGACCTCATGACAGCACCCGCACCGGCATCCGCACGCGTACCCCGAGGGCGCCGTCGCCTCCGAACGATCCTCGGAGTCGCGCTCATGGGCGCGATCCTGCTCGCCGGCGGGCTGCCGATGACGCAGCAGCCGGCAGAGGCCATCGAGGAAGCGCTGAGCACGACGCGCACCGCGACGAGCGCGACCATGAACTACCGCGGCGGAGTCACGGCCACACTGACGGTGAACCCGGCGACCACGAAGTCGGGCTCGGCCGGCGTGCAGTTCCTGGCGACCACGCCGCACAACGGATACGGCGCGACCAACGCCATGTTCGCGCCCGGCCTGGACGTCGCGACCACGCCGACGGTAGGACTCGAGGCCGGCGCCGGCATGTGCGACGGCCTGGACTTCTCCGGCTACTGCGCGAACAAGAACGGCACCCTCACCGTGGCATTCAGCCGCGCGGTCACGGATCCGATCATCGACATCTCCGGTCTCGGCGGCTACGCCCAGTGCGTCGAGGAGCGCAATACAGCCGACACGTTCTGCGAGATCATCACCGGCAACGGATTCACGATGAAGACGGATGCCGATGGTGACCGCACAGCCGCGGGCTGGATCGCCATGCAGATGGACATCGTGACACCCGGAGTGACCTTCTCTCCGATCGCCGGCGCGCAGAACCTCAGCGTCACCCCCACCACGCTCACCGCTGCGACGAAGACGAGCAGCTCGCGGTGCAACACCATGCTCCCCACTGCGGCCGAGCTGGCTGGGCGGACGATGACCAGCACGGCGCTCGCCGGCTGCGGCTCCGTCGTGCTGAAGGGCACCTTCCAGACGGTCACCATGAATCTCGGCACGCACATCCAGCGGGCGCCGGCGGCGGGTGGCTGGGCGAACGGGTACAACACCTACGACCCGGGCAAGAGCCTCGGTGACCTGATCCGGCTCTCGATCCGGCTGCACGAGGACATGGGCGACGCGCCGAGCAGCTACGACGCCGCTCAGGCCGCGGTGCACGTCCAGGGGCCGCTGCGCCTCGGTGCGGGCATCACGTCGGATGCCGACGCGACGGCCAAGCCGACGCTCTCGCCGAACGCCGGTGCAGGAGCCTCGCTCGACACGGATGACGCGATCGCCGACGGCATCCGGGCTCCGCGCGCGATCCGCGGCACCGCGTACTCGCTGCCGATCCCGCTGTCGGGCACCACGTCGCCCGGCACGGTCGCCGGATGGATCGACTTCAACAAGAACGGCATCTTCGATGCGACCGAGCGGGTGCAGGCCGCATTCCTCGCCGGTGCGACCTCGGTGAACCTCGCGTGGACGGTGCCGGGCACGGCCGTCGTGGGTGACACGTACCTGCGTCTGCGCACATCGTTCACCGCTGCGGAAGTGGCTGACCCGCGAGGCATCTCGCAGTCCGGTGAGGTCGAGGACTACATCCTCACCCTCGCCGCGGCGGCACCCGCGATCGAGGTCGTCAAGCTCGTGAACGGCGACGACGCGAACACCGCCCCGGGAGTCGCCGTCGACGCCGGATCGGCGATGACGTTCGAGTTCCGGGTCACGAACACGGGCAATGTCGTGCTGACCGCCGTGCAGCTCGCGGATGACGTCATCGCGGCCGCCTCGATCCTTCCCGTCGGCGCGTGGGACGGCACGCTCGATCCGGGGGAGTCAGTCGTGTTCACCGCGACCTACCCCGCCCCGACCACGGGCGGCGTGCTGCACAAGAACACGGCGACCGCCTCAGGGCAGCCGGCGTCGGGCGGGGCTCGGGTGACGGACACCGATCCGGCCCACGCGACCACGCGTGAGGTGCTGGCCTCGCTCATCGTCGAGAAGCTCGGCGAAGACGTCAACGGCGACTGGGTGCGGATGGACGGGTCGGGCTTCCGGCTGCTCGCCGACGCCGCGGGGGTTCCCGGTGCGCCGGTGACTCCCGGGCTGATCGCCGGGGCCGAGGTCGGGCTGTTCACCGCCGCTGGCCTGCGCCCTGGCACGTACTGGCTCGAAGAGACGACGGCGCCGGAAGGGTTCTCACTCCTCGCCGAGCCGGTGAAGATCATCGTGTCGGCGGCCGGTGTGCTGTCGATCGCCGACGGGCAGTCGAGTCCGCAGGTCACCCTCGCCGGCAGCACGGTGTCGGTGCGGGACGTGCCGGTGTTCGAGCTGCCGGCCGCGGGCGGAACGGGGACGCACGGCTTCACGCTCACCGGAGGTCTGCTGATCGCGCTCGCGATCGCGGGCGTGGTCGCGCTGGAGATCCGTCGCGCACGGCGTGGGCGTCGCGAGGAAGTGCTCGACGCCGTCAGCTGACCCGGGTCGAGTCGTCTGCGATCGGGAGGAGATCTGCACTCGGGAGGGAGGTCCCCGGTGGATCCTCCTCCCGATCGCCGTTCTCCTCCCGATCGTCTCGTGACACAGCGACCCGCGACACGGCGCCACCCGGCACGCGCAACCCCCTCTTCGACCTGTCGCACCCGGGGTTAGCCTGTGGCCGTGGACGGGTTCGCGGCGGTCGACTTCGGGTTCGCCCGCGAGGTCCTGCAACGGGGCGTCGCGGCGCTCTATCTCGTCGCGTTCATCTCGACTCTGAACCAGTTCCGACCGCTGCTCGGCGAGCACGGGCTGCTGCCGGCACCGGCGCTGCTCGACTGGATCGGGCACAAGGAGTCACGGCGGCGGATGCTGCATCCGACCCTCTTCCTCCGCATCCGGTACTCCGACCGCAGGCTCGCGCTGCTGTGCGGGGCAGGGATCGTCGTGTCCGCGGCACTGGTCGTCGGCATCCCGCAGTGGGGTCCGCCGTGGGTGCCGATGCTGTGCTTCCTCGCGCTCTGGCTCGGATACATGTCGGTGGTCAGCATCGGTCAGACCTTCTATTCGTTCGGCTGGGAGATGCTGCTGCTCGAGGCGGGGTTCCTGGCAGCCTTCCTCGGTTCGAACGATCAGCCTCCGCCGACCGTCGTGATCGTGCTGTTCTGGTGGCTGCTGTTCCGTGTCGAGTTCGGTGCCGGCATGATCAAGATCCGCGGCGGGCGGGAGTGGCGTGACCTCACGGCGCTGATGTACCACCACGAGACGCAGCCCATGCCGGGGCCGCTCAGCAGGCAGGCCCATCTGCTGCCACGGTGGTTCCATCGCGCCGAGGTCGTCGGCAACCACGTCGCGCAGCTCGTCGTGCCCTTCTTCGTGTTCGCTCCGCTGCTGTCGGTCTGGATTCCCGGTCCCGTGCCCCAGATCGTCGGGGCGGTGGCCGCGACGATCATGATCGCGACCCAGGTGTGGCTCGTCGCGACAGGCAACTTCGCCTGGCTGAACTGGGTGACGATCGTGATCGCCTTCTCGGCGATCGGACTGCCGGGGGTGGGCGCGGCACCGCGCGACGATGCGATGGACGACACGCTGTGGCCCGGCATCCCGCTGTACTGGTTCGTGCTCACGGCGGCCGTGGGCGTGCTCGTCGTGGCGCTGAGCGGGCCCGCCCTGCGCAACCTGTTCGCGCGGCGGCAGCTGATGAACGCGAGCTTCAACCGGTGGCAGATCGGCAACGCCTACGGAGCGTTCGGCACGGTCACGAAGCAGCGGGTCGAGATCGTCGTCGAGGGATCGGTCGACGACGACGGTCTGCTGTGGCGCGAGTACGAGTTCAAGGGAAAGCCGGGCGACGTGCGACGCATCCCCCGGCAGTTCGCGCCGTACCACCTGCGCCTCGACTGGCTGATGTGGTTCCTGCCGCTCGGCCGTTCGCTCGACGACTGGTTCACGGTCTTCCTGCTGCGACTGCTCGAGGCCGATGCTCCGACGCTCGCTCTGCTGCGGTCCGACCCGTTCGACGGTGAGCCGCCGCGGTGGGTGCGCGCCGTGTCATACCGCTACCGCTTCGCGACGCGGGCCGAACGGCGCGACGGCGCCGGGGTGTGGGTGCGCACGCGCCAGTCCGTCGTGCTCGGTCCCCTCGGGCTGCGGTAGGCCGCGGCGCCCGGCGTCCGGCGCCCGGCATCCCCCACCATCGTTCCGGAGGAGATCTGCGATCGGGAGGGCACATTGCCGAGACTCACCCTCCGAATCGCAGATCTCCTCCCGCATGAAGCCGACGCCGAGCGCGGCGAAACGCCCCGGCCGGGCGCGGGGCCCGGACGGAGCGTTCCGTCTCACTGCAGACGTTCAACTGACCTTCTTGCGGTACGAGATGATCGCGAACACGTAGGCGACGACCAGGATGCCGACGCACCAGGCGAGAGCGACCCAGATGTCGGTGCCGACCGGCTGCTCGGCGAACAGCGCCTGGATGGTGTCGACGATCGAGGTGACCGGCTGGTTCTCGGCGAACCACTGCACCGGACCCGGCATCGTGTCGGTCGGCACGAAGGCCGAGCTGATGAACGGCAGGAAGATCAGCGGATACGAGAACGCGCTCGCCCCGTCGACCGTCTTGGCGTTGAGCCCCGCGATGATCGCGAGCCACGTGAGCGCCAGGGTGAACAGCATCAGGATGCCGATGACGGCGAGCCAGGCCCAGACGCTCGCCCCGGTGCGGAATCCCATCACGAACCCGACCGCGAAGATGATCGCGAGGGTGATGGCGTTCGCGGTGAGTGATGTGAGCACGTGCGCCCACAGCACGCTCGATCGGGCGATCGGCATGGAGTGGAAGCGCTCGAAGATGCCGCTCTGCATGTCGGTGAAGAGCCGGAACGCCGTGTAGGCGATGCCGGACGCGATCGCGATCAGCAGGATGCCCGGAAGCAGGTAGTTCACGTAGTTGTCGACCCCGGTGCTCGTCTGCAGAGCCCCGCCGAAGACGTAGACGAACAGCAGCATCAGGGTGATCGGGGTGACCGCCGTCGTGATGATCGTGTCGGGGCTGCGGAAGATGTGCCGCATCGAGCGGCCGGTGAGTGTCGCCGTATCGGCGGCGAAGTGCGTGCTCATGCTGCGTTCTCCTTTCCGGTGGTCGAACCCGACTTCGGTCCGATGAGAGTGAGGAAGATCTCCTCGAGGGTGGGCTGCTTCTCGACGTACTCGACCTTCGCCGCGGGCAGCAGCCGCTTGAGGTCGGCGAGGGTGCCGTTGGCGATGATCCGACCCTCGTGCAGGATCGCGATGCGGTCGGCCAGCTGCTCGGCCTCATCGAGGTACTGCGTGGTGAGCAGCACGGTGGTGCCGGTGTTCGCGAGCTTCTTCACCACGTCCCACACCTCGATGCGGGCCTCGGGGTCGAGACCGGTGGTCGGCTCGTCGAGGTAGATCACCTCGGGATTCCCGACGAGGCTCATCGCGATGTCGAGTCGGCGGCGCATACCGCCGGAGTAGGTGCCGACCTTGCGGCCCCCGGCATCCGTCAGCCGGAACGTCGCGAGCAGTTCGTCGGCCACCGTTCCGGGGTCGGGCAGGTGGCGCAGCTGGGCGACGAGCACGAGGTTCTCGCGTCCGGTGAGGATCTCGTCCACTGCGGCGAACTGACCGGTGAGGCTGATGCGCTGACGGACGCCGAGGGGGTCGGCGGCCACGTCGATCCCCTGCACGGTGGCTGCGCCGGCATCCGACTTCAGCAGCGTCGAGAGGATGCGGACCATCGTCGTCTTGCCGGCGCCGTTCGAGCCGAGGAGGGCGAAGATCGTCCCTTTCTCGACCTCGAAGTCGACGCCTCGCAGCACGTGGAGGTCCTTGTAGGACTTCTCGATGCCGCGAACGGCGATCGCTGGTGCGTTCATGATCGTGACTCCTTCTTCTTCGCGTCGTCGACCGCCGTGACGAGGCGGGCGCGCTCCTTGTCGATCCAGTGGGTTCCGCCGTACGCCTCGGCGTAGGTCTCGGCGAACGAGACGGGGTCGTCGCCGACGATGTCGTCGATCGGGGTGCCGTCTATGGCGGCGCGCTCCCACAGATCGGCGAGGTCGAGGAAGATCTGCACGAGGATGTCGCCGTCGGTGATGCCCCCGTAGTACATCGTGTAGCGGTGCTGGGCGTTGGCGACCGTGCGATACGGCTCGGGGAGGGCGTCGATGCGCTTCTTCGCATCGCGGTACTGCTTCTTCTGCTCGAGCGATCCGGTGAGCGCTTCGATCCACTTGGCGGCCATGTCAGTTCTCCTTGTTGTTCGTGTTCGTGCTGTTCGTGCTGTTCGTGTTCAGCTGTTCGATGTGCTCGGAGAGGAAGCTCCACGTCTTCCAGAACTCCTCGAGCTCCTGCGTGCCTGCGGCGTTCAGGGAGTACACCTTGCGGGGCGGTCCCTTCTCGCTCGGCACCTTCTCGACGTCGACGAGCTTCTTCTGCTCGACGCGCACCAGCAGTGCGTAGATCGTGCCCTCGGCGATGTCGGTGAATCCGTGGTCGCGCACGCGGCTGGTGATCTCGTAGCCGTAAGCCGGCTGCTCGGCGAGGAGTGCCAGGACGATGCCCTCGAGTGTGCCCTTGAGCATCTCGGTCATCTGCTTGCCCATGAGAGCCTCCTTTCGTTGGTTCGGTACTCAGTGTTGCTGGGTACCGGTACAAAGTAACACTGAGTACCGGTACTTAGCAACACCGAATACTGAACTTTCTCGGAAGCCTCCCGGTGGCCGCGTTGACGGTCGCGCTTCGTGCTGCGCGGGCTGCTGCCGCCCGGGTGGCTGAGCGATCCGCGGCCGGGCTCAGTCGCGAGCGCGGCTCAGTCGCGAGCGCGCCGCCAGGGCAGCAGCCGGTCGAGCAACCGCCGCGGCGCCTCGGACACCACCGTGGGCGGAGCGACGGCGAACTGCACGATCTGCTCGGCCCCGTGGTGCACCACCCGATACAGCGCGGTGCCGATGAGCACTCCGAGCGCGATCGACATGATAGACAGCAGCGCCGCCAGGAAGTCGGCGAGGCCGCTGTCGGTGGCGACGGCCTCGGTGAGTCCGACGAGTCCTGCAGCACCGGGTACGAGCAGCCAGAACGCGGGAAGGAACGTGATCTGCGCCGGGACGCCGCGGCGCAGCGAGGCGATCCAGAACACCACGAGTGCCATCGCCACGGCCCCGACGAATCCGCCCAGGGTCGCGCCGAGCAGCGCGGTGCCGACCCACTGTCCGATGTACGCCACGACGAGCGCCAGCAGCACCCACCCGAATGTCGAGGTGGGGGCCGAGAAGTGCAGATAGTTGCCGAGCGCGAACACCGGGATGCCGATCAGCGCGACCCACCACGGTAGGAAGGATGCCGCCTGGAGCGGCTCGTAGGAGCGCGATTCGACACCCACGACGGTGCCTGCCGCCAGGATGCCGAATGCCAGCAGGGCGAGCTGCACGAAGCCGTAGATCAGACGCGAGGCGCCCGAGATCATCTGCCCCGCCGCGAGCTCGACGGTCGCGGTCGTCAGTACGCCGCCGGGCAGGAAGGTGACCAGCGGGGCGATGAGCAGCCGGATCGGATCGCCGATCTCGATGACCTCGGCGAGCAGGAACACCGCGGCGGCGCACACGAACGCCGCGGCGATCGGCATCACGAGCTGCAGGGTGGGCGAGCGCACGAGCTTGAGCAGCCCGATGCCCGCACCCAGTACGAAGGCGACGATCGCGCCCTGCCAGGTGGGGGCGAGCAGCAGCGCCAAGCCGGTCGTCAGCACGGCATGCCCGAACGTGCGGGTGACCCAGCCCAGCCGTGGACGCATCGCCCCGATCTCGTTCAGGCGACGGATGCCGTCGAGCGGCGACACCGAGGCGGTGCGCGCCTGCGCGATCAACTCGTACAGGGCCGCGATCTGGTCGAAGCGGAACGAGGCGTTGGTCGCCGACCGGATCGCGACTCGCGATTCCTCGTCGTCGCCGTCGTCGATCGATCGGTGGAAGAGGGGCAGATGATGCGGTGCGCAGCGGTCCGAGTCGTACGTCGCGTAGAAGCTCACGATGTATGCCGCGTCATCGCCCGTCGCCGTGCCGACGAACAGCACTCGAGGTCTCTCCTTGCGGGTGAGCCCGAGGATGTAGTCGTGCGTCGGATCGTTCCGACGCTCCATCATGGCCTTGCCCGCGCCCGTCGCCACCACATGAGACACGTCGCCACCCCCGCTGTCGTCTGCGAATGCGCTCAGCGTATTGGGGTTCGGGGCGCCGCGGGGGGTGATCTCACCCGGGCGGGGCGACCGCCGCGATCAGCCGTTCAGGCGCGCCATCGCGACCTGCGCCTCGAGCAGCGGCAGGGTGCGATCGGCCTCGGGCTGCGGGCAGATGTCGAGGGCGTTCGCGAGTTCGAGAGCCAGCGCGGCGTGACCGGCGGCGTTCGGATGGAACGGGTCGCCCATCAGCCCCCACGGAACACCGCCGTTGCCCAGCTCGATGAAGCGCGCGTGCTGGTCGACGAGGATCACGTCCTCGGATGCCGCGACGGTGCGCACGGCATCCGCGAACTCCGCGATCCGGGCGCGTTCGGGCGCGTTCGCCGTGTCGATGGTCGGCGGGGTCTGCAGCACGGGGATGGCCCCCAGCGCCCTGACCCGCGCGACGAACTCGCGCAGTGAGCTGGCGTAGTCGTCGGCTCCGATGACGACACGGGGCCCGCCGTCGGAGGCATCGTTCGTGCCAATCATCAGCGTCACGAGATCGGGTCGCCATGACGCGACGCGGCGGTCCCAGTCGTCGAGGATGTCGATGATCCGGTTGCCGCTGATCGCGGTGTTGATCACGATGTCGCGCACACGCCCGAGCTCGCCGCGGATCAGCTCGTGCAGATGTTCGGAGTAGCTGCGCCCGCCCTGCGTGTGCAGCAGGCCGTGCGTGATGGAGTCTCCGGTGATGACCCAGTTCAGCGGCTCGGCTCCCGCGAGGGAAGCCGCGATGCGGCGGAGGTCGGATGCGGCGGAGGCAGCGGAGTCAGCATTCGGCACGCCCTAGAGCCTAGCGGCGGCGAGAGTGGAAGACTGGTGCCATGTCCTCCCCACTGCTCGACACTCTCCTCGCCCGCATCGTCGACAGCGGACTGCTCGACGATCCGGTCGCCGAGAACGGTCTCGTCTACGGGCGGGCCACCATCGATGCCGCCGGCGCGGTCGTCACCGTCAACGTCGACCCCGAGCTGGAGGACGACGAGGAGACCCTCGACGACGACGCGCTGATCGCGGCGATCACCCGCATCCTGTCGGTGTCCGAGACCCGGTGGCGGGCGGTGATCGACGAGGTCGCCGACGACATCGACGAGGCCGTCGACGACGAGCCTGTGATCGAGCAGGTCGACCTGCGCGACGATCTCGAAGCCACCTCGGTGGTGGTGTTCGCCGATGCCGTGCTGATCGCCTTCGATGCGCCGAAGCAGTTCCCGGACTCGCGGATCCTGGTGCAGCTCGACGACGACCTCGAAGTCGCGAACATCGAGGTGCGCGACCGGGATGCCGCTGACGTCGAGGTCCTGGAGTTCGACGATCTCGACGAGCTGCTCGACAGGCTCAGCGGCGACGACCGCTGAGCCCGCCGCGGGTCACAGCCACTTCTTGTACTTGAACACCCCGTAGAGGGCGACCGCGAAGGCGGCCATCGCACCGATCGCCATCGGATAGCCGTGCACCCAGTGCAGCTCGGGCATGACGTCGAAGTTCATGCCGTAGACCGTGCCGACGAGGGTGGGCGCGAAGATGATCGCCGCCCACGACGAGATCTTCTTGATCTCGTCGTTCTGGGCGAGGCTCGCATCCGACTGCCGGCGTGCGACGAGAGCCGACTGCACCGTGAGGGCGTTCTCGAGGATCGCGCGGAACGAGTCGACCCGCTCGTTCACGCGGATGACGTGGTCGAGCACGTCGCGGAGTGAGCGCTGCAGTTCTTCATCGATGCGGTACTTCTCGGATCCGCGGCGCAACCATTCCAGCATCCCGGCGAGGGGGTGCACCGCGCGCTGGAAGTTGATGACCTCGCGCGAGAGCTCGTAGATGCGCCGCGAGAGGGCGTCGTCGTCGCTGTCGCCGAAGAGCTGGTCCTCGATCTCGTCGATGTCGTTCAGCAGGCCCGTGACGATGGGCTCATAGCCGTCGACGACCTCGTCGAGGATCGCGTAGAACACGGCCTCGGGGCCCATCGCGAGCAGGTCGGGGTGCGCCTCCATGCGACGACGCACGCCCACGAGGTCGGGCGACTCGGCGTGCCGGATGGTCACCACGAAGTCGGGGCCGACGAACAGGTGCAGCTCGCCGAACTCGATCGACTCCTGCTCGTCGCGATAACGGGCGGGGCGCAGCACGGCGAAGAGCGTGTCACCGTAGCGCTCGACCTTCGACCGCTGGTGACCCGAGAGGGCATCCTCGACGGCGAGCGGATGCAGGTCGAACTCGCGCGCGACCGAGGCGACCTCCTGAGGGCTCGGGCGGTAGAGGCCGATCCAGGCGATGCCGCCGTGGGCATCGAGCGACCGGTAGGTCTCGTCGAGGTTCTTCGGGGTCTCCACGCGACGTCCGTGGACGTACACGCCGTTGTCGATGAGGGCCATGGCTGGCTCCGTTCTCGCAGGCGCACGCCGGGTCAGAGGGGGCGTGCGCAGTATTCGTCAGGGGGCGGAAGACGCCGCCGACGGCTGCGGAGCAGGACGTGCAGGTGCGGAGCCGGAGCTCAACGCACGGATGCCGTCAGACGCGACGCAACGAAGGCGGCGTCGCAACTATCACCGGACATCGCCATCACCGCCTCTCGCGCTCTGAAGGGGTCATGTGACCCGGTGTGCCAGCATACTCCTGCCTGCTGGAGGTGACCTCCGGGCGCGTCGCCCGGATGAGTGGTGCGCTCAGGCGAGGGCCACGACCTCGCCGCCGTTCGCGGCCGACTCCTGAGCGGCCTTCACGATCTCGACCGTCCGGATGCCGACCTCGGCGTCGGGCTGCGGCTGACGCCCGTCGCGCACCGCTGCCACGAACTCCTCGAGCAGCAGGGCGTCGAGGTCGGCCCCGACGGGAGTCCAAGTCTCTCCGCGGGAGTCGTGCCCTGCCACGCCCTGTGCGAAGGGGCTGACGGTCACGGTGCCGCGTTCGGCGACGATCTGCAGGGTGACGCCACCCCAGGTCGGCGAACTCATCGGCCAGCTCCACGAGCAGTCGATCGTCGCGATGACACCGCTGGGGTAGCGCAGCGTCACAAGCCCGCCGGTCTCGACCGACAGCTCTCGCTGCGAGTGCAGGATGCGGTTGCTCACCGCTCGCACCGACTCGGCGCGCTCGTCGAGAAGCTCGTCGAGAAGATCGGCGCAGTGCACGACGTGGTCGACGAGCGCGCCGCCGCCGGCGAGCTCGGGGTCGGTGAACCAGGCGCGATCCTTGGGGAGCTTGCCGTTGTTGATGCCAGTGACGCTGAGGATCCGCCCGAGGCTCCCGCTGCGGAGCTGCGCGATGGCGCCGAGGATCACGGGCGAGAAGCGCACCGGATATGCGACCATCAGCATCACGCCGGCACGCTCGCACGCGTCGCGCATGGCGACGGCATCCGCGACACTCGTTGCCAGCGGCTTCTCGCACAGCACGTGCACACCGGCGGCGGCGGCGCGCTCGACCAGCTCACGGTGCCGCGAGTTCTCGGCTGCGACGACGACGGCGTCCGGTCGCCACGCGAAGGCCGCGTCGTAGTCGGCCACGTAGTCAACGCCGAGCTCGGCGGCGAGACGGGGGCCTCGCAGTGCCTCGTCGGGGGCGCGCGTGCCGTCGGGATCGGTGGCGATCAGCTGGACACCCGGCATCGTCTTCAGCGCGTGCACGTAACTGAGCGCATGGGTGTGGGCGAACGACAGCACGGCGATCCGCAGCGTCGGCAGGGCGATCATCGGATGACCTCCTCGGCCTCGGCGGGGGCGAGCGCGACGGGGGCGCCCAGGGCGATCGAGGCGTAGGCCGCCTCGGCGACGGCGACCGCCTCGATCCCGTCGCGCGGCGTGACAGACGCCTCTCGTCCGTCGGCGAGCGCGGCGACGAAGTCGGCGATCTCGGTGAAGTACGGGCTCTGTTCGGCAGACATCGGGGGCAGGTAGTCGGTGCTGGCGGTGTCGAGCACGGCATCCGTTCTGTGCGCCTGCTCCTCAGCACTATCGTGACGCAATCGGCCGTCTGAGCCGGCGACCTCGACGCTCGTGCGGAACGGCATCCCGGTGGCGACCCAGCTGCCGTGGATGTGGCTGATCACGCCGCTGCGGTGCGTGAGCACGACGTGCGACGACACCGGCACCGGCACGCTGTCATCGATCGTCGGCGGATTCTGCACCGCGTACACCGATGCCACCGGACCCGCGAACCACAGGGCCTGATCGATGTCATGGATCATCAGGTCGCGGATGAGACCCCCGCCCGCGCGCTCGGAGAAGAACCAGGGCGTCTGTGGCGCGGAACCCGACCTACTGAAGCGCTGCACGGCCACCGTGCCGATCTGCCCCGCGTCGATGCCGGCCTTGATGGCCCGATACTCGGCCATGTAGCGCACGACGTGCGCGGGGAAGAGGCGCACGCCCGCAGCAGCGGCCGCACGGGCGACCTCCTCGGCGGCGTCGGCGGTCGCCGCCAGGGGCTTCTCGCAGATGACATCGCGCCCTCTGGCGATCGCCCGCAGCGCGAAGTCGGCGTGCGTGCTGCTCGGCGTGACGATGTCGACGATGTCGACGAGATCGATGAGGTCGTCGACGTCGGCGACCACATCGAATCCATACTCTTCGGCGATCTCCTCGGCGCCGACCAGCGAGGTCACGTAGCCGGTGGAACCGAGTGCCCGCCATGCGTCCGCGTGAACGCGGGAGATTCCGCCGGCTCCGATGAGTCCGACCTTCAACGTTCTCACTTCTTCTCCTCGATGGGGTCGGCGGGTGCCACGTGCTCGTGCGGCAGGGGTGTGATCGGCGGGACGGACATGTCGTGGATGCCGTAGACATCGGAGCCGTTGCGTTGGAACGCGTGGACGAGGGCTCCGTGCGCTGCAGCGTCCGCACCGAGCCTCGCTTCGGCGATCGGCACCTGGAAGGGCAGGCCCAGATGGGCGGGCAGGGCGGAACGCAGCGGAGTCAGCAGCTGCTCGTGCGCGGCCGAGAGCCCACCGCCGATCACGATCATCGCGGGATCGACGGTCATCGTGAGCGTCGCGATGCCGTGGGCGAGCTCGTCGATGAAGGAGTCGAGCTCGTTCTGCGCTGCGGCGTCGCCGGTGCGCGCGAGGGCGAAGACCTCGGCGGCGGTCTCGGCGCTGCGCCACGAGATCTGCCCCGTCTCGGTGTTGAGTCCGCGGAACGCCAGGCGGCCGATGTCGCCCGCGGCATTGTGGATGCCCCGCCTCGGTCGCCCGCCGAGGATCAGCCCCATCGAGATGCGGTTGCCCACGGAGAGGTAGATGACGTCGTCGACGAGTTGCGCGACGCCGAGGTGATGCTCGGCGACGGCCGCCAGGCGCACGCCGTTGTCGACGCAGACCGGGCACCCGAATGCGTGCCGCAGCTGCGAGCCGATGTCGACACCCGACCATTCCGGGATCACCACCGACTTGACCACTCGACCCGCGTCGTCGACGAGGCCGGGCAGCGAGACCCCGATCGCACGCACCCGAGAGGGGGCGACGGATGCTCTCGTCAGGGTCTGCCTGATGTCGTCGATGACGGCGGCGAGTTTGGATGCGCCGTCGTTCTGTGCCGCGACACCGGGGAATCCCTGCTGGGCGATCACGCGGCCGGTGAGATCGGAGAGGACGACCCGCACGCTCGCGACGCCGATGTCGACTCCGACGACCGTGCCCGCATCGGCGAGGAACGAGTATCGGCGGGCGGGGCGGCCGGCTCCGGCGGCGACCTGCACGGACGCGTCGGCGATGAGGCCGGAGTCGCTGAGCACGGCGACCGCGTTCTCGACGGAGGTGCGCGAGATCTCGAGCGATCGTGAGATCTCGTTCACCGTCGCGGGTCCGACGTCTCTCAGGTGCAGGGCCGATCGCGCGACGATCGACAACTGACTGGGCACGACCATGAGCGGTCCTCCTTTTCGCCGTCGCTGGTGCGATCAAAATAGCACACCGCATTTTCAAATCAAGACAAGTCGTTTTCGTGCTGGAAACACGGCTGTAACGAACGCCTGAGAAGTTGTACTTGACGAATTATCCCACACCAATGTCATAATGAACCGTACTCAGCACGGTATGAGCAAAGGAGCACCATGCGCGTCAGCAAGATCACCGGCATCGTCGCGGGAATCGCGACAGCCACCCTGTTGGCCGGTTGTTCGGCCGGCGGAGGGGACACCGCAGAGGGGGAGCAGGACATCACCGTCTGGCTCTATCCGGTCATCGCCGACGAGGCGGTGCACAAGGACTTCTGGGACTCGACGATCGCCGAGTTCGAGAAGGAGAACGAGAACGTCAACGTCTCGTACGAGATCTTCCCGTGGGCGAACCGCGACGAGGCGCTGCAGACGGCGATCGCCGCAGGCAAGGGCCCCGACGTCGTCTATCTGATCCCCGACCAGCTCGCGGCCTACCAGAAGTCGATCGCTCCGCTCAACGACCTGCTGAGCGAGGAACGTCAGAACGATCTCCTGCCCAACGTCAAGACGTCCGTCACGATCGACGGCGACATCCTCGGAGCCCCGATCCTCACCAGCGCCCAGCCGCTCATCTGCAACGCCGCGGCGTTCGAGGCGGCGGGCGTCACCGAGTATCCCGAGACGTGGGACGACATCGCCGAGATCGCCCCGAAGTTCACGGCGAAGGACATGTACGTCCTGAACTACCCGGCTTCTGCGGAGAACACCCTCAACCTCACCTTCTATCCGCTGCTGTGGCAGGCGGGCGGAGAGGTCTACGACGACGAGGGCGCGGTCGGATTCGACAGCAAGGCCGGCGAGAACGCGCTCACGTTCATCACCGATCTCGCCGAGGTTGGTGCGCTCGACCCCGAGGCCCTCACCACCAACGTCCCGCTCGAGCAGACCGCCATCGCCCAGGGCAAGGTCGCGTGCACGTGGAACAACGCCGTGAACGAAGTCGCTCCGTTCTGGGGCGAGGAGAACGTTAAGGTCATGGCCCCGCTCACGGATGAGGAGTCCGTCGCGTACGGAACCGTCGGGTCGCTCTCGGTGCTCGAAGGCTCGAAGGCTCAGGATGCCGCGGCGAAGTTCGCCGAGTTCGCCACGAGCGCCGACATCGTCGAGCCCTACCTGACGGCGGCCGGATACTTCTCGGCGCTCAGCACCACCGAGCCGCTGTACGCGGACGACCCGCTGCTCGGCGAGGTCGAGAAGTACGTGCCCGACACGACCGTCGGCGAGCTCAACGCCTCGTCGCGCGCACTCATGGGCGTGCTCGCACCCGAGATCCAGGCGGCTCTGCTCGGTCAGAAGTCTCCGGAGGATGCCCTGAAGGATGCGGCGACCGCTGCCGCACCGCTGATCAAGTAGTGACCAAGGGGCGCACGGCATCCGTCGTGCGCCCCTCCCGCTTCATCACCACGTGAGGTTCGAATGATGACGACGATGGCAACCACGCCGACGAGGCCCCGAGGGCGGGTGACGCGGGCGCTCGCCCGGCGGGAGGCCCGGGTGGCCTTCCTGTTCGTGCTCCCCGCGTTCCTGCTGTTCATCGCCTTCCGCTTCGGGCCCAGCATCGCCGGGGTCGCGCTGAGCTTCTTCGACTACGACATCTCCGGCGAGGTGGCCTGGCGCGGCCTCGACCACTTCCAGCGTCTCGTCGCGGATCCACTGTTCTGGCGCGCGATGGGCACGACGCTGATCTACACGGTCTTCGCGGTTCCCATCTCGCTCGTGCTCTCGACCGTGATGGCGCTGGGCGTGCGCCGGGCATTCCGCGGCGCGCGCTTCTTCCGCTCGATCTTCTTCCTCCCCGTCATCACCTCTCTCGTGCTCGCCGGGTCGATCTTCGTCTGGATCTTCTCGAGCAATGGTCCGTGGTCGACCCTGATGGCGCCTCTCGGACTCGGCGGATCATGGCTCGGCAGCACCGTGCTCGTGATCCCCGCGATCGTCGTCGTGGGCGTCTGGTCGCGGTTCGGCTACGGGATGATGATCATCATCGCCGCGCTGCAGGACGTGCCCCGCGAACTCGAAGAGGCTGCGCTGGTCGACGGCGCCAACGCGTGGCAGCGCTTCCGCTGGATCGTGCTGCCGTACCTGCGTCCGACCTTCTTCTTTCTCGCGGTGATCGAGACGACCGCCGCGTTCCAGGTCTTCGACGTCATCTACGTGATGACCCAGGGGGGCCCGGCCAACGCCAGCTACTCGCTCGTCTACCTGCTGTACGACCAGGGCTTCCGCTACTTCGACTACGGCTACGCCGCCGCGGTCGGGGTCGCCCTGTTCATCATGACCCTCGCGGTCGCACTCATCCAGCGCCTCGTGATCGGAAAGCAGAAATGACCGCCCTGATCCAGCCGCCCGTCACCACACAGGCTGAGGAGCCGCGGCAGTCGTCCTCGCGGCGACGTCGTTCGTTCCGTGCGCTCGAACCGACGAGGGGCGGTGTGGTCCTTCGATGGATCTGGCTGAGCATCGCCGGCATCCTGAGCTTCTTCCCCTTCTACGCGATGGTCGTGCTGAGCCTCAAGCCGGGCATGGTCGTCGAGCTGCCCGGCTCGCTGCTGCCGTGGAAGGACATCTCGTTCGAGTCGTACGAGCAGGTGCTCGGCGGCCAGAACATCGTCGGATGGCTGGGTAACACGCTCGTGTACTCCCTCGTCTCGGTGGTCGCCGTGCTGTTCCTGTCGGCGCTCGCCGGGTACGCCTTCGCGAAGAAGCGCTTCGCGGGCAAGGAGGTGATGTTCTGGTCGTTCCTGGCGATGGTCATGGTGCCGTTCCACGTCACCCTGATCCCGACGTTCATCCTGATGGCGAACCTGGGCGGCATCGACACCTACTGGGGTCTGATCCTCCCGACCCTGGCCAACGCCCAGGCCGTCTTCCTCATGCGCCAGTTCATCGAGGGTCTTCCCGACGAGCTGTTCGAAGCCGCTCGCATCGACGGCGCGGGGGAGTTCCGCATCTTCCTGCGGATCGTGCTGCCGTTGTGCAAGCCGATCCTCGCCACGCTCGGCATCTTCGTCTTCCTGTGGCACTGGAACGACTTCCTCTGGCCGCTCATCATCGCCAAGTCGAACTCGATGTTCACACTCACCGTCGGGATCTCGTCGCTGCAGCAGCAGAACGTACCGCTGAGCACCATGCTCGCGGGGTCCGTCGTCGCACTGCTGCCCATCTTCCTCGCCTACCTCATCGCCCAGAGGTATGTGCAGGAGGGCGTCACCGGCACGGGCATCAAGGGCTGAGAAGAAGGGAAAGCACCACGTGACTCAGCACGCATTCACATCGGAGGCAGAGCTGGAGGAGGCACTCGCCACCCCCAGCGCCGCCCTCATCGAGGACCTGGCCGCAGGATCGGGCGATCTCGTGATCCTCGGCGCCGGCGGAAAGATGGGCCCGACGCTGGCGATGCTCGCCCGCCGGGGCATGGACGCCGCTGGTCGGCAGGACGACGCCGTCTACGCGGTGTCGCGCTTCGGGGAGGCGGCGATCCGCGAGCGCCTCGAAGCGGCCGGCATCCGGGTGGTGCCTTTCGACCTCATCGAGAACGACGACTTCGCAGCCCTCCCCGATGCGCCCAACGTGGTGTTCATGGTCGGAGCGAAGTTCGGCGCGGCGACCAACGCCTCGTGGGCGTGGGAGGTCAACGCCGCGCTTCCCGACAGGGTGGCCCGTCGATACCGCGACAGCTCCATCTCGGTGCTGTCCACCGGCAACGTGTACCCGTTCGTCCCCGCCTCGTCGGGTGGCGCCTCCGAAGAGGTCCCACCCGCGCCCATCGGCGAGTACGCGCAGTCGTGCCTCGGCCGTGAGCGGGTGTTCGAGTTCGGAGCGCAGGAGCGGGGCACCGAGGTCGCGATCATCCGACTGAACTACGCGGTCGACCTGCGATACGGCGTGCTGGCCGACATCGGAAGCGCGGTGAACGCCGGGCAGCCGGTGTCGGTCGCGACGGCGAACGTCAACGTGATCTGGCAGGGGTACGCGAACGAGGTCGTGCTCCGCAGCCTGCGTCATGCGTCAACCGACCCGTTCACGATCAACCTGACCGGTCCCGAGCTGCTCAGCGTCGAATCGATCGCGCGCCGGTTCGGGACGCTGTTCGATCGTGACGTGACGCTCGTCGACGAACCGCAGGCCACCGCCCTGCTCAGCGACGCCCGGCGCTGCATGGCTCTTTTCGGGTATCCCTCCGTGTCGGCCGAGTCGCTCATCGGGATGCAGGCGGAATGGATCACCGCAGGCCTGCCGATGATCGCCAAGCCGACCAAGTGGGCTGTCAGGGACGGGAAGTTCTGATGACGGTTCCCCGACTCCGCCCCGACGCCGCGGCGACTCTCGCCCGCGGCGCCGTGATCCCCGCGCACCCGCTCGCCCTCACCGCCGATCGCAGCCTCGACGAGCGGCGGCAGCGAGCCCTGACCAGGTACTACCTCGATGCGGGTGCAGGCGGCATCGCCGTCGGGGTGCACACGACCCAGTTCGAGATCAGAGACCCCGAGCATGCGCTGCTCGAACCCGTGCTCGCGCTCGCCGCAGACGAGATGGATGCGCGCGCCGACACGGGGCTCGTGCGCATCGCCGGTGTCGCAGGCGGAACCGCGCAGGCCGTGGCCGAGGCCGAGCTCGCCCGGTCGCTCGGATACGACGCGGTGCTCGTGAGCCCTCGTGTCGCCGGAGCCGACGAGCGGGCGCTGCTCGAGCGTGCCAGGGCCGTCGGCGAGGTACTGCCGATCGTCGGGTTCTACCTGCAGACGGCGATCGGCGGACCCGTGCTCGATCGGGACTTCTGGCGCGAGTTCGCGGCGATCCCCGCCGTCGTCGCCGTCAAGGCCGCACCGTTCGACCGGTACCGCACGCTCGAGCTCGTGCGGGGAGTGGCAGCATCCGGCCGCGCCGACGAGATCGCGCTGTACACGGGCAACGACGACGCGATCGTCGCCGACCTGCTGTCGGAGTTCCACGTCGACTCGCCCTCCGGCCCGCGCACGCTGCGGTTCGTGGGCGGGCTGCTCGGGCAGTGGGCCGTGGGCACACGCGCTGCTGTGCGGCTGCTCGACCAGGCCCGTCGTGCCATGGAGGGCGACGCCGATGCCTACCGAGCGCTCGGACTCATCGCCTCCGACATGGTCGATGTCAACCAGGCCGTGTTCGACCCCGGCAACGACTTTCACGGCGTGATCGCCGGAGTGCACGAGATGCTCGCGCAGCAGGGCCTGCTCGAAGGCACCTGGTGCCTCGATCCCGGCGAAGGTCTGTCGCCGGGGCAGGCGACCGAGATCGAGCGCGTGCGCCTCGCGTATCCAGAGCTCAACGACGATGCGTTCATCGCGGAGCACCTCGAGGCGTGGCTGACATGAGCGCTCCGACCGTGGTCGCCGTGGTGCCGCAGGAGCTCTTCGCGGAGTTCTTCTCTCCCGAGGACGCCGAACGGCTGCGCGCCGCCGCAGGACCGGCCAGCGACGCCTTCGTGCGTGTGGACCGGCTCGAGCAGGCGCGGCTCGACGAGGCTCGCGTCGTGATCACGAGCTGGGGGATGCCGCCGTTCGACCACGCTGTGCTCGCCGCTCTGCCCGAGCTCGAGCTCGTCGCGCACACCGGCGCGTCGCTCAAGGCTTTCGCGACGCAGGAGCTCTTCGACCGCGGTGTGACCGTGACCCAGGCGGGCGCCGCGATGGCCCGGTCGGTAGCCGAGGTGTCGCTGACCTTCACGTTGGCGCTGCTGCACCGCATCCCGCAGATGCACAACGCGATGCGCGAGGGCGGCCGATGGTACGACGCCGTGTCGGTCGGGACTCAGCATGAGATCCTCGGTGCGCCGATCGCGGTGATCGGCGCCTCGCGTACGGGGCGTGCCTACCTCGAGCTGATCCGTGCGCTCGGCGCCGAGCCTCTGCTGGTCGATCCGACGCTCGACGCCGCTGCGGCGTCGAGTCTCGGGGCAGAGCTCGTGCCCCTCGACGAGGCCCTCACCCGCGCCAGGATCGTCGCCGTGCACGCCCCCACTCTCGCCGAGACGCATCACCTGATCGGTCGTCGGGAGCTCGCGCGCATGACCGACGGCGCGGGGCTGGTCAACACCGCGCGTTCGTGGGTGGTCGACGAGGAGGCGCTGATCGACGAGATCCGCGCGGGTCGCCTGTGCGCGGGGATCGACGTGTTCGATGAAGAGCCCATCGCCGTCGACAGTCCCTTGCGTCGACTGCACGGAGTGCTGCTCACCCCGCACCGTGCGGCAGGCACGAGCGAGGGGCGTCTTCGACAGGGCAGGATCATCACCGACGAGGTCGAGGCATTCGTCAGCGGTCGCGCACTCGCGCACGCCGTGGACCAAGACCAGCTGGCGTCGATGGCATGACCCGTCAGCCGCTGCGCGTCGCCTTCGCCGGACTCGCCCACTCCCACCCCGCTGCCGACGCGGCGAACGTCACGGTCTCGGGCGGCCGGGTCGTGGCGGTGTTCGATGAGGATGCACGCGCCGCAGCGGACTTCGCCGAGCGGTTCGGGGGCGTGGCGACGCTCTCGCTCGGCGCTCTCGCGGCGGAGAGTCCCGACCTGATCATCGCGACTCCGCGACCCGATGAGGCCGCGAGAGTCGTGCGTGCGCTGGCTGCGATCGACGCCCCCGTCTTCGTCAACAAGGTGGTCGCGGCGACCGCTGGTCAGCTCGCCGACTGGACGGATGCGGTGCAGGGGCTGCGGGTGGGCACGACCTCCGTGCTGCGGTTCGCCCCGGCGCTCGCCGCGCTGCGCGACGAACTCCTCGGTGCCGAGATCCTGAGCATCCGTCTGCGGGTGCAGCACGATGCGGCCGGGTTCCGCACTGCCGAGCGCCTCTGGCAGGACGACCCCGAGCTCGGCGGCGGGATCCTCGTGACCGTCGGCGTGCATGCATGGGAGATCCTCGACGTGCTCCGTCCGGGTGCCAGGATCCTCTCCGGCACCGGATGGGTGCGCTGCCGCGCCGGTTCGTCGTACTCCGAGGACGCCGCCGGCATCGATGCCGTGATCGATGCGGGCGGCACCGTCGTCCGGGTGCAGCTGAGCGTCACCGGGGTGCCTGGGCCGGACGCCTACGGGGTCGAGGTCGTCACGAGCGACGGCATCCGCTCACTCGAACTCGACACCACGGACGCGAACGAGTCGCTGGGGTTCCGCGGGCTCGTGGCCGCGTTGTGCGAGGCGAGCGCCGAAGGCCGCGTCGTCGCTCCCTGGGCGACCGCGCGGGCCGTGGTCGAGAACACCGTCCATGCCGCGCAGATCGCGCGCCGGACCGCGGGCCCTGGGCCCGATGAGACCTGGGGATCTGGGGAAGTTCCGGATGCCGCGTGCGACCGCGAGGCCGCACGCCCGACCGCGGCTGCCATGCCGCACGAAGGATGACCATGACGATCACGCAGGAAGAGAAGTCCGAGACGGCCGCATTCCGCAGCAGGCGGATGCTCCTCGCCGGGTTCGGAGCGGCGGCGCTCGGCGGGGTGGTGGCCGTCGCCGGTCACACGCCGGCGCAAGCAGCCGGTCCAGTCGCGCCACTGAGCGCCGCGACGTCGACGGCCGTCGGCAACGCCGGCACGGCTGTCGACCTCGCCGAACTCAAGGGCAAGACCGGCGACCTCGTGCGCACGTCCGGGTACGCAGTCGCGGGCGACGGCGGTCACGGCCTGTACCGCTTCGTGAAGAAGGACGCCCCGGCCGTCAACGGCGGCACCGTGCTGGCCGCCCGGAAAGAGGGCGTGTGGGTGCTCGTGCACTCGGGCACGGTGGAGTTCCGCCAGTTCGGGATCTTCGATGCCTCGGCGCCGGCAGACGACGCCCTCGACGCGATGGTCCGCGATGCCGCGGTCCGCCGGATCGAGGCCCACACCGATCTGAACTTCGTGCGCCGTCACCGCTTCACACGATCCGGCCTCGCGTTCGACTTCGGCAACCACCTCATGACCACGCAGGGGATCGAGAACGCGCCGAAGGACGACCCGTTCGCTGCGGTGATGTTCTTCCGCGGCGAGGTCACCGACGCCGTGCAGGAGGCGAAGCTCGGCGAAGCCGTCCCCGATCTCGGCGACGTCTTTCCGGTGGCCGACTCGTCGTTCTTCACGGTCGGCAGCTGGTACGCGGCAGAGGTCAACGCGCTTGCCGGCCGGTGGGAGCGCGAGCTCCAGCGCCTGGTTCAGGTGACTCAGATCGTCGACGGCACGCACATCCGCGTCAACTACAAGAACGGCTGGCCGCTGGGCAAGGACCGTACGATGACGTGGCGTCATGTCGTGCCCGTGCAGGACATCACGGTCTCGAACCTGAGGTTCCTCGGCGGGGGCGCCGACGAGTTCACGGGGTCGCATCCGCTCGCCTTCGAATACGCGGTGCGCTGTGACGTCGACCACATCGACGGGACGGCGACGTTCTGGCCCCTCATCCAGCGCCGTTGGAACACCTACTTCACGACCGAGAGCTGCAACCTCACCAACCCGACATCGGTCACCTGGGGCGGTGCCGGATACCTGACGCAGCAGATCTACTGCCTCTACGGCTATGTCGCGAACTGCCACACGGCGAACGCACGTCACCTGAACGACTTCACCGCGAGCGCCTACTGCCTCGTCGAGAACTGTCACGGCGACGGCGACGACCAGGGGCCTTTCGTGACGCACGGCCAGTACGAGCACGACCTCACATACACCGGCAACTCGGGGCTGATGACGTTCGCGAACTCGGGTGCCGCCTGGGGGTCGGCGGCGAAGCGCATCACCGTGCGCAAGCACGTCTGCTCGTGGTTCGTCGCCAGGGTGCGCATCACCGACCTGACCCTCGAGGACGTCCAGGTCATCGGCAAGCCGTCTCTCGCCGGCTCGGGGATGCTCTGGATCAACGCCGACGGCGCTCAGCTGCGGGGCTGCACGGCATCCGACACGCTCATCATCACCCAGCAGTCGGATGCCTCGGCCCGACCCACCGTCATCGCCGATTCGCATTTCACATTCGTCGCCCCGGGCGAGCTCACGAGCACCGCGGTGACGACGCCGGTGACGTTCGTCGACACAGTGCTGAGCGGTGTCGGCGGCATGAAGATCTCAGGGCCCGGTACCGTGACGTTCCGTGGCTCGACGCTCACGGCGGCCGACGACGCCACACCCATCACCTCGTCGTCCGAGCGGCTGCGGTTCGAGGGGTCTACGCTGCGCAACGCCAGGATCGCCGCCGCGAGAGGCGAGCAGCAGAGCGTCGAGATCGTCGGGTCGGACGTCGGGCTGAAAAGCGGCATCGGCGTCTCGCGCACCGGCAGCGGGACGCTGCACCTCACGGTGGCCGACAGCATCCTGCGCGCCGAGGGCCCGGCCTCGCACGTGTCGGTGAAGACCGGTTCGACCCACTACCGCGCCGTCGGCAACCGCTTCGAGGGCGGGTCGATCGAACTCGCCGACGGTGCATTCGGTGCGGACTCGACGCTGCTGCACACCGGCAACGTCGAGTCGGGGGTCACGCGCACGTCGTTCCCCGCGGAGGGCGATCGTGTGGTCGACACCGCGAACCTCGTTGTCTGAGTCGGGTGGGGCGTCTGAGCCGGTGGACGTCGGATCAGCGGCTGTCGAGCCCCACGAGCTCGGCGCTCCTGCGCCAGAGGGCGTCGGCGATGTCGGCGTCGTCGACCTGCGGATTCACGCGATTGCTCAGAGTCCGCTCGTCGTAGTAGGCGCCCGAGTACCAGGTCTCGTCAGGCGTGCCCTCGATGAACCACCGCAGGACGCTGCCGCCCTCTGTCGTGCTGGTGAGCAGCAGGTGCTTGAGCGGCGAGCGGTAGACGAGGCGCATGATCGTCGACGAGTCCGACGCGAAGTTGGTTCGCACGGTTCCCGGATGGAACGCGACCGAGCTGAGGCCGTCGGCATGGAACCTGGTGTGCAGGCTCTTGGTGAACAGGACGTTCGCGAGCTTCGCGTCGCCGTAGGCCTTGTTCGCGCTGTAGCGGCGGTCGTTGTCGAGATCGTCGACATCGATGCGTCCGAACAGGCGGTGACCGACGCTCGACGTGTTGATCACCGCGGCATCCGCCTGCAGGAGCTGCGGCAGCAGCAGGTTCGTCAGCAGGAAGGGGGCCAGGTGATTGACCTGGATCGTCTTCTCGTGTCCGTCGACCGTCGGGGTGCGGTCTCCGAAGATGCCGCCGGCGTTGTTGGCGAGCACGTCGATGCCGTCGCCGTCGACGAGCGCGGAGATCTGCTCGGCCAGCTCTCGCACCTCGTCGAGACGGGCGAAGTCGGCGGTGAGGAACTCAGCCGATGCCGCCTCGGCCACAGCCTTCGTCTTCTCGACGGATCTGCCGACGAGGATCAGCCGGTGGCCCGCCGTCGCGAGCTGGCGCGCGGCTGCGGCTCCGATGCCGTCGGAGGCTCCGGTGAGGACGATCGTCTTGCGTGTCATGGTCGGTGTCATTCCGTCGGGGCCGTCGGTGCGATGCGCTCGACCGCGCGGGTCACATGCTCGGCGATGACCGTGCGTGCCCTCTCGGGGTCGCCGCTCGCGAGAGCGTCGATGATCTGCTGGTGGCTGCGCACGTGCTCCTCCTGCTCGGCGGGGTCGAGCGCCGCGTTGGCCGCCTGCAGGAAGCCTGCGATGCGGCCGCGCAGCTGCGAGCTGATCTCGTCGAGGAACCGATGCTCGGCGAGGTCGGCGAGTGTCTCGTGGAAGAGCCGATCCTGGCGCAGCACCTCGGCGATGTCCCCGGGGGCGGCAGCCGACATCGCGTCGACGATCGCGCCGAGGCGCTCGGCCGACTCGGCATCCCAGCGCTCCTGCACACGGATGGCCATGAACTGCTCGAGCACGATGCGCAGGCTCGAGATCTCCTCGAGGTCTCGGGCGGTGAGCGCGGCGACGCGAGCGCCGCGACGGGGCTCGCGGATCACCAGTCGCTCCTGCGCCAGTCGGGTCAGTGCCTCGCGCAGCGGGATGTGGCTCACTCCCAGGCGCGCGGCGAGCTTGCGTTCGACGAGTCGCTCGCCGGGGGCGAGCTCACCCGAGTGGATCGCCGCGCGCAGCTCGTCGGCGACCTGCTCCGCGATGTTCTGGTCTGAGACGCTGCGCATTCGTGTGCCCTTCCCGGCGAGCTTGCTATCCCGAGGCTATAGCAGACCAGGTGCAGCAGACGATCGACGGGGGCGTGCCTGATGCGCGTCGGCACGACAGTGATCGGCGACCGGTTCGGCACCCCGCGGACCCGCGCATCGATCGGCATCGCGCGCCGCGACATCACTCCGCCGACGGGCATCAGGGCCAAGAACTGGGGTCCCGCCGACTGGGAGACGTCGGAGGGCGCCCATCGGCCGTTCGAGCTGACCGCGCTCGCCGTGATCGGGGCCGATCGACGGCCCCGGCTGCTGCTCGCCGTCGACGGCACCTGGTGGCGCCGGGTGGCCGACGAGCACCGTGTGCGGGGTGCGATCCTCGGCGCGCTCGGCCTCGCCCCCGATCAGCTCATGCTCTCGCTCTCGCACACCCACGCGGGTGCGGTGCTGTGCGCCGCCGATGCGCACCTGCCCGGAGGCGAACTCATTCCCGGCTACCTCGACATGCTCGCGACGCGAGGTGCCGAGGCGGGTCGCCAGGCCCTGCAGACGGCGGCACCCGGGCTCATCGAATGGACCACCGGCCGGTGCGGGCTGGCGGCCGACCGCGAACTCGACCTCGACGGCCGGGCGCTCGTGGGATTCAATCCGACGACCGTCGCCGACGACACCGTGACGATCGGTCGAGTCAGCGTCGACGGAGTCGTGCGCGCCACCGTCGTGAACTACGCATGCCACCCCACCACGCTCGCATGGCAGAACCGAGAGGTGTCTCCTGACTACGTCGGAGCACTGCGGGAGGTCGTCGAGACGGCCACCGCCGCGCCCTGCCTGTTCGTCCAGGGGGCGTCGGGCGAGCTGGCTCCGCGCGAGCAGTACACGGGCGACACCGCTGTGGCCGATCGACACGGCCGCTCTCTCGGGCATTCCGTGCTCGCGGCTCTCGATTCGCTGCCCGAGCCGGGTGACGATCTGACTCTCACGGGCGTCGTCGAGTCGGGGGCGCCACTCGCGATCTGGGCAGGGCATCCGGCAGAGGGCGGCGGAGGTGCCGCGGGGTCGCTGACGAGCGTGGAGCTTCCGCTGCGAGCTCTGCCGACTCTCGACGAGCTGGCCGAGGAATGGAAGGACATCGACGGACGCTCCCTCGAGGAGCGGCTGGGGCGGGCGCGCAACCTCCGCGACGGATACATGGACGGCCCCTCGGTGCAGCATCCGCTGTGGGCGTGGCGGCTCGGGGATGCGGTGGTCATCGGTCACCCTGGCGAGGCCTACTCGCGGCTGCAGACGACGGTGCGTGCGCGATTCCCCGACACCCCGATCGTCGTCATGAACCTGACCAACGGGCCCGGCTTCGTCTATCTGCCCACGCGCGAGGCGTATGAACGCGGCGCGTATCAGGCCTGGCAGACGCCGCTCGCGCCCGGCGCGCTCGAACTGCTCGAGGAACACGCCTGCGCCGTCGTCGCCGAGCTGCTGGACCACTGACACACCGCCGCCAGGCCCGCTGTCGCGGAGCCGCCCGTCACCGAGGAGAGAAATGACCACCCCCGTTCCCGCACCCGTCGCCATCGTCACCGGGGGATCCGCCGGCATCGGCTGGGCGATCGGTCGACGCCTCGCCGCCGACGGCTACCTCGTCGTCGCCGCCGATCGGGTGCCCGGTCTCACCGAGGCCGAGGCCGAGACCGACGCCGGCATCCTCTGGCGCGAACTCGATGTCACCGATCACGCCGACGTCGACCGGGTGTTCGGAGAGGTGGAGGCCGAGCTGGGGCCGATCGAGGTGCTGGTCAACAACGCGGGGATCCAGCGCCACCGCGGCATCGAGGACCTCAGCTGGGACGAGTGGGCCGCCGTCGTCGACGTCAACCTGCACGGGGTCTTCTCGGCGCTGCAGGCGGCGGGCAGGCGCATGCTGGCGCGCGGCGAGGGGCGCATCGTGAACATCTCGTCGATCTCGTCCCGTGGCTCGGCCGGGCGTGCGCCGTATGCGACCACCAAGGCCGCCGTGATCGGACTGACCTCCACCGCCGGGGCCGAGTGGGCGGCGAGGGGCGTGCGGGTCAACGCGGTCGCACCGGGGTATGTCGACACCGGCGTCTTCCGGCAGGGCGTCGAGCACGGCACTCTCAGTCTCGAGGCCATCCTGTCGCGCATCCCGGCACAGCGCCTGGCCGATGCCACCGAGATCGCCGACGCGGTCAGCTTCCTCGTGTCGGACCAGTCGCGCTACATGAACGGGCAGACCCTGTACGTCGACGGCGGCTTCATGGTCGACTACGGCGTGCCGCTCGCGAAGAGGCCCGCATGACCGAGATCGCCCGCATCGACACCGCCACGACGGTTCTGCCGCTTGCCGCGCCTCTGCACCTCGGTGCGATGACGGTGACCCGGCGCGAGTACAGCGCAGTGCGCGTGACAGACGCCGACGGCACCGTCGGCGTCGCGTACTGCCTCTCTCGCGAGGCGCCGATGGCCGAGATCGTCGAGAGGCTCGTCGCGGGCCACGCGATCGACACCGACGCGGACGACCCGGCGGCCACCTGGGAGCGGATGCTCAGAGGCAGCGCGATCGTCGGCCGCGTCGGACTCGTCCGGCGAGCCATCGGCCTCGTCGACATCGCACTGTGGGACATCGCGGCACGGCGTGCGGGCATGCCGCTGTGGCAGATGCTCGGCACGGGCGATGCGCCTCGTGACGCCATGCTCGTGGCGGCGTATCCGTCGCCGGCGCGGACACCCCGCGAGGTCGCCGACGAGGTGCTCGTCCAGTCGGCCGGGTGGGCGCAGGTGAAGATCTCGCGGACGCCCGACCCGGCCTACATGCGGGAACTGATCACGACGGTGAGTCGCGAGCTGCCGGACGGCACGGCACTCGTGGTCGACGTCGGCTTCGGCTGGCCCGATGCCGACACGGCGCTCGCCGAGATCGCGCAGTGGGGCGATCCGCACCTCGCGTGGCTCGAGGATCCGCTGCTCCCCGAGGACGCGGCGGGGTGCGCGCGCATCCGCCGCGAATCGGGGCTGGCCGTCGCGGTCGGCGACGAGGTCACCGACCCGGCCGTGCTGCGCGCACTGGTCGATGAGGGCGGCGTCGACGTGCTGCGCCTCGACGTCGTCGCGATCGGCGGTGTGACCCCGGCTCGGGATGTGATCGCCTGGGCATCCGAGGGCGGCGTCTCTGTCTCGGGGCATGTGTATCCCGAGGTCACCGCACACCTCGGCATCGGCGTCGAGACGTTCGCGCGCGGCGTGAATCCCTATGATCCGGCGCCGTCGTTCATCATCGGCGGGCCGCGGTTCGAGGGGCGGGTGCGGCCGCCGACGTCGCCGGGGCTCGGTTTCGGGCTCGATGACTCCGTCTTCCGATTCGAGGGGAACTGACATGACGCGCATCGCACGCAGCGCCGTCGTCACCGGCAGCGGCAAGGGCATCGGACGGGCGGTCGCCGAGCGCCTCACCGCCGACGGCTGGATCGTCGTCGGGCTCGAGAGGTCTGCAGGTTCGGGCACCGTCGACGACGGCATCGTGGCGGAGGTCGTGCTCGGCGATGCCGCCGATCGCGCGGTGCACAAGAGGGCGGCCGAGGTCGCCGGTTCGCTGGCGCCGCTCGCCGGGTGGGTGAACAATGCGGGCGTCACCAGGCGCACTCCGCTGCACGAGCTCGACGAGCACGCGGTGCGCGAGCTGGTCGGCATCAACGGCTTCGGATACATCTGGGGGTGCTCGGTCGCGGTGTCTGCCTTCGTCGATCAGGGCGTCGCCGGAGCGATCGTGAACATCGGATCCATTCACGGTCGCGCCGGCTTCATCGACCACGCGGCGTACGAATTCACCAAGGGCGGCATCGACGCGCTGACCCGCAGCGTCGCCGTCACGTACGGCGGGCTCGGCATCCGCGCCAACACAGTCGCCCCGGGGGGAGTGCGCACACCGCACCTCGAGGCTCAGATTGCCGCGTCCGTCGATCCGGTCGCGGCCGAGCGGGCGCTCGCAGGAGGGCCCCCGATGGGTCGCATCGCCCGCGCCGACGAGGTCGCCGCCGTCACGGCGTTCCTGCTGTCGGAGGAGGCGCCGTACCTGTCTGGTCAGTCGATCGCGGTCGACGGCGCATGGACGGCATCCTTCGGGCACATCACGGTCGATCCGGCTCTGCGTGCGCGCTTCGAACGCTGATCCGGTCAGGCCTTGAGCATCGAGGCGCGGACGATCAGGCCGTCGACGACGTCGAACGTCGCGATGGTCTCGGTCGCGACGCCGCCGTTGATGACCTGCTCCTGCGCCACGACCCAGCGGGCGCCGAAGAGCACGCTCGTCTCGATGGTGCACGACAGCTCGGGGTTCTGCAGGCGCGGCTCGTAGAACGCACGGATCGCCGAGGCCCCGACGATCGGCTCTGCGGCGACTCCTGTGATCACGGCATCGGCGGCGTAGGCCGCGACGAAGGCGTCGAGGTCGTGCGCGTTGAATGCGTCGAGCTGTGCCTGGACGGTGTCGTGGGCGGTGCGATCAGTCAATGCGCACACCACCGTTGACGTCGTAGGTGGCACCGGTGATGAATCGGGCGCGCTCCGAGGCCAGTGACGAGATGATCCAGGCGACGTCGCCCGGCTGCCCGAACGATCCGAGCGGGATCGACGCTTCGAGCATCTGTCGCCCGTCGCCCTGCAACTGGTCGGTGATCGCGCTCGCCACCGGCCCCGGGGTCACGGCGTTCACTCGGATGCCTTCCGCGGCGAGGTGGCGGGCGAAGCTGCGCGTGATCGCGAGCAGGGCTCCCTTGCTGGCGGCGTAATGGATGCCGGTCTGCAGTGCGCCGACCTGACCGGCGATCGACGCGATGTTCACGACCGAGCGGTCGCCGACTGCGGCGCGGAGCAGCGGCAGCGCGGCGCGTGTGAGCAGGAAGGTGCCGCGGGCGTTGGTCTCGAGGACGAAGTCCCACTCGTCGACATCGATGTCGGGGTAGGGCGTGTACGGGCAGACGCCGCCGTTGTTGACGAGCACGTGCAGGTCGCCCCAGGCGGCGGTGATCTCAGCGGCCAGGGCATCGATGGACTCGGGGTCGCGGAGGTCGAGTCGAGAGACCCGCACGTCGGGCGACCCGGCCGCGCGGCACTCGTCGGCGACCTGGGCGGCCTCGGCCTGGCGGCCCGTGTAGGTCAGCCAGAGCGACAGGCCGGCTCGAGCGAGTTCGAGAGCGGCGGCGGTACCGATGCCGGAGCTGGCGCCGGTGATGAGTGCGCGACGGGAGGTCATGTCTAAACGCTATAGCAAAATCATCAGCTCGTCTCGATCCGCGCTCGCCGGGTGACCGATCAGGGTGCTCCGCCGAAGACGACCTCGCCGCCGACGACCGTCGTCGTGACCTGCTGATCGGTGATCCGCTCGGGGGCGATCTCGAAGAGGTCGTCGCTCAGGGCGATGAAGTCGGCGAGCATGCCGACCTTCAGCGTGCCCTTGTGCTGCTCCTGCCCGACGGCATATGCCGAGCCGTGGGTGTAGGCGCGCACGGCCTCGTCGATGCTCACGCGCTCGCGGGCTCCGAGCACCTGTCCGCTCGACGTGCGGCGCAGCACCATGTCGCGCAGCGAGACGAGGGGATTCGCGTCGGAGATGGGGGAATCCGTCGAGCCGTTGAGCACGATCCCGGCATCCGCCAGCGACTTCACGCGATAGATGTCGTCCCGGCGGTCCACGTCTACCGCCGCCGCCATACCGTCGCCGAAGTCCGAGACGAACACACCCTGCGGCACGGGGATGACGCCGAGCGCCGCAGCCCTGGCGATGTCGGCGTCGCTCGCGAGGGCGAAGTGCTCGATGCGATGCCGCACACCGGGCCGCGGTGCGATGCTCTGGGCGTGCTCGATCGCATCGAGCACATGCGCGATGGCTCGGTCGCTTTACGTATGTACGGAGAGCGAGAGCTGGAAGCGTTCGTCGCGGTCATCGACTGTGGGTCGGTGAGCCTGGCCGCAGAACGCCTGATCAGGACGCAGCCGACGGTGTCTCGGCAGATCGCCCTGCTCGAGCGACAGGTGGGGGCGTCTCTCTTCCGACGCATGCCGCACGGGATGGTCAAGACCTATGCGGGTGACCGCCTCGAACCCATGGCACGGGACCTCGTGCGACGCGGGAGGCGTGCGAGAGAGGTGATGACCGGCATCGTGCAGGAACAGCGATCGTTCGTCGCCGCAGCGCCCGAGATGACGAGCGTGCTCGTGCTCGCTCCGTTCATCGCACGGGGTGGTCCGATCTCGGATGTCGTCGTCGCGACGCCGCCCGAGACCTACGACCGGCTTCGCAGCGGCGCCGACCTCGCCGTGACCACGAGCATGCCGGATTCGCGGCTGAGCAGCGTGCGCGTCCTGACGCTGCCCCTGCTCTGTCAGATGCCGGCGTCGCATCCGCTGGCGGCACGGGATCGCCCGGAGCTGGAGGAGATGCTCGCGGCGCCCTTCCTCACCTCCGGTGCGGGATCGGCCGCCTGGACGCAGATCCAGCGAGCGGCCGAGAGCGAGGCGTGGTCGATCGAGATGGCGGGGTTCGGTGCGGATGCCCCGATCATCCAGGCGCGGTCATCGGCCGGTCACGGTCCGTGCGTCGTGGTCGAGCCGCCACGCTTCGGGCTCCTCTCCCGGCCGCTCCATCACCGGGGTGAACCGATGCAATGCGCCCTCTACGCGAGCTGGGAGCGCACGCACTACGCCCGTGAGGACATCCGCCGGGTGGTGCAGGAGCTCGCCGAGTTCGCGGGCGATCATGTGCGCGGGTTGTACGACCCGGCCGGTAGCGAGCGCTAGATGCTATAGCATTTGGTGCATGACAGAGCCGTTCATCCTGGTCAGCGACTGCGACCTCCCGGGAACCGTCATCGAAGACACCCTTCGCGACGCCGGACTCCGCTGCGTGCGCGCCACATCGCCAGCCCCAAACGATCTCGCCGTCGCAGGAGCGCAGGCCGAAGGGCTCGTCGTGCAGTGGGCGCCCATCACGGGCGAGATCATGGACCGCATGCCGCGGCTGCGCATCATCAGCCGCGTCGGCATCGGCTACGACATGGTCGACGTCGCCGCGGCGACCGCGCGCGGAATCGCCGTGGCGAACACGCCGAGCTACTGCATCGAAGAGGTGGCGGCCCACACCGTCGCGATGATCATGACCCAGGCCAGGGGCCTTCCCGCCTATGACCGTGCGGTGCGGGCCGGCACCTGGAGGGCGGTCGACGCCCGCCCGATGGCCGTGCGGCCCTCGCGCACGACCGTCTCGGTTCTCGGTTTCGGACGCATCGGCTCGATCGTCGCTCAGGCGTGCAGAGCGATCGGGTTCCGCGTGCTCGTCGCCGATCCCTTCGCCGCCCCTGACGCGATCCGCGGGGCCGGCTGCGAACCCGTCGAGATACCCGACGCGGTGGCGCAGGCCGACATCCTGACCCTGCATGTGCCTTTGACCGACGCGACGCGCCACCTGATCGACGCTGCCGCACTGTCGATGATGAGGCCGGGAGCAGTCGTCGTGAACACCTGCCGGGGTCCGTTGATCGATGAGGCCGCGCTGGCCGCGTCGCTGCGGGCGGGGCACCTCGGCGCTGCCGCGCTCGATGTGTTCGACGGAGAGCCGCTCGGCGCCGACTCTCCGCTGCGCGACCTCGAGAGCGTGCTGCTCACCCCGCACGCCGCGTGGTTCTCCCCCGAGGCGCTGCTCGATCTTCCGGTGCACGCCGCCGAGAACATCATCCGCTTCCTCGCCGGCGATTCCGTCCCCGTCGTGAACCCCGCTTACGCCGACGCACGGTGAGCCGAGCGTCGACCCCTCATCGAAAGACACCCATGGAACTCCTTCGTCTCGGCTCCGCCGGTGAAGAGCGCCCCTTCGTGCGCCACGCGGGCATCACCTACGACCTCACCGCCGTAACGGCCGACATCGACGGTGCCTTCCTCGCTGCAGACGGCATCCGTCGCGTGCGCGCCGCGGTCGCGACGGGTGAACTTCCCGTCGCCGATGCCGACGGGCTGCGCGTGGGTCCCCCGGTCGCCCGTCCGGGTGCCGTGATCTGCATCGGCATGAACTACGCCGCCCATGCCGCGGAGTCGGGATCGCTGCCGCCCGAGCACCCCGTCGTCTTCTTCAAGCATCCGAACACGGTCGTCGGGCCCGACGACGTGGTGCTGATGCCTCCGGGCGCCGACAGGGTGGACTGGGAGGTGGAGCTCGCCGTCGTGATCGGTCGCCGCGCGCGGTATCTTCCGTGTGCCGAGGCTGCACGCGACGTGATCGCCGGCTATACGGTGTCGAACGACGTGTCTGAGCGCGAGCTGCAGATCGAGGTGTCCGGCGGGCAGTGGTCGAAGGGCAAGTGCGCCGAGACGTTCAACCCGCTGGGTCCGGCGCTCGTCCCCGCCGACGAGGTCGAGCCGCAGAGCCTGCGGCTGCGGTCGTTCGTCAACGGATCGCCCAGGCAGGACTCGTCGACGGCCGACATGATCTTCTCGGTGCACGAGCTGATCCGCGATCTCAGTCAGTACATGGTGCTCGAGCCGGGCGACGTCGTGAACACGGGCACACCGCAGGGTGTGGCGCTCTCGGGTCGTTTCCCGTATCTCGTCGAGGGCGACGAGATGCGCATCGAGATCGAGGGCCTCGGAGTTCAGACCCAGCAGGTCGAGAGGGTCGCTCTGGGGTGAGCACGAGGCCTGGCGGCTTGCGCCCGCGGCACGGTTCATGGCTGAGTGCAACCGTGTCGCGGGCGGAAGTCGCCGGGTCCGCCTCGCAGACGCGGCTCCGTCTCACCCGGCGAAGGGCACGACCGGTTGGCCCTGGATGCCGAGGGTCACTGCGAACAATGATCCGGCCTCGGTGCCGTGGCGATCGCCGAGGCCCTGCGCCGAGGTGGTGATGAACAGGGTGTCGAGGTCGTCGCCGCCGAACGTGCAGGCGCTCACCTGCGGTGCCGGCAGTTCGATGCGCGCGATCAGTGTGCCGTCCGGTGCGTACCCGTGCACGGCTCCTCCGCCCCAGAGCGCGACCCAGACCGATCCGTCCGCTGCCACGCACAGGCCGTCCGGCATGCCCTGGTCGTCGGCGATCGTGACGAACGGGCGCCTGTCGCTCAGCTCGCCGTCGGCCACGTCGAACACGTCGACGCGGCCGGTCGGTGTGTCGGTGTAATAGGCCCTCGCTTCGTCGGGATCGAAGCCGACGCCGTTCGAGCACTCGACCCCCGACAGCACCTCGATGCCGGTGAGGCCGGCACCTATCTGCAGCACGCGGCCGACCTGGCCTGCGCCGTCGAGCGCCATCGACCCGGCGAGCAGACGACCGCGCGGATCGATCGTGCCGTCGTTGAAACGCGCCGATCCGAGGTCGAACGACGTGGCGAGGTGGGTCGGGCCGTCGGCCGAGTCGGCGAGATGCAGGCTGCGCGCACCCATCGCGACGAAGCCGCCGTTGACCCGCGGACGCACGAAGGCCGCGTACTCGTCGGCGAGATGCAGGCGGTGGATGCCGTCGTCGCGCAGGGTCACCAGATCGGCGGCGTCGCCGTCGACCCAGCGGATTCCGCCCCACGACGGCGACCACACAGGGGCCTCCGCGTGCACGCAGATCGGCCCCGTGACGTTCTCGGGCCTCATGACGTCTCGTCGGTCCTGCGCAGCGGCATCCGCTCGGGCTGGGTTTCGGGCGTGCTCGGCGATGCGGCATCCGTGACGGTGCCCACTGACGGATGTGCGGGGAGCTCGCGCGCGACCTGCTTCTCGAGCACCTGCACGGCCTCGTCGCTCAGCAGGATCAGGCCCTCGAGCTCGTCGCGCACGCGTCGGTAGGCGACGTTGCGCTCGGCCTGGGTGGCCGACTCGTCGACGGCGACCTTGAGCAGCTGCTGCGCGCGGTCGAGGCGCTTGCGCTCAGGTTCGGTGAAGGTCGAGTCGCGCAGCCGCCGGGCATCCTTCTCGGCGATCTCGAATGCGACGGCGTACGCGCCGACGGCGTCGAGGTACTCCGACACCTGCTGCTCCGTCACGGCTGCGTCAGCGGAGAGCGGGCGCAGCGCATCCGCCGTCCTCTTGGCCCGCAGGAACGCCGCGACCAGAGGCTGGCGTCCGTCGCTCATGGCGGGGAAGGCGATGAGCTTCGCGACGTCGAGCTCGTAGTCGAGCCACCGCGCGGTGATCTCGTCGTGCTCGGAGAAGAGCCGCTCGAGCAGGGTGTTCGGTGCGACGGAAGCACGAGTGTCGACGAACGCCGGTCCCGCCTGCCTCGCCCTTCCGGTGCGAGCTTCGAGCTGAGCCGTCTTGATCTCGGCCTTCAGTCGCAGGGTCTCGATGCGACGTTCGTGGCGACGCTTCGAGTTGCGCTCCCACGCCTTCGCGGCGCCGCCGGCCATGCCCATGATGGGGAAGACGAGCCACCAGTAGTGCCCCGCGAAGTTCCAGAAGCCCTGGATGAACTCGTCCATGATGCCCTCAGCCTACTTCTCGCGCTGTGCGGCGTGGGCGGCCGGGGTTACGTGCGCGTGTGGTCCACAACTCCGGAGATCCGGACTGGCAGGCGACCACGTTCGTTCGCAAGCGCCGAGAAGACGGGCGGCCCTCGCGGGGGTGCACAGGATCTCCGGAGTTATGGAGCCCCCGGGGCGCCGATCAGAGGCCGAGCTTCTCCGCGCAGGCGACGCAGTGCGTGGCGAACGGGCGCACCTCGAGTCGCGCCTCGGGAATCGGCCTGCCGCAGTGCGCGCAGACGCCGTAGGTGCCGGCATCCAGTCGTGCGATCGCGTCGTCGACCTGCTGGAGTTCGGATGCCGCCGCGTCGGCGAGCCCGGTCAGCCGTGACCACTCGGACGAGAGCGTGACGCCCTCGGGGTCGTGCTCGTCGTCGTCGTTCGAGCCTTCGCGATCGTGCATCAGCTCGGCGAGGGTCGCCGCCGTCGATGCGACCCGCGCCGTCGCCTCGGCGCGCAGCATCTCGAGGCGTGAGCGGGCATCCGACGTCATCCGCACACTCTAGGCGGCACCTCCGACACCAGCCGTTCACTCAGCGTTCCGTTTCGAGTACGGCGGTCTCGTAATTGCCTGTCACCTTCGCGAGTTGGAATACCCGTGTTCTCGGAATTCGGCCGCAGAGCGCACCGCTGCTCACGTCCTACACGCTGCTGCTGTTCGAGGGCAACGTGCGCGGCGCGACCATCCTCGGCCTCGTCGGCGCCGGTGGCATCGGCCTCGAGCTGACCACCGCCATGCGCATGTACGACTACGGCCACCTCAGCGCCATCATCATCTGCATCATCGTGCTCGTCACGGCGATCGACCAGGGCAGCGCCCTCATCCGAAGGAGAATCACATGACCATCGCCGACATCGACCTGGTGCTCAGCGCCCCCGTGAACCTGCGCGACCTCGGCGGCATCCCGATCGAGGGGGGAGTACTGCGGGAGGGTCTCGCGATCCGCACGGATGACCTCGCCTACGTCACGACCGAGATCGCGTCGCAGCTCGTAGCCGCAGGGCTCACCGCGATCATCGACCTGCGCTCGCCGCTCGAGGTCTCGGTCACGGGGCGGGGTCCGCTCGCCGACTACCCGGTCGCGTACCACCACCTGCCGCTGATCGCGGATGTCGGGGAGTCGATGAACCGCGACGCTCCCGAGCTCAGCCACGACGCCATGGGCCGGATGTACCTGCGCATGGTCGAGGTCGCCGCACCCCAGCTCGTCACCGCGCTGAACGTGATCGCCCACACACCGGGAACCGCGGCGTTCCACTGCGCGGCCGGACGCGACCGCACCGGAGTCGTGGCGGCGATGCTGCTGCTCGCCCTCGGCGCGGCCGATGATGACATCGTCGCCGACTACGCCCTCACCGGCGGCAACATGGTCGCGATCATGCAGCGCACCGCACCCGTGATGGGCGCGATGTGGAAGGCGCTCGGCTTCGACGCGGATGCCGCCGGTGCGACGTCGTCGCTGCTGGAGGGGTCGATGGAGGTGTCGATGCGCACCCTGCTCGACACCCTCCGTGCGCAGCACGGCGATGCACTCGCTCCGCTGCGAGCGGCGGGACTGTCGGATGCGACTGTCGCGCGGCTCCGTGAGCGGGCGCTCGCCGCGTGACGACCGTGGAGCTGGAGGCTCGCGTCGCGAGCGCGGGTGACGCTGTCGGTGCCGTTCCGGTCGCCGTCGCAACTGCGGGCTCGACGTCTGCGGGCGCGAAGTCTGTGGGCTCGAAGTCTGCGGGCGCGTCGGATGCCGGGGCTGCGGTCCGCCGCCGCCCCGGCCGCCCGCGCGATGAGGACATGGACGGGCAGATCGTCGCCGCGACGCTCGAGATCATCGATGCGGGCGAGGACGTCACCGTCAGCCGCGTCGTCGCGCGGAGCGGAGTCAGTCGCGCTGCCCTGTATCGGCGGTGGCCGTCGCTCACGACGCTGATCGCGGCGGCGCTCGACGTCGGACGCACCATCCCGCCCGAATACCCGGACCATGTCGACCTGCGCGAGGCGCTGTTCGACGGGTTCGGTCTCGGTGACACCGGTGTGGCGCTGTCTGTCGCGGCATCCGGCTATGCGGAGGAACGATTCCGGCAGCGCATCCGACTCGTCATGGCGGATCGCGCACTGCAGAAGGCGTACTGGCAGTCGCACGTGTCGCGGCGACGAGTGCCGCTCCTGAACGCGTTGCGCGCGGGAATCTCCCGCGGCGAGCTGCGGGCCGACCTCGACGTCGAGGCGTGCTTCGATGCGATAGCCGGCACCGCGTACTACCAGATCGTCGTGCGCGGCGACCGGATGGACGACCCTGCAGTGGCCGCTCGCCTGCGGGCTGCGGTCGAGACGATCTGGCGCGGGATGGTGGCCTGACTCACGCGTCCCGGGGACCCACCCGGGCATCCGGGTGAGGTGATGCAGACGGCGGGCTGGGTCACGAATGGCGGGAGCATCGCCCTCAGGGGATCTCACGTACCGAAGGAGATCTCACGCAACGAAGGAGCATTCCTCGGATGGGCTCCTTCGTTGTGCGAGATCTCCTTCGCAGGGACGCCGAGCGGCAGTCACTGCCGCGACGTCAGCGGAAGGAGATCTCACGCGCCGAAGGGATCTCACGCACCGAAGGAGATCTCACATACCGAAGGGATCTCACATACCGAAGGGATCTCACGCACGGAAGGAGATCTCACGCACGGAAGGAGCATTCCGCGGATGGGCTCCTTCGTTGTGCGAGATCTCCTTCGCAGGGACGCCGAGCGGCAGTCCGAGCGACAGCCACTGCCGCGACGTCAGCGCGCCTCAGGCGTCTCCGAGCTCGCCACGACCTGCACCGTGTCGGTCCTGACTCCCGGGTGCTCGCGCTCGAGCGCAGTACCCTCCATGTCGACGTTCGGAAGGATGCGATCGAGCCACTGCGGCAGCCACCAGGCCGACCGGCCGAGCAGGTGCATGAGCGCCGGCATGAGCAGCATCCGGACGACGAAGGCGTCGAGCAGCACACCGAACGCCAGGCCGAAGCCGATCGAGCGGATGATGGTCGACTCCGAGAAGATGAATCCGCCGAAGACCGACACCATGATGAGTGCCGCGGCGACGACGACCGAACGTCCGGCCCGGAAGCCCTGGGCGACGGCATCCCGTGCCGAGGCTCCGTGCACGTACGCCTCGCGCATCCCCGAGGCGAGGAAGAGCTGGTAGTCCATCGCCAACCCGAACAGGATGCCGACGAGGATCACGGGCAGGAAGCTGAGGATGGGCCCCGGGCTGTCCAGGCCGATGAGGTCGGCGCCCCAGCCCCACTGGAACACGGCGACGATCAGGCCGTAGGTCGCGAACAGCGAGAGCACGAAGCCACCGGTGGCGATGATCGGCACGAGCAGCGAGCGGAACACGACGATCATGATGAGCAGCGAGAGCCCGACCACGACCACGAGGTAGAGCGGCAGGACGGCGGCCAGCGCCTCGGAGATGTCGATGTTGGTCGCGGCCTGCCCGGCGACGCCGAGGGTGATGCCGCCGTCGAGCTGCGGCAGGGCGCGGATGTCCTGCACGAGCTTCTCGGTCGATGCGCTGTTCGGGCCTTCGGCGGGGAGCACCTGGAACGCGAGCAGGGTGTTGTCGTCGGAGTTCGCGATCGGCGCGACACCCACGACGTCGTCCTGGTCGGCGATCTTCTGGGCGATCTCGACCTGCGTGGCGAGCAGGTCGTCGTCGCTCACCGCGTCGTCGAGGGTGGCTGTGACGAGCAGCGGACCGTTCGCCCCTTCGCCGAACTGCTCGTCGACGATGTGGAAGGCGCGGTAGCTGGTCGAATCCGACGGTTCGCTCGCGCCGTCGGGCAGTCCGAGGCGCATCGACATCGACGGGACCGCGACGATCAGCAGTGCGATCACGCTGACGAGCACGGTGACGATCGCGCGGAGCGTGGACATCCGCTTCACGGGCTTGCCCGCGGCGTGCGGCTGGCCGATCGTGGCGCGAGCCTTGCCGCTGAGCAGTCGTGTTCCGACGAGCCCGAGGATCGCGGGGGCGAGCGTGATGGCGACGAGCACGGCGACGCCGACGCAGACCGCGCCGACCGTGCCCATGAGTCCGAGGAACGGAACGCCGGTGACGTTGAGGGCCAGCAGCGCGACGATCACCGTGGTGCCGGCGAACACCACGGCCGTCCCCGAGGTGCCGGTGGCGAGGCCGATGGATTCGCGAACCGGAACACCGTTGAGCAGCTGCTTGCGGTGCCGGTTCACGATGAAGAGCGAGTAGTCGATGCCGACGGCGAGACCGAGCATGACGCCGAGCACGGGGGTGACGGATGCCATGTCGACGACGCCCGAGAAGGCGAGAGATGCGGTCACGCCGACGCCCACGCCGACGACGGCCGTCACGATCGGCAGTGCTGCGCCGATGAGTGTGCCGAGCATGACGATCAGCACGACTGCGGCGAATGCGAGTCCGATCGCTTCGCCGACGCCGAAGATCTCGGGCACGCCCTGCGCGATGTCGGTGCCGAAGTCGACCTCGACGCCCTCGATCGGCGAGGACTCGAAGTGCTCGATCGTGCCCTGCTTGACCTCTTCGGAGAGTTCGAGACGGGGGTCTTCGAACGAGACGTTGACGATGGCCGTCGAGCCATCCTCCGAGACGACGCCGATGCCGTTCGTGAGGTCGAGGAGCGTGGAACCGAGGTCGACCTTCTCGGCGTTCGCATCGAGTTCGGCGCGCGAGTCGTCGATGGTCTTGTGCTGCGCATCGAGCTGGGCTGCCTGCGCGTTCAGAGCTTCGATCTGCGCATCCAGTGCTGCGAGCTGCTGGGCCGGAGCGCCGCCCGCTTCTGCCTGCGACCGAGCCGTGGTCAGCTGGTCGAGACCGGCCTCGAGCTGCGTGCGACCCTCGTCGAGCTGCGCCTGACCGGCGTCGAGCTGCGCCCGGCCGCCCTCGATCTGGTCCTTGCCGTCGGCGAGATCCTGCGCCTGCACGGCCTGCTGCTGCTGTGCGTCGAACGGGTCGATCACGGACGCCACGCCGTCGAGGTCTTCGGCGCTCTTCGCGAGCGCGGAGATCTCCTGCTTCTGCTGCTCCGTGAAAGCCGAGCCGTCGGTCGTCTGATAGACCACCGTGCCCGTGCCGCCGGCGGTGTCGGGCAGCTTCTCGGCGAGCTGGTCGGTCACAGCGCCCGAGGCGGTGCCGGGGATGTCGAAGCTGTTGCTCAGCGTGCCGCCGAGCGTGAGGAACGCGCCGACACCCAGGCCGAGGATGACGACCCACGAGACGATCACCGTCCACGCCTTGCGTGCAGCGAACGAACCCAGGCGGAACAGCAGTGAAGCCACAACGATCTCCTTCAGACGAATAGATCATACGGGGCGTCTCGTCTAGTGTTCTGTGGTTATCCTGAACGTGTGGTGAACGAGCATCGGAGCGGACCCGTGCGCAGCACGGCTGCCCGTGAAGCGATCCTCGACGCCACCGCTCGCCTCTTCCATAACCAGGGGTACGACCGTCTCACGATCGAGGGAATCGCGAAAGAGGCCGGCGTCGGCAAGCAGACCATCTATCGGTGGTGGCCGTCGCGCGGAGCCCTCATCGGCGAATGCCTCGCCGAGGGCCGCCTGATCCCCGTCGACTTCGTGGTTCCCGACACGGGAGACCTCGCCGACGATGTCGAGACCTGGCTGCGCAGCGTGCTGTCCATCCTCGAAGCGCCGGAGGGAGGGGCACTTCTCCGCTCGCTCGTGGCGGCCGCCACCGAGGACGCCGGAGTCGGCGCGCACCTCGGTGAGAGCCTCGGCGTCGAGAAGTACCTCGCCGAGCGTATCCGCGGCGGCATCCGCGACGGGCAGCTCGCCCCGGACGCACCGGTCGAGCAGCTGGGACGGGCGATCCTCGGGGCGATCATCGTCGAGTCCCTCGTTCGAGACGAGCACGACACCGACGCGATCGTTCGGCTGACGCGCTTCCTCTTCTCGCGATAGCAGCAGCGGGCGCGTGGTCATCGCGCCGAGACCGCTCTGCCGCCGCCGATCTGAGCCTCCAGGCCCGAACGGTGGCCGTGCGCGAAGGAGCCGGGATCCGCGCCGCGGCGTCGCCGGGCGTGTGTCGTCGCCATCTCGTCGACCGCGTCGTCCACTCGGCTCCGGCGCGAGGTGAGAACGAGCTCGGTCCCCGAGCCGCTCTCTTCGACCGCAGCGCGGCGACTCTGCTCGATCCGGTTCATGGCACCCGCGGCGAACCCCCGGAGGAAGCCGCTGCGCGCTCGACGTCTCACCCCTTCGCGATGGCCGGCATACAGATCGCGATGCGCGATCCACCACGCGCGCATCGCGACCGTGGCCTGCACCTGCAGACTGGCGGTCAGCGTCTGCACCTGCGTCACATCCGACGAGTGCCCGACCAGAAGCAGGCCGGCGATCGGCGGGTACTCCGCCAGGATCGGGCGCACCGCGCCCAGCCCGTAGGCCACGCCGATGCCTATCTCACGAAGGTCCTTCGCGTAGACGCCGCGGAACAGCATCCTTTCGGTGACGATCTGCTCGCGCGTCTGCCCCAGGAGTCCCCGTCTTTCGTCGATCTGCGCCTGCTCGATCCCGTACTTCACGATCAGGCGCTCGGCGTGCTCGGTCAGAGCCTCGGCCTCTTCGGGCGTCGTGCTCTCGGCCTTGGCGAGCAGTTTGGCGATCAGGTCGAGCTTGGCTTCGGTCATGGCATCCCCCAATGGATCTGTGATGCCTCGGATCCTTCGCGGGGTTACCTACACTGCGAGGCCGAGCTCCGGGGAGTGTGAAGAAACCCGGATGACGGATGCCGGTGCAGAAGAGGATGCCGCGAGGCCGGCCGGGCGCAGGTTCGGACCCGGTCGCCGACACGCCGCCACGGGGGCCGGGGTCGCCGGAGTGCCGTCGGGCACCCGAAAACGCGTCGGAATGAGACCCGATAAGAACTCGACTCAGCCCAGGATCAGCGTGATGACTGTCGCGCCGCCGCCACCCAGGATGAGGGCGATGATGACGGTCCAGGCGACGATGCGCATGCGGCGATTGCGCTTCTCGCCGAGATCGCCGTAGTCCTCGCTCAGACCGTCGCCGCTCATGCGCTGACCGGCTCGGTGACCGTGGGGCCGAAGGCGGCGGGCAGGGTGGCCTGCGAACGCTCGCGGATCTCGGCGATCGGCACGGTGAAGACGTCCTGCACCTCGAGCTTGTCGCCCTCGGAGTCGGTCACGCCGATGCGCATCACCGGGTAGTCGCGGCCTTCGCAGAGTCCGCGGAACTTGACGTCGTCTTCACGCGGAACGGTGACGATGACGCGGCCCGTCGACTCCGAGAAGAGGGCGGATGCCGCATCCACACCGTCGCGCTCGATGATCTCGTTCAGCCAGACGCGTGCGCCGACGCCGAAGCGCGAGACGCCCTCGGCGAGGGCCTGCGCGAGGCCACCCTCCGACACGTCGTGCGCCGACGAGATCAGCCACTCGTCACGGGCGGCTCCGAGCAGACCCGCGAGGCGCTTCTCGCCCGCGAGGTCGACCTTCGGGGGCAGTCCGCCGAGGTGCTGGTGCACGGTCTCGGCCCACGCCGAACCCGAGAGCTCGGTCGAGGTCGTGCCCAGCAGGTAGATGTTCTGACCCTCGTCCTGCCATCCCGAGGGGATGCGGCGCGAGACGTCGTCGATGATGCCGAGCACGCCGACGAGCGGGGTCGGGTGGATCGGCACGTCGCCGGTCTGGTTGTAGAACGAGACGTTGCCGCCGGTGACCGGGGTGCCGAGTTCGTAGCATCCGTCGGCGAGACCGTCGACGGTCTGCCCGAACTGCCACATGACCTCGGGGTTCTCGGGAGAGCCGAAGTTCAGGCAGTCGGTGATCGCGGTGGGAACGGCACCCGTGACGGCGACGTTGCGGTACGCCTCGGCGAGTGCGAGCTGCGCACCGGCGTACGGGTCGAGCTGGCAGTAGCGTCCGTTGGCGTCGGTCGAGATCGCGAAGCCGAGTCCCGACTCCTCGTCGACGCGGATCATGCCGGCGTCATCGGGGAACGACAGGGCCGTGTTGCCGAGCACGTAGTAGTCGTACTGGTTGGTGATCCAGCGGGTGTCGGCGAGGTTCGGCGACGCGACCAGGTCGAGGAACTGCTCGCGGAGCACCTCGGGGTCGTTCGACCGCGGAAGGTTCTCGGCGGCATCCGCCTGCAGTGCGTCGATCCACGTCGGGTACGCGACCGGGCGGTCGTAGACCGGGCCGTCGACCGCGACGGTCGAGGGGTCGACGTCGACGATGCGCTCGCCCTGCCAGTCGATGATGAGGCGGCCGTCGCCGGTGACCTCACCGAGGACCGACGTCTCGACGTCCCACTTCTCAACGACGGCAAGGAACGCGTCGAGCTTCTCGGGAGCGACGATCGCCATCATGCGCTCCTGCGACTCCGACATGAGGATCTCCTCGGCCGTGAGCGACGGGTCGCGCAGCAGCACGTTGTCGAGCGAGACCTTCATGCCGCTGTTGCCGTTGGCCGCGAGCTCGCTGGTCGCGCACGAGATGCCGGCAGCACCGAGGTCCTGGATGGCCTCGACCAGCTCGTCGCGGTAGAGCTCGAGGCAGCACTCGATGAGCACCTTCTCGGCGAACGGGTCGCCCACCTGCACCGCGGGGCGCTTGGTGGGTCCGGTGCTGTCGAACGAGTCGGATGCCAGGATGCTGGCACCGCCGATGCCGTCGCCACCCGTGCGGGCGCCGAACAGCACGACCTTGTTGCCGACGCCGGTCGCATTGGCGAGCTTGAGGTCCTCGTGGCGGAGCACGCCGACCGCGAGCGCGTTGACGAGCGGGTTGGCCTGGTAGACGGAGTCGAAGACCGTCTCGCCCCCGATGTTCGGCAGACCCAGGCAGTTGCCGTAGAAGCTGATGCCGCTGGTCACGCCGTGCACGACGCGAGCGGTGTCGGGGTGGTCGATCGCGCCGAAGCGGAGGGCGTCCATGACCGCGACCGGACGTGCGCCCATCGAGATGATGTCGCGGACGATGCCGCCGACGCCGGTCGCGGCGCCCTGGAACGGCTCGATGAAGCTGGGGTGGTTGTGGCTCTCGGCCTTGAAGGTGACGGCCCAGCCCTCGCCGACGTCGATGACGCCCGCGTTCTGGCCCATGCCCACCATGAGGCGTTCCTTCATCTCGTCGGAGACCTTCTGGCCGAAGCGGCGCAGGTAGTTCTTCGACGACTTGTACGAGCAGTGCTCCGACCACATGACCGAGTACATCGCCAGCTCGCCGGAGGTCGGGCGGCGGCCCAGGATCTCCTTGATGCGGGCGTACTCGTCGTCCTTGAGGCCCAGCGCTGCGTACGGCTGCTCCTTCTCCGGAGTCGCGGTGGCGTTCTCGACGGAGTCGGGGACGTGCTTGTGGGCAGGTGCAGGGGCGGTGGTCACGCGCACTCCTAGATGAGGGGCCGGCGGGGCATGGCCAGTCTACCGGGGGATGCCGTGGCCATCGGCCCGGGCGGACAGCGGGGTCTACGTCAGGAGCGGCCCGAGCTCCCGTGCGGCCGCGATGAGGGAGAGCGCGATCGAGTCGGAGCTGTCGATCTGCCGGCGCGGGCCCGAGTAGGAGAGCGCTCCGGCGAGCGTGCCGGAGGCATCGGTGATCGGCGCGACGAGGCAGCCACGCTGACCGTCGCGGGCGCGGATCACCCCCTGCGAGCGGAGTTCGGAGACCAGGTCACCGGCGGCGGTCTCCCCGCGCACGACCAGGGGCAGCAGGCCGAGGGCGTAGCGGGTGGGCTCCTGCTGCAGGCCCTGCCGATTCGAGAGGGGGAAGTCGGGGTCCTCATCGGCGACGACGACCCGGTCGTCACGATAGAGCACGAGGTGGATGCCGCCCCTCGCGCTCGCCCTGGTGCGCTCGAGCACGTCCCGTGCGGCGCGCGGGATGCGCTCGACGCCGATGCTGCCGGCCAGCAGCGCCACCTTCGTGCCCAGGGCGAATCCGGTGAGATCCGGCGTCCGGACGAGGTACTCGTCCTGCACCAGCAGGTTGAGCAGGCGATAGGTGGTCGCACGCGGCATCCCGAGCCGGTCGGCCAGCTGCCGCGCTGTGACGCCGGCACCCATCGCAGCGACGGCCTCCAGCATCGACAGTGCGCTGTGGATGGCGGCGGGCTGTCGGGCCGTGATCGATACCGCGTCGCCAGCCGTCATCCGTCGGCGTCCCCCGGTTCGCCCCCGTGTGCGCTGCCGCCGCCGGTGCGGGCCACGCCGCCGAGAACGTGGGCGGCGACCGGCTCGTCGTAGCGCCCGACCTCGCCGAGAGGCGAGCGCCGTCGCCACCGGATCAGTACCGCGGCGATCAGGGCGAAGCCGAGGGCGAACCAGACCCCGGGGTTTCCCGCGGCCGCCTCCGCGACGAGATAGACCGTCAGGCATGCCGCAAGCGCCGCCGCCGCGCTGACGGCGGCGATGATGGAACCGACGGTGACCTCCCCGATACGGCGCAGGAACAGGGGAGCGGCGATGCAGACCAGCACGTAGGCGACGATGTAGCCCGCTGCCGAGATCAGCAGGACGGCCTTCATCGCGTCCCACGGTGACACGCCGGCCGCGACGATCACGAGCGGTGCGAGGACGATCGGCGGGACCGCGACGACGACCGCGCCGATCGGGGTGCGGTGGCGCCCGTGCGTGCGGCCGAGTCGGGCGGGGAGGACACCGTCGCGGGCGAGCGCGAACACGATACGGGTGAGGGCGGTCGTCGAGGCGATCGCGCAGGCCAGACCCGAGGTGGCGATGCCGACGTCCGCCACGGCGGCCCATGCGGAGAGGCCGAAACGCGACGCGAGATCGTCGAGGAGCGCGACCGATGCCGTCCCCCCGATCGCGGCGGCTCCTGCGATCTGCGTGTAGGCGGCGATGAGGTAGAACACTCCGGCGACGCCGACGCTCCACACGATGGCGCGAGGGATGTTCTTCAGCGGCGAGCGGGCCTCGACGCCGAGCGTCGCGGAGCTCTCGAACCCCACGAACGCGGTGATCGCGAGAACGGCACCGCCGGCGACGCCGGCCACGGAGATGCCGTCGGCCGAGAAGATCGCCGCCGGTTGGAGCGGCCCGATGTGCACGAGGAGCACGATCATCAGCGACAGGATCAGCGCGACGGAGATGAGTTCGACGACGAGCGCGACCCGGGATGAGAGGCGGATGCCGCGCACGAGGACGATCGCGAGCACCGCTGCTTCGACGACGAGAGCGCCCAGGGCGATCGGCGTCGCGGCGAGCTGAGGCCACAGTCGGGTCACGAGCATGGTCGCATAATGGGCGCCGCCCAGAAGAGCGAAGATCGAGATGAAGGCATACCCGACGAGGATCGCTGCACCGGTCGCGAGTCCGCCCGCCGCGCCGAGTCCGCGCGCCGCGTAGGTGTACAGGGAGCCGCTGGCGGCGAACCGACGAGTGAACTGGTTGATCGTCCGAGCGACCAGGAACGTGATGATCATGGCGAGGGCCATCACGAGCACGGTGGCGCCGCCCGCCAGGTCCGCCACCAGCAGCACCGCCATCGCCGAGGCGGCGGCTGGGGCGACGGCCGCGACCGATTGCGCGAGGATGTCGGCGAAACCCACGGTGTGTCTGTCCAGTCCGTGCAACGGCGAGCGGGCGGCGAACGAGCGCACGGTCTGCGGGCGCTCGATCGCCTCTTCCAGTGCAGACATGGGGCCTCCGCCTGTCTCGTGATGGGAGGAGGCTACGAGCGGCCTGTTGCCGGAGCGCGTCTGCGATGTTTCACGCAGATGTCACCCGAATGAGACGGCCGGAGTTCCGGCGTCCCGTTCGCGGCGAACGCAGACGTCACTCCGGCGAGACGGGTGGGAAATCCCGCCGCGGCAGGGTGGGGGAACCGCTCCACTCCGCTTCTCTCAGAAGGGTTTGCACATGGTCCAGATTCAACCCAGCGCCACCGAGACCTCCCCGAAGAAGGTCCTGTCGGGATCGCTCGGTGCTACCGCGATCGTCTTCATGGTCGTCGCCGCCGCCTCGCCCCTGACTGTCATCGGCGGGTCCGCCCCACTCGGCATCCTGCTCGGCAACGGGGCGGGCTTCCCGGCGCTGTATGCGATCAGCGCCGTCGTTCTCGTGCTCTTCGCCGTCGGCGTCTCCGCGATGGCCAAGCACGTCCCCAACCCCGGGGCGTTCTTCACCTACGTCGGATACGGCCTCGGACGCTCGACCGGTCTCGCGTCCGCCTGGATCGCGATGCTCACGTATACGACGATCCAGGTGTCCGTGTACGGGTACATGGGCTACGTGCTGAGCTTCACTTTCGAGGGGTTCGGCATCACGCTCCCGTGGTGGCTGTACTCGATCGCCGTCGTCGCGCTCGTCGGGTTCCTCGGCTATCGCCACATCGATCTGTCCAGCAAAGTGCTCGGCGTCCTGCTCTGCGCCGAGGTCGGAATCGTCCTCCTTCTCGTAGCGGCGGTCGTGATCTCCGGCGGCCCTGAAGGTCTGAGCCTGGCTCCGTTCGAGCCGAAGAACGTCGCGAGCGGCTCCCCCGGCGTCGGCCTCATGATGGCGATCGCCGCCTTCATCGGGTTCGAGGCGACCGCCGTCTTCCGCAGCGAGGCGCGCGATCCCGACCGCACGATCCCCCGCGCCACCTATATGGCCGTGATCGGCGTCGGCGTGTTCTACACGCTCGCCTCATGGGGCCTCGTCATGGCGTGGGGTCCCTCGAACATCCTGGAGGAGGCCGCGGCCGACCCGGGAACGCTCATCCTCCGCACGATGTCGGCGTACCTCGGCGCCACCGGCGAGATCATCACGAACATCCTCCTCATCACCGCGATGTTCGCCTGCGTGCTGTCGTTCCACAACGTCGTCGCCCGTTACCAGTACTCCATGTCAGGCGCCGGCGTGCTGCCCGACCGGGTGGGCGCCGTGCACCCCCGGCACATGTCTCCGCACGTGTCCTCGCTCGTGCAGAGCATCACCGCGATCGTCCTCGTCGCGCTGTTCGCCGTCCTGCAGCTCGACCCGGTGCTGCAGGTGTTCACCTGGTTCGCCGGGGTCGCGACCGTGGCGATCGCCCTCCTGATGGCGGTCACCTCGATCGCAGTCATCGTCTACTTCGCGAGGACACGCAAGGACCGGAGGATCTGGAACACCGTGATCGCCCCCGTGCTCGGTTTCATCGGCCTGGTGCTCTCCGTGGTCATGATCGTCGTCTACTTCCCGATCATGGTCGGCGATGCGGATGCCACAGGCGCCCCGGTGTTCGGCGCGGTCAGCTGGAGTCTGCTCGGGCTGGTGATCGTCTTCCCCCTCATCGGGTACGCCCAGGCCGCGTGGATCAGAGCCCGCAGGCCCGCGGCATACGTCAAGCTCACCGACGCCATCGCCGGCTGAGGCGCACCATGAGCGCGACCGACACACTCTCCCCCACCCCCTCGACGAGAAGGACCGTCATGCCCCTGCCCCACGTGGATTTCCTCTACCTTTCCGAAGCCGACATGATCGCGGCCGGAGTGACCGATATGCACCAGTGCGTCGACACCATGGAGGAGATGTTCGCACTGTTCGCGGCCGGCGACTACCGCATGACCGGTGAGAGCAACGACTCGCACGGCGCGATGATGACGTTCCCTGAGGCGTCGCCGTTCCCGAACATGCCGGTGCCCACTGAGGATCGACGGTTCATGGCGATGCCGGCGTACCTCGGCGGAGACTTCCAGACGACTGGCGTCAAGTGGTACGGATCCAACATCGCCAACCGCGAGAAGGGTCTGCCGCGGTCGATCCTCATGTTCACGCTCAACGACACCGACACCGGGGCGCCACTCGCGTTCATGTCGGCGAACCTGCTGTCGGCATACCGGACCGGCGCCGTGCCGGGGGTCGGTGCGCGGCACTTCGCCCGCAAGGACTCGCGCGTCGCGGGGATCGCCGGGCCCGGCGTCATGGCACGCACGGTGCTCCTGGCCTTCATGGATGCGTGCCCGCTGATCGACACGCTGAAGATCAAGGGGCGAGGGGCGGAGAGCCTCGCGCGCTTCCAGGAGTGGGTGCGCGAGGAGTTCCCGACGATCACCACGATCGAAGTCGTCGACTCGATCGAAGACGTCGTCCGGGGCAGCGACCTGGTGAGCTTCTGCACCACGGGCACCGGTGCCGGCGGCTCGGAGAGCTACCCCACGATCCAGCGGGAGTGGATCACGCCGGGGGCGTTCTTCGCGATGCCGTCCCTGTGCAACACCGACGACTCGCTGCTGGACAGCGACATCACGAAGGTCGTCGATGCGTACGGGTTGTACGAGACCTGGTATGAGGAGTTCCCGAAGCCGTCGTTCGAGTACATTCCGATGGTCGGGCAGAAGTGGATGGATCTCGTGAAGGCCGGGGAGCTCTCACGTGACGAGCTCGTCGACATCGGCGATGTCGTCTCCGGAAAGCGGCCCGGTCGGCAGAGCGACGACGAGATCGTCATCATGTCGGTCGGCGGGATGCCGGTGGAGGACGTCGCGTGGGGGACGAAGGTGTATCGCAACGCCCTTGAGCGCGGCATCGGCCAGAAGCTGAACCTGTGGACCGAGCCGGCTCTCGCGTGAGTGCGGCAGAGGTCATCCGGACCGTCGACGTCGCGGTGGTGGGTGCAGGCTCCATGGGATCGATGGCGCTGTGGCACCTCGCGAGATCGACGGGGATGTCCGTGCTGGGCATCGAGCAGTACGGACCGGCGCACGGCCACGCGGCATTCGCCGGCGAGTCGCGTCTGTTCCGTGCGGCGAACAAGGAGGGCGCGCTCTACACGGCCGCTGCTCTCGAGGCCAGGGCGCTGTGGACCGAGCTGGAGCGTGAAACCGGCCGCCAGCTGCTGCTGAAGACCGGCGTCCTCGCGATCGCGCCGGAGGGACATCCATTCCTCGAGTCCACGCAGCGGTCGATCGTGGAGGGCGATCTGCCGCACCGGTTCCTCGACGCCGCAGAGCTCCGCCGGGAGTATCCGCAGTTCACCGTCGAGGACGGCGACATCGGGATCATGGACCTGCTGGGCGGCGGCTTGCGCTCGGAGCTGGCGGTGGCGACCGCGCAGCGGGCCGCGATCAGGCGCGGGGCGGAGATCCTGTACAACACTCCGGTGCTCGGCATCGATGAGCACGAGAGCGGTGTCGTGATCTCGACATCCGAGGGGATCGTCCACGCGCAGAAGGTGATCGTGACGACCGGTGCGTGGACGACGAGGATCGTGCCGGAGGTGCGCGATCTGGTGAGCGCCATCGCCATACCGCTCACGTGGTTCATGCCGGAGGACATCAGCCAGTTCACCCCGGATCGCTTCCCATGCTGGATGCGGGACCTGGACGGCGACCATGCCTTCGGGGTCCCCACACTCGACGGCTACTCGGTCAAGATCGCCCCCACGACCCGCATCGACACGATCGAGGACCCCGACACAGATCCCCGCGATCTGTCGCGTGAGCAACTGCGGAGATGCACGGCGATCGCCACCCGGATGTTCCCCGGCATCCTGCCCGAGGTGGTCCGGTCGTCCATCCACCCGGAGTCGGCGACGGCCGATCATGTCCCGATCCTCGACGTCTCCGAGTCGGGCCGGACCATCATCGGAGCCGGATTCTCCGGCAACGGCTTCAAGTTCTCGCCCGCCTACGGGCGAGTGTTGGCGCAACTCGCCGAGAGCGGGTCGAGCGCGCTGCAGCACCCCCTGTTCACGCTCGGTCACCACCGGCGCCGTGCTCAGGCGCGGGCCGACGATCTTGTCCTCGCAGACGACTATCCGGTCCTCCAGGGCCACTGACACGAAAGACGGAACCGTTGATAATCACCAGCGTGAAGAGCGGCAGCAAGTTCGAGACCCTCGCAAGCTATTCGCGGGCCGTCGCGATCGGCGACTGGATCTTCGTCTCGAACACCGCCGGCATCGATTACGAGACGAGGACCCTGCCGGACACGGCGGCAGAGCAGCTGCGTCTCGCGATCGCCACCGTCGCGCGGGCGCTCGCCGCCGTGGATTCGTCGCTCTCCGATGTCGTCCGGATCCAGGTCTTCGTTCCGGATGCGTCCGATCAGGACGAGACGATCGAAGTGCTCGGCGAGGAGTTCCGCGGCATCGACCCGGCACTCACCATGACGCGCAGCCCGCTCGCGGGCGAGTACAAGGCCGAGATCGAGGTGACCGCGCACCGCGGGGCGGGGGCGGCGAGGCGCACGCAGATCGATCTGTGAGCACTCGGCGACTCGGGGTGCGGGGTCTCGGATACGGTCAGGCCTGACCGGGTCAGCGGGCCTCGCCCGCGCCGGACAGGCGTCGCGAGAGGGCGGTCGCGGCGTCCGCCAGCGCGGGCGGTGCGACGACGCGGAACGGCGCGTCGAAGCGGGCGATCGACGCGAGGATGCCGACCCACGACCACGATCCGACGGTCACGCGGCACGAGCTGTCGTCGATCGGCTCGACGGTGCCGTCGCGGCCGATCCAGTGCGCGACCTCGCGGGCGGGCAGATCGAGCACGAGCTCTCCGATGCACGGCCAGCGGTCTGCGGCATCCGATCCCTTCGCCCGAGCTGCGAGGTAGGTCTGGGCGTCGGCGGCGGGCAGCTCGCGTGGCGTGAAAGCGGGGCCGGTCGGGATGCGCGGTGTCATCCGGTCGAGTCGGAAGGTGCGCCAGTCATCGGCCTCGAGGTCCCACGCGAGCAGGTACCAGCGGCCCTCCCGGGCGACGACTGCGTGTGGCTCGGTGCGCCGCGCCGGGCGGTCATGGTTCTCTCCGTAATCGAAGCGCAGCACGTGGTGGTCTCGCACCGCACCGCTGACGGCTTCGAGCACCGCCGGATCCACGCGCGTCTCGTTCTCGACCCCGGCGAAGCGGATGCCGTCGACCCGGTGCCGTAGGCGCGACGGCATCACCTGGCGCACGGTGGCCAGCGCACGAGCCGCGCCCTCGTCGATGTCGATCCCTGTGGCCGGCACGTTCTGCAGCGCGACGGCGATCGCGACGGCCTGCTCGTCGTCGAAGAGCAGCGGCGGCAGCTCGGAACCGGCGGCGAGGCGGTATCCGCCGTCGGGGCCCTTGATCGCGCTGATGCGGTAGCCGAGCTCGCGCAGTCGGTCGACGTCTCGTCGCACCGTGCGGGGTGTGACGTCGAGGCGGTCGGCGAGCACCTGCCCCGGCCAATCGCGAGCCGTCTGCAGCAGGGACAGCAGGGCGAGCATGCGAGAGGAGCTGCCGGTCATGACTCCATTGTGCTCCGAGTAGAGGACCGAAACTGACCTCTTCTGCTGTGAGTGTTGGTCTCACCGGCATCCGCCGCCCACACAGATCCGAGGAGATCCCATGACCATCGCGACCACCACCCACCTGAACTTCCGCGGCACCGCGCACCAGGCGCTCGACTTCTACCAGTCCGTCTTCGGCGGCGAGGTCACGCGGGCGACCTATGCGGATTTCGGCATGCCGGCGGGAGTTCCCGGCGCCGACAAGATCGTGTTCGGCCAGGTCGAGAACGCCGACGGCTTCCGGCTGATGGCATACGACATCCCCGGCGCGGACGACGCTGACGCCACCGCGGGAACCACCTCGAGGGAGAACGGGACGACCGTCACCGACCGCACGTTCTTCCAGTCGCTGCGCGCCGATTCGCTCGACGAGCTCACCGGGTACTGGGACGCCCTCGCGGACGGCGCCTCGATCGTCGAGCCGTTGGCTGCATCGGCGTGGTCACCCGGATTCGGCATGCTGACCGACCGATTCGGCGTCACCTGGGTGCTCGACGTGCGCGCCGCCTACGCGGGCTGAGGCGGGCGCCGTTCAGGACTCAGGAAGATGTGCGCTCGATCGGGCCGAGACCGGGGGTCTCGGCGCGATCGGCCACGTTCTTCCGGAGTTACGGACGGGACGGTCCTAGCCCTTGTCCGGCTTGCCCTTGTCGCCCTTGCCGGAGTTCCCGTTGTTCCCGTTATTCCCGGAGTTGCCTGAGTTGCCGGAGTTGCCGGAGTTGCCGGAGTTGCCCGAGTTCCCGGAGTTCCCGTTGTTGCTCGGGTCCACGGGCTCTGTGACCACCTCGACGGGCGCTGCGGGGGTGTCGATGGGGGAGGTATCCGCCGGGGTCGACGCCGTGCGGGCGACGACGCCTGAGGCGGTGCGTCCCAACTCGGATGCCGGTGGCGCGCTGAACGCCGCGATGCCGGTGACGATCGCACCGGCGGCAAGAAGCCCCGCGGCGCCGGCGATCACGCGGGTGCGGGTGCGGGTGCGTGTGCCGGGGCGGGTGCGGTCGCGGGTCCGCAAGCGGGGTGCGGGATCCGTGACCTCCGTCGCAGGGATCACAGCGGTCGCTCCGGTCGGCGCGGAATCAGCGTCGAGGGCCGACGACTCCGCGTCGACGCTCGCGGATGAGGCGGCGGATGCGGGACGCGCCTGCTGGATTCCGGCGCCCGCGTCTGGCGCCGCGGCGACGGCATCCGATTCCGCGCCCGCCGCCCCCGGTGTCGCGTCGGCCGCCGGCTCCGTGCCGGCCGATGCGACGATGGCCGCAGCCGCCGCGGCGACGGCGGTGCCGTTGCTGTTCGCGGCGTAGTCGCGCAGCAGAGCCCGGGCGGCGCGCGCCACCTCGACGGCGGTCGGGCGTTCCTCGGGCTCGAGCCGTGTCATGCGGGTGAGGAGGTCGCGCCACTCGTCGGGAACCGTGTCGGAGATGGTCGGCGGGTTGAGCAGGCGAGCGACCGCCGCCGCGCGCCCGGAAGCGAGGGAGGGGTAGCCGGGGTATCCGCTGAGCGCCTCGAGAGCGACGAGTCCGAGCGAGAAGATGTCGACCGGGGTTCCGGGGTCGGCGTCGCGCAGCTGCTCCGGCGCCATATAGGTGAGTGTGCCGAGTACGATCCCCGGCGTGGTGAGGCGGGTGTCCTCGATGGAGCAGGCGATGCCGAAATCCGCAAGTTTCGCCGCGACCGGGCGGCCGGACCGGGCGTGCGCGAGCAGCACGTTCGACGGTTTGATGTCGCGATGCACGATGCCAGCCGCGTGCACGGCGGTGAGTCCCTCGGCGAGATCGCGGACGATGCGGGCCACGTCGCGCGGCGTCATCGGACTTTCGGCCATGCGCGCGGCGAGGGTGGGTCCGTCGACGAACTCCATCACCAGGTACTGCGGACGACCGGGCACGAGCTGCGCGTCGTACAGCGTCACGAGCGACGGGTGGCTCAGCGAGGCGAGCAGCGCCTTCTCGGTATGCGCGCGCTCGATCGAGGCGACCGGACCGTCGCTCTCGTGGATCATCTTGATCGCGACGATGCGTCCGAGGTGGGTGTCCTCGGCGCGGTACACGGTCGCCATGCCGCCTCGTCCGACGCGGTCGTGCAGTACGTACCGTCCGTCGAGCAGTGCCGCCGTCGGCGACATCACTTCCAGCGTCATCACTTGCTCCTTGCAGATGCACCCGGGTCATGCATCGTTCGACATAACCACGGCTGACGGGAGTGTGTCATCGGGGTTGACGTATGGACGAAGAAGTGGATGCGGTCGATGATTCGCGTGCTCTCGCGCCGGGCGAGCGCGTGCGCGGAGGCTGTCAAGGCCCTCCTCGAGCGTCGGCGGCCTCGGGTAGAAATGAGTCAGATCGAAAGGATGTGGCATGGCCGCAGGTGACATCGAGACGTTCCAGCGAGACGGGATCTGGTTCAACCGCATCGAGGGCGAATCCCGCACTCTGGGGTCCAGCTTCGAGACCGAGGCCGAGGCGGTTCGAGTCGGTCGGGGTGCCGCGACGGCACGTCAGGTCAAGCACACCGTGCGTGTCGAAGAGGGGCCTTCGGGCACGGGCAACCTCTACGACTGGCACCCGCGCGATCTCATGAACTGAGGGCCGGTGACCGGCAACGACAGACACGGGCGGATGCTGTTGCAGGCGTGCCTCAACGGTGCGCGACCCGCGGCGCAGCATCCTGCCCTCACCGCCGATACGACCCTCGCCGGCGCCGACGCCGCGCGTGCCGTCGCGGCGGGTGCCCGCGAGATCCACGTGCACCCGAAGGATGCCGCGGGCGACGACAGCTTGCGTGCCGCGGATGTCGACCGGTGGGTGAGAGCACTGCGCTCGGCGTGCCCTGGTGTGCAGATCGGGGTGACGACCGGTGCATGGATCGAGCCCGATGTCGGGGAGCGCCTCGCGGCGATCCGCGAATGGAGCGTCCTGCCCGACTTCGCGTCGGTGAACTGGCACGAAGCCGGTGCTGACGAGGTCGCGGCGCTGCTCGTGAGCCGCGGCATCAGCGTGGAGGTGGGCATCTGGGATGCCACCGGACTCGACGCCTGGCAACGCTCGCCCGTTCACGACGACACGCTGCGGGTGCTGGTCGAGCTGCCTGACGAGGCGGCGGATGTCGTGCGGCGGCACGCCGAGGGGCTCATCGCGCACGTGCGCCTCGACGACCCGGACATTCCGATCCTGCTGCACGGCGAGCAGCGGTCCGCCTGGCCGGCGTTCACCCTGGCGGTCGAGCTGGGCCTCGATTCGCGCATCGGCCTCGAAGACACCCTGCAGCTGCCCGATGGACGGACGGCACCCGACAACGCGGCCCTGGTGCGAGCGGCTGTGGCTTTCATCAACGCCTGAGTCGGGGTCCGGGGTCGGCTCGCCCTGCAGCCTCATCGTCACCCGCCGTCATGCGACTCGCGACCGATCCGCCGCTTCCTTAGGGTGGAAGCTCCCGCTGAGAAGGAGTACGCGTGTCCGAGATCCAGACCCGCCGCGCCGGTGCCGTTCGATGTCGGCTCGTGGGCTGAGGGACGTCTGCCATGACCGACCACCGCGCGCCCGCTGACCCGCACCCGTTCGACTCCCGCACGAGGCTCGACCTCGACCGGCCCGAAAGCCGCAAGTGGAGCCTGCACCCCGGCCACATCGGCGCGTGGGTGGCGGAGATGGACTTCGGCGTCGCGCCGGTGATCGCCGACGCCATGCACCGGGCGATCGACGAGGAGAACCTCGGATACCTGTCGCCGCCGCTCGCCGCCCGACTCGGCGACGCGACGTCCGAGTGGATGCGCAGCGAATACGGCTGGGCCGTCGATCCGGAACGCGTGCATCCGGTCTCCGACGTGATGGCGGCCCTGAGGGTTGCGGTCGAGGAGTATGCCCCCGCCGGATCGCCCGTGATCGTGCCGACTCCCGCATATATGCCGTTCCTGACATATCTGCCGACCGTCGGGCATCCGGTGATCGAGATCCCCGGCGTCGACATCGACGGACGCTGGCACCACGACCTGCAGCGCATCGACGAGGCGTTCGCCGCCGGTGCCCGTACGCTCGTGCTCTGCAACCCGCACAACCCCACCGGCACGGTCGTGGACCGCTCCGAGCTCGAGGCGCTCGCGGAGATCGTCGAACGCCACGGCGGACGGGTGTTCGCGGATGAGATCCACGCGCCGCTGCGCTTCGACGGGAGACCGTTCATCCCCTATGCGTCGGTGTCCGAGGCGACCGCCGCCCACACCGTCACCGGCACCAGCGCGTCGAAGGCGTGGAACATCCCCGGCCTCAAGACCGCGCAACTGATCACCTCGAACGACGCCGACCAGGAGCTGTACCGCCGCTTCGGGTTCTCGGTGCAGCACGGTGCAGCGACGCTCGGTGTCGTGGCGTCGACGGCGGCATATCGGGAGGGCAAGCCGTGGCTCGACGGCGTGCTCGGGTATCTCTCGGAGTCGCGCCGCCTTGTCGGCGACCTCATCACGGAGCACCTGCCTGGCGCGGTGTATCGCGAGCCTGAGGCGACCTACATCGGATGGATCGACACGACGGCGCTCGAGATCCCCGGCCCGCCGGCCGCGTACTTCCGCGAGGAGGCCGGCGTCGTGCTGACCGAGGGCGCGCTGCTCGGACGGGGATACGAGAACTTCGTGCGGATCGTGTTCGCGACGCCTCGCCCGGTCCTGCGAGAGGCCTTCGCGGCGATGGGGGATGCCGTTCGCACTCGGTGACGCGTCGTTCGTTGCACCGTGAGGGCAGGTGAGTGGTCGGTTCCGCAACTCTCGTCGGATGCGTGGTCAAAAACGCACCGGAAACGCTGAGTTCCGATGCGTTATTGACCCCGCACGCGCCGGGGCCAGCGGGCCGAATGCGGCTCAGCCTCGGTCGCGCAGCGCCGACGCGATCCGCTCAACCGCCTCGACCAGCACCGGACGGGGCATCGCGAAGACGAATCGCGTGTACCCGATCGCGGCCACACCGCATGCCGCGCCGTCCGTCATCGCGACTCCGGCGTGCTCGCGGAACCACTCGCCGAGATCGCCCGTCAGCCCGGTCTCGCGGAAGTCGAGCAGGGCGATGTAGCTCCCCTCCGGCACGACCATCCGCACGCCGGGGAGCTTCTCGTCGACGAGCTGCGCCAGCGTCCGGCGGTTGCCGTCGAGGTAGTCGACCACGTCGTCGAGCCATTCGCGCCCGCCGGTGTAAGCGGCGATGTTCGCGATGACGCCGAGCGTCGATGTGCCGTGTCCGGCCCAGAATCCCAGGCTCTCCCAGAGTTCGGCGTCGGCGTCGTTCGAGAGGATGATCTGCGCGCACTTGAGGCCCGCGAGGTTCCACGCCTTCGAGGCGGAGGTGGCGGTGAGGGTGTGGGCTGCGGCGGCATCCGACACCGAGGCGTAGGGGATGTGTCGGGCCGGGGCGTAGACGACGGGCGCGTGGATCTCATCGGCGAACACGCGTCCGCCGGCATCCGTCACGACCGACGCGATGGCGAGCAGCTCGTCGCGGGTCGCGACGGTGCCGAGCGGGTTGTGCGGGTTGCAGAGCACCAGCATCTCGCCGCCGTCGCGGAAGGCCTGGGCGACGGCATCCAGGTCCATGACCCAGCGTCCGTCGACCTCGATGCTCGGCACCTCGATGACCCGACGGTCGTGCATCGGCGGCACCAGCAGGAACGGCATGTATGCAGGAGTCGGCACGATCACGGCCGAGCCGGGGGTGGTGAAGTGCTTGATCGCCAGCTCGAAGGCGGCGATCACATCGGGCACGTGGTGCACGCGCTCGGCGGGGATCTCCCACCCGTACGAGTCGGAGTACCAGCGCGCCGTGGCCGCCGAGAGGTCCTTCGCGAGCTTCTCGGGCAGGTACCCGGTCACGCCGAGGTCGAGGGCATCCTTCACCGCGCCGGTGATCGCGGGGGCGAGGCCGAAGTCCATCTCGGCGACGAACGCGCCGATCGTGTCGGGGAAGGCCGTCCATTTGACGCTGCCCGCAGCGCGCAGGTCGTCTTGCGTGATCTGGTCGAACGCGGGGGAAGTCATGTCTCAATCCTTCCACCCGTCGGCGACACCAGGCTCGCGCGCGGCTCCGGATGCCGGGCGCGGGCACCGTTTCGGGTGCACAACTGACCCCGCACGGAGTCGAGCCGCGTGCGGGGTCACTTCGGCATCCGAGACCGCTGTTTCGGGTGCACAACTGACCCCGCACGACCGCCCGCACGACCCCGCACCCCCCCCGCACGACCCCACGCCACCCCGCAACACCATTGAGCGTCATCGGTACCCGTGCCAGGATTGCCCCGACTCGGCCCACCGGGGCTGAGACGAAGGGATTCTCATGCAGCTGGCGATGATCGGACTCGGCCGGATGGGCGCCAACATCGTGCGCCGCCTCATGCGGGCGGGGCACGAATGCGTGGTCTACGACGTCAACACGGATGCCGTGCAGGCGCTGGTCGCCGAGGGAGCCACCGGTGCCGACAGCATGGCCGACCTGGCGTCGAAGCTCGAGGCGCCGCGCGCCGTGTGGATGATGGTGCCCGCCTCACTCACGGGCATGGTGGCGGATCAGGCGGCGGAGGTGCTCGACGAGGGCGACATCCTGATCGACGGCGGCAACTCGAACTACCGCGACGACGTCCGCCGGGCGAAGGCGTTCCGCGAGCGCGGCATCCACTACGTCGATGTCGGCACGAGCGGTGGGGTGTTCGGACTCGACCGCGGATACTGCCTGATGGTCGGCGGACCCGACGAGGCCGTGCAGCGCATCGAGCCGGTGCTGCGCACGATCGCTCCGGGTGTCGGCGAGATCGAGCGCACGCCGGGCCGCACCGGAGACCTCACCCCCGAGGAGCAGGGCTACCTGCACTGCGGACCGTCGGGTGCGGGGCACTTCGTGAAGATGGTGCACAACGGCATCGAGTACGGCATCATGGCGTCGATCGCCGAGGGGCTGAACCTGCTGCACAACGCGGATGCCGGGGTGCGCGAGGCCGAGCACTCGGCGGAGATCGCTCCGCTGGAAGAGCCGGAGTTCTACCAGTTCCCCATCGACACCTCGAAGGTCGCCGAGCTGTGGCGCCGCGGATCGGTGATCTCGTCGTGGCTGCTCGACCTGACCGCTGCCGCGCTCGCCGACAACCCGCAGCTCGACGGTCTCGCCGGCCGGGTCTCCGACTCGGGCGAGGGGCGCTGGACGGTCAAGGCCGCCGTCGATGTCGGAGTGCCCGTGCCGGTGCTCGCGGCGTCGCTGTTCGAGCGCTTCGCCTCGCGCGACGAAGACAAGTTCGCGAACCAGGTGCTGTCGGCGATGCGTCTGCAGTTCGGCGGGCACCAGGAGCTGCCGGCAGGAGACGTGCTCGAGGCCGGATCGCGCAAGGCGGATTCCGACAGCGCCTGATCGAGTTCTTGCGGTTCGTCGAGCGTGGCGCGCGGAGGTTCACGTCCACAACTCCGGAAGAAGCGACTGCGTCCGCCGGCTCGGCCCTGGAATCCCGGGGGATCGATGCGTCGGCCCGTTCGTTCTTCCGGAGTTGTGAACCGGCGGAACACCTCCGCCGTCCGCCCGAGCCGAAGCCCCCGACCCGAGAAAGGCATCCGATGACCGCCGCCACACGTCAAGCTACCCCGCTCGACGCCGCCCGTCTCGCCGAACTCCTGCACGCGTTCAATACGGAGTTCGACACCGAGACGCCGGGGGTCGAGGTGCTCGCCGGGCGATTGCGGACCCTGCTGGGCGGAACCTCCACATTCGCGGTGCTCGGCGGTGATCCTGCGGTCGGTGTCGCGCTCGTGACTCTGCGTCCGAACGTGTGGTCGGACGGGCCGGTCGCGCTGCTCGACGAGATGTACGTCGAGCCCGCGCACCGCGGTGGTGGTGTCGGCGGCGCGGTCCTCCGGCACATGGTCGAGATCTGCCGGGAACTCGGCGTCGCGGCGATCGAGATCAACGTCGATGAATCGGATGCCGCGGCGATGCGCTTCTACGAACGACACGGGTTCAGCGGTGTCGACCCCGATTCCGGCGAGCGGGCGTTCTACTTCTATCGGTCGCTGGAGGTCGGGGACTAGCTGCCGGGGCTGGAGGTGTCGCGCACCCCGGTGGCTATCCTGACGCCATGGATCCTTTCCTCACCATCGTCCTCTTCTACGTCGCCGGGTTCCTGATCGGCATCCTGATCCTGTGGCTCGTGATCTACACGGCCGTGCGGTCGGCCTTGACGTCGAATCGTCAGGCGCTGGCGGAAGAGGGAAGACCGGCGCAGCGCTACTCCGGGCGCTGACGAATGGTCTCTGTCACGACCCTCTCGGGGTCGGACGCGGCAGGGCTCGACGGCGAGATCCTCGAGGCCTGGGCTGAGGTCTTCGGCCCGGTGGACTAGCGCTCAGTCGCAGGCGATGCCGTCTCCGTCGCGGTCGAGGTCGTAGATGTCCGAGCCGACGACCTGCACGGGGCCCTGCACATATCCGGGTCCGTCTCCGCTGCCGCCGGCGCAATCGACGTCGCTAGTGATCGGAACACACGCTCCCGTGTAGTTCGAGTCGCACCCTCCGCCACCCTGCTGGACGAGCGGCACGGGGGCGGGCGCGGGTGCCGGGGCCGCGACCGGTGCCGGCGCTTTGCTTCCGATCGCCGTGACCTCGTTCACCGGCTGCACGGAGATCGCCTCGCTGACCACCTCACGCGACACCTCGACGCCGTCGATCAGAGTCAGGCGATAGGTGATCACCTTCACGCCGTTCACGCCCGCGGCGACGAGCGCCGTGGCGCCCTGGTCGAGCTGCGGGTCGTCGACCGTGGTCGCCGTGAACGGCACGGGCACCTCTTCGGTCGCGGTCTCGAACGTCGTCGGAGTGGGAGTGGGAGTGGGCGTCGGCGTCGGAGCCGACGTCGTCACCGCGGCGAAGGTCTGAGGTTCGGATGCCGTTGGGGCGGTGCCGCTGCTGGCACTCGCGATTCCGCCGCCGGTGACGAGCAGAGCGGCCAGGCCGAGGGCGATCACGCCCGACATCCGTGATCGGAGTCCTAGAGCCGGGAGGGGGCGCGCGATCATGACATAGAGAGCGATGCCGACGACGGCGGTGGCGACGAGCAGGATCGCGATCGGCGACAGGCGGGCGAGCACGCCGCCGACGACGAGTGCGGCGACGACGATCCCGGCAGTGCGCCAACCGGTCTTGCGCTTCGCGAGTGCGAGTGCGGGTGGGGGTGCGGTGGCGGACGCGATCTGCGTCGTCGCGACAGCCGCCGGGGACGGAGCGGTCGAGGCGGTCCAACGATGGCCGTCCCACCAGCGCAGCTGATGCGGATTCTCCGGATCGGGATGCCAGGCGGCAGGCGGCTGTGACATGAGAGTTCCCCTCGACGATGAGGCGACGAATCGCCGGCGCCCCCAGAGCGCCTCGACCTGTATATCGGTTCGAATCGCCGGGCGGCAACAGCCGAATCTGAAACGTGACAATGGCTGTTCGGGTAGGGCGCCGAGCAGCAACGGCACACAGGGGTTGGTCGCATCACAGCTCGAGAAGCCGCGTCACGCCGTCGGGCGCTCCCACCCCACCCAGTCCGGCCGGTCCACGATGCAGAACCGGTTGCCCTCGGGGTCCTCCATGATCACGTAGTCGGCATCGTCCGGCAGGTTGTCCCAGTGCACCTCGCGAGCGCCGAGTTCGGTGAGGCGTCGCACCTCGGCATCCTGATCCTGGGCATAGATGTCGAGGTGGATGCGCGGCGGCAGCACCCGCTCGGAGTGGTGAGCGTCGAGGGCGATGCAGGGCGCGTCGGCATCGCGCGGCTTGAGCACGACCCAGTCATCGGATGCCGGGTCTCGCTCGACATAGTCGAGGGCCGCCTGCCAGAAGCGGGACTGCGCCGGGAGGTCGTTCACGCGGATCACGATCGACACGATCTTCAACATGCCGGTCAGGTTAGGGCGACTGACACGTGCTGAACAGGGGCTTGAACTGGATCACGGACGCAGTGGAGATCGCGGTGACGAGCAATCAGCCGTCCGTGCTCCCTGGCAAGCTGTCCACATACTTCTTCACCTCTTGAGCGATCGAATCGATGAGTTCGCTCATCTCGCTCGACGGCTGCTCTCGGTGTTCGACCTCGTTGAAGGAGTCCAGGAGGCGGAGGGTGAGGGCTTCCTTCGCACGTGGCCGGTCGATTCGTTCACTCAGCTCGAAGGCGAGGACGTCGAAGTCGCGCTCGCTGGATCGAGGCACAGTGGCACGCACTCGTCCGAGCTGCGGGTCGTCGCCCGTCAGATGCAGATGCGCCCGCAATTCCGGATCGAACCCTGTGCCACCTACGTGAACGATCTCTCCCGTGGCGGAGTCCAGCCAGACGTACAGCCACGACCCAGTGGGACGTACGCGACCGCCCCGAACGGAGATGACGCGAGGCTGGCTGGAGGGCATGCGTTCACCATATTCGCTGTGGCCGCCTCAGCCGCGGCGAGGTGTCGCCCGACTGCGGCCCGACAGTACTCTGAGTCCCACCCCGTACCATCCACCGCCCGTATCGAAGGAGATCGGCGAGATGAGACCACTGCGCTATTCGATCAACGTCACGCTCGACGGGTGTGTTCACCACGAGGCGGGTGTCGCTCCCGACGAGGAGCTGATGCGCTTCTGGACCGCCGAGATGGAGCGGGCGGATGCCGTGATCTACGGCCGAACCACCTACGAGATGATGGAGGGCGCGTGGCGTCGCCCGGCATCCGGTCAGTGGCCCGACTGGATGAGCGAGTGGGAGGTCCCGTTCGCCGAGGCCATCGACCGCGTGCCGAAGTACGTCGTGTCGCGCACGCTGGATGCCGTCGACTGGAACGCCGAGCTCATCCGGGGCGACCTGTCCGAGACGGTCCGCCAGCTGAAGCAGCAGCCGGGCGAGGGGCTGTCGGTCGGCGGCGTGACGCTGCCGCTCGCGCTCGCCGAGCTGGGGCTGATCGACGAGTACATCTTCGTCGTGCATCCACTTGTTGCCGGGCACGGGCCGCGGTTGCTCGACGGGCTGAACGGACCGCTCGAGCTCGACGTCGTGGATCGTCGGGAGTTCGGCTCTGGAGCCGTGGCCGTCACATATCGTCCGCGAACGTGACCGGAGCTGCGAGCGCCTGAGGGCTCCCCGATCTGCGGCCCATCCACAGTGCGGTGAAGCCCGCGTAGGCGCCGAATACCGCCGTGGACCCGAGCACCAGGATCCACGGGCCCAGCCCGTTCTGGTAAAGCCAGCTCATGTAGATCAGGAACAAGGCGCTGCCCAAGGCGCCACCGAGCCCGGCGCCGACGCTGACCTTCATGCGATCCGCTGGCGCGCCGTCGGTGGTCGCCGAGATGCGCTTGCCGATGTACGCGCCGAAGGCTGAGGTCAGTCCGGATGCGGCGCCGGTGACGACAGTCGGCACCACGATGAGCAGGGCCAGCCAGTACCAATTGATCCAGTGTTGGTTGTTCGCGGGGCCGAGCGAGTCGGTGACGTAGGGCGCGCCGTGGATGATCAGCATCGTCACGACGAAGAACACGAGTCCGAACACCGTGAGCGCGAGAGTCAACAGGCCCATTCTCAACGGCCCTCGTGTCTCCCTCATCCCGCGACTCTATCCAAGCTGCGCAGCCACACGCGTCGTCGCGCGGAGCCCGCGGTTGCGCCCTCAGCCATTGAGCGGGGCCCGCGAAGCGGCCCGAGACGAAACGCGCCACCCACAGCCTCGGTAGCCTGTCCTAGTGCCCCGTCCCCGAAGTGAAGCCGCGCGCCAGTCCGTGCTCGAGGCGATGCGCGCGGCCGTCATCGCCGGCACCTACGAAGCGGTGACCATCGAGGGACTCGCTGAGACAGCCGCAGTCTCCAAGCAGACGATCTACCGCTGGTGGCCGTCGAAGGCCGCGATCCTCGGCGAGGCACTGCTCGAGGGAGACCTGCCCGGAGCCGACCCCGCCGTCGCGATGAGTGACGACATCCGCGCCGACCTGCACGCGTGGTTCTCCGCGATGTCCGCCGGGCTCGCGAGGCCCGAGGGTGTCGCACTCGCCCGGGCGCTGATCGCGGTGACGGCGACCGACCACGAACTCGGCCTGGCGCTCAACGAGCGTCTCGCGGCGCCGATCCGCTCGTGGGTCGCCGAACGGATCGCGCGCGGACAGTCGGCCGGCGAGATCCGGGCCGACGTGGATGCTGACGCGATCGCCGACCAGCTCATCGCCATGGCGTCATACGCGGCGCTCATCGGTCAGCCCTTGAGTGCCGAGCGCGTCGAGGAGACGGTGACGCGGCTGCTGCGAGGCATCGCTCAATAGGGCAGCTCTGGTCCGGCGATCCGACGCTGGATAGCCTGGCGACGGACACTCACCGCTGAGGACTGGAGCAGACAATGGTCATCGCTGACATCACCGTCGTTCCGGTGCCGACGGAACGCAAGGCCGCATACCTGGACTTCTCGAAGCGCATGGCGGAGGTCTACCGCGATCACGGTGCGATCAGTGTCGTGGACTACTGGCAGTCGAGCGACTCGGCCGACCCGGGTGACTTTCACGCAGACGGGGCATCGTACGAGCCGGGGGAGCTGAAGAGCATCGCTGATCTCGCGGGCACGAACGCCGAGGAGTCCGTCGTGGTCACGGTGACGACCTGGCCGTCGCGCGAGGTTCGTGATCGCGGAACCGCTGACGTGACGAGCGATCCTCGTGTGCTCGAGACGCTCGATGAAGATCCCGTGTTCGACGGAGGTCGCGTGATCGGTGACAGCTTCGAGATCGCGATGAGCGTTCAGCAAGAAGAGTGACGGGCGATAGCTACGGGGTGCAGTAGGCGAGCATCGCGTCGGTCGCTGTGCGCATCTCCGTCGTCGCCGCATCCAGGCCCGTTATGTCACCGGCGATGGCCTTCTCGCCCTCGGCGGCGAAGGCGTCGATGCTCGTCGTCCACGAGTCGCGGAGTGTGACGAACTCTTCAGGTCCGTCGACACCGCGGATGTTCTCGGCGACACTCTTGACCTCGTCGAGCGCTGCCTGCGCGGCCTCGGGAGTCGGCGAGCTCACGCTGCCGATCACGCGGGTCACCTGCGCGGCCTGTGCTGCGACTTGACCGCAGGCCGCGATGGTCGACGCCTGCGAGCACCCGGACAGCAGCAGGATGCCGACGGCGAGCGTCGCGAGCGCGGGGAGCTTCTTCATAGAGCCAGGGTAGGCGGGGGAGATGTGAGGACTACGCGTCGCCGTAGACAGGGCCGACGAAGGTCACAGGCTTGCCGGTTGCGCGCGCATATTCGATCTCCCGCGTCGTGAACTCGCCGATGCGCTCGCCGCGGTTCACCACCACGACCCGATTGGCGAGGTCGATCCTGCGCAGGTGCAGCTCTCCGAGCACGGCCTTCTGCTCGTCGGTGATCGGGGTGTCCATCTCCGCGGGCATGAGGACGATGGCGCCAGCGAGCGTCAGGCTTTGACTCACCACGCGCATGTCCTCGATGAACCGCATGGAGCCGCAGATGCAGACGATCTCCGGACGCTCAGGCACGGGTTCAGTCTCTCACCGCTCTGAGAGCGGGCCGCCTGAGCCCACTCGAGGAGCCGCGGTCTAGGCTCAGCTCATGAGCGAGCCCAACGCCGAGCCCTCCCTGATTCAGCAGCGCATCGCGTTGCAACGCCGCAAGAACTTCGCGCTCTACACGATCGTGTTCTCGACTGTCCTGCTCGCAGGATGGGCCGTCGCGATCGCGCTGGATCCGAGCGCGGTCTACCGGTGGATCAGCCTCGTCGTCTTCGGCGCCGGAGTGGGCGTCGGGATCTTCGAGCTGCGCAGGGCTCGTCGAGCGATCGGCGAGTTCGAAGGCCGGCACGGTAGCCGTGCCGGCCTCCAAGACTGACGCTTACTGCACCGACCATCCGCCATCGGATGCCAGCACGGCACCGTTGATGTTCACGGCGTCGTCCGACAGCAGGAACGTGATCGACGCGGCGAGGTGCTCGGCGGTCGCGACCGTGGGGATCGCCTGCTGGAACGGGGCCAGACGGCCGGAGCCGTACTCCGACATGTTCGGCGGCATCGGGATGCCGGTGGCGACGCCGCCCGGTGCGACGGAGTTCACGCGGATGCCCTTCGGCCCGTACATGAACGCGGCGGACTTCGTGACGCCGATGATGCCGTGCTTGCTGGCCGTGTAGGCGTTGCCCGAGGAGTTGCCGCGCAGACCCGCTTCGCTCGAAACGTTGAGGATGGAGCCGCGGCCGGCCTTCTCCATGATCGGCAGCACCGCGCGCATGAGCTTGAACGGGGCGGTGAGGTTGATGGCGATGACGCGGTCCCAGACGGCATCCGTCGTCTCGCCCGCGGGGGAGAAGTCGTCGTTGATGCCGGCGACGTTCGCGAGGGCGTCGATGCGGTCGCCCGCAGCGGCGATGACGGCGTCGATCGCGTCCTGCTTGGTGAGGTCTCCGGCGACGGTGGTGATGTCGGCATCCGGCAGTTCGGCCTTCAGCGCGTCGAGCTTGTCGGCGGCGATGTCGGAGGCGATGACGCGTCCGCCTTCGCGGGCGATGCGGGATGCGGTGGCCTTGCCGATTCCGGATGCTGCGCCCGTGACGATCACGGTCTTGCCGGCGAAGCGTCCGGCGGTGGGCTTCTCGGCCCAGCCCTCGGACTCGTCGGCCTCGGGGATCTCGCCGTCGTTGGCTGCGCGCACGAGGTCGTCGACGACCGTCTGCGGGAGTGCGCCCTGGCTCATGGCGACGAGCTGCTGCAGCGGGAGTCCGAGCACGGGGGTGAGGAGCTCGGGGTCGGCGCCCGTCTGCTCGAAGAGAGCGCGGATGATCGGCCCGCCGGTCGGGTCGTTCAGCCAGTCGCCGATGGTGGAGTGTGCGGTGAGGGCCATGGGGGTGCTCCTTGAGGCTTGGTTTCGCAACGGTGCGTCTACTTATGGGAAGTCTACGCCTAGTCCGTTCGGAAGGCGCCCTGTCCTCGTCGTGAGGAAGCCCGTCACTCCTTGCTTGAGGCGATGCGGCGCACGCACCGCAGAAGGGTACGAGGCCGCGACGATCGAGGGCCTCGGGGATTCTGCGGAGGCATCGAAGCAGACGAGATACCGGTGTTGGCCGTCGACGGTCGCATTCTTTGGCGAGACGCTGCTCGAGCGGACCTTACGGGGAGCCGATCTGTCGGCGTCGACGACGACCGACGTCGGGCGAATCTGCGGGCGTGACTCTCGGCGATCTGCCGGGCTCGCTCGGCCCGAGGGAGTGACTCTCGCGCGGGTGGCGCAGCAGGCTAGCTTGGGGGAGCGGGCTCGTGGGACGCGACCTAGCGCGTTAGAGCAGCAGCGAGCCGCCTTCTCAGCACTGGATCGCACACGTACACGTACGTGCCCCGCATCCCGCGTGTTAGTAGCACGCCGTAGATGTTTCGGATGAACGTTAACAGATCATCGTCCCCAAACGTACCCTTGAGGTGCCCGGTGTTCTCCTTACCCTTCTTGTCGCGATAGCTCTCACGATCCGCCACAATCCGACCCGTTGCCGGGTCGAGGCGGAGGTCCGGTCCGATGATGACGCCTGCATAGTTCAGGTCGTACCCCTGAACGGTGTGGATCGACCCAACCTCTTCGAGGGAGCCCTTCGAGTTAATCCAGTCCTTGTCCGTGCCGTTCCACCGCATTCGCTCACCGTCAAGCTCGATGTCGAATGCGTCCGGGTTCTTCTTCGATGCCCAATCCCACGCGTAGCCTGCGACGAGGCGGGAAAGACCGACCTCAGCATCCTTCTGTCGAATGGCGCCGCGCATCTCTCCGAGATCGTCGAAGAGACGGAGTTCATACTCACCGAGTTCGGGGAGCGATGGCGCTTCATCCCGCAGAAGGGCGCGGACGAACTCGACGTAGTCTGCGCCAGCCCGCACGCGCATCTGAGTCGTCAGGCGGAAAAAGCGATGCGCATCCTTGGACCCATTGATTTCGGCGTTGAGAGCCGCCGGAGAAAGGTCGTGAGGCCGCACACTCTGCTCACCATCGACGAGCAGAACCTGATGCTTGCTCCGAGCCTTGATCCAGTCAAGCTGGGTATAGCGAGGGTCATCGCCTCCGAATAGAGCCTCGTTGATCTCTCGAAACTTCTTGTTCTGAACCCCCGACGCCTGGTTGGCTCGCTGCCCGAGACGGTGGGTCTCGTCGACGAGCACGAGGTCGTACGTCTCTTCGGATTCACCGAGTTGGAACGGCGACATCACCATTGCGGCATCGAGCTTGGGGGTCTTCTTGAAGACCTTCTTCACCGACATCCGCAGAGACTGTTGCGGGATCACGAGCGCCATACGAATTGCCTTGAGCAACTCGCGATTCTCGGGGATGAAGAAATCCGAGAACATTGAGTCTGGCTCGATGCCGTCGCGATCGTCGTAGTCGCGGATGTCGGCGAGCAACTTCATCAGGAAGATCGCGATGATCGTCTTCCCTGTTCCCGGGTTGCCCTGGACTACGAGTGTTGATCGGGCGTCGGCGTCCTGAAGATCTTCGAGCAGACCCTCCAAGATGTCCATGATCGCGATGCCCTGGTCATCTGTCAGCGCTTTGAAGGGCGACAGTTTGAAGAGGTCCGAATTCTCGATCTGCGGGATGCTCCGCGAGAAGAGCCCCTCTGCTCGCATCGCCTCGAACACGTCACGAAAAGACTCACGATAGAGGTCGCGGTCGTAGTACTGCGCGTCTGTCAGGCCGTCGTTGCCGTTGAGGATGCGGTAACGACCGTCGCCCGAAAACCAACGGATGAGATGGGATTCAAGGTCGAGGCAGACTGACTTGTTGAACTTGTGATCCACGACGACGCGGATCGATTCGAGGGATTCGTTCTTCTTGGAGCCCGCGAGATGCTGACGCATCCGGGTAGCGGCACTCACCGTCTCACCTACGTAGAGACCGGGCGAACTGCGCTGAGCGTCGCCTTCAAGCACGTAGACAACCGGCCAGTTGGTGTGCCGCTTGTCATCACGCGCCCAGGTATCAACAGCGTCACGGCGGAAGGGAAGGCGCTGGATGCTGAACTCTGTCACTCCGGCGCCTCAGCGAGCTTGGTGTACTTCGTCATGCGGCCCTTGGCTAGATCGACGGGGTATTTCGCCTTCGTCGACTCCAACTTCTTCATGACGATCTCGTCGAGGTCGACGCCGATCTTGTTCGCGAGGTGGATGCAATAGGTTACGACATCCGCCAGCTCCGCCTCCACCTGTTCCTGGTCGAAGTTTGGGGACCACTGGAAGCACTCGAGGAGCTCGCCAGCTTCAATCGAGATACTCTTAGCCAGATTGTCTGGCGAGTGAAATTGGTCCCAATCGCGTTCGGCCACGAACGCGCGCAGGGCGCTGAGCGTTTGATTCGACGGCATGTGAGCGACGCTAGCAGGCTCGGCAAAAGCATCGGGGCGTCGCGAACGATCCCGTTCCCCCGCAGTTCTCGTGTCCGCTGCGGAGTAGTCGAGCCGAGGAAGGTCTGCGACTTTTGCACTCAGGCGCCTTGAGCGAGTGCTAGGAGCCGTCAACCTGCGCTCTCTCGCCGACAATCGGCACCAGTGCGCGGCCTCGTCGAGGTGGAACCTGGCTACTGTTAGCGTGCTCACGGAGGCATTCATGACTGAGGGTCGAGTGATCGAAGTCGTTGCTGCCGTCATCGAGAACGACGGTCTGCTGCTCGCTTGCCGGCGTCGTCCCGAAAAAGCGGCCGGCGGGAAGTGGGAGTTTCCCGGGGGCAAGGTGGAGCAAGGTGAGACCGACGCAGAAGCCCTCGTGCGGGAGATTCAGGAAGAGCTTGGAGTCTCCATCGAGGTAACCGGCCCGCTCCGCACCGACGATACGGAGGTGGGAAGCAACGTCATCCGACTCGTTTGTCTTCGCGCACGTCTACGAGAAGAAGCGCCTACGACGAGCCTCGACCATGACGAGCTCCGTTGGGTCAGTCGTGGCGATTTGGTGGCGCTTGACTGGGCGGCTCCAGATCTCCCGGCTGTGGCTGAGCTCTCACGCTCCACGACTACTCGATGACTGAGAATCCATCGCCGTCGCGCACGATGAGGATGATCTCCAACTCTGACAGCAGCCGCTCAAGATGTGCCACCGGCCGACTGGGGAGCAGGATCACCGGAATTGCGGCCCGCCCCGACTCGCGAGCTAGCAGGGCGTAGTCGAGGACCTGACCGATTGCCGCGCGGACGTACTCGCGCGCGGGTGACTTCTTGGCCTCGACAATCCAACCGGATTCTTCGACGTAGAGATCGGGCTTGATGGTGGCGCCAGCAGATGCAAGTGCAAGCGTCTGAGGCGTTTCCCCACGCTCCTCAATCCAGCGCCCAAAGTCGGCCTGCAGCGCGAACTCGATCCGCGACGCGAGGCGGTCGCTGGGAACCGGCGCTGCACCAACAACGTAGGGCGAAGATTCGGGAGGAATCCAGGAGGTCGCTCTGTCAGTCTCGATGAGGGCTTCCGGCCGTGAGGCGAGCGCCTCAACGTCGGCAACCACGGGCACAAGCTTGAAGATGATCCCCTCACGGGGGTTCTTGTCAGAGTCCGGGATCATCGCAATCGTGAACGCAGGGTCGCCAGTGGTGAACTCGCCTACGTACGTGACCGAGGTTCCTTGCTTGGTGAACAGGCGAATGGGCCGTCCGGTCGCGGTCGCGTCACGGAGTGCCGAGTTTCCTCGCGCAAACACCTGGTTCCCGTACTGGCCCTCGCCGGTGTAGAGGAACGATCCGTCCTCTTTAAGCCCCTCGAACGCGTCGTACCCATGCCTCGCACCACTCTCGGGGCTCGTGATGACCAGGATGTCTGGGATGGACTTGGGCGTGACGATTCCACCCTGTTCTTGACCACCGTATGCCGCGTGGATCTCGCGTCTGAGGACGGTATCGCCGATCTCCAGCGTCCACTGCTTTGGGTCGAGGCCCCTAGACGCGCTCCCGAATCGAGACCGAACAAACTCTGCTTGTTCGTCGTCAAGGTCCCATCGAGCGACTCCTTCGGGAAGCGTGCCGTAGCGCTCACGAAGAACGTCTCGGATGCGCTTCTGATCAACGTTGAGTTCGAGCGATAGCTGCGCAGGAGTGGTGCTCACGAGTCGCAGCATATCGATATGCCAGGATCGCCAGTCGCCACGCGAGCATTCAAGCTCCCATTGCGAATGATCTGTTCGTCGGTGAACTCGACTCCCCGGAGACTGACGACCGGACAGCGGCGCTCGAAGCCGTCACAGCCCGCCTGGCGAGCTTGGCGGAGAGCATCGCGCACATAGGTCACGTCCTGTTGGACGCAAGTCTAAAGAGCGTGCACAGCTAAGCGCGGGGAGAGCTCATAGCGCTCGAAATCAGAACGCGCCGCCCTTGAGTAGGAATGGGACACGCTGCTAGCTCAAACGGTGGACGGCGGCGCGCTCGCCGCGTTTATGGCTGAGTGGCGGACCCGTGGCGTAGGATTCTCGAACGAGGCCGATATCGAAGATTGGAACCGTCGATTCTGGGCTGTATGTGAGGGCGCGTGCCTAGATGTACAGCGGGCCATGATTCGAGCGCGTTACAGGCACTCGGCTCGAGTGGGAGGGCGGGGCGTTGGCAGAATCAGCCCCAAACCCATCAATGCAGTCGCGTTCGGCAACCGGTCTAGTCCCTCGCATGTTCGATGCAAGCGTGCTCTTCGAGCACCGACTGCACACCGTGACCCCATACCCGCGAAGATGCCTCCGATATATTCGCAAGCATGGAGCAACGCTACTCATTCGATCTGACGTACCCGACCGGTCCCCCCGGTGAGCGTATTCGCCTGAAGTTCGATGGTGATGGCGATGAACCAGTGTTCCCACTTATCGCCGACGCATTCGCCAGGTTGGGGCGACGCGAAGATGGAACGACCGGCTTCCTACTGTCGCCGTCAGACGCATTCGACCACGACAGAGGCATTCAGGACTCGCAGTTTCTACTTCTTGAAGGACACGAGACAGCGCGTGATCTTCGATTCCTGATCGGCCCGGAGGACGACGCGGTGTTCCTGCGCACCGGCGGGTGGGGCGGCATGGGCCTTCCCGAGATGTACGACTGGGTGCTCAGTGACCTGTTGCCATTCGGAGGCACCTTCCTGGAGGCCTATGGGGCCGTCGAGTTCATCAAGGTTGCTGGTCGTGCAGTCGAAGCCAGGAAGAACCGAGAACTGCGTCGCGAGGCAGAGTCATGGCTGAGATCCGGCAGTAAAGAAGTGTGGGGTTTGCTACGGGAGGCGGTTGCGCGCTCAGATGCTTGGAGCGTCGACGACCTGACCAAAAGGTTCGCGCTTTCGCCCACCGACGCAACGCGCCTGATGACGGCGTGCGGCTACACCTATGATCCCGCCTCACGGTGCTACTACCGCTTGGACGCGTACCCCGGGCTGTTAAACCCGTTAGGCGGCGGAGCCGTGTAATCGGCCTCAGAAAGGACTGAACCTGACGCGGATCGCATCGTGCAACGTCGGCTGTGACGGGTACCCATGCTGCCGGGGATCAAAAGACTCGTCCTCTAGCTGGTAGATCGTCGCCTGAAGTCCGAACTGTCGACGTGCCTGCCATTCGTGTTCACCGGTTCGCAACACGCTGACCTCTACGTCTTTCACCTCACCGCGGAACTCGATAATGAATTCGTAGCCCACCGGTTTGTCAAGTGCGACGTCCGGTTGGAGGTCGTCGTGATCTATAGTCAGGTACTTGGCCATGAGCACAGATTACGTCCAATGAGTCTGTGAGTGCCGCTCCACAATCCATACAGGTCACGACACCTGGCCTAGAGCGTCTTCGCCGTCCCGCTGATGACGATGGCCCGCACGGTCGACGGGTCCCATTTGCCACCCTTCGCAGTCGGCACGTGCTCGTCGCTAAGCATGCGGGTGATGGCGTTGAGGCTGTGCCCGTCCGCGCTCATTGAGAGCACCCGCCGGTAGGTCGGCAGGAACTCAACTTCGACACTGCGGCCCATGTGCTTTCCTTCAGTCCTCCGCTGCGCCATGCCCTCCCGCGTGCGGAGGCCGATCATCCCCACGTTCCCGCTGAACCAGCGCGGCGTCAAGGTGAGTCCGGAACTCGCCGTTTGGGGTTGTATCGATCTGTATGCCCCGAGGTTCCCGCACACGTGCGTCCATGTACGCGACCCGCGCATTGCTACTGAGGCATGACGGTTGGAAGTGAGGTGTCGCGAGCGGTGCCACTAGTCTGAGCGGATCAACTGAACCCCCCATCGTGGAGATCGAGATGCCGCCTGCCTGCCCGTGCCAAGACGCACATCGTCGACTCATGGACGTCCATGAAGATATCCATCGCGCGAGCGAGTCGTACTTCGACGCGGAGGAGTTTCGCCGCTTCCTCAACTCAGCCATACAGAACTCTCGGGGAGTGAGCTTCCTGCTACAGAAGCGTAAGTCTCGATGGAGCAACTTCGACGACTGGTATTCTAAATGGCAGGACGAGGCGCGCGCGAACGAGGTCATGAGCTGGGGCGTTCAATCAAGGAACCGCATCGTCAAGGAAGAAGACCTTCGCACGTTGAGCGTCGCCGAGGTCACGTACTACGGGCCGCGCCTCCGCGAGGCTGAGGAGGTAATACCCGTACCCCCATCCTTCACTCCCGACGACATAATCAACATTTTCGAGGATTTGATCACTCGCGATCGTCCTACCGGAACAGGGACAATCCGGGTCTCCCGCAAATGGTTTGACGATCAACTCCCGCAACACGAACTCGTCGCGGCGCTCCGCGAGCTTTATGCGGGCGTTGCCCGCCTGATTCGCATCGCGCACGAACAGTCCGGGATCGAAGTGTGCGAACTTGGTGGGTTCCGGCGTGCCTGCATTGACGCAAGCACGAGCGATGCCCCGCGGTGCTTTCCACTCGCTCCGCCGTCCGCAACTATCGATATCGCAACCGGCAACATCTACGACGTCGAGTACGGGATCATTGAGATGGATGAGTCTGCGGCTCAACGCTCGCTCGAACGCTACGGGGAGCCCCTAGCATTCGACAAGGGGGTGATAGATGATGTCGCCGCCCGCATGTCGATGTCGAAGGTATTTCTAGAAAAGGACGGGTATGCGGGCTCGGTCCTCTTGTTTTATCGGAGCAATGAGGTCGTCCGTGGTATACCGATTCGTATAGCGCTGGACCAACCACGAGAGTTGACGATCGAGCAGGCTATCGAAATGCTCGGTGCGCTAACCTACGACGGAGTCATGTTCGCCTCAGAGACGTGGGTCACGACCGTGAACCCACGAACCGGGCGACCTGAGAAGCCTTGGAAGAATGGTTCGTCGGGGCCGAACGAGTTCTACGGCAAGGACCCTCTAGGGGGCCGCGATGAAGCGCTCATCGTCTACGCACTCTCAAGAGACGGTCGTGCACGCACGATGGCCGAGTTCTTCAGGAGAACGCCGGCTGGTTATGAGTACCGACCCTTCATCGACAGCACCGACGTTAAGGATGTGCCTCCGATGTTGCTGGGGCCCGTCTCGCGTGCTTGGGGCATTCATCGCGGAAACGTGTCTCCCGCGTAGCGCGATGTCCAGCTTGCTGGGCGGGTGCTGGTGCGAGTCCGCGGACTCGGATTAAGCTTCGCGTGTGATTGGTACCTTGCGTAATCCACACGGAGACTTCCTAATCTCCGGAGTAGGAGGCGCCTTCGTCCATCCAAGCGGCGAGCTGGACATCGCGGATCCCGACGAATGGGGTATCAACTGCTTGGGGAGCCACCGCTTTCCGATGACCGACCCTTCTCCCAGGAACGGTTTCTACCAATGTTGCGGCTCCAGAGCTGAGTACCCAGCGATCCTTGCTGAAGACGTCCCACTCGTTGTTGATACGAACCGCACATTGATTGACAACTGGTGGCACTCGAGCGACGAAGCGAATCTACACCTGCACGGACCGATCCACCTCGGATCGCGTCGCGCTGCTGAAGATCGATCAATCCGCACGCTTGACCACGCACGCGAGATCGGAATCTCAGCCACGCGCTATCTTCAGCGGATCACCCTGAGGGAAGACGCGATCATCGCGCCTCACGTCATGATCGAAATCGTCGGGAGCGACCACACCCATGCCCTGCGGTTGCTAGAAGAGTGGGACGTAGTTCGCTACGTAAACCGTACTGAAGCGCCGGGATCTGTTTCTTTGCTCGCCAGCAGTAGTGCCGTTTCGGCTATTCGCGTCGAATCGAGTACTAGGAGCTAAGGCGCGGATCACGCGTTCATCCAGCGGTTTTTTCACGCGCTCGCGAGTTGCCCCAGCCCCGTCTCGATGTCCTCGGCTGTAAACAGACGTCCTTTTCGAGTTGTCCAGTTCTGGACGTATTCAGTCACCCTCTTGACATCATCCGATTCAAGCTTCTTCATCGCCCAATCAACGCTCGCGAGTAGTTCAATCGGGTATGCACCCTCGAAGCCCGCGACTCTGTCCATGACAGCACGGATAACCCATTCGTATTCACCAGCCTCGCCGTCAGGTTCAAAAGCCTCGATCGCCACAAGCCCTTGCTCGGTTACCTGGATCGGCTCAAGCGCAAGCACTCGATCGTTGCCGTCCCCGTAGCCATGAAGATAGCTACCTTCCATCTCCTGGAGCATCGCTCGAACGACGTCACTGTAGGGGCCGTATTTACCTTCGACGAAACGAAGTCGCATCTTAGGCATCAGCTGAGACGCGAAGTACATCAGCTTCTGGACCTCAAGGTGCGACGCGCCTCTTGAATCTTCCCAGGGTTCAATAATTTGACGCCGCCTTGTGTACTCCAGAATGAGTGCAACAACCAGCGCGCGCGAGTTGGTCATCTTCGGTGCCACCGAAGGAGCAACACTGAAGTGAGCGTTGACCGGCTCGAAGACCTGGATCTCAACCCCTGGGAGATCCGCCAGGGCCTGATCGACCAGCGTCCGGACCTCCGCCCAGTTGAGACCGCCATTGCCAGCGCCCAGAGGGGGCACAGCGATCGAACGGATCTTCAGATCGTCGATCACACGAATCAGATCGGTCAGACCGGCGCGAATGTAATCGAGCCGGGAATCCGCGCGCCAGTGTTTCTTAGTTGGGAAGTTGATGACGTAACGGGGGCCGCGCAACTCATAGGTTTCCGTCACGAACATCGACCCGATCTGAACGATGCCCCTGTCGCACGCCCGCTTGTACTGTTTGAAGTTCTCGGGATAACGGCGCTTGAACTGAAGTGCCAGGCCCTTCCCCATTACGCCGACAGTATTGACGGTGTTGATGACAGCATCAACGTCCGCCTGGAGGATGTCTCCGGTGGTATACGTGATCATGTCGTTTCCTCAGTATGTGATCTTTGTTGCATTGCGGTACTCGAACGAGGAGTAGCCCGCCGACGTCAGCATCTCGCGGGCCTTGATGAGAGTTGAGTCATTCCTAGCGGCAACCACGGACATCGCGCTCAGCGGCACGCGCTTATGAACGAGAACTTCGGCGGCTCGACGTGAGGCGCGAGCAAGGTCCTCCGGGACGTTGTACCAGAACTGCGCCTTGAGAAGCTCGAAGTCCACGAACGATCCGAGACTATCAAGGTCGGTCGTGAACCGACTGAGTGCGCTCGCTGCGTTTGCGTTGCTCGCGACCCACTCCATGCCCGATCCCGGGATGTCTCCCAAGCGGATTCCAAAGAATACGAGGCCGTCCAGCACCTCCGGTGGATGATTCTTGGACACGCGGTAGAGCATTGGTGACTTCGCTGCGATGTACCAGGGCACGTGCGCGCTGACTGCCCTTCCCTCCGGGTAGCCCACGGCAGACACCATCCGGCGGCGACGCTCCGCCTTGATCCCCGGGTCCGCCACGCTTCCCGATCGCTCAGCAACGTCGTCGTCACATGCGAGAGCACCCGCGGCAACAATCTCCGCGAGATATTCGATGCGAGTGAAGTGCCACACAAGCCAGTCGTCAGCGTTCGCCATCGAGGGCACGGCATCCACTGCAACGAAGCCGCCGTTGTAGTGAGTCCTCAACGCGAGCAACGAAATTCCCATCTGTGGCACACCGGTGACGAAATTATGGCATGAAGTCTACGGACACCTCCTGAACGGTAACGCGTCATATGTGCTTTGCTGCGACAGCCCAACCACTCTGACCGCCTCGCGTCCCCTTGACGCATCCGACCCGCTCAGGGGGCAAGGGGGCGCTCCCGCCAGCTGATCCCACGCCCAGCGATCCGCCTCCCGGCCTCTTCCGCCGCAACCGGCTCGCCGACATCCGCACCGACCTCGAGCCCCACGACCGAGTGCACGATCGTCCCGTCGTACACATGCACGAGGTTGTACCCCTGCGCAGCATCCTGGCCACGAGTAGCCCCGACCGGCTGAGCGAGATCCTGCCCGTACGCACTCGATGACGCTGCCGCCACAGCAATCCCCGCGAACGTCCCGAACGACGGGTGATGCACGTGCCCCGAGAGAATCCCCCGCACATCCGACCCCGCCAGCACCGCGGCCAGCGCCGCCTGCTCACGCAGCTCTACCGTGACCGCAAGGTCGAGCACCGTCGGCAGTGGCGGGTGATGGATCAGCAGCAGCGAACCTTCCGGCGCGGGCGTGGCCAGCTCAGCCGCCAACCATGACAGCTGCGCTTCATCGACCCGCCCCCAGTGCTCCCCGGGAACCGTCGAATCCAGCACGATCACCCGCATCCCGCCGAACCACTGCACCTCGACCACGGCATCCGAAGGCCCTCCCGCGAGCCCCAACTCCGCCCGCATCGCCCCGCGCTCGTCATGGTTGCCCATGGCCCACACGACCTCGCACCCCAGCGCCTCCACGGCCGGCGCCACCAGCTCCCGCAACCGCCGGTACGACGACGCGTCCCCTCGATCAGCGAGATCCCCTGTGAACAGCAGAGCATCAGGGCGAAGCCCCGAAGACACCAACCGGTCCAGCACAGAAGCCAGGTTCGCATCGGCATCCGCCCCACTGCCATACAGCGGAGCGCGTTCACCCGGAAGGTGCGTATCGGAGATGTGCACGAAGGTGTGCGATGGGCGAGAGTGCTCGGTGAGGATCATTTCTCTTCCAGTGAGACGACGAACAAGTACAGGACAGAAGTCAGACGGCGGCGGCGGTCGATCCGGGCACGAGAGTTCCGACGAACGGCTGCCGCACGGTCTCCGAAGAATCCGACTCAGCATCCGATCCCGAAAGCAACCGCTGCATCGTCTCCACAGCCGCGGCGGCAACGGCCTCGACCGGAATCCGCAGCGTCGTGAGCCCCAGCAGGTCGGCACCGGGCAGGATGCCGTCGCACCCCGTCACGCTCACATCTCCGGGTACAGACAACCCCGCAGCACGCAGAGCGCGCATGACCGCGAGCTGCCGATAGTCCGACGCGCACATCACAGCCGTGGCCCCATCGCGCACGGCATCCAGCGCCTCATCCACTCCATCGGTCGGCGCAGCCCCCGCAGACACCCGAGTCACCGTCGCCCCACCAGCGACCAACGTCGACTCCATTGCCGAAGCCCGCAGATGCTCCGCAAAAGACACATCCTCCGCGCCGGAAAGCACCACGACGCGCCGGTGCCCCAACGACAGAACATGCGACGCCAACATCCGCCCATGCGAGGGATCGTCGTAGTGCGCCGTATGAATCCCCTCCGCCGTCTCAACCCGCCCCGCGCGCACGATGGGCACCTGGTCGGCGAACGGCTCGAGCTGTGCGGCCGTGATGCCACCGGTCGCGACGATGAGTCCGGCGACGCGCATGCCGAGCAGCCGGTGCAGCGCGTTGACCTGCTCGGCTCCCTGCTCGTCGGCGCCGATCGTCACGGTCACGAGGTCGAGGCCACGCCTGTGTGCCTCATCCTGCAACCGCGAGAACAGCAGACCGTAGGCCGGGTTGCTCGCATCGCGCAGCATCAGTCCGACGGTTCCGGTGCGCCCGGCGGCGAGCTCGGCGGCCATCGTGTTGCGCACGTATCCGAGGCGCTCGGCCTCGGCGAGGATCCGCTCCTGGGTCTCGGGCGCGAATCGTCCCTCGCCCTTCAGCGCCCTCGTCGCGGTGGCCCGGGAGACCCCGGCGGCGGCGGCCACATCACTGACCGTGACGCGCAGCCCCGGAGCATCCGAAGGCGATGCACCACTCACGCGCGCGCCTTCTTGGCCTTGCGGGGCGCTCCGGCGCGCGAACCTCGTCCATACACGAGATACATGGTGACACCCATGATGATCATCAGCAGCACTGTGTAGACGAACGTGATCGGCATCGCGTCGAGATTGTTCTCGCCGCGCGTGCTCTCTTGAATCGCCACACCCAGCGGCTTGAACAGCGGGTGGTAGAGGAAGATCGCCGCGTCGTAGTCGTCGAGCAGGCTGTTGAAGTTCAGCGCCGTGATCGCCGCGGCCGTCGGCAGCACCAGCGGCACCAGCACCTTGCGGAACGTCGTCAGCGACTTCGCTCCGAGGATGCGCGAGGCGTCTTCGAGCGAATCGGGCACCGACGCGAACCCGGCCTTGAGCAGGCGCAGCGTGAACGGGATCTTCACGCAGATGTAGGCGATGAGCAGCAGGATCGGCGTGCCGGTGAGCACGAAGCCGCCCACGATCGCCCGCGGCTCATCGAACGCGGTCACCAGGGCGAGCGCGATCAGCACGATCGGCAGGATCCATGGAATGTGCAGCACGTACTCGATCGCGGTCGTCAGCAGGTTACGGTGCTTCTGCAGCATCCGCGCCACGAACAGCAGACCGCCGACCACGACGAGCGACGCGACGGTGCTGTAGACGACGCTGACGATGAACGGACGGATCGCCTCGGCGCTCGAGAACACGGTGACGTAGTTGTCGAGCGTGAAGCTGTCGAGGGTGATGGAACCGGCGAGGATGCTGCGCGCATCGACGAACGAGAAGATCACGATCAGCACGACCGGGATCAGATAGATCACCCACAGCAGGTACGCGATGACGTGCACGACGACATTCGCGAACGGGTTGCGGATCCTCTGCTTCTGGATCGGGGTCGCCACCTTCGCGACCGAGAAGTACACGCCCGACTTCTCGAAGCGGTTCATGATCGCGAGCAGGATGATCGTCGCGATGCCGAGCACGATCGCCAGGAGAGCTGCGATGTCACGCGTGATGGGGCTGCGCGACAGGTCGATGATCAGCGGCGCGACCGTCTGGAAGTCGGGCCCGCCGAGCACGAGCGGAGCCGTCAGCGCCCCGAGCCCGATGAGGAATGTGAGCACCGTGACGGCGAACAGCATCGGCTTCATCACCGGCAGCACGATGCGGCGGAGGATAGTCCAGGTCGACGCCCCCATGAGCTTCGCCGCCTCGATCGACGCGTAGTCGACTTTGCCGAGCGATGACGAGAGGAACAGCATGTGGTTGGTGGTGGTCGCGAACGTCATCACGAAGACGACCGCGAAGTATCCCGAGAACCAGTCGCGGTCCATGTCGGGCCACCAGTTGACCATCATGTTCGTGAAGAACCCGAACCGGCCGTAGATGAAGTTGTATCCCGCGGCCAGCACGATGCCGCCGTAGATCAGGGTGGTGGCATAGCCGAGCCAGAGGATCTTCGCGCCGCGCACCTGGAAGTACTTCGTCACCAGCACGATGAACACACCGACCACGTTGACCGTGATCGACAGCGTGACCGCGAGCAGGAAGCTGTTGCCGAGTGTCTTCAGCGCACGCTCGCTGCCGAACAGCTTCTCGACGGCACGGATGCTGAACTGCCCGTCGGGGAAGAACGTGACCCCGAGCAGGGCGGCGTTGGGAAGTACGAGGAACGCCGCGGCGAACCAGATCACGATGATGCCCGTGATCCAGGCGAGGGGCGAGCGGAGCATCGCCTTGACGCTGCCGGGGCGCCCTCTCTTGTTGAGCCGCGGTCCCGCCGTCTGACCCTCGACGACAGCTTCGGTCGTCAAGGAGCCGGCTTCTCCGGTCACGGCCGCTGAGGGCGGGACCGCGGGGTGTGAGGGGTTCTGGGGGTTCTGATCCGACATGTCACGCCGCCGGATACTGCAGGATCCAGCGCGGGTCCACGTCGACACGCACCGCGTCGCCGGGGTTCCACTGGCGTGCGCTCGCCGCGGCGGGAACGCTGACGCGCAGCGCAGCATCCTCTGCCGTCACCGTGTAGACGCTGTGGCTGCCGTGGTACGTGCGGTCGACAATCGTGCCGGCGAGCGACGCGGATGCCGTCGAGCTGTCGCCCGCCTCGGCGAGGTGCAGCTTCTCGGGCCGCACGTAGCTCTCGGCCGTGGCGTCGAGTCCGCCGCCGAGGCTCGTGATCTGCGCCGGGCTGAGACGGTTGTTCTCGCCGATGAACCTGCAGACGAACGGCGTCGCGCTGCGGTCGTAGATCTCCTCCGGCGTGCCCACCTGCTGCAGGGTTCCGGCGTCGAGCACGGCGATGCGGTCGCTGAGGGTGAGCGCCTCTTCTTGATCGTGCGTGACGTAGACCGTGGTCACGCCGACCTCGTGCTGCAAGTCTTTCAGCTGTTCACGCAGCTGCACGCGCAGCTTCGCGTCGAGGTTCGACAGCGGCTCGTCGAGCAAGAGGATGCTGGGGGTCAGCGCGAGCGCGCGGGCGATGGCCACACGCTGCTGCTGCCCGCCCGAGAGCTCCGAGACGTTCTTCTCGAGCTGCGACGGCGCGAGGCCCGTGCGGTCGGCGATCTCGTCGACGCGGCGGCGCTGCTCGGCCTTCGACGTCTTCTGGATCGACAGCCCGAACGCGATGTTCTCGCGCACGTTCATGCTGGGGAAGAGGGCGTAGTTCTGGAACACCATCCCCACGCCGCGCTTCTCACTGGGCACGCGAGTGACGTCACGGCCGTTGATGTGGATGCGACCGCCCGTCGGCTCGACGAACCCGGCGAGTGTGCGGAGGGCGGTGGTCTTGCCGCATCCGGACGGACCCAGGAGGGTGAAGAACTCACCCTCCTGGATCTCCAGATCGAGGTGCGAGACCGCGCGGTGATCGCCGAACGCGACCTCGACATCTTCGAAACGGATCATGGTGTCTTTCCGGCTAGTGCGAGAGGAGTGGTGGTGTCGGGCTCGATCAGCCGATGTACTCGAGCGTGACCTTCTCGACCCAGGCGCCGAGGTTCTCGCTCACGAAGCCGAAGTCGATGTCCTGACGGTCGAGGGTGCCCATGAGTTCGACGACCTCGGGGTTGGCCTGCTCGACCGCACCCTCGTTGACGGGCATCGAGTTGAACTCGGCCGCGAACTCGCCCTGCACCTCGGCGCTGCCGAACCAGTCGATGAACTCCTGGGCCTTCTCCTCGTTGCCGGTGCCGTTGATCTGCGCGATCTGCTCGGTGACATACGGCACGCCGTAGTCGGGCACGATCATGCCGGTCTTCGTGCCGTACTCCTCGTCGCGCGCGGCGATGCCGCTCGAGGGCAGCACGCCGTAGTCGATCTCGTCACGCGTGATGCGGGCGTAGAGGTCGGTGCCCTCGACCGCGGGCGATCCGTTGGCGTAGTACGACTTCACCAGGTCCCAGCCCTCGTCGCTGACGCCGAGGTCTCCGCCTTCGTCGAGGTGACGCGACAGGATGCTGGCGAGCACGAGCTGCGGGGTGGCCTGGCCGAGCGCCGGGTTGACCTCGTAGCGGCCCGCGTACTCCTCGTCGGTCCACAGGTCCTCCTCATCGGAGGGGGCGTCGGTGATGGTGTTCTCGTCGTAGACCGTGACGATGGCCTGCTCGACGAGCGGCCAGAACGCTCCGTCAGCGGGGTCGCCGGCATCGGCCGGGACCTCGCCGCTCCACTCGGGCTCGTAGGCGGTGATCGCCTCTTCGGCCTTGAGCTGCTCGAAGAACATGTTGTTCAGACCGAACACCACGTCGCCGACGGGGTTGTTCTTCTCGGCGATGATGCGGTTGGTGAGGTCGGCGCCGCCGAGACCCACGATCTCGATGTCGATGCCGGCATCCGCGGCCTTCTCGGTGATCCACTCGCCACGGCCGTCGCTGTTCGAGTTCGTGTAGACGATGAGGGTCGCATCCGACCCGCCGTCGCTCGAACCGCCGTCGGACTCGGTGCTGCCGCCTGCGCAGCCGGTCAGGGTCACGGCCGCCACCGCAGCGATTCCCAGGAGAGACCAGCGCTTCTTTCGGATGTCGACCATGGTCGCCTTTCTCGTCATCGAGGTATGTCTGATCCGACTTTACCGCGATGTTGTGGTTTACGTACAACGATCTGTCTGATTCTTAGCCGCGTTCGCGCGACCGCACTCAAGATAGGCGTCCGAGGTGAACGCACGGGGAGTGCGAAGTGAACTGTCGACGCTGTGCCTCGCCTGACGCCTGACGCCTGACGCCTGACGCCTGTTCCGTGGGTGGTCAGTAATGCACCTGAAATGGCCGCGAGGGGTGCGAAAGTGGCCACTCGCCCGCCGGTCGAACCGAGGGCGAGCGTCAGGCGGAGAACGCCGGAACGGCCTCGATCAGCATCCGCGTGTACTCCTCCTGCGGGCTCGTGAAGATCTGCGCGGCATCGCCGCACTCCACGAGCTTGCCGTGCTTGAGCACGGCGACGCGGTCGGCGGTCTCGGCGACGACACCGAGGTCGTGCGTGATGAAGAGGTAGCTCAGTTCGCGCTCGCGCTGCAGTTCGTCGAGCAGCGCGAGGATCTGCGCCTGCACCGACACGTCGAGCGCCGAGACGGCCTCGTCGAGCACGAGGAACTCCGGGTCGAGCGCGAGAGCGCGGGCGATGGCCACGCGCTGCCGCTGGCCGCCCGACAGCTCGTCGGGGAACCGGCCCAGCATCCCGTCGGGAAGGGCGACCTGCTCCGACAGCTCGACGGCGCGCTTCGACCGTGACGATCGGTCGCCCTCGCCGAACGACAGCAGGGGCTCGGTGATGAGCTGCTCGATCGTCATTCGCGGATTCAGGGAGTCGAACGGGCTCTGGTAGACCATCTGGAACCGCCGCCGCAGCTGACGCAGCTTCTCGCCCTTGAGGTGGGTGATGTCTTCGCCGGCGAACGAGATGGATCCCGAGGTCGGCTCCTCCAGCCTCAGCACGAGTCGCGCGAGCGTGCTCTTGCCCGACCCCGACTCGCCCACGACGGCGAGCGTCTCGCCGCGGCGCACCTCGAGAGAGACGGAGTCGACGGCGGTCAGCGAGCGGCGCTCGCCCTCGCCCTTGGGCAGCGGGAAGACCTTGGTGAGCTCGGAGACCCGCACGATCGGCTCGCCGCCGAACTCGATGCGGGCCTGGGTGGATGCCGTCCGCCGCTCGTGTGCGCTCAGCCGCGGTGCGGCGGCGATGAGCTTGCGGGTGTACTCGTGCGTCGGCGCGGTCATCACCTGCGCCGCCGGTCCGGAGTCCACGATCTCGCCCTGCTTCATGACGACGACCCGGTCGGCCCGCTCGGCCGCCATGCCCAGGTCGTGGGTGATGAGCAGGATCGCGGTGCCCAGCTCCTGCGTGAGGTTCGCGAGGTGGTCGAGGATCTGCTTCTGCACGGTGACGTCGAGGGCGCTCGTCGGCTCGTCGGCGATGATCAGGCTCGGCTGCGCGGCCAGCGCTCCCGCGATCAGCGCGCGCTGCTTCATGCCGCCCGAGAACTGGTGCGGATGCTGCTTCGCCCGCTCGGCCGGATACGTCAGTCCTGCCATCTCGAGCAGCTCGACGGCACGATCATGCGCGTCGTGCTTGGTCGCGAGTCCGTGCACGAGCAGCGGCTCCGCCACCTGCACCCCCACGCGTCGCACCGGGTTGAGAGAGAGCGCGGGGTCCTGGGGGACCAGCCCGATCAGACGGCCCCGGATGCTGCGCCAGCGGCGCTCGCTCAGCGGGATCAGGTCTTCGCCGTCGAACTCGATGCGCCCGCCGGTGACCTCGGCGTTCGGCGCGAGGAGGTTCATGATCGACTGCGCGACCGTGCTCTTGCCGGATCCGGATTCGCCGACGATCGCGACCACTTCTCCGCGGCCCACGCTGAGATTCACCCCGCGCACCGCATCGACCTCGCGGTCGCCGATCCGGTAGGCGACGCGCAGATCCTCGACGCGCAGGATGTCGTCACGCGCGGCGGGTCGGCCGCCGGGTGTCGGGTTCACGGCCTCACCGAGTCGGGCGGACTCATCGGCGGTCGCGGCGATGTCCTTCGGCATGCGTCCTCCTCGTCGAGCACGGGTCGTGTCATCAGCACTGATCATCTTCTCGTTCACGCTAGGCGTGAGGATTCATCCCGATCAAGCACTACATCGGCATTGGGCAATGCGCCCACTGCATAGATCAGTCGTCGTGATCCACGTCGTCGATCAGATTCAGCAGCCGTTCGACGAGAGGATTGTGCGACTCCGAGTTCCACGCGATGTCGAGCTCGACGCTGTTCACCCGCGACGACGGATCGGCCTCGCTGATCGGCAGCATCGTCACGGTGTCGGGAGAGATCCGCTCGGCCGACTGCGGCACGAGCGTGAACCCGATGCCGGCGCTGACCATCGCCAGCAGGGCGGGCACCTGCCCGGCATACTGCACGATGTGCGGATGCACCCCGCTCGCCACGAACATCGAGAGCAGCAGGTCGTGGAAGTAGCGCGCGCCGCTCGGGGAGTACATGAGCAGCGACTCGTCCTTGAGGTCGATGAGCTTCACGGGCTCCGCGCGCTGTGCCAGTGCCGAGTCGCTGGGCAGCGCCACCGCCAGCCGCTCGCGGTACACCGCGCGGCTGCTGATCTGCGGTCGGGCGAGCAGTGGCCGCATGAGGCCGATGTCGACCGTGCCCTTCTCGAGCTCTTCCACCTGGTCGAGCGAGACGAGTTCGCGCAGCAGCAGGGTGACGCCGGGCAGCTCGGCCGACGCGCGCCGCAGCAGATCGGGCACGACGGCCTGCCCGGCCATCGCGGTGTAGGCGATCGTGACGGTTCCGGCGGCGCCCTCGCCGACCGAGCGCACGTCCGAGACCGCCTTCGCCGCGAGGTCGATCAGGCGCCGCGCGTTGGGCAGCAGCGCGCGCCCGGCCTGAGTCAGCGCGACGCGACGGCTGGTGCGATCGAACAGTCGGGTCGACAGCTCGCGCTCGAGCTGCTGGATCTGCCGACTGAGCGGTGGCTGCGTCATCTTGAGTCGGGTCGCGGCCGCACCGAAGTGCAGTTCCTCCGCGACGGCGATGAAGCATTCGAGCTGTACCAGCGAGATCATCGATCCACTCCCGACATCAATCAGTGCGAGTTTTGGTTTGTCCGCGCATCTGTCCCCACCATAGTGTCGGAGAAACTCGATGACGCGGAATCCGTCGAAGCGGAGTCCCGGAGTCTCACCAACGGAGGCGTGATGTCCGAAGAGTTCCTGCTGTCTGTCCCGGCTGCCACGCGGTTGTCCGAGAACGCGGTGCGGTCCGTCCGCATCACTCCGGTCGCATTCCACGACCCACCCCTGCTCAACACCGTCGGCGTGCACGAGCCGCTCGCGCTGCGCGCCATCGTGCAGGTGACCACCGAATCGGGCGTCGTCGGACTCGGCGAGACCTACGGCGACAGCGCGCACCTGCAGCGATTGCGGGTCGCCGCCGACGCCGTGCTCGGCTGCGACGTGTTCGCCGCGAACGACCTGCGAGCGCGGGTCGAACGCAGTGTGGCCGGCGACGGGGTGCAGGGCGGACACGGCATGTCGGGCATGGTCACCGGCACGAGCACCGGCGACCGCGTGCTCTCGCCGTTCGACGTGGCCGCCATCGACATCCGCGGCAAGCTGCTCGGCATGCCCGCCAGTGAGCTGCTGGGCGGACGGGTGCGGGACGCCGTGCCGTTCAGCGGCTACCTCTTCTACAAGTGGGCAGGCCACCCGGGTGAGGCATCCGACGAATGGGGCGAGGCGCTGACGCCGGACGGCATCGTCAGGCAGGCGCGTCGCATCGTCGACGCCTACGGCTTCACAGCGCTCAAGCTCAAGGCCGGTGTCTTCGCGCCCGACGATGAGATCGCCGCGATCCTCGCGCTGCGCGAGGAGTTCCCCGACCACCCCCTGCGCATCGATCCGAACGGCGCCTGGACCGTCGAGACCTCGCTGCGGGTCGCCGATGCGCTGAAGGACGTGCTCGAGTACCTCGAAGACCCCACCCCGGGTCTCGAGGGCATGGCCGAGGTGCGCCGCCACACCGACCTGCCGCTCGCCACCAACATGTGCGTCGTCGCGTTCTCGCACATCGCAGATGCCGTGCGCCTCGGCGCGATCGACATCGTGCTCTCCGACCACCACTTCTGGGGAGGTCTCGAACGATCCCGGCTGCTCGCCGGCTTCGCCGAGACGCTCGGGTGGGGGCTTTCCATGCACTCGAACTCGCACCTCGGCATCAGCCTCGCGGCGATGACCCACCTCGCCGGTGCCACCCCCGGCGTCGGCTACGCGTGCGACACGCACTGGCCGTGGAAGCGCGAGGACGAAGACGTCATCGCCCCCGGCGCCCTGACCTTCAGGGACGGATCGCTGGCAGTGCCGACCGCGCCAGGACTCGGCGTCGAGCTCGACCCCGAGGCGCTCGCGCGGCTGCACAGGCAGTACCTCGACGGCGGCATCCGGGAGCGCGACGACACCGGCTACATGCAGCGCGTCGACCCCGGATACGTGCTCGAGAGCCCCCGCTGGTGAACGCGCCGCTGCGCATCGCGGTCACCGATCCGATCATGTCGGCGTTCGCCGACGATCTGCGCCGCACCGCGCGCCCGCACGAGTGGGTGTTCGCCGACCTCGACGTGCCCGGTTCGACGCGAGCGGCGATCGAGGGCGCCGACGTGGTGATCTGCTCGCGGCTCACGGTCGCCGAGATGGCCGGCGCCGATCACGTGCGACTCGTGCATGCGACGGGTGCGGGCGTCGACCGGGTGGAAGCCGGTGCCGTGCCCGACGATGTGCCGCTGTGCAACACCGGTCACCACGGCGCCGCGATCGCCGAGCACGTGATCATGACCGCACTCATGCTGCGCCGTCACGCGATCGACGCCGATGCCGAGATGCGTCGGGGGGAGTGGCGGACGATCGCGACGGCAGGCGCCTCGTACCATCGCTCGCTCGCCGGCAGCACCCTCGGACTGGTCGGCTACGGCGAGATCGGCCGCTCCGTCGCCCACCTCGCGAAGGCCTTCGGCATGCGCGTCGTCGCGATGCGCCGGCATCCGGATGCGGGCGGCCCCGGAACCGAGCTGCTCGATCAGGTGTACGGCGAGGATCAGCTGCATCCGCTGCTGCGAGAGAGCGATGTCGTCGTCGTCACCGCGCCCCTCACCGAGAGCACGCGAGGGATGATCGACGCCGACGCGCTCGCGCAGCTGAACGCCGACGCCCTGGTCATCAACGTCGCCCGCGGGGCGCTCATCGATGAGGACGCACTGTTCTCGGCCCTCAGCGAAGGACGCATCGGGGGAGCGGCGATCGACGTGTGGTGGGAGGCGCCGCAGGGCGCGCAGGCTCCACCCGTCGTGCAGAGATTCGCCGCGCTCGATCGGGTCGTGCTCACCCCGCACCACTCGGGTCATGCCCGCGAGGTCTTCACGGCGCGGGCAGCCGACATCGCCCGCAACATCGACCTGCTCGACGCGGGCCTCCCACTCGAGCGTCAGGTGCGCTGAGGCGGCTGGCCGTGGGCGGGTCGCTCCGGCATCCGCTCAGCCGAGCTCGAACAGGCGGGTGACGATCAGCGTCACCGCACCGAGGGCGGATGCTCCGAGAGCGATCGCGCGCGTGCGCCGGCGGTTGAGGAACCTGTTCACGAACCGCGACAGCACCACCCCGGCCACGGCGAACGGCGCCATCCAGGCCGCCGTGGCGAGCGCGTGCGTCGGCACCGCGCCCCACAGGAACAGCGCGACGAGCGACAGCGATGATCCGACGAGGAAGAACGCCGACATCGTGCCGCGCAGCCGCGGCCCGTCGGAGCCCTGCCAGATGATCGCCATCGGCGCCCCTCCGACCGACGTGGTCGTGCCCATGACACCCGACAGTGCCCCGGCCACCGCCTGCGTCGTCCTCGTCACTCTCGGGCGCCAGCCCCGCAGCGAGACGACGACTCCGAGCAGCACGACGACCGCGACCGCCCAGGAGAGCACGGTCGTCGACATCACGGTGACGAGACCCGCGCCGACGACGGTCCCGGGCACCCGCCCCGCCAACGCCCAGCCGGCCCCGCGCAGGTCGAGCGCCGCGCGATCCATCACCGCCACGATCAGCGTCACGACCATGGCCAGCATGATCACGAGCACCGGCAGCAGCGTCGTGTCGATCAGGGCGATGAACGGTGCGGCCAGCATCCCCATTCCGAAGCCGATCGAGCCCTGCAGGCAGCCGGCGACGAGGATGACAGCCCCCAGCAGCACGAACTCGAGCGGCGTCACCGCGGACTCAGCGACGCGGGGCGATCGAGCCGATCATACGACGGCGCTTCTTGCTCTGCAGACGCCAGCGCTGGCCCGGGTCGGTCGCGAGACGCAGCCACGCGGCCAGGACGTTCGCGCACACCGTGGTGATGACGATCGCGAGACCGGGGAGCACCGACTGCCACCACGCCTCGGCGAGGTACTGGCGTCCCTGCGAGACCATGAGGCCCCAGCTGACATCGGGCGGCTGGATGCCGATGCCGAGGAAGCTCAGCGACGACTCGGCCAGCATCACGTAGCAGAACTCCAGCGTCGCCAGCGTGACCAACGTGGGCAGGACGTTCGGGACGATGTGCCGGAAGACGATGGCCTTGTTCGTGGCTCCGAAGTTCGTCGCGGCGTCGACGAACATCCTCGAGCGCAGCTCGGCGGCATCCGCTCGCGCCGTGCGCAGGTAGAGAGGGATGCGGGTGATCGCGAGCACGAGCACGATGTTGGCCGCACTCGGGTTGAACACGTACAGGATCACGACGGCGAGCAGCAGCGAGGGGAAGCTCATGATGACGTCGGCGATGCGCATCGACACCGACTCGCGCCATCCGCGGTGGAATCCGGCCCACATGCCCCAGATCGAGCCGACGACCGCCGAGACGACCACGGCGGCCGCCGCGACACCGAGCGTGGTTCCCGCCGCGGTGATGATGCGGGCGAGCAGGCTGCGACCCAGCGAGTCGCTGCCGAGGACGTACTCCCAGCCGAGCTGGAAGCTGAACGGCGGCATGTTGCGCGCGCCGAGGTCCTGTCGCTGGGCCATCTCGCCGAACAGCGGCGGACCGATGATCGCGGTGAGCACGATGAACGACAGCACGATGGCGGCGGCGGTGGCGACCTTGTCCTTCAGCAGCAGCTGCCAGAGGTTGGCGCGACCCGACGAGCGGGCTCCGCGCGCCTTCTGCGTGAGGACGGTGACGGTCGATGCGTTGTCAGACATTCGTCAGCACCTCTGCCTTCGTGTCGGAGAGTGCCCCGGGACCGCGGCGACGGGCCTTGGCTCCCGAGGTCGGCCGCACGCGGGGATCCAGCAGCGCGTAACCGAGGTCGATGATGATGTTGAGGGCGAAGATCGCCAGAGCGGTGATGAGCACCGCGGCCTGCAGCACCGCGAAGTCGCGCTGCAGGATCGAGTCGATCATGAGCTTGCCGATGCCCGGCCAGCCGAAGATCGACTCCACCACGACCGCGCCGTTGATGAGTCCGACGGTCAGGTCGCCGGCGACGGTCAGGGCGGGTGCTGCGGCGTTGCGCAGCGCGTGCTTCGAGACGATGTGCATCTGGCCGGCGCCGCGACTGCGGGCGACCTGGATGTACGGCTGCCCGAGCACGGTCACCATCGACCCGCGGATCACCTGGGCGAGCACCCCGACCGGTCGCAGCATGAGCGTCGCGACCGGCAGGATCCAGACGAGAGCGCCGGAGGTTCCGGATGTCGGCAGCCAGCCGAGGGTGATCGCGAAGATCCAGATGCCGAGGATCGCCACCCAGAAGTCGGGCACGCTGGCCGCCGTCATCGAGAAGAAGCTCACGATGCGGTCGGCGATGCCGTTCGGCTTCAGCGATGCCCAGCTGCCGAGCACGATGGCGATGACGATCGCGAGGACCATCGTCACCGCGGCGAGCTGCAGGGTGGCGGGGAAGGCACGCAGCGCCATCTCGGCGGCGGGTTCCCCGGTGCGCAGCGACTGACCGAAGTCCAGCTGCAGGACACCGAGGAAGTAGTCGCCCATCTGCTTCCACAGCGGCTGGTCGAAGCCGTTGCGGGCGGCGAAGTCCTCGCGCATCTGGTCGGTGGCGTTCAGCGGAAGGTACAGCTGCGACGGATCGCCGGTGAGACGGGCGAGCACGAAGACACCCAGTACGACGGCGATCAGCGGCAGCGCGCTCTGCAGGATCCGTTTTCTCAGGTAGGTCCACATGGTCGCCCGCCTCTCACTCTCGCTCGCGGTCAGCCCGCGAGCGAGACCTCCTTGATGCGCAGCTCGTCGCCGGTCGACGAGTTGGGCTCGTACGTCACGCGGTCGGCGAGACCGAGCATGACCGTCTGGTGCGCGATCGGGGCGAGGGCCACGACGTTCTCGCGCTCGTAGGCGAACACGTCCTCGTAGGCCGCCTGACGCTCATCGCCGGTCAGGGTGCGTGCCGTGTTGATGAGCTCGTCTAGACCCGGGTCGCCGAACTCGGCCTGCGCACCGCCCGTGAGCATGTACTGCTCGACCGTGAACTGCGCGTCACCCGCCTGGTTGCCGTGCTGGATGAGCATCGAGATGGGGCCCTCGTTCGTGACGAACGGGCTCAGCTGGTACTGCAGGTGCTGCGTGGTGTCGACCATGCGGAGCTCGACGTTGAGGCCGGCGGCGGCGAGCTGCTCGCGCAGGACCTCGCCGAGCTCGCTGACCTTCGGGAACTGCGCGGTGCGCACCGGCATGAGGATCTTCGTGTCCGTCGGGACACCGTCAGCCGCAGCCTCCTCGACGAGGGCCTTCGCCTTCTCGGGGTCGTACTCCCAGGGCTCGAGGTCGGAGTTGAAGCCGACGATGCCCTCGGGGATCAGCTGCGCGGCGACCACGTCGCCGTCGGGGTAGAGGGAGGAGACGATGCCCTCGCGGTCGATCGCGTAGTTGATCGCCTGGCGGATGCGGATGTCGTCGAGCGGCGCCGTCTGCCCGGAGAAGCGCAGTGCGATCGTCTCGTTGTTCGGGTAGCTCACGCCGAAGTCGCCGATGCCGTCCTCGGCGCTGAGGCCGAGGGCGATGTCTGCCTCGCCGCTGGTGATCATCGCGGCACGGACGGCGCCCTCCGACCGCCACTGGTACTCGACCTCGGCGAACTGCGGAGCGTCGCCCCAGTAGTCGTCGTTGCGGTCGAGGGTGAGCTTCGTGCCGGCCTGCCAGTCGCCGATCGCGTAGGGGCCGGTGCCGATGGGCTCGCGCACGAACTCGGTGTTCGAGGTCTCGGGGGAGACGATCTCGATGAACGAGAGCTTCAGCGGGAGGATCGGGTCGGGGCTCGGGGTGGTCACGGTGAGGGTGGTGGCATCGGTGGCGGCGACCTCGAGGTCGTCGTCACCGAAGATGTAGCCCTCGACGTTGCAGCCGAGGTCGCCGTTCACGGCGCGGTCGATCGAGTAGGCGGCCGCTTCGGCGTCGAAGGGGGTGCCGTCCTGGAAGGTGACGTCATCGCGGACGGTGAACGTCCACTCGGAGTCGCCGGTCTGCTCCCACTCGGTGGCGAGCAGCGGCTCGAGCTCTCCGGTCGACGGGTTGCGCTCGACGAGCGGCTCGGTCACCGTGCTGCGCACGACCACACCCGTCGAGGTGAGGTTCGCGTCGCATGCCTCGAGCGTGGGCGGCTCCTGCGTGAGCACGACGCGGAGGGTGTCTTCGGTGCCACCCTCGCCGCCGCCTTGCGACTCCGAGTTCGCGACCGAGCAGGATGCGAGCAGTGCGATCGACGCGATTCCAGCGGTGACGGCGGACGCGCGGGCCGCTCTGCGTCGGGGGGAAGAAAGCTTCATCGGTTCCTCCAGGTAGGGGACGGCCGAGGCCCAGAGTGGTCGTCGGCTCGTTCAGAATGTCGCAGACCGCTTCCCGAGCGTCAACCGATGCGCGGCACGCATCGGCGGGCGGAACCGGGGCTCGGCGCTCGGCAGCGGTGGAGCGACATGCGGCGATCCGCGGGATTCCGCCGTTCTCGCCCGATGAATACAGCGGACGCATCAATCCATGCAACTTCGCTTATGGAACTGCATCGTTGACGGGTCGTAGTCTCGCGCCATGACGAACATCATCGATGCCCCCTCGCCCGTCGCCCCCGGCTCCGTCGCCCAGGCGGGGCCACTGCTCGACTCTCTCGAGCGGACGCTTCAGGACGAGTACTCCGTGGTGCGTCTTCCCGACGACCTCACGACCCTCGATCCCGCGGATGCCGCGAAGGTGCGCGCCGTCGTCACGAGCGGTCGCAACGGTGTCCCGTCCGCTCTGATGGCTGCGCTCCCGAACCTCGAGATCGTGACCAATTTCGGGGTGGGCTACGACACGACCGATGTGGCTCAGGCGGTCGCACGTGGCATCCAGGTCACCCACACGCCCGATGTGCTCACCGACTGCGTCGCCGATACGGCCCTCGGGCTCATGCTCGACGTGTTCCGACGGTTCGGGGCATCCGAGAGGTTCCTGCGCGAGGGCCGCTGGGAGTCCGGCGGCTTCCCGCTGACGCGTCGGTTCTCGGGCAGCACGGTCGGCGTGCTCGGCCTCGGCCGCATCGGGCAGGCGATCGCCCGGCGCGCGGCGGCATTCGACGCGACGATCCTCTACACGACCCGCCGCCCCGTCGAGGAGGCGCCGTGGGAGCACGTGGCTTCCGCCGTCGAACTCGCACGCCGATCGGACGTGCTCGTCATCGCGGTTCCCGGCGGCGCGGCGACCGTGGGGCTCGTGGATGCCGAGGTCATCCGGGCGCTGGGACCGGACGGGTTCCTGGTCAACATCGCCCGCGGCTCGGTCGTCGACGAGGACGCGCTGATCGCCGCTCTCGAGGCCGGTGAGATCGCGGGGGCGGGTCTCGACGTGTTCGCGCAGGAGCCGCACGTGCCCGAGCGGTTGATCCGCGACGATGTCACGCTGCTGCCCCACGTCGGCAGCGGGACGCACGAGACCCGGCGCGACATGCGAGACCTCACGCTGGCGAACCTTCGGGCGTACCTCGCAGGCGAGCCGCTCCCGACGCCGGTGCCGGAGATGTCTGCGCTTTGATGCAGGCGGTGCATTGATCTATCCACCATTTGGTTTGTAGGCGCATCGTTTCCCGCATAGCGTGACGATTGTTCAGATCCGAGCCGGACACCGGCGCGACACCCCAGGAGTGCACCGTGGCACGATTCACGCCCACCGAGCTGGCCGACCACCTTCGCGAAGGTCTCCTCTCGTTCCCCGCGACGGCATTCACGCCGGAGCTCGAGTTCGATGAGAAGCGCTACCGCGAGCACGTCGAGTGGCAGGCCGGATTCGGCGTCGCCGGTCTGTTCGCCGCCGGCGGCACCGGCGAGGGCTTCAGCCTCGATGCCGCAGAGTCGGCCGCGGTCGTCCGCGCGGCCGTGCAGGCATCCCGCCCCGAGGTGCCGGTGCTCGCGTCGGCCGGAGGCTGGACCCGCAACGCGATCGCGAACGCTCGTGCAGCCGAGGAGGCCGGTGCCGAGGGCATCCTCGTGCTGCCCCCGTATCTCACCGAGTGCGACCAGCCCGGTCTCGTCGAGCATGTCTCGGCGATCGCCGCAGCGACCCGTCTCGCGATCATCGTCTACAACCGGGGCAATGCGATCTACTCGGCCGAGACGATGGCGATCCTCGCCGACCGACACGAGAACGTCATCGGCTTCAAGGATGCGACGGCCGACATCGAGCACCTCGCCTCGGTCTACGTCCGCAACGGCGAGCGGCTGTTCTACCTGGGCGGGCTGCCGACGGCGGAGACGTATGCGCTGCCGCTGCTGCAGATGGGCATGAGCACCTACTCGTCCGCGATGTTCAACTTCGTTCCCGAGTTCGCCCTCGAGTTCTACCGTGACGTGCGTGCCCAGGACCGAGTCGCGGTGACCGAGAAGCTGGGACGCTTCGTGCTGCCGTACATCGCGATCCGCGATCGGGGCCGCGGCTTCGGCGTCTCGATCGTCAAGGCGGGGCTGCGTCTCACCGGACACGGCGTCGGACCCGTCCGCCCGCCGCTGCACGACCTGTCGGAGCAGGATGATGCCGACCTCCTGCAGCTTCTCGACCGCGCCGGGCTGCTCGAGTCCGTCCCCGTCTGATCCTCACCATCCCCACCCTCGATTCAAGGAGAGTGACATGACCGTTCCCGTCCTCACCGGGCATTCCTCGATCGCCGGGCGCTCCGTCGCCGGCACCGGCTCGGCACTGCACGCCATCGCGCCCGACACCGACGAGCAGCTCGATCCGCCCTACTCGCAGATCGACGTCGACCAGCTCCGCGAGGCGACGGCGGCCGCCGCCGAGGCGTTCGTGACGTTCTCGCGCCTCGAGCCCGAGGCCCACGCAGCCTTCCTCGAGACGGTCGCGGAGGAGATCGAGGCGATCGGCGACACGCTGATCGAACGGGCGATGCAGGAGACCGGGTTGCCGCAGGCGCGTCTTCTCGGCGAGCGTGCGCGCACCACCGGGCAGCTGCGGCTGTTCGCCGAGGTCGTCCGAGCCGGCGAGCACCGAGGCGTGCGCATCGATCCGGCGCAGCCCGACCGCACGCCGGTGCCCCGCGTCGACATCCGTCAGCGCAAGATCCCTCTCGGGCCGGTGGCGGTGTTCGGGGCGTCGAATTTCCCGTTCGCATTCTCCACCGCCGGCGGCGACACCGCATCCGCCCTCGCAGCCGGCTGCCCGGTCGTGTTCAAGGCGCACAGCTCGCACCCCGGCACGAGCGAGCTCGTGGCGGCGGCGATCGCGCGTGCCATCGACGCCCATGGACTCCACCCGGGAGTCTTCTCGCACATCTTCGGCCCGGGCCGCAGCGTCGGACAGGCGCTCGTCTCCGACCCCGAGATCCAGGCCGTCGGGTTCACTGGCTCCCGCGAAGGCGGTCTCGCCCTCGTGCGCGCCTCGCAGGCGCGGCCGGTGCCGATCCCCGTCTACGCCGAGATGAGCTCGGTGAACCCCGTGTTCATCCTGCCCGGCGCTCTGCGCGGCGATGTCGGAGCACTCGCCGCGGGGTACGTGCAGAGCGCGACCGGATCCAGCGGGCAGCTGTGCACGCAGCCCGGAATCGTCTTCGTCCCGCGGGGCGAGCAGGGCGACGCCTTCCTGCAGGCTGTATCCGAGGCGCTGCGCGCGGCCACAGGGCAGACCATGCTCTCGCCGAGCATCGCCGCCGCGTGGCTCGAGGGCGTCGAGACGAGGGACGCCAACGCCGAGATCCTCGCGCGGGGATCCGACGGAGAGGGTCCGCATGCCCCCGCGCCGGTGATCCACGCCGCCGACCTCGGATCGTTCGAGGAGAACCACGTGCTGCACGAGGAGATCTTCGGTGCGGCATCGCTGGTGGTGCGGTACGGCGATGTCGCCGAGCTGGTGCAGGCGGCGTCGCGTCTCGAGGGTCAGCTGACGGCCACGCTGCAGCTCAGCGCGGACGACAATGAGCTCGCGGCGGCGCTGCTGCCGGTGCTCGAGCGCAAGGTCGGACGCATCCTCGCGAACGGCTGGCCGACCGGGGTCGAGGTCGGGCACGCCATGGTTCACGGCGGACCGTTCCCGGCGACGAGCGACTCGCGCACCACGAGCGTCGGGACTCTCGCGATCGAGCGCTTCCTGCGGCCCGTCGCCTATCAGAACATCCCCGACGAGCTGCTGCCCGAGGCGCTGCGCGACGCCAACCCGTGGCACGTCCCGCGCTTCATCGACGGGCGGCGCGAGGCGTCCGCATGAGCGCCGTTCCCACCGTCGACAGAGTCGAGGTCGTTCCGGTCGCCGGCCACGACTCGATGCTGTTGAACCTCTCGGGCGCGCACGGGCCGTTCTTCACCCGCAACATCGTCATCGTGACGGATTCGGACGGACGCGAGGGTCTCGGCGAGGTCCCCGGCGGAGAGCCGATCCGCCGCACCATCACCGAGGCCGGCGAGATGCTCTCGGGTCAGCCGGTCGGCCGATACCGTTCGCTGCTGCGGTCGATCGCTACGCGCTTCGCCGATCGCGACGCCGGTGGCCGCGGGCTGCAGACATTCGACCTGCGCACCACCGTGCACGCCGTCACCGGCATCGAGTCGGCGCTTCTCGACCTCCATGCGCAGCACCTCGGCGTGCCGGTCGCCGAACTGCTCGGCGACGGTCAGCAGCGGGACAGCGTGCCGATGCTGGGCTATCTGTTCTTCGTCGGCGATGCCGACAGGACCGACCTCCCCTATCTGCGCGAGAGCGGCGACAGCTGGGAGAGCGTGCGACGCGAAGAGGCGATGACGGCCGAGGGCGTCGTGCGCCTGGCCGAAGCCGCCCAGCAGCGCTACGGATTCTCGGACTTCAAGCTCAAGGGCGGCGTGCTCGACGGAGAGATCGAGGCCGACGTCGTGACCGCCCTCTCCCAGCGCTTTCCCGACGCGCGCATCACGCTCGACCCGAACGGCGGGTGGCTGCTGGAGGATGCGGTGCGCATCGGTCGACGACTGCGCGACGTGCTCGCCTACGCCGAGGACCCGTGCGGTGCCGAGGGCCGGTTCTCGGGCCGCGAGGTGATGGCGGAGTTCCGGCGGCGCACCGGACTGCGGACCGCGACGAACATGATCGCGACCGACTGGCGCGAGATGGCGCACGCGATCCGATCGGATGCCGTCGACATCCCGCTCGCTGACCCGCACTTCTGGACGATGGCAGGGTCGGTGCGCGTCGCGCAGCTGTGCAACGACTTCGACCTCACATGGGGCTCGCACTCGAACAACCACTTCGACATCTCGCTGGCGATGTTCACGCAGGTCGGTGCGGCCGCGCCCGGCGAGATCACGGCACTCGACACGCACTGGATCTGGCAGGACGGTCAGCAGCTGACGGTCGATGCACCGCAGATCCGCGACGGCGCGGTGCGCGTGCCCGACCGGCCGGGGCTCGGTGTGACGATCGACCGCGTGCGGCTCGCCGAGGCCCACGAGCTGTATGTCGAGCACGGGCTCGGCGCCCGCGACGACGCGATCGGCATGCAGTACCTCGTGCCCGACTGGCAGTTCGACAGCAAGCGGCCCGCCCTCGTGCGCTGAGGCGCGTCCGGGTGGATCGCTACTCGAACCCGCCGGTCAACCGTCCCCGCATCCGCTGACTGCTCTCGTTCATCCCGACGATCTCGACGCTCTTGCCGAGCGCTGCGTACTTCGTCTCGATCGCATCCAGAGCGGCGACGGTCGACGCATCCCAGATGTGCGATCCCGACAGGTCGATCACGACATGCTCGGGGTCGTCGGGGTACTCGAAGAGGGTGGTGAGGTCGTTGCTCGAGGCGAAGAACAGCTCGCCGTTCACGACGTAGCGCGCGACGTCGCCCGAGACCGCGCGTTCGACCGAGCGGTCGACCGACACGAAGTGCGCCACGCGGCGCACGAACAGCACGGATGCGACCAGCACCCCGCCGACGACGCCGACCGCGAGGTTGTGGGTGAGGAGCACGAGCACGACGGTCGCCACCATCACGAAGGTCTCGCTCTTCGGCATCCGCTTGAGGGTCGACGGCTTTACGCTGTGCCAGTCGAAGGCGCCGATCGCGACCATGATCATCACGGCGACGAGGGCGGCCATCGGGATCGTGCCGACGAAGTCACCGAACACGACGACCAGCAGGAACAGGAAGATGCCGGCGCAGAACGTCGAGATGCGGGTGCGCGCCCCGGACGCCTTGACGCCGATCATGGTCTGGCCGATCACCGCGCATCCGCCCATGCCTCCGAAGATTCCGGAGAGCATGTTCGCCACGCCCTGCGCCCACGACTCGCGCGTCTTGTTCGAGTGGGTGTCGGTGATCTCATCGACGAGCTTGGCGGTGAGCAGTGACTCCATGAGCCCGACCAGTGCGACCCCGAGGGCGAACGGAGCGATGATCGCGAACGTCTCCCAGGTGAGCGGCACGTTCGGGATGAACAGCTCGGGAAGGCTCTTCGGCAACTCGCCCTGATCGCCGACCGTCGGCACGGTGATCGCGAACGCCAGCACGACACCGGTCACGATGATCACCGACACGAGTGGCGCCGGCACGACCCGGGTGATCCTCGGCATCACGATCATCACGACGATTCCCAGTGCCACCAGCGGATACACCAGCCACGGCACGTCGATCAGCTGCGGGAACTGCGAGCTGAACACGAAGATGGCGAGCGCGTTGACGAACCCGACCATGACGCTGCGTGGGATGAATCGCATCAGCTTCGCGACGCCCAGCACCCCGAGGAGCACCTGGAAGATGCCCGCGAGGATCACGGTCGCGATGAAGTAGTCCATCCCGTAGGTCGGAGCGACGGGTGCGATCACGAGCGCGACGGCTCCGGTCGCCGCGGTCACCATCGCGGGGCGCCCGCCGAGGAACGCGATCGACACCGCCATGATGAACGACGAGAACAGCCCGACCTTCGGGTCGACGCCCGCGATCACCGAGAACGCGATCGCCTCGGGGATCAGCGCGAGACCCACCACCAGACCCGCGAGCACCTCGCGCGTCAGCATCCGCGGACTCTTCAGCGCCTGGAGGACAGTGGGATTCGCCCGATAGCGGGCGCGATCGTCGACCGCGAGTGCAGACATGGGGATGCTCCAGAGAAGGTGCCCGGGGATGGGGCAGACGTTCCAGCGTAAGACCTCGGTCTCGATGCGGAGGATTTCTGCAGTGCGGAGGGCGGATGCCGGGAATCGGCCCTCCGTATCGAGGATCCCCTCCGGATCGGTGGGGTCGCGGGAGGGTGGCGAGATCGAGAGGTCATTGCGAGCAGGGATCTGCGTGTTCTGTGCAGCAGAGTGACAAGGGCGGGGCGCGTTGGGATTGTCACGATGCTCCGAGATTTTGCGCGTACCCGGTCTCGGGCGGATACTCATCCCATCCGCGCCGCCCTTCTCGGCCGGGGAATCGACATGCACAGCACCCCTGCTCTCGCCCCTGACACGACCATCGCCATCGTCGGCGCCGGCCGTCTCGGCGGCGTTCTCGCCCGGGCCCTGCGCGCAGCGGGCTTCGGCGTCCGCGGACCGCTTCGTCGCGACGACCGGATGCCGGATGCCGATCTCGCGCTGCTCTGCGTTCCCGATTCGGCGATCGCAGCCGTGGCCTTCGCCGCGCGACCGCATGCTCGACTCGTCGCGCATGTCTCAGGTGCGACGCCGCTCGCCGACGTCGACTTCAGCATCCACCCGCTGCAGACCTTCACCGGCACCGAGACGCCCGAGGTCTTCCGCGGAATCGGCGTCGCGGTCGACGGCCGCACACCCGAGGCGCTCGCGGTGGCCGAGCAGCTCGCCGCAGCGCTCGGTGCGACACCCTTCCGCGTCGAAGACGCCCACCGCGCGGAGTATCACGCGGCCGCATCCTTCGCCTCGAACTTCGTGCTCACGGTGCTCGACGCCGCCGAGCGCCTCGCGGCTCCCTCCGGGCTGGATCGCGCCCATCTCGCACCGCTCGTGCAGCAGACGGTCGACAACTGGGTGGCGTCCGGCGCGGCATCGGCCCTCACCGGTCCGATCGCTCGCGGCGACGAGGCGACCGTCGCGCGGCAGCGCGCAGCATCCGCCGACGTCGCCGACCTCTTCGACGCACTCGCCGCCGCCACCCGAGCGGTCGCCGACAGAAAGCCCCGGTCATGAGAATCCTCCGTACGATCGCCGAGGTGCGCACCGCGGTTCGAGACGCCCGCGGTGACGGCGGGATTGTCGGGCTCGTCCCGACCATGGGCGCCTTCCACGAGGGGCACCTCTCGCTCCTGCGCGCGGCGAGGGCGCAGAACGACCTCGTCGTCGTCTCGCTCTTCGTCAATCCGACCCAGTTCGCCGCGAACGAAGACCTCAGCACCTACCCGCGCGACGAAGCGCGTGACGCCGCGCTCGCTGAAGCGGAGGACGTCGACATCCTCTTCGCCCCCGAGCCGGCCGAGATCTACCCCGACGGCTTCGCCACGAACATTCACGTGGCGGGCATCACCGAGGTGCTCGACGGCGCGAGCCGCGGCCCCCACCACTTCGACGGCGTCGCGACCGTCGTCACGAAGCTGTTCGGCATCGTGCAGCCCGACGTCGCGTACTTCGGGCAGAAGGATGCGCAGCAGGTGCTCGTCGTCCGCCGGGTCGTGCGTGACCTGAACCTCGACGTCCGCATCGAGGCGTGCCCCATCGTCCGCGAACCCGACGGACTCGCCATGAGCTCGCGCAACGTGTACCTCGACGCGGATGCTCGCGCCCGGGCGACCGCGCTGAACCGTGCGCTCGACGCGGCGGATGCCGCGCACCGTTCGGGCGACGGGGACGGTATCGGCGATGGCGATGGCATCCTGTCCGCTGCCCGGGATGTTCTCGCCGAGGCGGGAATCGACGTCGAGTACCTGGAACTCCGGGATGCCGAGACGCTTCAGCCCGTCACCCGCATCGACCGCGACGCCCTGCTGCTCGTCGCCGCCCGTGTCGGCGCCGCCCGATTGATCGACAACCACCTGCTGAGAGGGTTCACGCAATGAGCGCCCACGCCGCCCCGACGAAGCGACTGACCCTGCGCGATCTCGACGCCAAGAAGCATGCCGGCGAGCCGATCGTCATGGTCACCGCGTACGACTTCCCGAGTGCGCAGATCGTCGAGGAGGCCGGCGTCGACCTGGTGCTCGTCGGCGATTCGGCCGCGATGACCGTGCTCGGCTACGACAGCACCGTGCCCGTCACGATCGACGAGATGCTGATGCTGACGAAAGCCGTGCGGCGCGGACTCACGAAGCCACTGCTCGTCGGCGACCTGCCCTTCGGTTCGTACGAGGCGTCGGATGAGCTCGCCCTCGCGACCGCGCAGCGCTTCATCAAGGAGGCCGGCGTCGACCTGGTCAAGATCGAGCGCGGCGGCACCACGGTCGACCGTGCTCGAGCGCTCGTGAATGCCGGCATCCCCGTCGTCGGCCATGTCGGACTCACGCCGCAGACTGCGACCTCGCTCGGCGGATACCGCGCCCAGGGACGCACCGCCGAGGCGGCGCTCGCAGTGATCGATGACGCCCTCGCACTGCAGGATGCCGGAGTCTCGCTGCTCGTGATCGAAGCAGTGCCGTCCGAGGTCACCGCCGCTCTCGCGCCCCTGCTGCGCATTCCGCTGATCGGCATCGGAGCCGGAGCGGATGCCGACGGCCAGGTGCTCGTCTTCCACGACCTGCTCGGCATCTACGCCGGCGGGGCCGCCAAGTTCGTCAAGCGCTACGCCGATGTGCGCGGTGTGTCCATCGCGGGGGTCGCGGCCTATGCCGACGAGGTGCGAGGCGGGCAGTACCCGGCGCCCGAGCACGGCTACGGGATGCCCGAGGGCGAGGCCGCGCGACTGCGCGACCTGCTCGCGCGGCGGTAGGCGTCGGCCTCCGGGGGCTTCGACGTCCGGCATCCAGTGCTGTCCCTCTCTTGCTGACCTCGTCGATGCGGAGGAGATCTGCGATGCGGAGGGCCGTATCGACGATCCCATCCTCCGGTGCGCTGTTCTCCTCCGCACCGTAGGAGTGCGATGGCTGCCGTGTCGAGGTCTCGAAGCGCGCGCATCACGCATTGTGAAGGAGAAATGCGCTTCCGAAGGAGAGAATCCCGGGATCTGGCCTTCCGAAGCGCAGAACTCCTCCGGTGCGTGGGTGCGTGGGTGCGTGGGTGTGTGGGTGTGTGGGTGCCGCGACGAAAGAGGTCCCCTCACGCCTCCCAGCGCAGGATGTCGCCAGGCTGGCATTCCAGCACTTCGCACAGTGCGTCGAGGGTCGAGAACCGCACGGCTTTCGCCCGCCCGTTCTTCAGCACGGCCAGGTTCGTCGGCGTGATCCCGATGCGCTCGGCCAGCTCGCCGACACCCATCTTGCGTCGCGCCATCATCACGTCGATGTCGACGACGACGGGCATCAGATGACCTCGTTGTCGAGCTCGGACCGCAGCGCCTGCGCCTCGACATCGCGGTCGATCGCCTGCCGCAGCAGCGCCTTCATCACCGCGACCAGCAGGGCGACGCCGGCGAGCACCACGCCGGCTCCGCCGATGAGCGCGACGAGACCCGGAGCTGCCGAGCCCGGAGCGAGGATCGCCGCGAGGATCCACAGAAGAGCCGCGGCCACGAGGATCGCGCCGATGATCACGTCGATGTAGCGGAACGACGAGGTCGAGAAAATCGATCCGCGACGCACCTTCGTGAGCAGCAACCACACGCAGATGCCGAAGACCTGCAGAGTGCCGACCCCGAGGACGACGATCGACACGAAGGCGATCCGCCCCCATAGCTCTTCGTCGGCGAGGTCGAGCCACAGCAGCGGCACGATGAGCGCCTGCACGGCCACGGATCCGACCAGCGCCAGCTCGATCACGACCCGCAGCACGATGATCGTCGACTTCGCCATGACTCCACCTCTCATCGAACAACAGCAGAAATCTATCGTTAATCGTTCGATTGAGCAAGGCGGATGTGCGGGGCGCGTTCGATGCGGAGGAGATCTACGGAAGGGAGGATCAACTTCGCGAGTTCGTCCTCCGGTGCGCAGATCTCCTCCGGTACGCAGATCTCCTCCGGATGCGGGGGCCGGGCGCGCTCGGAAGGAGATCGCGCATACC
>NZ_JBFBLM010000001.1:276564-276843 GCF_040686675.1 Microbacterium sp. NPDC079176
CGAAGGAGATATCGGCGGCATCCGTCCTTCGGGGCGAGAGATCTCCTTCGCACTGGGGGTGGATGCGGGAGGGCAGCGCGCGCTCGGAAGGAGATCTCGGCTACCGAAGGAGGTGTCGGCGGCATCCCTCCTTCGGGGCGAGAGATCTCCTTCGTACTGGGGGTGGATCCCGGGGCCGCGCGCTCGGAAGGAGATCGCGCATACCGAAGGAGATATCGGCGGCATCCGTCCTTCGGGGCGAGAGATCTCCTTCGCACTGGGGGTGGATGCGGGAGGGCA
>NZ_JBFBLM010000001.1:276941-830591 GCF_040686675.1 Microbacterium sp. NPDC079176
CAGCGCGCGCTCGGAAGGAGATCGCGTCTACCGAAGGAGGTGTCGGCGGCATCCCTCCTTCGGGGCGAGAGATCTCCTTCGTACTGGGGGTGGATGCGGGAGGGCAGCGCGCGCTCGGAAGGAGATCGCGTCTACCGAAGGAGGTGTCGGCGGCATCCCTCCTTCGGGGCGAGAGATCTCCTTCGTACTGGGGGTGGATCCCGGGGCAGCGCGCGCTCGGAAGGAGATCGCGTCTACCGAAGGAGGTGTCGGCGGCATCCGCCCTTCGGCGCGAGAGATCTCCTTCGGCGCGAGAGATCTCCTCCGCAGCGAGAGACCTCCTTCGGCGCGAGAGACCTCCACCCCACAGAGAGCAGCTACTCCGCCCGACGCACCCGCAGCACCAGTGCGATGAGCGCGAGCGCGATGACCGCGACGCCGTACCCGACGCACACTGCGCCGAGTCCGAAGACTCCGACGAGCATCCCTGCGACGACTGCGGGCACGCCGAAGGCGAGGTAGGCGAGCAGGTAGATCACGGCGAACGTGTCGGCGCGGTCGGTCGGGGGGATGCGGGGTGCGAGTGAGGCGACGACTCCCGAGAAGGCGGTGCCGAATCCCATGCCGGTCACGGCGGTCGCGGCGAGGTAGAACGGAAGCGACCCGGTCGCGAGCGCCCAGAGCGACAGTGCAGTGCCGACGGCGAGGGCCGCGGTGCCGAAGATCACCGAGGTGCGCGGGCGCCGGTTGCGGAAGAGGAATGCGGTGACCGCGCCGACGCCGGCCAGCATCGCGACCGCGAGTCCCTGCCAGACGTGCGCCTCACCGCCGAGCTGGGTGCGCACGATGTTCGCGCCGAGTGAGAGGAAGAGTCCACCCGTCGCCCAGCCGGCGATGATCGCGGGGGCTCCGCGCCAGAAATCCGAGCGGATGCCGGCCGGCACCGACAGCCGGAAGCTCAGCGACGCGAGTGCTCCCGGCCGCAGCGGAGCGGTCTCGGGTGCCAGGAAGAAGAGCCCGGCGAGCACGATGTACACGGCGGTCAGGGGTGCGAACACGTCGAGCAGCGGCTGTCCGGTCACGTCCAGCGCGATGCCCGAGACGAGCGCGCCGAGGGCGAGGCCGATTCCGGGGCTGAGCGCGTTCCACAATGCGGCGACCCTCGAACGGCCACCGGGGGCGAGGTCGAGCGCGGCGGCCGAGAGGGCTGCGATGAGCACGCCACTCGCCGCACCCTGCAGGATGCGGGCGAGCATGAGCGTGGCGACCGTATCGGCATGCCAGAACAGCACCATGCTCGCGGCGAGCACCAGGAGACCGCCGATCGCGACCGGTCGCCGCCCGACATGGTCGGAGAGCGAGCCTGCGGTGAGCAGCGCGAGCAGCAGGGCGACCGCGTAGACGGCGAAGACGGCGCTGATGACGATCGCGTCGAATCCGATCTCTGCGGCGAGCACGGGGTAGAACGGCGACGGCGCGCTCGCGCCCATCATCATCGCGATCTGCGTCACGACGGCCAGCGCGAAGCCGAAGCGCGGGCGACGGATCCGAGGTGCCGTCGCGGTCGTGTCGATCGGTGACGTGGTGGTCATGAGTGCTCCCGCGGTATCGGTTCGAGATTCATCGAACTATCGGAGCGTACTCGCGATTCCCCGATTGTTCAACTATTCTCGAACCATGCCAGGCGAACTCCCGCACCCCGAGCGATCCGAGATCCAGCTCACCGATGTGCTCTTCGCCCTCAGCGACCCCGAGCGTCTGGCGATCGCGCGACAGCTCGCCGACGGCCCGCTCGACATGGCGGAATGCCACGCGACCGACCCGAACCTGCCGAAGTCCACCAAGTCGCATTTCATGAAGGTGCTGCGCGAAGCGGGCGTGATCCGCAACGAGCCCAACGGCCGGCGACGGATGCTGACGCTGCGACGCGCAGAGCTCGACGAGCTGTTCCCCGGCCTGCTGGAGTCCGTGCTGCGTTCCTGACCCGCAACCGCCCAGGCGAGAGCCCACCGCCTCAGCGGAAGTACGACGCGCCGTTCAGGTCGAGCACCGTGCCCGATGCCCACACCGCGGTGGGCGAGGTGAGATAGGCGACGGCATCCGCCACCTCTTCGGGCGTGCCCACCCGGCCGAACGGACTCTGACCGCGGATGCTGTCGCCCTGCTCTCCTTCGAGCTTCGCCGTCTGCCGGTCTGTCGCCACCATTCCCGGAGCGACCGAGGTCACAGAGATGCCGTGGGGTGCGAGCACCAGCGCCATCGATTGCCCGAACGCGTGCAGTCCTGCCTTGGTCGCGGCGTACGCGGGGTGGTCGGCCTCTCCGCGGAACGCGCCGCGTGACCCGACGTTGACGATCGATCCGCCGCTGCCCCGCTCGATCATGTGCTGAGCGACGAGCATCGTGACGTTCGAGGCGCCGAGCAGGTTCACCGAGGCCATGACAGACCAGGCGCGCTGCCACTCGGCATACGTCGTCGAGTCGACGCGATGCTCGTTCGCCGCGCTCGGGGCCACGGCTGCATTGTTCACCAGGATGTCGAGTGAACCCAGGGCTGTGATGCCCTCCTCGACCACGCGCTGCGCCTCCGTCGGATCCCCGAGGTCGCCGCCCACGATCGCATGGTCCGAGCCTTCGAGCGAGGCGAGGGTCTCTTCCGCGGACGCGCGATCACGGCCGTAGTGCACGACGACCCGGTCGCCCCGTCGGGCGAAGGCCTGCGCCACTGCGCGGCCGATGCCGCGCGAGCTGCCCGTGATCAGCGCATGCGCCATCTCAGGATGCGACCTGCGTGCGACCGACCGCATGCACCGCCGGCTCGATCTCGGACCACACCGAGTCCAGCGAGAGGTGGAGCACGCCGGCGATCGCGGCGATGGTCGAGAAGGCGGGGGTCGCCACGCGACCCGACTCGATCTTGCGCAGGGTCTCGGGCGAGACCCCCGCGTCGAGGGCGACGCTCAGCATCGATCGCTCACCGCGCGCTCGCCGCAGCAGCGCGCCGAGGCGCTCGCCCCGCTCGACCTCGGCGGGAGTCAGGGGCATCCGAACCATCATGTGCCCATTGTAATACCGGGATAGTATTACCGGGATAGTTATTGGAATGACCGACGGCGAGCTGTGGAGAACCCCATGATCGAGATCCTGAACCGCGACGAACTGGCTCGTGCACGAGACGCGGGCGCCCTCGTCGGCGGCATCCTCCAGTCCCTCAAGGAGCGAGCGGCGGTCGGGGTGAACCTGCTCGACCTCGACCGCTGGACGAAGCAGATGATCGAGGATGCCGGTGCGCAGTCCTGCTACGTCGATTACGCCCCCTCCTTCGGCCGCGGGCCCTTCGGCCACTACGTCTGCACTGCCGTGAACGATGCGGTGCTGCACGGGATGCCGCACGACTACGCCCTCCTCGACGGCGACCTTCTCACTCTCGACCTCGCCGTCACGCTCCGGGGGATCTCAGCGGATGCCGCCATCAGCTTCGTGGTCGGCGACGGTGCCGCATCCGCCGACCTCGACATGATCGACGCGACCGAGCGTGCGCTGGCCGCCGCGATCGCCGCAGCCCGACCCGGCGCGCGCATCGGCGACCTCTCCCACGCGATCGGCACGGTGCTCGGCGACGCGGGCTACCCGATCAATCTCGAGTTCGGCGGCCACGGCATCGGTTCGACGATGCACCAGGATCCGCACGTCGCGAACGACGGACGCCCCGGCCGCGGCTACAGACTGCGCCCCGGCCTGCTGCTCGCACTGGAACCGTGGGTGATGGCCGACACCGACCGGCTGGTCATCGACGACGACGGCTGGACGCTGCGCAGTGCGACCGGATGCCGCACAGCCCACACCGAACACACCATCGCCATCACCGAGACCGGGGCCGAGGTGCTCACGCTGCCGCGCTGACCCTCGTCACTTCGTGCGCGAGCCGCTCCGCACCCGTCGCACAGCGCGGCCGGCCAGGTCCTTGAGCCGGCCGCCGGGGTACTGCCTGCGCAGCTCGACGGCGCCGCCGCGTCCCGCGACCGGCGTGCACGTGCGCCCGGCGAGCAGGGGAGAGCGTCCCGCGGCGGCGAGCGTCGCAGCATCCGCTCGGAGGGGGACGTCGAAGGTCCACCCCGCCCGTCGCACGGTCACGAAGAGCTTCGCCCCGCGCGACTCGTCGTCGGGTCGGAACACCTTCAGCGGGTCGATCGCGATGCGGAGGGAGTCGAGGCTGCGCGGGTGCAGGTTCGCCACACGACGCTCGATCGCCGCGGCCTTGTCGCGCCACACCAGCTCGACGTGATCGTTGGACATCTCCCGCTTGGCTTCGAGAAGACCGGTCGGAAGGCCGTCCATCGCGATCGGCAGTGACGTCATGACGCCCGTGCCCGGCTCGAACTCGAGTGCGTCCTGCCCGTCGCGGGTGATCGAGACATCGACGGTGAGATACAGTCCGCCGCCCCGCGACCACCGTGCCGACATCACCACCGCCCGGCAGGTGAGCTCGGCCTCGAACCGCGCGAACGTCAGCAGGTCGGCGCGTCGATCGGCTCGCAGCAGTGCGGCCCGGATGCGGTTCGGAAAGGCCAGCCCCCCGTCGACGCCGGGTCCGAAGCGCCGTCGCGCGAGCGGGATGACGACGTCGAGCAGGCGCTGGCGATACTCCTCGGGGTACCCGGCGTACTTCTTGCCCGACACCCGCTTGAGGATCTTGCCGCGGAACCAGTGCCGCAGCAGCCGGTCGCGCAGTCGCCCCGGTTCGGTGTACCGCTCGACGAGATCGAGCACGGCCTCGAGATGCGGGAAGTACGTCTCGGGTTCGATCCGCGACGAACTGGCACTGCCCGCGTGCTTGACCCACGCGTAGCAGGGGCGGCTGGCGAGGATCGAGATCGTCGACGCCTCGAAGTACGCCCTCATCACGAACAGATGGTCTTCGAGGCGCACCTTGCCGTCGGGGAATCGGATGCGCTTCTCGCGCAGGAACGAGGTGCGGAACATCTTGTGCGGCGTCAGCATCTCCAGCAGCGGATCCTCGCCGAGGCGCGCACGGGGGATGTCGCGGCGGAAGATGCGACTCGGAAGCCGCCGGCCGATGCCGACCTCCCTGCCGACCACGACATCGGATGCATGCTCGTCGGCGTAGTCGCAGAGCGCCTCGAGGGCGCCGTCGTAGAGCCAGTCGTCCTGATCGACGAACTGGATGTACGTGCCGCGCGCATCGTCGATCCCGTGGTTGCGCGGCGTTCCCGGCCACCCCGAATGCGGCAGATACGCGACGCGCACGTAGGGACGATCACGCGCGATCTCGACCAGTCGAGCCGCCGTCTCCTCGCCGGAGCCGTCGTCGCAGAGCAGCACCTCGAACCGGCCGTGATCGAGCGTCTGCCGATCGAGAGACGCGATGAGCTCGTCGAATGCCGCTCCCGGACGGAACACGGGAACGACGACGCTCACTCTGATCGAAGTGGACGGTGGGGAAACGGCAGGGGAAGACGACATCGACGGCAGTCAAACATCGTCGGCTATGGAGCGCACGGGGCTTGCTTTCAGCGCCGTGTGCGTGCAGTGCGTGCTCCGTGTGCGTGCTGTGCGTGTCAGTGGGATCGTGCGTGGGCCGCCGCGCGGCCGCGGAGGAAGCCGATGACGCCGTCGTCGTCGGCGAGCGCGATCGCCCGCGCGTAGGCCTCACCGGCATCCTGTCCGGCCTCGGCGAGCAGCCCCGCCCGAGCCGCCCAGTACGGCTGGAATCCCTCTGCATGGGCCGGAAGTGCGGCGAGGCCCGCCTCGGCTCCGTCGATGCGCGCGGTGACGACGGCGGCCGCGACCCGGGCACCGAGGGTCGGAGCGACCGCGAGAAGCGCGGCGTACAGCGTCCGCAGCGAGTCCCAATCGGTCGCCCCCGTGCGCAGCCGATCGCAGTGCACCGCCTGGATCGCCGCCTCGAGCTGGAATCGTCCCGGCGCACCGGTCGGCCGCGCTCGCCGCAGGTACGCCTCGCCCTCGGCGATCAGCGCCGCATCCCAGGTCTGAGGATCCTGCTCGTCGAGGGGGGTGAACTCGCGAGAGCGCCGCGCGAGAGTCAGCGTCGTGAGGGCGGCCAGCCCCCACGCCTCGGGCTCGTCCTCGAGAAGCCCCGCCAGAGTGACGGCCAGGTACTGCGCCTCGCCCGCCATCGACCCGGCATCGCCGCGCCAGGTGAGCGCGGCGCATCCGTAGACCGCCTCCAGCACAGCGGGCAATCGTTCGGGCATCGAGCGGCGGTCCGGAATCGCGAACGGGATGCGGGCATCTCTGATGCGTCGCTTCGCCCGCACCAGGCGCTGTGCCATCGCCGTCGCCGGAACGGCGAACGCGCGCGCGACCTCGGCCGCCTCGAATCCGAGCACGGTCTGGAGCATGAGCGGCGCGCGCACGGCCGGGTCGATCGCCGGATGCGCGCACACGAACAGCAGTTCGAGTCGCTTGTCGCCGATCGCGAGCGGATCGTGGTCGGCGAGCGGATCGACGCGAGCGCTCTCCTCGGCGAGGGGAGCGGATGCCGTCGCCGCGGCCGACTTCCACATATCGCGCAGCCTGTTCCTCGCCACGGTCATCAACCACCCTTCCGGGTTGTCGGGCACTCCGGCATCCGGCCAGCGCCGCAGCGCCTCTTCGAACGCTCCCGACAGGGAGTCCTCGGCGAGCGCGAGGTCGCCGGACCGCGCCGCGAGCAGCGCGACCAGCCGGCCGTAGGAGGTCCGCGCCGCACTCTCTGCAGCGGCCCGGACCCCCTCGGGGATCATCGGTTCGGAGTCCAGACGCCGTCGACCGTGAACACGGCACCCGGGCGGATCTCGACCGCACCCCAGAACGCCGGCGGGGCCTGGCGGGCGAATCCGATCGCGGCATCCAGGTCGGGCACGTCGATGACGACCGTGCCGCCGAGCTGCTCTTTCGTGTCGGCGAACGGGCCGTCCTGCACCTGCAGCGCGTCATCGCGCACGCGAACGGTGGTGCTGACGGCCGACGGCTGCAGAACCTCGGCCGAGACGAGCACCCCTGCCGACTGCAGGGTGGCGGCGTAGCTCGCGAATGCGGCCTGTCCCTCTGCGAGCGCCTCGGCGCCCAGAGTCTCGGCATCGAGCTCTTCGTAGTGCAACAGCAGTGTGTAGCGCATGTCTCTTCCTCACTGTTCGACGGTCAGCGTACAGAGAGATGACGATCGAGCAGCAGGCCGATCGACACATCCGCCGAAGTTCACCTTCCGGGCCGAGACTCCCACCCCACACTCAGCCTTAACGATATATCGTTGACTATCGCTCACCACTTCCGGGAGGTCATCATGAACAACGCATTCCCCTCGAACCCGTTCGGCGGATCCGGCTTCGGCTCGGGCCAGGGCGGACCCGCATCCGCGATCTTCGATGCCATGGAGCAGCTCCGCAAGTCCTTCGAGCAGCGCCCCAGCGGCGGCTCGCGCATGGCGAAGGGCGACGTCCGCACTGCGGTGCTGTCGCTGCTCACCGAGAAGCCGATGCACGGCTACCAGATCATCAACGAGATCGCCGATCGCAGCGGCGGATCATGGAAGCCGAGCGCAGGCTCGGTCTACCCCACCCTGCAGCTGCTGGCAGACGAGGGCCTGATCGAGGCTCAGGAGCAGAACGGTCGCAAGACCTACTCGCTCACCGAGCTCGGCCGCGCCGTCGCCGCCGAGCACACCGAGACCCCCGCTCCGTGGGAGTCGCAGTCGAAGAGCGAGGGCTCGCACGACAACCCCCGCTACAGCGCACTGCCCAAGGCGGGCGTCGACCTCGCGGCGGCAGCCGCGGCCGTCGGTCGCAGCGGCAGCACCGAGCAGGTGCAGCAGGCGGTCGAGATCCTCGACGAGGCCCGCCGTAGGCTGTACTCGATCCTCGCTCAGGACTGATCGCACACGACACAGGGACGACACATGACGGATGCTGCGGCGCAGGGCGCCCACCGTGCCCGGTACCGCCGCATCCTGTCGTTCGCGGCGCGCGAGTTCCTCAAGGTCTGGTGGTTCGAGCTCGTGCTGCCGCGCTTCGGCATGAGCTCGATCGCCGAGCGCACCCGGGCGCCGCGCATGCAGCGCTTCGCGAAGCGGTTCCACGTGCTCGCGGTCGAACTCGGCGGCCTCATGATCAAGGTCGGGCAGTTCATGTCGTCGCGCCTCGACGTGCTGCCGCCCGAGATCACGAAGGAGCTCGAGGGACTGCAGGACGAGGTCCCGGCCGTGCCGTTCGCCGACATCCGCGCGGCCGCCGAGGCCGAACTCGGCCGTCCGCTCGCGGAGGCCTACGCCTGGTTCGATGAGACGCCGGTGGCTGCGGCATCCCTCGGCCAGGCGCACCGGGCCCGCCTCTCCGCACAGGATGCCGTCGACACCGGTCTCGGCGACGTCGTCGTCAAGGTGCAGCGCCCCGGCATCGACGAGATCGTCGCGGTCGACCTCGCGGCACTCCGCCGCGTCGCCCGCTGGGCGATGCGCGTGCGACTGGTCGCCGAACGGGTCGACGCGCCCGGCCTCGTCGAGGAGTTCGCCCAGACCAGCCTCGAGGAGATCGACTACCTGCACGAGGCCGCCAGCGCCGAGCGCTTCCGCGAGAACTTCGCCGGCGACCCCCGCGTCAGCGCCCCCGAGATCGTCTGGGAGCGGTCGACCCGGCGCGTGCTCACCCTCTCGGACGTCACCGCGATCAAGATCAACGACACGGATGCTCTGCGGGCAGCCGGCATCGATCCGGCCGAGGTCGCCGACGTGTTCGCCGAGGTCATGTTCGACCAGGTGTTCACGCACAGCTTCGTGCACGCCGACCCGCACCCGGGCAATATCTTCGTGACACCCGAGGCCGACTCGACGACCGGCCGCAACTTCCGCCTCACCTTCATCGACTTCGGGATGATGGCCGAGGTGCCCGACAACCTCCGCGACGGTCTGCGCACCCTGCTGATCGCGGTCGCCGGTCGCGACAGCCGAGGCCTGGTCACAGCGGCCCAGGAGATCGGCGTGCTGCTGCCCTCCGCCGACACCGCCGAGCTCGAGCGGGCGCTCCGCGCGCTGTTCGCCCGCTTCGGCGGCATGGGCTTCGCCGAGCTCAGCAAGGTCGACCCTCGGGAGTTCACCGACTTCGCCGACGAGTTCGGCGACATGGTGCGCTCGCTCCCGCTCCAGCTGCCCGAGAACATGCTGCTGCTCATCCGTGCGGTGTCGCTGACTTCGGGCATGTGCTCGAGCCTCGACCCGTCGTTCAACGTGTGGGACGCCGCCGAGCCCTACGCCGGCCGCCTGCTGCGCGACGAATCGGGCAACCTCATGCAGGACATGGCGCAGCAGGCCATGGAGACCGCCGCCGTCACCTACCGCCTGCCGAAGCGGATCGACGCGATCATCACCCGCGTCGACGACGGCAACGTCACCTTCGACACCTCGGCCCTCGAGCGCCGCCTCGACCGGCTCGAGGGCATCGCCCGCCGCATCGGATCGGGCGTGCTGTTCGCCGCGATGCTCGTCGGAGGCGCGCTGCTCGTCACGCCGCTGCCGCCGCTCGGCATCACCCTCATCTGCGTCTCGGCGCTGCCCCTGCTGCACTCGGTGTTCGGCGGTCGTCGCTCGCGCTGATGCGCCCGGAGTGCTCCCGCTGATGCGCCCTGGTGCTCGCCGCTGACGCGCCCGGAGAACCCGGAGCATCCGGCATCCGCCCGGCGTGTGCGCCCCGGAGCGCCGCGGATCGACCCGTTCATCTGGCCTTTCCGTCCAGGTCGCAGAATGCCGGCATGGGAGAATGGGTTCTCATGGACACTCCGGACGAGAAGACGCCCACGAGGAACGACCCTCCGAAGACCTCCACCGCCGCGATCAGGCAGGCCGCGAAGGCCACCGAGACCGCGCAGAAGATCGTGCGCGACATCGCCGCGGTTCCGCCGCGCGGCGTGCACCCGGCGCTCGTGCCCGGCGTCTCGGTCGAAGAGACCGGACGCACCTACCGCACCGATCCGCTCGTCTTCGGCATCGCCGTCGCGCTGACCCTCGCGTTCATCGCGTGGGGCGTGTTCGCGGGTGACAACCTCTCGGGCACGACCTCGACCGTGCTCGGGTGGGTCGTCGAGTACTTCGGCTTCTTCTTCACCACGATCGCCACCGTCATCCTCGTCTTCATGCTCTTCGTCGGCTTCAGCCGCTACGGACGCATTCCCCTGGGCCGCGACGACGAAGAGCCCGAGTTCTCGATGTTCTCGTGGATCTCGATGCTCTTCGCCGCCGGAATGGGCATCGGTCTCGTCTTCTGGGGCGCCGCCGAGCCGCTCACCTTCTTCGAGAACCCGCCGCCCGGAACGGTCGAGGCGAACACCCTCGAGGCCATGCACACGGCGCAGGCGCAGGTGCTCTACCACTGGGGCCCGCAGGCGTGGGCCTTCTACGCGCTGGTCGGCGGCGCGATCGCGTACGGCGCGTTCCGTCGTGGCCGCACGCCCCTGATCTCGTCGATCTTCGCGCCGCTGCTCGGCGAGGGCCGCACCACCGGACCCCTCGGTCGCACGATCGACATCTTCTCGATCATCGTCACCCTCTTCGGCACCGCCGCGTCGCTCGGCCTGGGAGCCCTGCAGATCGGCCACGGCGTCGAGATCGTCAGCGGCATCGGCGAACTCGGCAACGGCGTGCTCATCGCGGCCATCGCCGTGCTCACCGCCTGCTTCATCGCCTCGGCGGTCTCGGGCGTCTCGAAGGGCATCCGCGCGCTGTCGAACATCAACGCGGTCGTCGCGCTGCTGCTCGCATTCTTCGTCTTCTTCGTCGGACCGACGCTGCTGATCCTCAACGTCATCCCCTCGGTCGCCGTGCAGTTCCTCGGCGACCTGCCCGAGATGGTCGCGCGGTCGGCGTCGCAGGGCGATGAGGCGCAGATGTTCCTGTCGAGCTGGACGATCTTCTACTGGGCATGGTGGATCTCCTGGTCGCCGTTCGTGGGCATGTTCATCGCCAAGATCTCGCGGGGCCGCACGCTGCGACAGTTCGTCTCCGTCGTCATCCTGGTTCCGGCCGCGATCTCACTCATCTGGTTCGCGATCTTCGGAACCACGGCGATCCAGCAGCAGATGAACGGCGCGGGACTCACGGTCGACCCGCCCGAAGAGGTGCTCTTCGGCGTGCTCGAGAACCTGCCGTTCCCGCTGATCACCAGCATCGTGCTCATCCTGCTGATCTCGATCTTCTTCATCACCGGCGCCGATTCGGCCTCGCTCGTCATGGGCACGCTCTCGCAGCAGGGCCGCCCCGAGCCGTCGCGCTGGGTCGCCGTCGTCTGGGGAGTCCTGGTCGGAGTGATCGCGGCGGTGCTGCTCGTCACCGGCGAAGAGGGCAGCGGCCTGAAGTCGCTGCAGAACGTCACGATCATCGCGGCGCTGCCGTTCGCCGTGATCATGGCCTTCATGATGGTCGCGTTCATGAAGGATCTGCGACGCGACCCCATGATCCTGCGCGAGCGCTATGCCCGCATGGCCGTTCGCCACAGCGTCATGGCCGGACTCGAGGAGTACGGCGACGACTTCGCGCTCGTGCCTGTCGAGTACGACCACTCCGAAGACGACCTCGCCTGGATCGATGAGGCCGACGTCGACGACAGCCTCGCCGAGGTCTACGCGACCGCGACCGAGGCGATCGACATCATCCCGGATGCCGGTGGTGGCGCAGCGGATGCCGGCGCCGATGCCGGCGATGCGAGTCCGGCCGGAGATGCGAGTGCGACCGGCGACGCGAGTGCGGCCGGCGATGCGAGTGCGGGTGCGGCTGCGGACGCCGGGTCGGATGACGGGGGCGACCCTGCGGGCCTCGCCGAGCGTCCTTCCTGACGTCAGTCGCATTGTTTACCCCGCCCGCGCCGCCCCCGGCCCGGTGCGGGGTCAGTAGCGCATCCGAATCGACCGTTTCCGCTGCGAAAGTGGCCCAGCACGTGAGTCCCGGTGTCGAAGTGGCCCCGCATACACCTCGCGCGTGGGCCCAGAGGCTCAGGCGACGGGGGCCGTCTCAGTCGGGGCCGCCTCACCCGCACCCGCCTCGCCGACACCCGCCTCGCCGACACCGGGCGCGACCGTCTCGCCGGGGACGGATGCCGCGGCGGTGATCTTCGCCGCCATGCCCGCGAAGATGAAGCCGTGGAACGGCAGCACGGCCAGCCAGTACAGCCGTCCCGCGAGCCCGCGGGGGAAGAAGACCGCCCGCTGCTCGTAGCGGGATCCGTCGCCGTCGGGCAGTGCGCGCAGCTCGAGCCAGGCCTCGCCCGGCACCTTCATCTCGGCGCGCAACCGCAGCAGTCCGCCGCTCGCGGGCGACGAGTCGGTCTTGCGGCCGGGCTCCTCGACGGCTTCGACGCGCCAGAAGTCGATCGCATCACCGACCCGCGCCTCGGCCTTGCTGCGGCGTCCGCGGCGGAGCCCGACTCCGCCGACGAGCCGGTCCATCCAGCCGCGCACCGCCCAGAGGAACTTCGACGAATACCAGCCGTTCGACCCGCCGATGCCGATGATCACCCGCCACAGTCCGTCGACCGGGGCTGACGTCTTCAGCTTGCGGGTGTCGGTGAAGACGGTGCGTCCCGCCCAGTCCGGGTCGCTGGGCAGCGGGTCGCTCGGGGCGCCCGAGACCTCGGCATCCTGCCAGCTCGTCTCGATGGTGTCGGCGTCGAGACGGCCCAGCGCCATCGACACGGCGGTGCGGTACGGGGTCAGCCCGCCGTCCGGGCGGGGGATGAGGTCATCGATCGCGCGGTCCTTCACGATGCACTCGTTCTGCAGCGACGCGACGAGCGGGCGCGCGATCGATCGCGGAACCGGGGTCACCAGGTTCACCCAGTGCGATGCGAGTCCCGGAGTGAGCACCGGCAGGGCGGCGATCGCGCGCTGGCGCAGACCCGCCTCGAGCGCATAGCCGTTCATCATCTGGCCGTAGCGCAGCACGTCGGGTCCGCCGATGTCGGCGGCGCGGTTGACGCTGTCATCGACGCGCGCGGCGCCCAGCAGGTAGTGCAGCACGTCGCGCACCGCGATCGGCTGGATGCGGTTGCGCACCCATTTCGGTGCCGGCATGTACGGCAGCACATCGGTCAGGTGCCGGATCATCTCGAACGATGCGGAACCGGAGCCGATCACGACGCCGGCCTGCAGCACGAGCGTCGGAACGCCCGACTCGAGGAAGATCTCGCCCACCCGCACCCGGGAGCGCAGATGAGGCGAGAGCTTCACATCGTCGGGATGCAGTCCGCCGAGATACACGATGCGGCGCACGCCGGCCTTCGCCGCGGCATCCGCCACCGTGGTGGCCGCTCGTTCGTCGCTCTCCTCGAACCCCTTGCCCGCCGTCATCGAGTGGATCAGGTAGTAGACCACGTCGACATCGCGCATGGCCTCGGCCACGGCGTCCGCGTCGTCAGCCGAGCCCTCGACGATCTCGCAGTCGGCACCCCATGGGAAGGATGCCGCGCGCGCGGCGTCCCGGGCCAGTGCGCGCACCCGGTATCCGGCGTTCAGCAGACGAGGCGTCAGCCGCCCGCCGATGTATCCCGTGGCGCCGAGCACCAGCGCGCGAGGCGCCGATCCGTCTTCGCGGGGGAGGGCGCGCAGGGCCTCTTCGTGCCCGGTGGGCTGGGTGAGCTCGGTCATGTGTCGAGCGTAGGCGTGATGACCGGAAATTTCACTAGGCTGGCGATTGACTAGTTCATCTAGTAATCTTTTGGCGGAGGAAGGTGATCACATGTCGACAGCCACGCAGTACCCCACCCGTCGTGAGCTCCGGTCTCGGCGAATCCTGCCGAACGGTCCTGTCGACGTCGCCCCGCTGTCGGCACGTGCTGCTGTCGGCCGCTCCACCGGGCTCCGCAGCGGCCCGCTCCCCGCATCGCGCACGCCGTTCTGGAAGTCCGCCGGAGTCGTCGGCCTCATCGCGGTCATCGCCGCCGGCACTCTGCCGCTGGCGGCATCCGCCCTCGACATCCCCCTGTGACCGCACGGCGCGGGCGCTCGACCACAGACCACCGCTGATAAGAGAGAGGAGCCCCCATGGGACTCGATGACAAGATCAAGAACACCGCTCAGGACCTCGCCGGCAAGGCGAAGGAGGCCGTCGGCAAGGTGACCGACAACGAGAAGCTCGAGGCGGAGGGCCGCGCCGACCAGGCGAAGGCCGACGTCAAGAAGGCCGGAGAGAACGTGAAGGACGCGTTCAACAACTGACACCGGTGAGCAACGGCGGGGAGGTGGCGCGAGCCACCTCCCCGCCTTCTGTGCGGCCCGACCTGCGATGGTCGTGCGGCGCGAGAGAGAGTGAGACAGCATGTCCGACCGCCTGAACAATGACACGCCGAACCTGTGGCAGCGCCTGCTGCGACGGCTGCGTCCCGCCGCGGCAGAGCCTCGTCGGCTCACGGTCGAGGACGTCACCGTCGTCGACCGCCCGATGCTCCGCCGCGCGGTCGCCGGCACCGTGGTCGGCAATCTCATGGAGTGGTACGACATCGGCGTCTACGGCTATCTCGCGGTGATCATCGGGCGGGCGTTCCTGCCGGACGCATCCGCCGGGGCGCAGTCGCTCTTCTCGCTCGGCGTCTTCGCGGTGACCTTCGTCGCCCGTCCGCTCGGCGGCATCGTGCTCGGCCAGCTCGGCGATCGACTCGGCCGTCAGCGCGTGCTGGCCTTCACGCTGATCATGATGGCCGCGGCCACATTCCTCATCGGCGTGCTCCCCGACTTCTCGGTCATCGGCGTCTGGGCGCCGATCCTGCTGATCGTGCTCAAGCTCGCGCAGGGCTTCTCGACCGGCGGCGAGTACGCGGGCGCCACGACCTTCATCACCGAGTACGCGCCCGACCGGCGTCGCGGCTTCTATGCCTCCCTGCTCGACCTCGGCTCGTACATGGGCTTCGCCATCGGCGCCGCCTTCGTCTCGATCCTGCAGCTGACGCTGTCGGCCGAGGTCATGCAGGGCTTCGCCTGGCGCATCCCGTTCCTCGTCGCGCTTCCGCTCGGACTGATCGCGATCTACTTCCGGCTGAAGATCGAGGACACCCCGGCATTCCAGGAGGCACAGGACTCGGCGAAGCGCGCGGCCGACGACGCACAGGCGTCGGCGGATGCGCCCAAGGGCGTGCTCGCACTGATCCGCGCATACTGGCGCGAACTGCTGACGGCCTTCGTGCTCGTCGCTGCCGCCAACACCGTGGGCTACGCCCTCACCTCCTACATGCCCACGTACCTCACCGGAACCCTGGGCTACGACGAGGTGCACGGCACTCTGCTCACCCTTCCCGTGCTCGTGGCGATGGCGCTCTGCATCCCGCTCACCGGAAAGCTCTCCGACCGCATCGGACGCCGCAAGGTGCTGTTCATCGGCTCGATCTCGGCGATCGTGCTCGCCGTGCCGTCGTTCCTGTTCATGATGCACGGGGAGATCTGGTCGACGCTTCTCGGCCTGGTGCTGCTCGCCTTCCCCGTGACCTTCTATGTGGCCAACCTCGCCTCGTCTCTGCCCGCGCTCTTCCCGACGTCGTCGCGCTACGGCGGCATGGGCATCTCGTACAACCTCGCCGTCGCCCTGTTCGCGGGCACGGCTCCGGTCGTGATGGAGGCGCTCGTGCAGATGACCGGATCGTCGCTGGCCCCGGCGTTCTACGTGATCGGCACCTCGATCGCCGGCTTCATCGCCGTGGTGGTGCTCAAGGAGTCGGCGCGCAGGCCTCTGCCGGGTGCGATGCCGAGCGTGCAGACGATCGAGGAGGCCGTGGAACTGGTCGAGACGCAGGAGGAGAACCCCGACCTCGACCTCGACGAGCTGTTCCCCGAACGCCTCGAGAACGCCGCGGACGACGACGGAGTGGCCGGCGCTCGGGTCGAGGATCAGGTCGAGAAGGCCTGACCCGCGGCGGAGGGATCACTCGCCGGAGGGCTCGGACTCCTCGTGCGAGCGGATGACGTCGCGCAGCTCCTGATCGAGATCCGACGCCTCTTCGATGGCCGAGGTCATGCCGGCGAGGAATCGCGTCACGATGCCACGCTCGCGGTCGCTCATCTCGTCGACGAGCGACAGCATCCGCCGGTGCATCGCGCCGAGGGTCTCGCGCACCTCGTCGTCGCTGCTGACCGTGGGCACGACGACCCCGGCGCGGCGATCGGTCGGGTGCGGCTCGCGCTTCGCGTGCCCGCCCTTCTCGAGGCGGTCGATGAGGGTCGTCGTCGACGCCGTGGAGATGTCGAGCATGCGGGCGATGTCGATCGGGCGCACGATGCGGCCGGCCCGCTGCTCGCGCAGCAGGAATCGCAGCGCGACCAGGTCGGTCTCGTTCATGCCCATCGACGCCCTGGTGCGGGCTCGCATGGCGGTCTCGGCCGAGCGGTAGCGGCGGAGCATGTTGAGCACGTCGACCGTGCTCGCGCTGTCGGAGTCGGGGTACCAGTACCCCGATCGGCCGAATTCTTCAGAGCGCTCCATCACGCCACCTCGCCGTCATCGCTCAGGGATCCCTCGTTCTCTCCATGCTCGCGCGCGAGCATCTCGATCGCGCCGGCTTCGACCTCGGCAGGGACGATCCGCAGCAGTCCGCCCGTGATGGCGTCGTGCTCGGCGGCCACGATCTGGTCGAGCCGCCAGGCGGGAACCGACGGGAACCGCGCTCGCAGGCGATCGAGCATGTCGGCGTACATGATGTACCCCGCATCCTCGAGTGTGAATCGCTCGACCATGACGTCCCTTTCCTGCCCGTGTTCTATCTTCGCACCCGATCAGAGTCCCTGGTGGCATTGGAATTCGCTAGGCCACCTCGTTACCTGTCTTTCGAGTAGCATGGAGGGGTCAGGGGGTGACACATGGCCAGCAGGACCGACATCAGAACGACGTCGACCGATCTCGTCGCTCGGGTCGACGAACTCCGTCGCGCCGAGGCGCAGCTGGGCCGTCGTCTCGCCGCGCTGCGCGCGCCCAATGACACCGATCGTGAGGCCATGAGGTACATCACGGAGGCGCCGGCGGATGCTCCCGCGACCCCGGGAGGACTCGCTGCGCACCTGAACGTGAGCACGGCCGCGATCACGAGCCTGCTGCGCCGTCTGCAGGAGCGCGGCCAGATCGTCGTCGCCCCGCATCCGGCTGACGCGCGATCGAAGGTTCTGCGACCCTCTCTGCGCGATCTCCACTCGCCCGGCGACGAGCTCACGCAGCGCATCGCCGCCCTCGCCGACGAGTTCACGCCCGAGCAGACCGATGCGATCTCACGGTTCCTGCACCGCTTGACGGAAGAGATCGGCGACCTTCCCTGACGTCCGACTGGGATTTAGCTAGGTAACCTAGTAATCTATTTCTCAAGCCAGTCTGAGCGTGAGGGAGAGAACATGGGTTACCTGACCTACGGAAGCACCGCCGCACCGATCGAGATCGACGACGAGCTGCTGACCCACCTGCGGCTGGTGATCGTGACCAAGCTGCGGCGCAACGAGTCCTTCCCCCTGACCCTCTCGATCGGCGACGGCGCCATCGAGACGCTCTGGGTGCACGCCTCCATCCCCCTCCGGTTCGCCATGGACGAGGAGCCGAGCATCGACCGCTCGCTGGTGGTCTCGATGATGAACGCGGCGAACTCGGCCGGCGGGCTCGACCTCACCCGAGGTGAGTTCGCTCCGGCGCTCACGGGGTCGCGTGTGCTGCACGCGATGACTGCGTGAGCCATGTCCGTACGAATCAGAAATGCCGCGAAGGCGGCGACGAGCGCGCGGGTGCGAGGCGCCTCGCGGACGCGAGGGCTGTGGGTCGAGGTCGATCCCGGCTTCCACGTCGGCAATGACCGGCGCCAGTTCCTCGGATCGATCACGGGGACGCCGCGTGAGGGCTTTCGGGCTTTCGGAGCGCAGTCCGACTTCATCGGCCAGTTCGACGACCTGGATGCCGCCAAGGCAGCGGTCGCTGCGGCATCCGTGATCGCCGAAGAGATCGCACAGGGCGAACCGCAGCTCCACTGAGGTCGATCGCGATCGCCGCACGGGTGGCATACGCGACGCGGAAGGCGATTTTCGACGGCGTCCCTCGACGTGTACGGTCGTTGCTATGACTTCGATCGAATCGATTCGACGGCCGGCTGTCGACCAGGCGTCGCGCCGAGCGCGCATCGCGGTCTCGGCGCTGTTCCTCACGAACGGCGCACTGTTCGCCAACATCCTGCCCCGCTACCCCGAGATCAAGGCTGCTCTGGGGCTCGACAACGCCGGGTACGGCCTCGCGATCGCGGCCTTCCCTGCCGGCGCGATCGCCGCGGGTCTTCTCGCCGCCGTGCTGATCCGTCGATTCGGCTCGGCGCGGATCGCCGTGTTCGGCACGATCGCCACGGGGCTCGGCCTGCTCGCGGCCGCACTGGCGCCCTCCGGCATCCTCTTCGCCGTCGCCCTTCTGCTCGGCGGGGCATCCGACGCGATCACGGACGTCGCCCAGAACGCGCACGGTCTGCGCGTGCAGCGGCGATACGGCCGCTCGATCATCAACTCGTTCCACGCCATCTGGTCGATCGGCGCGGTTCTCGGCGGAGGCATGGCCGCGGCCGCGATCGCCCTGCAGCTGCCGCTCGGCGTGCATCTCGGCATCTCGACCGCGGTGTTCGCGGCCGTCGCCTTCACCGCGCTCTGGTTCTGCCTGCCTGGACGCGATGAGGAGGCGGATGCGGAGGCGACGGCCGAGCCGGTCGAGCTGGGCAGCGCCGTGCGCCGCGGAGTCAGCCCTCGCACCGTGATGATCATCATCGCGCTCACGCTCATCGCGATGGCCGGTGCCGTGGCCGAAGACGCCGGCAACTCGTGGGCGACTCTCTATCTGAGTGAATCGCTCGGCGCCGCGGCCGCCATCGCGCCGCTCGGATTCATCGCGCTCGTCGGCGCACAGTTCATCGGCCGGATGCTGGGCGACGGCATGACCGACCGGTTCGGGCAGCGCGCGGTGGCCCGCGTCGGAGGACTGATCGCCGCAGCGGGCATGACACTCGCGCTCATCTTCCCGAGCGTGCCGGGAACCATCGCCGGATTCGCCCCCGTCGGCTTCGGCATCGCGACGCTCATCCCGGCCGCCATGCATGCGGCGGACGAACTGCCCGGCCTGCGACCGGGAGTGGGGCTCACGGTCGTGTCGTGGCTGCTGCGGCTCGGCTTCCTGCTGTCACCGCCGATCGTCGGCTTCATCGCCGACACCGAGAGCCTGCGGGCCGGGTTGATCGTGGCCCCGGCTGCAGCTCTGGTCGCGGTGCTTCTCGCCGGCGTGCTCGAGAAGCGCAAGGTTCGGGAGTAGCAGTTCGGGTCGGCCACGGAGGGCCGTGAGAGTGATCTCGGACTCCGAGGGCATGGCCGCGCACAGCGCCACGGCGACCCTGCGGTTGGACCGTCTCGGGTGACGGAGGGGCGTCGGGGTACCTGATCCGGTGCCGACGGGTAGGTCGGTGCCGGATGCAGGACAGAAGCGCGGATGCAGGGCGAGATGGTCGATCTCGCCCTGCATCCGTGTTTTCGTCCTGCAAACGGCGCGGCGCGGACAGCGGCGCGTGGCGACCGAGCCTCAGGGGGCGGTGTAGCCGCCGTCGACGAGGTGGTAGCTGCCGGTGATGAAGCTGGCGGCGTCGCTGGCGAGGAAGGCGATGAGGTTCGCGACCTCGTCGGGCTGGCCGAGGCGACCGATCGGGTGCTTGCTCACGAGGAACGCCTTGGCCTCGTCGCCCATGGTGGCGAGCAGGGGGGTGTCGATGAAGCCGGGGCCGACCGAGTTCACGCGCACGCCCTGGGCGGAGTACTCGAGGGCGGCCGACTTGGTCATGCCCACGACGGCGTGCTTGGCGGCGACGTAGGCGGGGGAGTTCGCGAAGCCGACGCTGCCGAGGATCGACGCGATGTTGACGACGGAGCCGCCGCCGTTCGCGAGGATCGAGGGGATCTGCGCCTTCATGTTGCGGAACACGGCGTTGAGGTTGATCGAGATGACCTTGTCCCACGCGGCGTCGTCGTACTCGGCGGTAGGAGCGGATGCGCCGCCGATGCCGGCGTTGTTCACGCCGATGCGCAGCGGGGCGAGCGTGTTCGCGAGCTCGACCGAGCTGGCGATCCAGTCGGTGTCCGTCGCGTCTCCGACGGATGCCTCGGCGATGCCGCCGGCGGCGCGGATCTCCTCGACGACCGCGTTCGCGTTGTCCGCGTTCAGGTCGTTGACCACGACGGAGGCGCCGTTCTGGGCGAGCAGCAGAGCGGTCGAGCGTCCGATTCCGCTGCCTGCTCCCGTCACGATCGCCGAGCGGTTCGAGACGTCGTACTGAGCCACGAGTGACTCCTCTTCCGGACGGTCACGGTGCCGGGAGATCTTCTCGGACGGTCCGTCCTAGGTCTCCAGCCTACGCCTGTCTCAGGGAGATGGATGCACGTGAATGGATCCGTGCCGTCGCATGCGCTGTCTACCGCGAAGCGCTGCCGAAGGTGAGATCGAGAGCGGCGGAGAGGTCGGCGAGGAGGTCGTCGGCATCTTCGAGGCCGACGGACAGACGCAGGTGTCCGAACTCTCGGAAGGGTGCCGGATAGGTGGCGACACGGCCGCCCTCGGTGCCCGTGTGCACGATGAGCGAGTCGTCGTGGCCGAGTGAGAACCCGGAGGTGATGAGTCGCAGGTTCGCGACGAAGCGGTTCTGCACGTCGGGGGAGCCCGTGACGGCGAAGGCCATCATGCCTCCGAAGCCGCGTCCGCCGAACTGCCGCACGGCGAGGGCGTGGTCCGGATGCGATTCGAGACCCGGGTAGTAGATGTACTCGACCCGCGTGTCGGCGTCGAGCATCTGCGCGATCTGCAGCGCCGACGAGAAGTGCTGGCGCAGGCGCAGCGGCAGGGTGACGGTGCCGCGCTGGATCTGCCACGCGTTGAAGGGCGAGATGATGCCGCCGACGTCGACCATGGCGTCGGCTTTGATCGCCTGGATGAGATCGCGCCGGCCGGAGACCGAGCCCCCCATGGCGTCGCCGTGGCCGTTGAGGTACTTGGTGAGGGAGTGCACCACCAGGTCGGCGCCGTCGTGGATCGGTCGGTAGAACGGCGGCGGCGAGAACGTCGAGTCGACCATGAGGATGGCGCCGGCGGAGTGGGCGATCTCGGCGACCGCGCTCACATCGGCGACCTTGGTGGTCGGATTCGCGATGGCCTCGATGCACACGAGACGCGTCTCGGGGCGCATGGCCGCCCGCACCGCGTCGAGGTCGCTGATGTCGACGAAGCTGGCGTCGAGCCCGTAGCGCTGGGGCAGCAGCTCTGTCCACAGGCGCCACGTGGCCTCATAGACCACGTCGCTCACGACGACGTGGTCGCCGGCGCGCACATGAGTGAAGAACACCGCGTGCAGGGCGGCGACTCCGGAAGCGAGGGCGACCGCGTCCTCGGCTCCATCGAGCGCGGCGAGCTTCTGCTCGAGTGCGGCCTGATTGACTCCCGTGTTGCGGGTGTAGAGCCCCGGCGCAGTCGCCGACCAGCTGATCTCGCTCGGGTCGTCGGGCAGCTGGTACGAGTTGGCCATCACGAGGGGAGTGCGCAGCGCCAGGGTCGAATCGAGCTGATTGCCCCCGTGCACGGCCAAGCTCAGGTCGGACAGCGTGTGCAGATCCTTGCGGTCGGGTCGAGCGCTCATCGTGACTCCTTCGTTCTGCACCGTCTTCCAGTGCCATCTTCCACCCTAAGGTGCATAATAGACACACGCAATTGCCAATACTGCACACTTTGCGGACTGAACCAGGAGGTCCCGATGGAGCGGCTTCATCTCGATCAGATCGATCGCCAGATTCTCACGGCGCTCACCGACGACGCCCGCATCCCCTTGGTCACTCTCGCCTCTCGGGTGCATCTGTCGCGCAACGCGGTCAAGCAGCGCATCGAGCGGATGGAGCGGCAGGGCGTGATCGGCGGCTACAGCGTCGTCCCCGGACGCGCCGGCGGTTCGCCGGTCTCGGCCATCGTGCTCGTCTACCGCAGTGATCGAATGCGCGGCGGCGGTGTCGTCTCGCAGATCGCGCAGATTCCCGAAGTGCGTCGGTGTGATGTGCTCTCGGGCGACTTCGACCTGCTGGTGACGCTGGAGGCGGAGTCGATGGATCGCATCGGCGAGATCTGGGAGATCCTCGCCGCGCTGCCCGGAGTCGCGAACACCGTGACGGCGGTGTCGTTGACCCGGGTGGTCGATCGGTCATGACCTCGCAGAGGGGCAGGGCATCCCCCGCGGACCCCTCCCCCTCTGCGAGGAGATCTCAGGTGGTGATGCAGGTGACCTTCGGCTGGGTCATCTCCTCGTACGCGAAGCGCACGCCTTCGCGCCCCATGCTCCCGTACTTCGATCCACCGAACGGCATGCTGTCGATGCGGTAGTCGGAGGAGTCGTTGATCATCACGCCGCCGGCGTCGAGCGCTTCGGCGACTCGCAGCGCGCGGGTGATGTCGGAGGTGAATGCCGCGGCATGCAGCGCGTAGTCGATGCTGTTCGCCTCCGCCACCGCCTCGTCTTCGGTGTCGAACGGCGTCAAGACCACGATGGGGGCGAAGGCCTCCTTGCTCCACGCTTCGCAATGGGCAGAGACGTTCTCGAGAGCGGTCGGCCAGTACACCGAGCCCTCCCGGCGGTGTCCGGCGAGCACGCGTGCCCCCGACCGCACGGCGTCGTCGACCACACGCTCCGCGTTCGTCGCCGCGGCCACCGAGATCATCGGGCCGACATCTGTCGACTGGTTCACCGGGTCGCCTGCGCGCAACGTCGAAGTGCGGGCCGCGAATCGGTCACGGAACTCGGCATACACGGAGCGCTCGATGAGAATGCGCTGGGCGCCGACGCAGTTCTGCCCCGCCGCCCAGAACGCGCCGGATACGCAGGCCTCGACGGCGGCCGAGATGTCGGCATCCGCGAACACCAGCACGGGGGCGTTGCCGCCGAGTTCCATCGCCAGCTTCTTGAGGCCCGCGGCGCGGGCGATCGCCTCGCCCGTCGCGAATCCCCCGGTGAACGACACCATCCGGATGTCGCGCACGGCGACGAGCGCCTGCGCCACATGACGGTCTCCGTGCACGACGGTGATGATCTCATCGGGGAGTCCTGCCTCCAGCAGCACCTCGACGAGGAACCGCGCGGTCAGCGGGGTGAACTGCGACGGCTTGAGGATCACGGCGTTGCCACCGGCGATCGCCGGTCCGATCTTGTGCGCGACGAGGTTGAGGGCGTCGTTGTACGGCGTGATCGCGAGGATCACCCCGAGCGGCTCCCGCGTGTACCAGCCACGACGATTCGCGGAGCCCTCGTAGGCATCGAAGGGGATGACCTCGCCGTCGAAGGCGCGGGAGGTCTCCGCCGAGAGCGAGATCGTGGTCACCGCGCGCTGCACCTCTTTGCGCGCCTGAGTGATCGTCTTGCCTGCCTCGCGCACGATGAGCGTGGCAGCCTCTTCGGCGCGGCCTTCGAGGATCCGCGCGGCACGCTCCAGGATCCGATGCCGCGCGAACCTCGACAGATCGCGCGAGAGCGTGGCACCGAGCCGCGCCCGCGACATGATCTCGTCGACGTCGTCGACCGAGTGCTGGGGGAGTCGGGCGATCACCTCTCCGTTGTAGGGATCGAGCACTTCGAGAAGTGACGCGTGCGCCACGGGAGCTTCGACGGAGGGCGCGCTCATCACGCCGCTCCTACGAGCGACGCCTGCTGCGCATCGATCGCGATGATGTCCGACAGCAGAGCGTAGGCCGTCTCGAGGCGTCCGGCACCGGGGCCCGACATCGTGACGGTGCCGAGCAGATCGGTCGTGAACGCGATCGCGTTGGTCGCTCCCGAGATACCCGCGAGAGGGTGGTCGGCGGCCAGCGAGAGGGGCTGGACGGATGCCGTCACGGCGCCGGACTCGTCGCGCGAGATCGTTCCGAGGAGCTTCCAGTGCTCGCCGGCCGCCGCTGCCGCGACGACATCGGTCGCGGTGATCCCGCTGATGCCGACGCGCGAGACATCGGCCGTCGTGATCTCGGCGCCGAGCAGCTCATTGGCGAGGATCACGACCTTCAGCTGGACGTCCGACCCTTCGATGTCGGCGGTGGGGTCGGCCTCGGCGTAACCGAGCGCCTGAGCCTCCGCCACGGCATCGTCGAGCGACTTGCCCGACTCCATCTGCCCGAGCACGAAGTTGCTCGTGCCGTTGAGGATCCCCTGGATGCGGCTGATGCGGAGCCCCTTGAGCGTCTGCTGCGCCAGCCGCAGCACGGGCGTGCCGCTCATCACCGAGCCCTCGTACTCGAATCGGGCCCCGTTCTGCTCGGCGAGCCGGTTGAGCTCGGCACTTGCGAGCGCGACGGGTCCCTTGTTGGTGGTCGTGACGCTCTTGCCGCTCTCAAGGGCAGCACGGACATGCGAGATCGCGGGTTCGCCGTCGATCGGGTTCGTGTAGGTCGCCTCGACGATGATGCCCGCTGTCGTGGTGCGGATGACGTGGTCGTTGCGAGGGTCGACGTCGCCGCCGGGCATACCGGCGAACGAGTCATCCCCTGTCATCGCGAGCACCGCAGCGAGGTCGATGCCGTCGCTCTGCATGAGGGAGCCGAACCGCAGATCCGTGATCGCGACGACCCGCAGGGTGAAGCCGAGGTCGGACGCGAGCTCCGTACCGCGGTCGCGGATGATCTCGGCGAGGGCGCGGTTGACGCCTCCGAAGCCGATGAGGGCGAGGTCGTGGTGAGTCACGGGAGTTCTCCTTCTCTACGTGGGCTGTCGCCGGCGTCGCCGTGCTGACATGGCTCCATCCTCAGCGCCGGTGGTGTCCGTACGCGCCTGTCAGAACGGCAGCGTGAGGTGACGGATCGGCAGCTTCCCGCGCGGAATGTCGGCGGTGGCGGCTGCAGGCGGCAATCCATGGTCGTGCTCTTGCGCACCCGATGACGCAGCGGATAGTGTCCCCGCAGATCATCAACAAGATGCGTCATTGGCACATAGATGTGAATATGATGCACATACAACCCGATTGAGAGTTCCGATGACGCCTCTTCCCGGCGAGAAGCCCCTCCCCAACGTCCTGCCGAACACGACGGCCACTCAGGTGCCGCTGCGTCGGCTGCAGCGCACCATGGATGCCCGGCACCTGATCATGATCGCGCTCGGCGGTGTGATCGGTTCCGGGCTGTTCCTCAGCTCCGGCTACACCATCTCGCAGGCGGGCCCCCTCGGCGCGATCATCGCGTACCTGATCGGGGCGTTCGTCGTCTACCTCGTCATGGCGTGCCTGGGCGAGCTCGCAGTCGCCTATCCGGTCTCGGGTGCCTTCCACATCTATGCCTCCCGGTCGATCGGCCCAGCGACCGGCTTCACCACGGCCTGGCTCTACTGGCTGTGCTGGGTCGTCGCGCTCGGGTCCGAGTTCACGGCATCCGGCATCCTCATGCAGCGCTGGTTCCCCGGGGTGCCGGTGTGGGTGTGGTGCCTGATCTTCGCCGCAGTGCTGTTCCTGCTCAACGCGATCTCGGCACGTGTGTTCGGCGAGGCGGAGTTCTGGTTCTCGCTGGTCAAGGTCGTGGCGATCGTCGGCCTGATCGTGCTCGGCGGGGCGGCGATCTTCGGGTTCACGCCCCTCTCGCCCGAGCACCCGCCCGCACTCCTCTTCAGCAACTTTGAGACTCCCGGCGGCCTGTTCCCGAACGGGTTCAGTGGCGTGATCGTCACCGCCCTCGCCGTCTTCTACGCGTTCAGCGGCTCGGAGCTCATCGGTGTCGCCGCGGGCGAGACCAAGGATCCGGCGAAGAACATCCCTCGTGCCCTGCGCTCGACGGTGCTGCGACTCGTTGTGCTCTTCGTCGGGGCGATCGCGGTCATCGCCGCGATCCTGCCGTACGACCAGGCCAGCGTCACCAGCAGCCCGTTCGTCGACGTCTTCCAGTACGTCGGAGTCCCGTACGCCGCAGACATCATGAACTTCGTCATCATCACCGCGCTCCTCTCCGCCGGCAACAGCGGACTCTTCTCGTGCGCACGGATGCTGTTCTCGCTCGCCGAGGAGGGCCACGCGCCGAAGGCGTTCACCCGCCTCACCCGGCGTGGTGTGCCGCTCATCGCGCTGAGCGTCAGCATTCTGATCGGCCTCGTCTCACTGCTCACGAGCGTGGTCGCGGCGGGCACGGTGTACCTGGTGCTGGTGTCGATCGCCGGATTCGCCGTGGTCGCGGTGTGGATGTCGATCGTCGCCTCGCAGTTCTTCCACCGGCGCAGGTTCCTCCGCGAGGGGGGACGCGTGCAGGATCTCGCCTACCGCACGCCGCTCTACCCGGCGCTGCCCATCGTCGCCTTCTCGCTGCTGCTCATCTCGATCATCGCGATCGCATTCGACCCGAATCAGGTCGCCGCGCTCTACTTCGGCATCCCGTTCGTCGGGGCGTGCTACCTGTACTTCTGGTGGCGTCACGGTCGCAAGGGCGCGCGAGATGTCGTGCAGGATCACGAGGCTGAATCCGTCGAGGCGTGACGACCCCCGTGTCCGCGGCCGGGTGGGTGGAGATCGATGAGAGCGCCATCGCCCACAACGTCCGCACGATCCGCGCAGAACTCGGCGAGAACGTCGAGTTCTGCGCGGTCGTGAAGGCCGACGCCTACGGACACGGGATCGACATCGTCGCTCCGGTGCTCGCCGCGCAGGGGGTCACGATCGTCGGCGTCGCGTCCAACGACGACGCGGCCGCCGTGCGGCGGGCGGGCTTCACGGGGCGACTGATGCGAGTGCGCCCCGGCGGACGCGACGAGATCGGCGACGGCATCCGCTTCGGCGTGGAGGAGTGGATCGGCGGTGCCGCGCACGCGGGAATCGTGGGAGCCGTCGCGGCAGCGCAGGGGGTCAGGATGCGCGTCCATCTCTCGCTGAACTCGACCGGGCTCGGTCGCGACGGCATCGACCTCGGCGAGGCCACGGGGATGGATGCCGTGACCGGCGTTCTCGCAGACCCGAACCTGGACGTCGTCGGCCTGTGCTCCCACTTTCCCTGCGAAGACATCGCCGACGTGGTCGAGGGTGCATCCCGCTTCGACGCGGAGACGCGCGCGGTGTGCGTGCGGGCGGGTGCGGGTGATCGGATCGTGCGTCACTGCGCGACCACGTTCGCGGCGCTCAGGGTGCCCGCATCCCGGTTCGATCTCGTGCGCATCGGAGCCGGGTTGTACGGGGACACCGATGCCGTGGGCGGCGTGTTGCGACCGGCCATGCGGGTCGCGTCCCGGATCGCAGCGATCAACCCCTACCGTCGCGGAAGCACCGTCGGGTACGAACGCTGGCACCGTCTCGACCACGATGCGCGTCTGGCCGTGATCCCCCTGGGGTATGCCGACGGAATCCATCGCAGCCTCAGCGGCACCGGCGAGGTGCTCGTGCGGGGGAGACGTGCACCGATCGTCGATCGGATCGCCATGAACAGCTTTCTCGTCGACGTCACCCGAATAGACGACGCAGTGGCCGGCGACGAGGCCGTGCTGTTCGGCCGTCAGGGTGACCAGACGATCGCTTCGGCTGATGTCGAGGGCGCCCACGGTCACATCGCCGCCGACCTCTACGTCGCGTGGGGACGCCTTCTCCCTCGTCGTCGCGTGGTCGGCGACGGATAGGATTGCGGTGATCTCGACCCGCAGCGAAGGAGGACCGGTGGTGGCTTCCTCGTCTCTGGTGCAGGGACTGAAGCTCCTCGACGCCGCCGTCTCGCAGGAGCGCCGCGCGCGGCCGGGTCTCAACGCGTCGCGTCTTGCGGAGCACACCGGGATCGAGCGCAGTCGTGTGTCGAGGCTCACACAGGAGCTGCGTGCGCGACAGTTCCTCAGTCGAGACGACGATGCGCTGTTCTCGGCGGGGCCCGAGTTCTTCGGCACCGCCGCCGTGCTCAACACGACGTGGCTGCGGGCCTCGCGAGCCGCTCTGCGGGCGCTCGCCTCGCAGCGCGGTGTCAACGCCCTGATCACGATCGCCGACGGCGCGCGCGGTGTGCTGCTGCGCTGCGAGAGGTCGGCCGACGGGTTCGATCGCTCCATCCGTGAGGGGCTCGTCACGCCGATCTGGTGCACCGGCGCGGGTCGAGCGCTGCTCTGGGATCACACGCTCGAGCAGCTCGAGGCGCTGCTCGAGGACGTCCAGTTCGTCGGGGTCGGTGGACCGACGGCCGCTCGTTCGACGCGCGACGTGTGGGCGCTGCTCGAGCGGGACCGCGCGGACTCGCTCATCGCGGCGGCGGAGGAATACGACGAGGGCATCGACGAGTTCGCTCTCCCCATCCGCAGCAGGGGTGAGGTCATCGCCTCCCTGGCTGTGCGCGGCAGGCATCGGCCGAACGGGATCACGCGGGATACGCGGGCCCTGCTCATGCAGTTCGCCGGCGAGCTCAGCGCCGCAGCGGGCGCGGATCAGCCCTCACGCGAGAACGGCTGAAGGGGCGCCGAGTTCTCGGGAGAGCTCGGCGGCAGCGCGGGCGCACGCCTCGCCGCACGTCGCCGTGCGCTCCGCCATCACGTCGCGCGTGCCGATCACCTGGACCGCGGCGACGACCTCGCCGCGGTGGTCCCACACAGGAGCGGCGACGGAGTAGAGACCAGGCTCGGCCTCCTGGTCGACGATCGCGAACCCTCGGCGCCGATCGTCGTCGAGCCGTGCGAGGAAGTCGTCGATCGAGGTGGGGGTGTTCGGCCCCTGAGGTGAGAACTCGGTGGCGCGGAACACCGCGCGGATCTCGTCGGCCGGCGCGTCCCACAATGTGGCACGGCCTGCGTCGCTGCAATAGGCGGGGTAGGCGCGTCCGATCCACGACCCGATCATGCGTGAGTCCGCGGGAAGGCTCTCGAGCATGGTGAGCGTCGTGTCGCCCTGCAGCACACTGAGGAAGGCGGCTTCGCCGAGGTGCGACGACAGGTCCTCGAGCACCACCAGGCCGTGCGTGCGCAGCCGCTGTGCACTCAGCTCCTGGGCGGCGGCGTACCATCCCCACGCGAGGGCGAATGAACGGTCCGCCGCTCTGGTCACGAGGCCCGAGCGTTCCAGGCTCGCCAGCGTGCGCGACACCTGCGAGCGCTCGCGACCGAGAGAATCCGCGATGACGCTGACCGTGGCCGGTCGGAGGTCGCGGGTGAGAGTCGCGACGGAGGAGAGCACATCGAGTCCTCGGCCCATGCTGCTCGACGAGGGGACACTCGGCGTCGCGGGGGGCATGGAACGAGGTTACCGCTGCGCGTCAGCTCACACGGCGGATCGACGCCCGCTCGATGACCGGCATGGGGATCAGCACGGCGTCGAGCGGCCGCTCGCCGAGCAGCATCTCGACCGCTGTGCGACCCATCACGTCGTACGGGAGCCGGGCGGTCGTGAGCCCCGGGCGCTGGAAGCTGGCGAGCTCCTCGTCGTCGAAGGAGGCGACCGAGATGTCGTCCGGCACCCTCAGCCCTCGCTCGGCGATCGCCTGGTACGTGCCGAACGCCACGCCGTCGTTGCCCGCCAGGATCGCCGTGAGGTCGGGGTGCGCGTCGAGCATCTGCAGGGTCCGCGTGTATCCGATGTCGGGGTTCCACTCGGGGACGTCGATGATGAGCGGATCGACGCCCGCCTCGGCGAACGCGGCGCGGATGCCGTCGAATCGCGAGCCGATGGTCACCGAGTACACGGGGGACGAGACCGCACGGGGATTGTTGCCGATCACGCCGACACGGCGATGCCCGGCATCGGTGAGCAGGCGCGCCATCGCGTGGCCCGCGACGCGCTCATCGGGCAGGACCGAGGGGTGACCCGTCGTCGACATGCCGTTGACGATCACGACGGGGACGTCTGCGGGCGTCTCGGGCACCTCGATCATGCGGGCGCCGAGGAGGCCGATCAGGATGCCGTCGACCCGGCGGTCGATCATCGCCTGGATCTCGTCGGCGATGGTCGCGTCGTCGCCCTCGGTCTCGGCGATGAGGACGGTGTGGCCGTGCTCCTTCGCCGCCGACAGCAGGCCGCGGATCATCTCGGAGGCGTAGCGGGTGACGGTGATCTGGTCGGAGATGAAACCCAGCGTCTTCGTCTTGCCCAGGCGCAGGCTCTGAGCCGCGGGATTCGGGCGATAGCCCAGCTCCTCGGCGGCGGCCTTGACCCGTCGCGCCGCGTCGACGGAGAGTCGCGACCCCGGTCGATCGTTGAGGATCATGCTCACCGAGGCCTTCGACATGCCCGAGAGCGCCGCGACGTCGGCGAGCGTCGGTCTGCGATCCACTCTCTTCGGCATCGGCGTCCTCCAGTCGCTGCGATCCAGCATAGGCAGTGGATGCCGAGCCCCGAAACCACCCGTGTTGAATTGATTTAGCAAAATCATTGCGACCGCGATTCGACGATGCTACTCTCGGCGATGCTGAATCAATTTAGCATCGCAGCCCGGGACTCTCGATCCGTGCCGCGAAGTCATCACACAGGAGAGAACATCGTGGTTGATCTCACTCGCAGGGCTCTGTTCGGCGCGATCGGACTGGGCATCGTCGGCACCGTCGTCTCGTGGCCGAGGCTCACCGGATCGGACATCCCCGGGCGCGGCAAGGACACTCTGACGGTCGCCCTCTTCGGCACCGCGCAGGATGCGCTGGCTCGTCAGTCGCTGATCGACGGCTTCCAGCGCAAGCACCCCGGCGTCGAGGTGCGCATCGTCGCCATCCAGGGTCAGGACTGGAGCGAGTACTTCGCGAAGATCCTCACGATGATCGCCGCGGGCACGCCACCCGATGTCGTCACCGTCGCGACCGAGGGGGCGCAGCTCTTCGCCTCGCGCCTCGCGCACCCGCTCGACGACTTCGTGCGTCGTGACGCGTCCGAGATGCAGGAGTACTTCGATGACGTGAACCCCACCCTCATCGAGGCGTTCATGTATCAGGGCAGCCTCTTCCAGATGCCCGACAACTTCAACGCCGCCAACGTGTTCTACAGCACGACGGCCATGGAGCGCGCGGGGCTGGAGCGTCCCGCCGACAACTGGACGCTGGAGGACTTCCTCGGCACCGCCCGCGCGATGAAGAAGAGCGCCTCGGGGCAGTTCCTGCCGTACTTCTGGAACAACCGGCTGTGGGGCGGAGTGGTGCCCTGGCTGTATGTGAACAACACCAGCTTCCTGCATGAGGAGAAGGCGACCGGCGGTGGCTGGCTCTGGGACCGCTTCTATCCGGATCAGCCGGCCCGCAGCGGAGGCTACGTGTGGAAGCAGGCCGACGCGCTCAACGAGCATGCGGTCGAGAGCTTCTCGGTGCTCGAGCGCATGGTCTCGGAAGGGCTCGCGGCGAACCCGGCGCAGGGCGGCGGCAACGAGCTGGTCTCCCTGTTCTCCACCGGCTCCGTCGGGATGACCCCGGCCGGCGGCTTCTGGGTGCGCGGCCTCGAGGAGGCCGGCGTCGCGAACGACGCCTACGACGTCACCTACTTCCCGAGGATGGCGGGGCAGCGGCACCAGTTCGGCGCGGGCGGCTACGCGATCATGGAGACCTCGCCGCGCAAGGACGAGGCGTGGGAGTGGCTCAAGTACTGTGTCTCGGTCGAGGGCATGACGATCGCGCACTCGAAACCCGACTCGTCGCTCCCCCGTCGCTCACTCAACGCCAAGCTCTACGGCGCGGGAGTCGGGCCGGCGCACTGGGACGTCTTCTACGACACGCTCGACAAGTTCCCCGACACGGGTCCGATGCCGGCACCGCCCCAGCAGGCCGCCGTCGAATCCGCCCTGCTGAAGAACGTGGTGTCGACCATCACGAACGGTCCGTCCGGCGTCCGCCGAGGACTCGAGACCATGCAGCGAGATCTCGAGCTCGCGTTGGGGGGCAACTGATGTCCGAGAGCAGCACCCGCACCGTCACGGTGCCCACGAAGCTGCGTCGGGAGACCGGCACGGTCGCCCGATCGGGGCGCGTCTTCACCTGGGTCTTCCTCGCGCCGACGCTGATCGGGCTCGGCCTGTTCAACTTCGTGCCGATCATCGGATCGTTCGTCCTGGCGTTCTTCCGCTGGGACATCATCTCCGATCCGGTGTTCGTCGGATTCGACAACTTCGTCGACCTCGCCGCGAACCCGACCGTGAGCGTCTCGTTCCTGAACACCATCGGCTTCGTCGTCGTCGCCGTCATCCTGCAGCTGTCGGTGGCTCTGGTGCTGGCGGTGCTGGTCCAGTCCAGGATGCCGAACTGGCTGCGCACGTTCTTCCGGTCGGCGCTGTTCTTCCCGCTGATCCTGTCGGCGGCATCCGTCTCGCTGATCATGGCGTACCTGTTCAATCAGGAGTTCGGGCTCGTCAATCAGACGCTCAACCTGATCGGCATCGCGGACGTCGGCTGGTTGACGACCGGCCTCGGTGCCAAGGTCGTGGTGCTGCTGGTCTACGTGTGGCAGAACTTCGGGTTCACGTTCCTGCTCTTCATCGGAGGTCTCGCGGCGATCCCGAGTGAGGTCTACGAGGCGTCCTCCCTCGACGGCGCGGCCGGGTGGACTCAGTTCCGCATGATCACGCTGCCGCTGGTGAGCCCGACCCTGCTCGTCGCATCGGTGATGGCGATCATCAACGCGCTGCAGATCTTCGACCAGCCGTGGGTGCTGACCCGAGGCGGTCCCGGCGACGAGACCCGCACCGCGGTGATGGTGATCTACGAGTCCGCGTTCCGACAGCTCGACTTCGGCGGCGCATCGGCCATCGGCATCGTGCTGACCCTTCTCATCATGCTCGTCACGGCCATCCAGTTCCGGCTGAGCCGCCGATTCGTCTTCTACGGGTGAGGCCCATCATGACCACGACAGTGTCTTCGAAGCGTTCCTGGCTCTACACCCTCGGCACCGGCGGAAAGTTCGCCCTTCTCGGGCTCGCCGCCCTGCTGACCATCGGTCCCGTCGTCTGGACCCTGATCACGGCGCTCTCGCCGACCGACCCCGTGACCCAGGAGGTCAGCGTCGGGTTCGATGCGTTCGCCGACGTCTTCGCCAAGATCCCGATCTGGCTCTACGCATGGAACAGCGCCCTGGTGGTGGTGCTGGTCGCCGCCGGTCAGATGCTCTCGGCCGCGATGGCCGGGTATGTGTTCGCGAAGTTCGAGTTCCGCAGCAAGAAGCTGCTGTTCGCCCTGATCCTCGCGACGATGATGGTGCCGCTGCAGGTGACGATCGTCCCCGTGTTCATGCTCGTGAGGGGCATGGGCCTCGCCGACACGCTGCTCGCGCTCATCGTCCCCGCGCTCCCGACGGCATTCGGCACTTTCCTGATGCGGCAGTACTTCATGGGCATCCCGACCGAGCTGGGAGAGGCCGCCCAGCTCGACGGAGCGGGCCCCTGGCGCACGTTCTTCGGCGTCTACCTGCCGCTCGCGACCCCGGGTCTCGCGATCGTCGGCATCCTCGCCTTCAACTACCACTGGAACGAGTTCTTCCGTCCGCTGATCATGACGATCAGCGAGCAGAACTTCACATTGCCGCTCGGTCTGGTCACGTTGCAGGGCAACCTCGGCACGGGCAGCGTGTCGACGGTGCTCGCCGGAGTGATCCTCTCGATGATCCCCGCACTCCTGGTGTTCTTCTTCGGGCAGAAGCCGCTGCGCGAGGGACTCACAGCCGGCGTCGGCAAGTGACGCACGCCCCCCATCACAGAGAAAGACGACTACCCCGGTGACCCCCACTGACTCTCCTCCGGTCCGCACCACGAGCCCGCGCACGCACTTCGCACCGCGGAACAACTGGATGAACGATCCGAACGGACTCGTCTTCCACGACGGCATCCACCACCTGTACTTCCAGTGCAACCCGCACGGGATCTCGCACTCGAACGTGAGCTGGGGGCATGCGACGAGCACGGATCTCGCGCGGTGGACCGAGCACGAGCCGGCCATCCTCTCGGACGACGCGGCGCAGATCTACTCCGGCTCCGTCGTGGTCGATCACGGCAACACCTCGGGATTCGGCACCGCCGAGGAGCCGGCCCTGGTCGCCCTCTACACGGCGGCCGCTGCAGGGCATCAGGCCCAGGCCCTCGCGTACAGCACCGACGGCGGATACGTCTGGACGAAGTACGAGGGCAACCCGGTGCTCGACCGTGGCACCAGCGACTTCCGCGACCCCAAGGTGTTCCGCTACGACGACGCCGACGGCGGGTACTGGGTCATGGTCGCGGTCGAAGCCCACGACCGGCAGGTGCTGTTCCACCGGTCCGACGATCTCACGACCTGGACGTATCTCTCGTCGTACGGCCCCGCGGGACCCGTCGGCGGGGTCTGGGAGTGCCCCGACATGTTCCGGCTCGCCGTCGACGGCGATGAGACCGACTCGCGGTGGGTGCTGCTCATCAGCCTCAACCCCGGGGGCATCGCGGGGGGATCGGGAACCCACTACGTCGTGGGGGAGTTCGACGGCACGACGTTCCGCGCGAGCGCACCGCATCCGACTCCCTCGCGGCGGCTGATGGTCGACCGCAGTCAATCACGAGACGAGCTCGAGGCGTACGGCTGGATCGACTTCGGCCCGGACTGCTACGCCGGTGTCACCTTCGACGGCCTCGCCGAGAGCGAGCGGACGCTGATCGCGTGGATGGACAACTGGGAGTACGCCGGCCGCATCCCCCAGGACGACTCGTCCGAGTACCGCACCGCGATGACTCTCCCTCGACGGCTCTCGCTCACCCGCGACCGCAGTGGCGTGGTGCGTCTGCGCCAGGCGCCGGCGGTCGACGCCGCACCCGTCGAGTTCACCGAGCTCGGCGCGATGACGGGCCCGACCACGGTGTCCGAGCAGCTGCCGGATGCCGCGCGGATCAGGGTCTCGGCGGCGTTCGGAGACGCGCGAGGAGTCGAACTGCGCCTCGAGGGCGTGGATGCGGGTGGGGTCGTGATCCGTCAGGACCGCGCGAGCGGGCGCATCGACGTCGTCCGCCCCGAGCTGATCCCTCCCGCCGGGGTCGGCGGGTCGATGTCGATGCCCGCCACTCGCCCGGACGAGATCGACTGGGAGATCTGGATCGATCGGCTGAACGACAGGGTGTCGTCTCTCGAGCTCTTCGCGGAGGACGGCGTTCGGGTGCTCACGGCGCTGATCCCTGCCGCTGCGCATCGCTCATGCGTGCTGGAGGCCTCGGGGGGAGCGCTCCTCGACGCCCGTGCCGCCGTCGCCGAGCTGACGTGCTGACGACTGCACGGTGCCTCGTCGTGGGGGAGGCGCTCGTCGACGTCGTCGGCGGTGTGCCCCACCCCGGCGGATCGCCGATGAACGTGGCGGTGGGGCTCTCTCGTCTCGGGCTCGCGACGAGACTGCTCACGCGGATCGGTGACGACCCGCACGGACGGATGCTGGGCGAGCACCTCGCCCGGGAGGGGGTCGCCGTCGTGCCGACGAGCATGAGAGCAGGGGAGCGCACGTCCCGCGCCGTCGCCGTGATCGGGGCCGACGGGGCTGCGGCCTACGACTTCGACATCGAGTGGGATGTGTCAGCGGAGGTCGCGATCGCAGAGGCCGCCGGCGTCGACGTGGTGCATGTCGGCTCGCTCGGCGCGGTGCTCGACCCCGGAGCGGATGTCGTCCGCGCGATGATCGACGCGGTGCCCGACGGCATTCTGCGCACCTACGATCCCAACATCCGGGGCGAGCTTCTCGGGCCGCGCGCGGCCGCGACCGAGCGTGTCGAGGCGATCATGGCGGCGTCGCACATCGTGAAGCTCAGCGATGAGGATGCCGAGTGGCTGTATCCCGGATGCCCGATCGATGACGTGCTCGCGCGGGTGATCGCGCTGGGTGCGCGGCTCGCCGTCGTCACCCGGGGAGGTGACGGGTGCGTCTCGCTCATCGAGGGAGGAGCGGGGCCGGTCGAGAGAGAGGCGCCGCGGGTCCAGGTGGTCGACACGATCGGTGCGGGCGATTCCTTCATGTCGGGCCTCATCCACGGCGTGGTGTCCGGCGGGCTGGCGCCGGCGCTCGCCGCCGACGCGTTCCATCCCGACGCCCGCGATCTGACGCGGTTCGAACGCGTGACCGAGGCCGCGCTCGCGGGCGCGGCCGTCACCGTGTCCCGGCGCGGCGCGAACCCGCCGCGCCTGAGTGAGCTGGCGATCTCCTCGCGCTGACGCGCCCGCACTCCCACGCACCGCACGCACCGCACGGCCGGTTCGTGCGGTGCGATTTTCGTGCGCCCATCGTGGAATACCCGGAGAGGGTATACGCTTGTGTCTAATACCCCCCTGGGGTACTAGAACGAAGACAAGGAGACATGATGACGAAGAACGAGTTCCAGGTGACGGGCATGACGTGCGGCCACTGCGAGATGTCGGTCCGTGAAGAGGTCTCCGGAGTTCCCGGCGTCGAAGACGTTCAGGTGAGCGCTCAGAACGGCACGCTCGTCGTCACCGGATCCGCCCCCATCGACGAGACGCGGATCCTCGCAGCCGTCGCCGAGGCGGGCTATTCGGCGGTGCGGACGTCATGAACTCCGGCGCACGGCTCGGCCTCTTCGGGGCCGGCCTGGTGGTGGCGTTCGGCGCGGCCTTCGGCCTCGCCGGCGTCATCGTCCCCGCGAGTGCCGTGAGTGACTGGACGAAGGGTGCGGAGATGGACGAACACGACACTCACGATGCGAGTGCCGCCGGTTCCGGCGAGGGCGAGAGTGCTCCGGCGGACGACCTGAAGGGGCTCTCCCTCGGGCTCGACGGCTACACGATGTCGCCGGTCGAGGCCCCGACATCGACGGGAGAACCCGGTGAGCTGGCGTTCCGGATCGACGACGCAGACGGCATTCCGGTGACGGCGTATGCCACCGCGCACGAGAAGCAGCTGCACCTGATCGTCGTGCGCTCCGACGGAAGCCAGTACCGCCACGTGCATCCGGTGCTCGATGAGTCGACCGGCACCTGGTCGCTGCCGTGGGAGTGGACGGATGCCGGCGCATACCGCGTCTTCGCGGACTTCACGCCGGCAGGCGCCGATGCGCCGTCGCTCACTCTCTCGCGCACCGTCGAGGTGGGGGGCGAGTTCGCACCCGTCGAGCCGCAGCCGACACAGGTCGCCGAGGTCGCCGGCTATACGGTCTCGGTCGACGGGGCTCTCGAGGCCGGGGCGGCGAGCGAGCTGACGTTCACCGTGACTCGCGACGGCCAGCCGGTCACCGCTCTGCAGCCGTATCTCGGGGCGTTCGGGCATCTCGTGGCACTCCGGGACGGAGACCTCGCCTACCTGCACGTGCACGCCGCGGGCGCTGAACCCGAACCGGGCGAGACGTCGGGGCCGGAGATCGCGTTCGCCGCCGAGGCTCCGACTGCCGGGCGCTACCTGCTGTACCTGGACTTCCAGGTCGACGGCGCCGTGCACACCGCCGCGTTCGTGCTCGATGCCGCTCCGGCTGACGGCGCGCCCGAATCCGACGGCGACTCGCACGACGACGCGCACTGACCGTCGCTCATCGCCCCCACCGCGGCTGCCCGCTGCGACCCACAACGACATCGCACAGAAGGAACGAACATGACCACGTCAGCACCCCCGACCACGGGGACAGGTCTCGAGCTGGAGATCGGCGGGATGACCTGCGCGTCCTGCGCGATGCGGATCGAGAAGAAGCTGAACAGGCTCGAGGGCGTCGTGGCGACCGTCAACTACGCGACCGAGAAGGCGAAGGTCACCGTTCCCGAGGGGTACGACCCGGCCGCGCTGATCGCCGAGGTCGAGAGGACCGGCTACTCGGCGTCGCTGCCTGCCCCGAAGGGGGTGGTGCGTGACGCCGGAGATCTCGACGCCGAGGACCCGGAGCTTCGCTCGCTGCGCACTCGCCTGATCGGTGCGGTCGTGCTGACCGTGCCGGTGATCGCCATGGCGATGATCCCCGCGCTGCAGTTCACGTACTGGCAGTGGGCGTCGCTGGCGCTGGCCGCTCCCGTGATCCTCTGGGCGGCCTGGCCGTTCCACCGGGCGGCCTGGATGAACCTCCGCCACGGCACCGCGACGATGGACACGCTCATCTCCCTGGGCACATCGGCCGCCTTCCTCTGGTCGTTGTACGCGCTGTTCTTCGGCACGGCCGGCACGCCGGGCATGACCCACCCCTTCGAGTTCGCGCTCGCTCCGTCCGATGGAGCGGCGAACATCTACCTCGAGGTGGGTGCCGGTGTCACGATGTTCATCCTCGCCGGGCGCTATTTCGAGAAGCGGTCGAAGAAGCAGGCCGGCGCGGCGCTGCGTGCGCTGCTCGAGCTCGGCGCGAAGGACGTCGCCGTGCTGCGCGGTGGGGTCGAGACCAAGATCCCGGTCGAGGACCTGCAGGTGGGAGACGAATTCGTCGTGCGGCCCGGCGAGAAGATCGCGACCGACGGCATCGTGGTGTCGGGCACGTCGGCCGTCGACGCGTCGATGCTCACGGGCGAGGCCGTGCCGGTCGAGGTCGCCGAGGGCGACGCCGTCACGGGCGCCACGACGAACGTCGGTGGGCGGCTCGTGGTTCGCGCCACCCGAATCGGTTCCGACACGCAGCTGGCGCAGATGGCCCAGCTCGTCGAGGACGCCCAGACGGGGAAGGCGGAGGTGCAGCGCCTCGCCGACCGCATCTCGGGTGTCTTCGTGCCGATCGTGATCGTGATCGCCGTCGTCACGCTGGGCGGCTGGCTCGGCGCTGGGTTCCCCATGACGGCGGCGTTCACCGCGGCGGTCGCCGTGCTCGTGATCGCGTGCCCCTGCGCGCTCGGCCTCGCGACGCCCACCGCGCTGCTCGTCGGCACGGGCCGCGGTGCGCAGATGGGAGTGCTCATCAAGGGGCCGGAGGTCCTGGAGTCCACTCGCACGGTCGACACCGTGGTGCTCGACAAGACGGGAACCGTCACCACCGGCAGGATGACGCTCGTCGACGTGTTCGTCGAGCCGGCCACCGACCGTTCGAATCTCCTGCGGCTTGCCGGTGCGCTGGAGGATGCCTCCGAGCACCCGATCGCGCAGGCGATCGCCAAGGGCGCGACCCAGGAGATCGGCGCACTGCCCGCACCAGAGGACTTCGCGAACATCGAGGGCAAGGGCGTGCAGGGCGTCGTCGACGGCCACACCGTCATCGTCGGCCGGGATTCGCTCCTCGCCGAGTGGGCGCAGGCGCTGAGCCCCGAGCTCGCCGCCACGAAGGCCCGCTCCGAGGGCGAGGGCAAGACGGTCGTCGCGGTCGGATGGGACGGCCTGGCTCGCGGCATCCTGGTCGTCGCCGACACCGTGAAGCCGAGCAGTGCCGAGGCGATCGCCCGGTTCAGGGCGATCGGGCTGACGCCCATCCTGCTCACCGGCGACAACGAGGCCGTCGCCCGGCGGATCGCCGCGGAGGTCGGCATCGACGAGGTCATCGCCGAAGTCCTCCCGGCAGACAAGGTCGCGGTCATCACCCGCCTGCAGGGTGAGGGGAAGACGGTCGCGATGATCGGCGACGGCGTCAACGACGCACCCGCACTCGCCCAGGCCGACCTCGGCCTGGCCATGGGCACCGGAGCGGATGTCGCGATCGAGGCGTCCGACATCACCCTGGTGCGCGGTGATCTGCGCAGCGCGGTCGACGCGATCCGGCTCTCGCGGGCGACGCTCTCGACCATCAAGACCAACCTGTTCTGGGCCTTCGCCTACAACGTGGCGGCCATCCCGGTCGCGGCGCTGGGAATGCTCAACCCGATGCTGGCCGGTGCGGCGATGGCGCTGTCGAGCGTCTTCGTCGTGGGCAACAGCCTGCGTCTGCGCGGGTTCCGCAGCATCGCGACGCGGTGACCCCTAGGCTCTCGGCGACCGCCGAGACACACTGAGAACGACACCCGATACGGGAGGACGGGACCCATGACTGCACACGACGCGCACGGAACCCCCGGGGGAGGCCGGCAGGTCTCGCACGACGATCACGCTCGGGACGCGAACGGGGCTCACGGCGAGCACGCGGACCACGGCGAGCACGCGGACCACGGCGAGCACGCGGACCACGGCGGGCACGGTGGACATGGTGGGCACGGCGGGCATGGCGGGCACGGTGACCACGTCGGTCAGTTCCGTCGCCTGTTCTGGGTCAATCTCCTGCTCGCCGTGCCGGTGGTGGCGTTCTCGCCGATGTTCGCGATGATCTTCGGCTACGACGTCGCCGGAGGGGCCCGGTTCATCTCGCCCGTGCTCGGCACCGTCATGTATGTCTGGGGCGGATGGCCGTTCCTCACCGGGGCGATCAGCGAGCTGAAGGCCCGCAAGCCCGGGATGATGCTGCTGATCGCCCTCGCGATCACGGTCGCGTTCTTCGCCTCATGGGGCGCGACGCTCGGCATCCTCCATCACGAGCTCGAGTTCTGGTGGGAGCTCGCACTGCTCATCGTCATCATGCTGCTGGGCCACTGGATCGAGATGAGGTCCCTCGCGCAGACGACGTCGGCGCTCGACTCCCTCGCGGCGCTGTTGCCCGACGAGGCCGAACGGGTCGAGGGAGACGAGATCGTCACGGTCGCACCCGCCGATCTCGTCGTCGGCGACGTGGTCGTCATCCGTCCCGGGGCGAGCGTTCCGGCGGATGGTCGCATCATCGACGGCACAGCCGCCATGGACGAGTCCATGGTGACGGGCGAGTCCCGCCCGGTCACCCGAGCGACCGGTGACACCGTGACCGCGGGGACGGTCGCGACCGACTCGGGTCTGCGGGTCGAGATCACCGCGACCGGGGATGACACCGCGCTCGCCGGCATCCAGCGGCTGGTGACCGATGCACAGAACTCCTCGTCGCGGGCGCAGCGCATCGCCGACCGCGCAGCCGCCCTGCTGTTCTGGTTCGCGCTGCTGTCGGCCGCTCTGACCGCGCTGGTGTGGACTCTCGTCGGGGATCCGGATGCCGCGGTCGTGCGCAGCATCACCGTGCTCGTCATCGCCTGCCCGCACGCGCTCGGCCTCGCGATCCCGCTGGTCGTGTCGATCGCGACCGAGCGCGCAGCCCGGGGCGGGGTGCTCGTCAAGGATCGCCTCGCGCTCGAGAGCATGCGCACCGTCGACGCCGTGCTGTTCGACAAGACGGGCACGTTGACGAAGGGCGCGCCGACCGTGACCGCCGTCGAGCCGACCGGTGACATCGACGCCGATCGTCTGCTGGCGCTCGCCGCCTCGGCTGAGGCCGACAGTGAGCATCCGCTCGCTCGCGCGATCGTGCGCGCGGCGGAGGAGAGAGGGCTGACGCTCTCGAAGGCCTCCGGGTTCACCTCGTCGCCTGCCGTGGGCGTGACCGCCACGGTCGACGGCAGAGAGGTGCGCGTGGGCGGGCCGAAGCTCCTTGACGAGGTGGGCGGCCGAGAGATCTCCGCCGCAGACGGGTGGCGAGACGAGGGCGCCATCATCCTGCACGTGACCGTCGACGGACAGGTGGCCGGCGGGCTGAAGCTCGCCGACGAGGTGCGACCGGAGTCTCAGCAGGCGGTCGACGCGCTTCACCGCCTCGGCGTCGAGGTCGTCATGATCACCGGCGACGCCCAGGCCGTGGCCGATTCCGTCGCAGCCCGGCTCGGCATCGACCGGGTGTTCGCGGGGGTGCGTCCCGAAGACAAGTCAGCCAAGGTGAAGGAGCTGCAGGCAGAGGGCAAGAAGGTCGCGATGGTCGGCGACGGCGTCAACGACGCCCCCGCGCTCGCTCAGGCCGACGTCGGCATCGCGATCGGCGCCGGGACCGATGTCGCCATCGCCTCGGCCGGGGTGATCCTCGCGAGCTCCGACCCGCGGTCGGTGATCTCGGTCATCGAGCTCTCCCGCGCCGCATACCGCAAGATGCGGCAGAACCTGTGGTGGGCGGCCGGATACAACCTGCTGTCGGTGCCGCTCGCCGCCGGCATCCTGGCACCCGTGGGATTCGTCCTGCCGATGTCGGTCGGAGCGGTGCTGATGTCGCTCTCGACGATCGTCGTCGCGCTCAACGCGCAGCTGCTCCGGCGCATCGACCTGTCGCCCGAGGCGAGTGTGCGGGGTGTGCTCGAGCGGGCCTGACGCGGGATCGCCTCGGTGATCCCGCGAACACCGAGATCTCACCGGCGCTTCAGCGCGGTGACGGTGCTCGATCGGCGGTGCAGACAGCAGCGGCCGCCCCGCCTGTGAGACGGAGCGGCCGCTGTGCGAAAGCGCCGTCTACGGGACGATGACTGCGCGGCCGCGGATGCTGTTCGAGGCGAGATCCTCGTACGCCTTCGGGCCGTCGTCGAGCGAGTACGTCTCGGTCTGCACGTGGATCTTTCCCGCGCGCGCGAGATCGAGCACCTCGATCAGTTCCGAGCGCGATCCCCAGTAGGGGATTCGCACGGCGGCGTCGTAGGCGATCGCGCCGAAGCCGAGCGACATGGTTCCGCCGCCGATGCCGACGATCGTCACGTCCGAATCGAGTGCGGCGACACTCTGCGCCAGGGCCATCGTCGGGTTCGCGCCCACGAAGTCGAACACGGCGTTGGCGCCCAGACCGCCGGTGATCTCGCGGATCTTGTCGGCGGCGGATGCATCGCTGATCAGGACGTGGTCTGCGCCCACTTCGGTGGCGAGCTCGAGCTTCGTGTCGTTCACGTCGAGGGCGATGACGGTGGCGCCCGAGATCGCCTTCAGGATCTGGATGCCGACATGGCCGAGCCCGCCGGTGCCGATGACGACGGCGAAGGTGCCGGCGCCGAGCTTGGGGAGTGAGCGCTTGATCGCGTGGTACGGGGTGAGGCCGGCGTCGGTCAGCGAGACGTTCTGCACGGGGTCGAGGTCGCCGAGCGGCACGAGGTGGCGGGCATCATCGACGATCATGTACTCGGCCATCGAACCCTGGCTGCCGAGGCCGGGAGGGCGGATGCCCTCAGCCGCGGCGTTGGTGCAGTAGTTCTCCATGCCCTGTGAGCAGTTGTGGCAGCGGCCACAGCCCCACGGACCGTAGACCGCCACGGCGTCGCCGACCTTCAGCGTCGAGTCGACGCCCTCTCCGATCTCGTGCACGATGCCTGCGCCCTCATGGCCGAGCGTCAGGGGCAGCGGATAGCTCTGCTCGAGGTAGTCCTTCTCAGGAAGGCCCATGACGTAGTCGTCGGAATGGCAGACGCCGCCCGCAGTGATCTTGAGCAGAACCTGACCGGGGCCGGGCTGAGGAATCGGGATGTCGACGACGACAGGGGGCTTGCCGATCTCGACGTAACGGAGAGCTTTCATGTGCTTCTTCTTCCTGGCGCCCGAGCGGTCTGCCGCGCGGTGCGGAGGCGTGGGCGCTCGAGGCCGTCTCTTCCAGTATCCGCTCGAGGCGTGAGCGGTGGCTGTTGCGGCAGAACTCTTGACATCCGCTCTCACCCGGGTCTAACGTACAACCAAATGGTTGCACAAAGAGAACTGAGCGAAGCGGAGGTCGACCGTGTGTTCCACGCATTGGCGACGTCGACCCGACGCGACATCCTGCGTCGGACGATCGAGCGGGAGCAGTCCGTCTCGACCCTCGCCTCCGAATACGAGATGTCGTTCGCCGCGGTGCAGAAGCACGTGGCCGTGCTCGAAGCGGCGAATCTCATCGTCAAGCGCGCCGAGGGACGCGAGCGGCTCGTCCGCGCGAACCCCGAGATGATCGCCCGCGCCAGGGCGCTCCTCGCCCGATACGAAGAGCTGTGGCGGTCGCGCATCGCCCGGCTCGACGAGCTGCTGGCCGAGACGCCGGCATCCCGCACCGATACGACCGACACCACCGATGTTCCACGAACCGAAGAAGGAGACTGACATGCCCGTCACGGATGTCACCACCGATGCCGACAACCTCACCATGACCGTCGTCGCCGATTTCGCGGCGCCGATCGAGCGGGTCTGGGCCGCATACAGCGACCCGCGCCAGCTCGAGCGCTTCTGGGGCCCTCCCGGATGGCCGGCCACCTTCACCGCCTGGGACCACACGGTCGGCGGACGTGCGCAGTATTCGATGAGCGGGCCGCGCGGCGAGAAGTCGTCGGGGTCGTGGGAGTTCCTCTCGATCGATGCCCCGCACAGCTTCGAGGTGCTCGACTCGTTCGTCGACGATGAGGGCAATCCTCTCGACGGCTTCCCCGCGCAGCGGATGTCGTTCGCGTTCGAGTCCACCGCCGACGGCACCCGCATGGTCACGACCAGTCACTTCGACTCGGTCGAGGCGATCGAGCAGGTCGTCGAGATGGGCCAGATCGAGGGTCTGAAGCTGGCGATGAGCCAGCTCGACGCCGTGCTGCAGGATCTGCGCGACTACGCGCAGGGCAAGGGCACGCAGGTCGAGCTGCTCGACGACACCCACGTGCGCATCACGCGTCTCGTCGAGGGACCGCGCGAACTGGTCTGGCGTGCGCACAACGACCCCGAGCTCATGAAGCAGTGGCTGCTCGGACCCGACGGGTGGGAGATGACCGAGTGCGTCGTCGCCACCGAGGTCGGTCAGACGTACCGCAACTCGTGGGCGCCCGTGGGCGACACCGACGGGCAGCCGTTCGGATTCGAGGGCGAGGCGCTGCTGATCGACGCACCGCGGCGGTCGGTGCAGACCGAGCGGATGATCGGGATGCCGGTCGAGACGCTGAACGACCTGAACCTCTACGAAGAGGACGGGGCGACGCTCATCACGCTCTACATCGAGTACCCCGACAAGGAGACGCGCGACATGATCCTCGCCACCGGCATGGCCGACGGCATGGAGACCTCGTACGCCCGCCTCGAGCGGGAGCTGCTCGCGGTCTGAGCTCCACGACTCCGGAAGGCCGGTCGCATCCCTCGGGGAACGGCCGGTCTTCCGCCGTTCCGGTGCAGAGCTTCGGAGTTATGGAGCGGCGGGAGCGGAGCCGGCCGCGTCGCGGCGCGGGCGGCGCGTCGACCAGATGGCCAGGGCGATCAGCACGGGCTGGAAGAACAGGCGCACGAATCGCTTCATGTCGGTGTCGAGGCCGAAGCCGTCGCGGTGATGCGTCCACTGCGCGATGTTGCCGGGGAAGACCGCGACGAAGAACAGTGCGGTGATCACGCCGACCAGTCCGCGATGCTTGCGCGCGACGAGCAGCGCGGTGCCGAGTCCGATCTCGACGACACCGGAGGCGAGCACGGTCACGTCCGGGTCGATGGGCACCCACTCCGGCACCTGCGCCTGGAACTCCTCGCGCGCGAACGTCAGATGCGAGACGCCCGCGAAGACGAGCGAGGAACCCAGGAAGACCCGGCCGATGGTGCGTGCGACATTCTTCGCCATGGTGCGAGTGTACGCGGGGGCCTCAGGGGTGAGGGCCGTCAGATCAGGCGGCGGAGCGCCTCTTCGAGCGTGACGCCCTGTGCCTCGGCGCGATCGCGCAGGCGGGCGTGCTCGTCGCTCGACAGCGCGAGTCGCACCTCGATCGGATCGTCGACGGGGGCATAGAGGCTGTCGAGCAGGTCGGATGGCTCGGCCCACAGGGGTTCGGCGAGAGACGTCGCGACGGCGGGGGATGCCGCAGCATCCTGCTCGCCGCGTGTCGCTGCGGCGGCGATCGGGGCGGATGCTGCGGCAGCGGCCCCGGCATCCGTCGCCATGGTGAACCCGGGCCCGCGGCGCGGCTCCTGCTGTGCCTGGTAGGCCTTCGCCGCGGCGTTCGCGCGCTCGTCGGCCGCCTCGTTCAGGGGGTGGCCGGCGTGGCCCTTGACCCACGAGAACTCGACGTCGCGCCCGCGGATCGCCTCGTCGATGCCCTCGAGCAGGTCGCGGTTGAGCACGGGCCCGCCGTCCGACTTGCGCCAGCCCTTGCGCTTCCATCCCGGCATCCACTTGGTCACCGAATCGATCACGTAGCGGCTGTCGCACTCGATCATCAGCTTCTCGGAGATGCCGGCCGTCGCCTGCAGCAGTTCGAGCACGGCCCGCAGCTCACCCTGGTTGTTCGTGCCGTGCGGGGAGCCGCCCGCGGCCCAGTTGGCGTCGTCGATGTACCAGGCCCAGCCGTTCGGGCCGGGGTTGCCCAGGGCGGAGCCGTCTGCGGCGGCGGTGATCGTCATTCCTCAACCGTAGCCGCGCGCGGCGACACTCCTTGCGCGGCTACGTGCGTTCGCCTCCGCCCGCCGCGGGACATAGTGTGGATCGATGCCTACCGACTTCTCCTGGGATTCCTGGGTCGGCACCGCCGCGTCGATCGCCATCCTCACGGTGATCTCTGCCGCCGCACTCGCGGTGCTGGCGCTCGCCGCCTCGCTGATCAGCCGTCGTGTGCCATGGGTGCGCGATCTCGCCAGACGCGTGCGCAACGCGATGATCGCGACGACCGCTGTGGTCGCGATCTGGATCGCGGGTGCGATCTCAGAGCCGGCGACACAGGAATGGTGGCCGGTGGTGTCCCGGCTGTTCCTGATCGCCACGATCCTCACCGGCTCGTGGTTGCTCGGCGCATCGATCTCATTCGGCTTCGAGCGATTGATGGCCAGAGAGGAGACGCTGCTCGTCGGTCCGGAAGCCCGCCGCCGTCGCACGCAGCTGCTCGTCATCCACCGGCTCGTTCTGGTCACGATCGCCGTGCTGTCTCTGGGCGCCGTGCTCTTCAGCTTCCCCGAGATGAGGGCCGTCGGCACGAGCCTGCTGGCCTCGGCCGGCATCGTCAGCATCATCGCCGGACTCGCTGCGCAGTCGATCCTCGGCAACCTCATCGCAGGGGTGCAGGTCGCTTTCACCGATGCGATCCGAGTCGGCGACGTGGTCGTCGTCGAAGGCGAATGGGGGCGGGTCGGCGAGATCAACCTGTCTTACGTGGTCGTCTACATCTGGGACGAGCGCCGCCTGGTCATTCCGTGCAGCTACTTCACGACGACACCGATCGAGACCTGGACGCGACGTTCCGACAAGATCCTCGGCACGGTCTACCTCGATCTCGACTGGCGAGTGCCGATGGATGAGCTGCGGCAGGAGTTCCAGCGCATCGTCGAGGCGTCACCCGCCTGGGACGGCCGTTCCTACGACTCCGCGGTGACGGAGGCACAGGGCGGTTACGTCACGGTGCGCCTGGTGATGTCGGCCAAGGACTCGGGCGATCAGTGGACACTGCGCTGCGAGGTACGGGAGAAGATGATCGGCTGGCTGCAGCGTGAGCATCCCGAGGCACTTCCCCGGACGCGAGTCGACCTGGGTGCCCCGCAGCTCGCGGACTGAGAAGGCGGGTCAGCCTTCGGGCTCGCGGTCTTCGGGCTCGCGGTCTTCGGGCTCGCGATCTTCGATCGAGAACGCCGCGGGAGCGGGCGGGGCGACGGGGAAGGCGACGGAGCTGATCGATGCGCCGGCACCGAGGCCGAGTCCGATGGCCAGCGGGTCGACCGCCGGCGCGGCGTCGAGCACCTCGGTCTCCGACCGCTCGAGCGGCTCGGAGGGCAGAGTCCACTGATTCTCTTCGTCATCGGCGCGCTGCTGGAAAAGTCCCATGGGTCCCATTCTCGACCCGCCTCGCGAAGGGGCGGTCGGATTCACACCGGATTGATCGGGTCAGGCCTCAGCCGGCTGGCGGCGGCGGAAAGTGAAGTACCCCTCGACAGCGCCGTGATTGACGACGCCGGTGCCGGTGCTGAGCATGCGCGCCGAGGTGGTCGCCCCGGACTCGACGAACGTGTACCCCGTGTGATCGAGCCGCCAGCCCACGCGTTCGACCTCGCTCAGGAAATAGCCGATGCTGTCATCGCTCATGAATCCGTTCTGCGCAGATCCCCAGGTCGAGGCCTCGCCGGTGAGTCGGCTGACCTCGACGTTGAGGTGCAGCAGCGCGTCACCGCGGTCGTAGGCGTCTCGGGCCAGCTGCAGCAGTCGGGCGGCCTCTTCGGTCGTCACGGGGTTGTGCCTCTCGTCGTCTGTGGATCGTTCGGTCAGGCCGCGGCCTCGCGCACCGCATCGACGAGTTCTCGCCACGGCCCGTCGAGTGCGGAGTCGGGGAGCTCGCGTTCGCGTTCCTCCGACGGTGTGCGCACGCGGATCAGCCACACGAAGCGGTCTGCGCCAGAATCGGCATCGCTGTCGGCATCCCACGGGCAGCTGTCGATCATCGCGATCCAGTGGTGCGTCTCGGTCGGGTCTGGTTCCACCCGCCACTTGCGACGGATGCCGGCGATGCCGCCCGTCCGCACCACCGCGATGACGACCGGCGCGTCACTCGACTCTGGGGACTCGCTCATCCTCATAGACTCCCACGGTCGCCCACGCACGTCGAGCGGCTGCGGCAGTCGCGTCGTCGATGGCGGATGCCGCGGCGAGGGTCGCGTCGGCGAACTCCGTGAAACTCGCAGTGCTCGACAGGCCGCCGGTGAGCGCGCGGTACCAGACCGTTCCGGCGGTCTCCCAGGCGTTGCCGCCGAGGTCGATCGCGAAGAGGGCGAAGGCCCGGTTGGGGATGCCCGAGTTGATGTGCACGCCGCCGTTGTCTTCTGTCGTGCGCACGAATCCGCTCATGTGATCGGGCTGCGGGTCTTTGCCGAGCTCGTCGTCGTCGTAGGCCGTGCCCGGGGCGATCATCGACCGCAGTGCACTGCCCTGCACGGCATCCGTGAAGATCTCCGCCCCGATGAGCCAGGTGGCATCTGCGGCGGTCTGCCCGAGGAGGTACTGCTCGGTGAGCGCGCCGAAGACATCGGCGATCGACTCGTTCAGCGCGCCGGGCTGACCCTGGTACTCGAGGTTCGCGGTGTACTGCACCACACCGTGCGCGAGTTCGTGGCCGATCACGGTGGTCGATGAGGTGAAGCCGACGAACACCTCGCCGTCGCCATCGCCGAACACCATGCGCTCGCCGTCCCAGAAGGCGTTGTCGTAGTCGATGCCGTAGTGCACGGTGGCGTCGAGAGGGGCGCCGGCGTCGTTGAGCGAGTTGCGCCCGAAGGCGGAGAGCAGCATCTCGAACGTCGCCCCGAGTCCGTCGAACGCCTCGTTGACCGACGTGTCGGCCACCGGCTCGTCGTCTTCGGCGCGGACGATCGCCCCGGGGAGGTTCTGGGTGTTGCCGGCGTCGCTGATCGTGCGGTTCGGCGCGTCCGACAGCTCGGCGACCAGGTCTCCGTTCTCGTCGATCGACAGATCGATGCGCGCACGGAACGGCGGTCTGCCCGCCGTCAGCGTCTGCCGTGCGGCGGCGGCCGCACGGGGGTAGCGGCCCGACTCGGCCAGGCGCGCGAGCAGGTAGGACGGGACGACTCCGGGGATCTCGGTGTGGCTGCTCATGTTCAGACCCTACGCCGGGGGTCCGACGTTCGGGCGAGGGCAGGCGGGGCCGTGCGGAGTCGCCCCACGTGCGCCTCGGTCGGCCGGATGCGCCTGCATCGGCCGGATTCCGGGCCTCTGGCCGAGGGAAGCATGTGCCGCCGAGCCGGCGCACACGAACGGTGTCGGAACGACACGACATGACGGGAAATGGCCCCGACTTGATACTGAGAATCGTTATCAATAAAGTGGGCTCCTGTGACCTCCTCTCCCCGCGCCGGCCGCACTCTCCTGTTCGTGTCATTGCTCGCGGCCACCCTGACGGTGACCTCGTGCGCAGCATCCGATGCCCCGGCTCCTGCATCGAGCGCGAGCATTCCGCCGAACGACGGGGTCGACGGCGGGGGAGCGGCCGAGGTCGCATCGCCGGCTCTCGCGCTCGTCGTCGCCGACGCGGACGGCGAGCTGACCCTGCTCGACCTCGAGACCGAAGAACGCTCGACGCTCGCAGAGGGGGACGCGGATGCGGATGCCGTGCTCGGCGTCGGCCGCTTCGCCCACGTGATCCATGTCGAGGGAGACCGCACGGTCGTCGACGTGATCGACTCCGGCCGCTGGACGGTGCCGCACGGCGACCATTCGCACTCCTTCCTCGGAGAACCCGGGCTGCTCGGCACGGTCGAGGGAAGCGGCGAGGCAGACATCCGAGTCGGTGACAGTGCGACCGCCATCCGCTTCGGCAGCGACGTCACCCTCATCGACCACGAGAAGCTCGCCGATCTCGACGACGCGCCTCACCTCACACTCCCCGTCGACCCGGCCGGACCCGTCATCCCGTTCTCCGGGCACCTCCTCGCCGCCACCGACGAGACGATCGAGATCCTCGACGCGGAAGGCACCGCGACCGGCATCACCGTGCCCTGCACGAACGCGACCGACGTCGACCTCACCCGTGTCGGCGCCGTCTTCGCGTGCGACGCCGGTGCCGTGCTCGTGACCCGCGAAGTCGGCGGTGCGCTCGTCGCCGAGTCGATCCCCTACCCCGCGGGCGCCGTCGCGGCACCGGTTCTCGCCGGACGCGCGGACCGACCGGATCTCGCAGGCGTCGCCGGCGACAGAGGTGCCTGGCTGCTCGACTCCCGGGCCCGCGAATGGATGCTGTTCGCCACGGACACCCCGCTGCTGCGCGCCGCGGCCATCGGCGACGACGACAGCCGCACCGTCGTGATCGCGGCGGACGGCACCGTGCGGGTGCTGGCCGCCGACGGCTCGGAACTCGTGCGCACGAGCGCCCTGCTCGCCGCATCCGTCGCGGACCCTGCCCTGCGCGACCTCGTGCACCTCGTCATCGACGCCGATCACGCGTACGTCTCCGACCCGGCCACAGGCGCGGTGCACGAGATCGACCACGGCGACGGCACCGTCACCCGCACTTTCGACGGCCTCGATCCGCAGTACCTCCAGCTCGTCGGCTGACACCGGACTCATCGACGGCATCCGTCGTCACGCGCACCCGCGCACCCCCCAGAAGAAGGAGACACCCATGCATCGACCCGCCCGCAGCCGCCTCGCGGCCGGCGCGATCGCCACGCTCGCCGTGGTCGCACTCGCCGGATGCGCGACCGCCGCGCCCTCGGCATCCGGAAAGCCCGAGTCGTCGTCGGACCACGAAGGCGACACCAGAGTCGCCATCGCCTATGACGGCGGCATCACCGTGCTCGACGGCGAGACCCTCGAGACCGTCGACTCCGCCGAGCTGAACGGCTTCCTGCGCGTCAACCCGGCCGGCGACCATGACGGACACGTCTTCGTCACCGCGGCCGACGGATTCCACGTGCTCGACACCGGCCTCGCCTCGGACACGGTGGAGTTCACCGGCGAGATCTTCGACGCCGTCACCCCGGGCCACGCCACCCCGCATGCCGGGCGCACCGCTCTGTTCGACGACGGCACCGGAGACGTGACGCTCTTCGACACGGATGCCGTCGGCACCGGCACGCTGCCGGACTCGCGGACGGTCGCATCGGAGGCCGCTCATCACGGAGTCGCGATCGAGCTGTCCGACGGCACGCTGCTGTCGACCATCGGCACGTCGGAGTCGCGCAGCGGCGCCCGCCTGCTCGCGGAGGACGGCGGCGAGCTCGCACGCAACGAGCAGTGCCCCGGGGTGCACGGCGAAGGCGCGCTCAAGGGCGAGACCATCGTGTTCGGCTGCGAAGACGGCGTGCTGGTGTTCGCCGACGGAGCGTTCACCAAGCTCGAGGCGCCTGACGACTTCGGTCGCTCGGGCAACGCGTACGTGACCGAGACGAGTGCGATCGCCGCCCTGGACTACAAGTCCGACCCCGACCAGGAGGGCTACCTGCTGTCGCAGCTCGCGCTCGTCGACACCGACGCGCAGAGCCTGTCGGTGGTCGACCTCCCGGAGGGCGTCGAGTACACGTGGCGCGGAGTCGGCCGCGACGGGCACGACAACATCATCGTGCTCGCATCCGACGGCACCCTGAACGTGCTCGACGAGACCGGCGCGGTGGTCGACTCGTGGGATGTCATCGAGCCGTGGGAGAGCCCCGACGAATGGCAGCAGCCGCACCCGGGACTCCGCGTGGTCGGCGACGTCGCCTACGTGACCGAGCCGGCAGAGAACCGCATCGTCGCCGTCGATCTGCACACCGGCGAGGTCGCGGCCGAGGCGACGCTCGACGTCGTGCCCGGCGAGTTCGTCGTGGTCGGCGCCGCCGGCCACTGACCGGCGCGAGGTACCGCTCCACAACTCCGGAGATCCACGTGGCTCTCGTTCCCCGTTGTGCGCCGTTCCGGGGAGCGCGAACCCGGTGGTGCGCGCGTCTCCGGAGTTGTGGAGGTCGAGCCCCGGCGCCCCGCCCGCGCTCCCAGGAAGACACCCCGAGAAGTCGCGTAAAATCGGCACAATGACCGATGCACCCGACGCCGCCTCCGACCTGGGTGCCGGTATCGACCCCGAGGATCTCGCCACCACCCTGCGAGTCCTGTCGGAGCTGCACCAGATCGACAACGAGCACCCCGACTTCGTGGCCGTGCGTCATGCGACGGCGGCGATGTTCAAGGCGGTCAAGCGCGTGCGTCGCAAGGAGATCCGCGACGCGATCGCCGACGCCGACAAGGCGGTCGTCGCCCGCACGGCGACCGGCGCTCCCGACCGCATCGACGACGAGACCCGCGGGCACGACCTCGCGACCAGCGTCGTCGACGCCCCGATCGCCGGCGAGCTGCTCAAGCCGCGCAACTGCTACATCTGCAAGCAGCCCTACACGGTGGTCGATGCGTTCTATCACCAGCTCTGCCCGGACTGCGCCCGCTTCAGTCACGGCAAGCGAAACGCCCGCACCGATCTGACCGGCAAGCGCGCGCTTCTCACCGGCGGCCGCGCGAAGATCGGCATGCACATCGCCCTGCGACTGCTGCGCGACGGCGCGCACACGACGATCACCACACGATTCCCCCGCGATGCGGTTCGTCGGTTCTCGGCGCTGCCGGACTCGGCCGACTGGCTGCACCGCCTGCGCGTGGTCGGCATCGACCTCCGCGACCCCGCTCAGGTCATCGGGCTCGCCGACTCGGTCGCGGCTCAGGGGCCGCTCGACATCCTGATCAACAACGCCGCGCAGACCGTGCGCCGCTCACCGGGGTCATACTCTCTCCTGGCGGATGCCGAGCTGCAGCCGCTTCCCGACGGACCGCTGCCCGAGATGGAGACGTTCGGACACACCGCCGATCCGCATCCGCAGGCGCTGCAGGCTTCGGTCGATGCGCATCCGCTGCTGTCCGTCGCGGCGCTCGGCGGCACCGTCGCCGAGCAGGGCGGCCAGGCGCTGACGGCCGAAGACCTCGCACGCCTCGCGATGGCCCCCGGATCGTCGTCGCTCGAGAAGCACGCCGACGGCACCGCCATCGACGCCGGCGGACTCGTGCCCGACGTCAACCGCACGAACAGCTGGGTGCAGTCCATCGATCAGGTCGATCCGCTCGAGATGCTCGAGGTGCAGCTGGCCAACACGACGGCGCCGTTCCTGTTGATCAGTCGCCTGCGCGCCTCGATGGCGGCCTCGTCGGCGAACCGCAAGTACGTGGTCAACGTCTCGGCGATGGAGGGGCAGTTCTCGCGCCGGTACAAGGGCCCCGGTCACCCGCACACGAACATGGCCAAGGCGGCGCTGAACATGCTGACGCGCACGAGCGCCGGCGAGATGCTCGAGACCGACGGCATCCTCATGACCGCCGTCGACACCGGTTGGATCACCGACGAGCGCCCCCACTTCACCAAGGTGCGCCTGGCCGAGGAGGGCTTCCACGCCCCACTCGACCTCGTCGACGGAGCGGCCCGCGTGTACGACCCGATCGTGCGCGGCGAGGCCGGCGAAGACATTCACGGCGTGTTCCTGAAGGACTACGAGCCCAGCCCCTGGTGAGTCGGCGGCCTCTGAGCTGCGGGCTGCCGTGACTGCACCGCCGGACCTGTGCCGTCTGCAGGGTGAGATCCCGTCTGCAGGAGGGGACGGGGAATCTGGTCCTGCGTCCGTGCTTCGGTCCTGCGAACGGTGTGCTGGTCGCCACCCTGGGCCGCGCGCGACGGTCAGTGCGCGCGGATCTCGAGGTTCTCGGACGCCCAGGTGCCGAGCTGATCGAGGATGGGCAGCAGCCCACGTCCGCTGTCGGTCAGTGAGTACGAGACCGTGACAGGCGGACCGGCGTCGACCGCGCGGGCCACGAGCCCGGCCTCGGCGAGCTCTGCCAGCCGGTCGGAGAGCACGGTGTCGCTGATGCCTGACACCCCGCGGCGCAGCGCGACGAACGTCGACGGACCGCCGCCGAGCGACGAGACGATCATGCCGTTCCAGCGTTTGCCGAGCACACTGAAGGCCAGTGTGACGGCGGCGTCGCAGACGTGACGCTCTTCGTCGATCTCGGCCATGCGCCCATCATACCTGTGCTACGTTAACGCCAGTCGCTAAGAAAAACAGAGTGACTACGAAAAACGAAAGGCACTTCTCATGTCCCTGTTCCGCCTGGATGCCAGCATCCTGCCCGCGTCGTCCGCCAGCCGTTCGCTCGCCGACCTCGTCGAAGCCGAGTGGACCGCCTCGCACCCGGACTCCACGGTCACCCGCCGCGACCTCGCCGCCGACCCCGTGCCCGCGACGGCATGGGCGGATGCCGTGACCGGCGGATTCGTCGACGACGCCGAGCGCACCGACGCTCAGCGCGCAGCGCGCGCCCTCGCCACCACGTTCGCCGACGAGCTGATCGGCGCCGACGCGCTGCTCTTCGCCGTGCCGCTCTACAACTACGGCGTCTCGCAGCACTTCAAGACCTGGTTCGACCTGGCCTACACCGACGCCCGCATCGACCCGCAGGGCACCGCATTGCGCGGCAAGCCGGCGACCCTCGTCACCGTGCTCGGCGGCAACTACGCCCCCGGAACGCCCAAGGAGGGCTGGGACCACTCCACCGGATGGCTGCGCCGCGTGCTCGAGGACGTCTGGGGCCTCGACCTGCGCATCGTCGAGCGTCCGTTCACCTTGGTCGGCGTGAACCCCGCTCTCGACGCCTTCGCAGACACGGCCCGCGAGCTCAAGGAGAACGCCGAGGAGTCGGCGCGCACGTACGGACGCGAGCTCGCCGCACTGCGGGGCGACCAGGTCGCCTGACCCGGCATCCTGAGCGGTCCCGCCCCTCCAGGCATCCCGTCTGGTCCCGCCCCTCCAGGCATCCCGTCTGCAGGATCAGGGCACGGATGCGGGGTCAGAACACGGTTTCTGGTCCTGCATCCGTGCCTCGGTCCTGCAGACGGCACAGGAACCGGACCTCCGGGCAGGACCCGGCCCTCCAGACGACCGACCGCCGCCTCAGGCGAGGGGCCGGGGGAACGGATGCCGCAGCCACACCGTCACGTTCAGACCCCCGCCGTGCCGGGCGGTGAGCACGAGGGATCCGTCATGCGCCTGGGCGATGCGCTGCACGATGGCGAGGCCCAGGCCGACACCGCCGTGATCCTCGCCGCGCGTGCGGTCGGCACCTCTCTGGAACGGTTCCGCGAGCGTGGCGACGAGATGGGCGGGCAGCACGTCGCCCGTGTTCTCGACCACCAACGCCACCGCCTGCGGCAGAACATGCGTCCGCACGATGACCGTGCCGCCTGCGGGCAGGTTGTGAACGATCGCGTTGTGCACCAGGTTCGTGATCAGCTGCTGGAGCAGGGCGGGGGATCCGAGCACGTTCGCGGTGTCACCGCCGACGTCGATGGACACACCACGTCGCTCGGCCGACGGCAGGAGCGTCTCGGTCGACTCCTCGGCGAGCAGTGACAGGTCGACCGGCTCGCGGGTGAACGCGCGGCGCTCGGCACGGCTCAGCATCAGCAGGGCCTCGGTCAGCTCGATCGCGCGCGCATTGACCTCGTGCAGTCGGTCGATCAGCGCGTCGACGTCGCGGTCGGGGTCGTTGCGGGCGACCTCCAGCATCGCCTGCGAGATCGCGAGCGGGGTACGCAGCTCGTGCGAGGCGTTGGCGGCGAACCGCTGCTGCTCGCCCATGTGCGCCTCGAGCTGCTCGAGCATCGAGTCGAAGACATCGGCCAGATCACGGAATTCGTCGCGCGGTCCCTCGAGGGCGACCCGGTGCGACAGCGACCCCTGCGCGGCGAGCTGCGCGGCCCGTCCGATGCGGTCGAGGGGGGCCAGCATCCGTCCGGCGATGATCCATCCGCCGCCGATTCCGATCGCGAGCAGCACGAGCATCATCACGATCGCAGCCGGAATGAATGCGCGGATCAGGTCCGAGCGGTTCGGCACGAAGCGGTCGGCGATGATCGCGGCATCCGGTACATACCGCAGCAGGTATACGGCGACGGCCGCGAGCAGACCGATGCCTGACACGACCACGACGCCCGCATAGCTCAGCGTGAGCTTCCAGCGGGCGCTCATGCCTCGGCGCCTCACGGGCCGAACGGGATCAGCCATCGGCATCCGTTCCGATGCGGTAGCCGACGCCGGGGACGGTGAGGATCAGCCACGGCTCGCCCAGTCGCTTGCGCAGCGACGAGACCGTGATGCGCACGGCGTTCGTGAACGGGTCGGCGTTCTCATCCCACGCGCGCTCGAGCAGCTGCTCGGCGCTCACGACTCCGCCGCCCGCATCGACGAGCACCTCGAGCACCGCGAACTGCTTGCGCGTCAGGGCCACGTACTTGCCGTCGCGGAAGACCTCGCGGCGGAACGGGTCGAGACGCAGCCCTGCGACTTCGAGCACGGGCGGCCTGGCGCGGTGGCGACGACGGTCGAGCGCCCGCAGGCGCAGCACGAGCTCGCGCAGCTCGAAGGGCTTGGTGAGATAGTCGTCGGCGCCGATCTCGAAACCCGACTCCTTGTCGTCGAGGCGATCGGCCGCGGTGAGCATGAGGATCGGGATGCCGCTGCCCGAGGCCACGATCGACCTCGCCACATCGTCTCCCGACGGACCGGGGATGTCGCGGTCGAGTACCGCGAGATCGTAGGAGTTGATGCTGAGCAGCTCGAGGGCCGTGTCGCCGTCGCCGGCGATGTCCGCCGCGATCGCCTCGAGCCTCAGGCCGTCTCGCACAGCCTCCGCGAGATAGGGCTCGTCCTCGACGATCAGCACACGCACGACACAGCTCCCATGTGCTCAGAGCTTACGCACCCGGACATATCGGGAGCATATGAGAAATCGCATACGTCGTCGCAACACGCCTCCTTCTTGACTGAGGACATGAACACTCGCTCCACCTCCTCACGGCGACGCCTCACCGCGATCATCGGTGCCGCCCTGCTCGCCGTCGCTCTCACGGTCTCGGTCGTGCTGATCGGTCAGCAGTCTCTGGCGTCGGCATCCGTCGCGCCGACCGTCGCGCCGTCGTCCCTCAGCGAGGCGGACGGGATGATCCGCGAGGAGGGCGCCGTCTCGGTGTTCGACGACACGCCCGCCGTGACGAATCTCGACTCTGACCTGCTCGCCGCCGTGCGCGCTGCCGCATCCGCTGCCGAGCACGACGGCGTGCGGATGCATGTGAACAGCGGCTGGCGGTCGGCCGACTACCAGCAGGTGCTGCGTCAGGATGCGGTCGTCGAGTACGGCTCCGAAGAGGAGGCCGCGCGCTGGGTCGCCACCCCCGAGAACTCCGAGCACGTATCGGGAGACGCGGTCGACCTCGGCCCTCTCGCCGCTCAGGACTGGCTGGCACGCCACGGCGCGGACTTCGGCCTCTGCCAGATCTACGCGAATGAGCGCTGGCACTTCGAGCTGCGGCCGGCGGCCCCGGCGAACGGGTGCCCGCTGATGTACGACGACCCGACCACCGATCCCAGGACGCAGCGATGACCACGGCGCTCACCACTCCACGCCTCACCCTCTCGCGCGTTCACCCGCCGACATTGCACACGATCCCTGACGCGATCGGAGCGAACGTCGAGCGGATCCGATCGGCCACGGATGCCCGCATCATGGCGGTCGTCAAGGCCGACGGCTACGGCCTCGGCGCCGTGACCGTCGCTCTCGCGGCGATCGCGACCGGGGCCGAGTGGCTCGGGATCACGGATGCCGAGGATGCTGCCCCGCTGCGTGCGGCGGGTGTCGAGGTGCCGATCCTCGCCTGGCTCAACCCCGCCGGGGTCGACGTCGCGCAGGTCGTCGCGGATCGCGTCGATCTGGCTGTCGGCTCGGTCGAGGAGCTGCGGCAGCTGATCGCGGATGCGTCGGCGCTGCCGAACGGGTGCGTTCGCGTGCATCTGCACATGGACACGGGCATGTCGCGGGGCGGCGTACCGCTCGAGGACTGGGCCGAGCTGCTGCGGGTGGCTCGCACGGGCCGCGACTCGGGTCGTGCACGCATCGACGTCGTCGGGGTGATGGGGCACCTGCCAGACGCCGACGCCGCCGACCCGGCGAAGAACGCGCCCGCTGTGCTCCGGATGCGACAGGCGAGGGATGCCGTGCTGCGTGCCGGATTCGGTCCTCTGCTCGTGCATCTCGCGGCGACGTCCGGGACGCTGACGGATGCCGCCACGCACTTCGACATGGTCAGGGTCGGCGCCGGGCTGGTCGGCATCGATCCGTCGGAGACGGTGCCGCTGCAGGGGGCGGCGCGGTTGACGGCATCGGTCGTGCACAGCAGTGTCGTGCCGGCGGGCACCGCGATCGGCTACGGCGGCGCATATGTGACGACGCGCACCTCGCATCTGAGCGTGATCGGGGTCGGGTATGCCGACGGCATCCCGCGGGAGCTCGGTGCGGGCGCAGGGGTGGCGGTCGACGGCATCCGGTGCCCGATCGTCGGTCGCGTGTCGATGGATCAGATCGTGATCGACACGGGTGACCTCTCGATGCCGAGGGGCACCACGGCGGTGGTCTTCGGACCCGAGGGGGGCGCGGTGCCGAGGATGCAGGAGTGGGCGCGGTGGGCGGGGAGCATCCCGCACACCGTCGTGACGGGCATCGGCTCCCGCGTCGAGAGAGCCATCGCATGAGAGTGCTGGTGATCGGGGGAGGGCAGAACGCCGAGCACGAGGTGTCGCTCGCCTCTGCGGCAGCGGTCGCAGAGGCCCTGCGGCTCGGGGGATACGACGTGAGCACGGTGACGATCTCGCGGCAGGGCGTGTGGGAGGTGGCGGGCGTCTCGGAGGGTGCCACCGCCGCCGGATCCCTCGCTCTCGCGATGCCGCTCCTCGCCGACTGCGACGTCGTATTCCCCGCCGTGCATGGACCCCTGGGGGAGGACGGAGCACTCGCGGCACTGTGCGGTCTCGCAGGGGCGCGCGTGGTCGGATCGGGTCCGCGGGCCGGCGCCATCGGCATGGACAAGTGGGCCACCAAGCTCGTCGCCGAAGCGGCAGGGCTGCGCACGGCACGGGGACGCGTCGTCGATGCGGCGGACTGCGGCGATGCCGAGTTCGAGGGGCCCGTGGTGGTGAAGCCGGTGTCGGCCGGTTCGAGCTACGGCGTCTCGCTCGTGCGGGGAGAGCATGAACTGGGGCCGGCGCTCCGCGAGGCGGCGCGGTTCGACCGCCGCATCCTCATCGAAGAGGTCGTGCAGGGGAGGGAGATCGATGTCGCCGTCCTGCGCGAAGCCGGTGGCGTGCGCTGGGCGGCGCCGCCGCTCGAGATCCACGCCGCCGGCCTCTTCGACACCGCCACGAAGTACGACGGCAGCGCGCGATTCACCGTGCCCGCGCAGCTGTCGACGGCCGAGTCGACCTCGCTCACGCGTGCGGCGCTGACCATGTTCGACGCCCTCGGATGCGCCGGGGTCGCCAGGATGGACTTCTTCCTCACCGCCGAGGGCCCGGTGCTGAACGAGGTCAACACGATGCCGGGGCTCACCGCGGCCTCGCAGGCGCCGCGCATGTTCGCGGCGGCCGATGTGTCGTACGTCGACCTCGTGTCGCGCCTCGTGCGAGCCGCTGAGGTGCCAGGCGGTGACGGTGCGCGCCGGAGGGCCGGCCTCGAGCGGGTCGCCTAGAGGCGGTCGACGCCCGTCACGGTGACCACGGCCGCGCCCTCTTCGTCGGAGGCGGCGAGGTCGACGGTGGCCGAGATGCCCCAGTCGTGGTCGCCCGCCGGGTCGTCGAGGATCTGACGGACGGTCCACTCCGTCGCACCCTCGGTCAGGAGCAGCAGCTGAGAGCTGCGGGCGTTCGCGCCCGTGAGGATCTCGTCGTGATCGGCGAAGTATCCGTCGAGCGCATCCGACCAGGCGTCGGCACCGAAGGTCGGGTCGAGTTCGGCGAGGGCGGCGACGTCCTCGCGGGCGGCCAGCTGCACCCGACGGAACAGCTCGTTGCGCACGAGAGTGCGGAAGGCGCGGACGTTCGATGTCAGTCTCTTCGGCGCCGGCGGAACGATCGGCTCGTCGTCCGGGCCGTGGAGCACGCCGTTGACCAGCTCCTCCCACTCGTCGAGCAGGCTCGAATCCACCTGGCGCACCAGCTCGCCCAACCACTCGATCAGGTCGCGGAGATCCTCGTCCTTCGCCTCTTCGGGGATGGTCTGCGAGGCCGCCCGATAGGCGTCGGAGAGGTAGCGCAGCACGACGCCCTCCGACCGTGCGATCTTGTAGTACGCGACATATTCCCCGAACGACATGGCTCGCTCGTACATGTCGCGGACGACGGATTTCGGATGCAGCTCGAAGTCGCGGATCCACGGCTGCGCGGCGCTGAACGTCTCGAACGCGGCGGTCAGCAGCTCGTCGAGAGGCTTCGGATATGTGATCTCCTCGAGCAGCTCCATGCGCTCGTCGTACTCGATGCCCTCGCGCTTCATGACGGCGACGGCCTCGCCCCGTGCCAGGAACTCCTGCTGTCCGAGGATCGCCCGCGGATCATCGAGCGTCGACTCGACGATCGAGATCATGTCGAGGGCATACGACCCGGTTCCGGTGCCGGCAGCGGGGTCGCGGTCGAGCAGTTCGAAGGCGGCGAGAGCGAACGGAGACAGCGGCTGGTTCAGGGCGAAGTTCGGCTGCAGATCGACGGTCAGGCGGATCTCGCCGTCGGCCGTCTGCTCGACGACGCCCGATTCGAGCAGCGTGCGGTAGATGCCGATGGCGCGCAGAGCGAGCTCACGCTGACGCTTGCGAGGTTCGTGGTTGTCGTAGACGAGTGCACGCATGTTGCCGAAGACGTCGCCGCCGCGCCCGATCACGTTGAGCATCATGGCGCTCGTGATCTGCATGTGCGAGGTGAGGGTCTCGGGCTCGGCGTCGATCAGCTTGCGGAACGACGGCTCGCCCCACGAGACGAAGCCATCGGGAGCCTTCTTGCGCACGATCTTGCGCTTCTTCTTCGGGTCGTCGCCGGCCTTCTTGATCGCGGCGACGTTCTCGCTCTCGTGCTCCGGAGCCTGGGCGACGACGGTGCCGGCCGTGTCGAAGCCCGCGCGGCCCGCCCGCCCGGCGATCTGGTGGAACTCGCGGGCGCTGAGCTGCCGCATCCGGGTGCCGTCGAACTTGGTCAGAGCGGTCAGCAGCACCGTGCGGATCGGCACGTTGATGCCGACGCCGAGCGTGTCGGTGCCGCAGATCACGCGCAGCAGACCTCGCTGGGCGAGCTGCTCGACCAGACGTCGATACTTCGGGAGCATCCCGGCATGGTGCACGCCGATGCCCGCGCGGAGGAAGCGGGAGAGGGTCTTGCCGAAGGCGGTCGTGAAGCGGAAACCGCCGATCAGGGCCGCGATCTCGTCGCGCTGCTCGCGCGTGGCGACCTTCGTGCTCGACAAGGCCTGGGCCCGCTCCATCGCAGCGGCCTGCGAGAAGTGCACGACGTAGATCGGCGCCTGGCCCGTGCCCAGCAGGTCGTCGATCGTCTCGTGGATCGGCGTCGTCTCATAGAAGTAGTGCAGCGGAACCGGGCGCTCGACGCCGGTGACGGATGCCGTGTCACGGCCGGTCCTGCGGGTGAGGTCGCTCGACAGCTGCGACACGTCGCCCAGGGTGGCCGACATGAGGATGAACTGCGCCTGCGGCAGCTCGAGCAGCGGTACCTGCCAGGCCCATCCGCGGTCGGGGTCGGCATAGAAATGGAACTCGTCCATGACGACCTGATGCACCGCGGCATCCGTGCCCTGGCGCAGTGCGAGGTTCGCGAGGATCTCGGCCGTGCAGCAGATGATCGGGGCATCCGGGTTGACCGAGGAGTCGCCCGTGATCATGCCGACGTTCGAGGCGCCGAAGACGTCGACGAGGGAGAAGAACTTCTCGCTCACGAGCGCCTTGATCGGGGCGGTGTAGAACGAGCGGCGCCCCTCGACGAGCGCGGCGAAATGCGCGCCGACCGCGACGAGCGACTTGCCGGTGCCGGTGGGCGTCGACAGGATCAGGTTGTTGCCGGAGACGATCTCGATGACCGCCTCGTCCTGGGCGGGGTAGAGGCTGATGCCGGTCGACTCGGCCCATTCGACGAACGCCGTGTAGACGGCATCCGCATCGGATCCGTCGGTCAGCGTCGTGTGGTCGAGGATCGCAGGCATGGTCTGTCGATCATCCCACCTCCGGCGGGGCACCTCCTGCGAAGGGGAACACATGCTGTGCAGGAGCGGATGCTGGATGCGGTCCTTCGCAGCGTGAGATCTCCTTCGTTGCAAGGGAGCGAGCGAGCGAGTGAGCCTGCAAGCGAGCGCGCCGGCCGGCCCGCAACGACTCAGACGGACGTCGCGGCGCGCAGCGCGATGCGGATCATGTCGCCGAAGGTCTGCTCGCGCTCCTGAGCGGTGGTCTGCTCGCCGGTGACGATGTGATCCGACACCGTGCAGATGGCCAGAGCGCGACGCCCGTGGTACGCGGCGAGGGTGTACAGCCCCGCGGCCTCCATCTCCACTCCGAGGGCGCCGTGCTGCACGAACGGCTCGGTCAGCTCGGGCCGGCTGCTGTAGAACTGGTCGCTCGAGAACAGCAGACCGACGTGGACGGCCGAGTCCAGGGGCTCGGCCTCGCTCGCCTCGACCGCCGCGCGCAGCAGTCCGAAGTCCGCGACAGGTGCGTAGTCGAGTCCGTGGAAGCGCACCCTGTTGATGCCCGAATCGGTGCAGGCGCCGTTCGCGATGATGATGTCCCGCACCTGCAGCTTCTCGGTCAGCGCCCCGCACGAGCCGACGCGAACGATCGTCTGCACGTCGTACTCCTCGAACAGCTCGGTCGCATAGATGGCCATCGACGGCTGACCCATGCCCGAACCCTGCACCGAGACGCGGTGGCCCTCCCAGGTGCCGGTGAAGCCCAGCATCCCGCGGGTCTCGGAGTACAGCTCGGCGTCGTCGAGGAAGGTCTCGGCGATCCACTTCGCCCGCAGCGGATCGCCGGGGAACAGGACGACGGGGGCGATCTGACCGGGCTGTGCGGCGATGTGCGTGCTCATGGCTTCAGCGTAACCAGCGGTCGCTGCGTGGCGCGCCCGGACCACAGCGTCCGCCTTGAGATCATCGGTACCGAGCGGTGATCGGCACCGCGGAAAAGGGACGACGATGTCCGATCAGATCTTCTTGTACGGGGCGCTCGGGCTGTACTTCGCCGGCATGCTGCTCATCGGATACTTCGCCTACAAGCGCACCTCCGACCACGAGGACTACATGCTCGGCGGACGCAACCTGCCGTCGTGGGTCGCCGCGATCAGCGCCGGTGCGGCCGACATGTCGGGCTGGCTCGTGATGGGTCTTCCCGGCGCGATCTACGCCGCTGGACTGATCGAGGCCTGGATCGCGATCGGGCTGACGATCGGCGCCTACCTCAACTGGCTGCTGGTGGCCCCACGGCTTCGCGCCTACACCGAGGTGTCTCGCAACTCGATCACGATCCCGAGCTTCTTCGAGAACCGGCTCCGCGACACCAGCCGGTCGCTGCGCATCGTCTCGGGGCTCATCATCCTGGTGTTCTTCACGCTATACATCTCGTCGGGCATGGTCGCCGCCGGCGTCTTCTTCGAGAGCTCGTTCAACGGCGACTACCTGTTCGGGATGCTGCTGGTCGGCGGCATCACGCTGCTGTACACGCTCTTCGGCGGATTCCTCGGGGCCTCCCTCACCGACGTCGTGCAGGGGCTGATGATGGTGATCGCGCTGATCGTCGTGCCGGTCGCCGCCGTCATCGCGATCGGCGGACTCGAGGAGACGTCGACGCTCATCACCGAGAACGCCGGAGAGGGATTCCTGTCGCTGCTCGGCGGAGGGGCCGTCACCGGCGGCACCTTCCTCGCCATCGCCTCGGCCCTGGCGTGGGGCCTCGGGTACTTCGGGCAGCCGCACATCATCGTGCGCTTCATGGCGCTGCGCTCGCCGCAGGAGGCGAAGAGCGCGCGTCGCATCGGCATCTCCTGGATGGTCGTCTCGATGTTCGGCGCGATCATCTCGGGCCTCGTCGGCATCGCCTACATGGCGCAGCAGGGCATCACCCTCGACAACCCCGAGACCGTGGTGCTGCTGATGTCGCAGACGCTGCTGCATCCGTTCGTCGCCGGACTCGTGCTGGCGGCCGTGCTCGCGGCGATCATGAGCACCGTGTCGAGCCAGCTGGTCGTGTGCTCGTCTGCGCTGGTCGAGGACCTCTACAAGGTGGTGCGCAAGACCCCGCCGTCCGACAAGCGGCTGGTGCTGCTGGGCCGCCTGGCGGTGCTCGTCGTCGCGATCATCGCGATCATCCTCGCGATCACGCCGAACGACTCGATCCTCGGGCTCGTGTCGTTCGCCTGGGCAGGATTCGGTGCCGCGTTCGGCCCGATCATCCTGCTCAGCCTGTTCTGGCGCAAGCTCACGAACTGGGGTGCTCTCGCGGGCATGTTCGTCGGAGCGGTCACGGTGTTCGTCTGGAAGGCCCTCGACACCGACCTGTACGAGCTGCTCCCCGCGTTCGTGTTCGCGTTCGTCGCGGCCGTCGTGGTGAGCCTCGTCACCTACACGCGCAACGACGACATCGAGAAGGAGTTCACCGACGCCGAAGCGATGCTGACGGCACCGCGGGCCGCAGTCGGCAGCGCTCGCTGACGGACGCAGGGCTGAGTCGCGGGACGCAGGGCTGAGTCGCCGGATGCGGGGATCAGCCCTCGCGTCGGGTCTCAGCCCTCGCGCCGCCGCACGATCTCGCCGATCCAGATCGGCGCGAACGGCGAGGTGCAGCCGGGCGCGGTGGGGTAGTCGGCGAGCACCTGCAGGCGCTCACCGATCTCGAGCGCCCTGGACCGCAGCGCCGGGTGGAAGATGCCGATGTTGGCGAGCGTCTCGTTCATCGCCCACTGCAACCGCGAGGGCGCGTTCTGCAGATCGCGCTCGATCAGATCGAGCAGGTGATCGAGGTCGAGGCCCTCGGCATCCTTCGCGACGCGCACCGTCGTGAGCGACCATGCGGCCGCGGCGACGGTCGGGTCGGAGTCGTCGAACCAGCGCAGCCGCAGCTCTTCCGCGAGGGGGGTCTTCTTCGCGACGTAGTTCACGAACCAGTCGTTGACCTTGGGGGCCTGAGTCTGTCGCAGCATCGCGTCGAGCTCGTAGGCGGTGAACGCGCGCGGCGTGCAGATCAGCAGCGCCAGCAGCCGGGCGGCGGTGTCGCCTGTCGCCCACAGCTCTTTCGCCAGGGGCTGGTCTGTCTTGATGCGCTTCGCGAGGGTGCGCATGCGGCTGAGATTGATGCCGTGGTCGTCGCCGCGCTTCTCGTTCGCGGCGCGCATCTTCGGATCCTCGAGGGCGGCGAGCTCGGCCAGAGCCTCGGGAACGGTCATGTCGGACATGTCACCAGGGTAGGCCCGGAGCGCTTGTCAAGGCCCGGGCTTTCTGCGGGCATGCGGCCCTAACCTCGCAGGAGATCGAACTCCGACGAAGGGAAAATGCCATGACTCGCGACAGCGACGACATCAGCACCGACCGCAACGACATCAGCACGGAGCCGTCGCCCGGCCCCGAGGAGAACGACAACCTCGGCGCCGAGGACAACAAGGGAGAGCCGCCGACGGTCGTCCCCTCCGGCTCGGGCGACGAGAGCGACGACGACGACGGCGACGTGCTCGCCGACGACCCCGAGCAGGACTGACCGGCGCCGCCGCGTCGCCCTGTCATTCCTCGTCGACGAGCTCCGCCCGGATGCGCCTGAGGTCCTCCATCAGCGACCCGATGAGGATCCAGTGCGTCGACGAGGGCGGCCGGATGACGAGAGGGGCGGTCAGTGCCGGGATCGCCGAGGTCAGTGTCTCGGGCTCCGGGGACACGTCGGCGATCTGCACAGCCAGTCGCACATCGTGCCCTGCGCGCCGCAGCTGCTCCGCGATGGCTGTGACGGCCGGCTCCTCCCCGATGGAGTCGTCGTAGTGGTCGAAGTAGGCGCGCGTCATCCCGATGGTCTGCGTCACGATGGGCGTCAGCCGTTCGAGCAGTGCGCGCATCTCGACGAGCTCTTCACGGTGCGTCGACCGGCGCGGGTTCAGAGTGAGGGATTCCTCACCCGCAGCGATGGATGCCTCTGCCGCGTCCTTCATCGGGCGCAGCAGTCTGGCTTCGAGCATGAGCTGATGCAGCGTGGCGGGAGTCTGGGGTTCGGGCAGCGCATCGGCGAGTCGGTCGAGGCTCGAGGCGAGCTCGCTGCCCAGCAGCCCGAGATCGCGTCGGGCCGGGGCGACCAGCACGGGCGGCACGATCAGGGCGTTCACGACGATGCCGATGACCACGCCGATCAGGGTCTCGAAGATGCGCGCGATCGCATAGTCGGGAGTCGAGCCCAGCGCGAGCACGAGCATCGCCGAGATGGCCACCTGGTTGCCGGTTCCGGGCGTCGCCCGGAAGGCCCACGCGACGAGCATGGCCACCACGATGGCGAGCAGCACGATCCAGCTCGGTGACCCCAGGAGAAGGCCCAGGGCCACCGCGATCACCACGCCGACGATCACGCCGATGCTGCGTTCGAGCGCCTTCGACAGCGACTGGTTGACGCTGGGCTGCACGACGAGCAGAGCGGCGATCGCGGCGAAGACGGGGAGCTGTCCCGGAACCACCCATCCCGCGAGCATCCATGCGGCGATCGTCGCCGCGGCGGACTTCACCACCTGCAGCAGGGGTGAGCGCTTCGAGGCGCGGATCGCGGCGTGGATGCGCATGCCTGCAACGCTACTCGGCTAGCGAGTGCCGTCAGGGGAGATGTCAACCCCGTCGCCAAGAGTCGTCGAACGCCGCTGAATGGGATGACACGACCGACGAACAGTGAGGAGCATCACATGGTGCAGATCATCGAGACCATCGACGTACACGTTCCCATCGACGTGGCGTACAACCAGTGGACGCAGTTCGAGAGCTTCCCGCAGTTCCTCGATGAGGTGGAGTCGATCGTCCAGCTGGACGACACCCACACCCGCTGGAAGGTGAACGTCGGCGGCGCGACGCGCGAGTTCGACGCGGAGATCACCGAGCAGCACCCCGACGAGCGAGTCGCGTGGAACAGCATCGGCGGTGAGACCGAGCATGCGGGCGTCGTGACGTTCCACAAGCTCGAAGACCTCACGAGCCGCGTGACCGTGCAGATCGACTGGGAGCCCGAGGGGCTTCTCGAGAAGGTCGGCTCGCTCGTGGGCGCGGGCTCGCACGCGGTGAAGAAGGATCTCCAGAACTTCAAGGAGTTCATGGAGAAGCGCGGCACCGAGACCGGTGCGTGGCGCGGCGACGTCGACGCCTGATCGACCCCTGAGCTGAGGTCCGAGCGGTGGTGCCCCCATCACCGCTCGGACCTCTTTCGCTGCCCGGAGGACGGCACGCCCGGCGTCGACTAGGGAACTCACGAACGGAAGATAGGGCATCCTCCCGATGTCGTCGGGGTGACTCAGAGCGGATTCTGAGGACATCGCACACCGAGGAGATGTCATGTTCGAGCACCCGTATCTCGCCTACAGATCGACCGAGTTCTACCAGGAGCAGCTCGCTCGCGCGGCAGAACGCCGTCGCGTCATCGAGGAGCGCAGCGATCAGCTGGTCCGCAGACAGCCCGGCCCGGTCCGGCGTCTGGCCGGCCGGCTGCACGCGACCGACGCATCGCGCGACGCGGCGACGGATGCTGCACGGCAGCCCGAGCGCCGCGCATCGGCGGGCCGCGAACCGGCACCCGCCCGGTGACCGTCGCTCCGCTGCGGGCAGACGGCAGCGCGACGCCGGATGTCGGAGGGGAGTGGCACGATGAATTCATGCCCCCGTCCGCTCCCAGCGCCGCGATGGTCGGCCGAGAGACCGAGCTCGCGACCATCCGCGAGCTGTTCCGGCGAGCGGTCGACGGGGTCCCGGTGGCCGCGCTCATCGAGGGTGAGGCGGGCATCGGCAAGTCGCGACTGCTGCGCGAGTTCAGCACCGAGGTGGCGAACCGCGCAGACGTGCATGTCGGCTGGTGCCTCGATCTCGGGGCGTCGCGCACGCCCTTCGGGCCGCTCGCCGGCATCCTCCGGTCGATCGTCGCGAGCATGGGCGCCGACCGGGTGCGGGAGGAGATCGGCGTCGGCGTCGAGGCGCTGGGCATGCTGCTGCCCGAGCTCAACCCCACTGAGCGATCGCAGACCAGCCCTGACCGCCTGCGCGATGCGATCGCGGCGCTCATCGAGGCGGCCGCCGAACACGCGCCGCAGGTGCTGGTCGTCGAAGACCTGCACTGGGCTGACGAGTCGACCCTGGCGCTGCTCTCCTTCCTGCTGCGCACCCTCGGGCACGGCCGCATCCTCCTGATCCTGACCTGCCGCTCCGACGACGTGCGACGCGGCGATGCCGTGAGCCGCTTCATCGGCGAGTCCACACGCGCGCGTCTGCTCGAGAGGGTCGCGATCGATCGGCTCGACACCTCGGCTGTCCGTGCGCTCGTCGAATCGCTCACCGGGCAGCCCGTGACAGACGCGGCGCTCGATCGCATCCACGATCGAGCCGAGGGCGTGCCCTTCTTCGTCGAAGAGCTCGCCGGGTGCTCGACCGGTCCCCTGCCCGGCAGTCTGCGCGACCTGCTGCTCGCCCGATTCGACCGTCTCAGCGATGACGCCCGGCGGGTGGTGCAGGTCGTCTCGGGAGCCGAGCGTCCGCTGACCCACCCGCTCGTCACCCGCCTCGCGGGTCTGCCCGAAGCCCGCCTCGACGAGGCGATCCGCGAGGCGACGCTCAGCGGCATCCTCGTCGTGGTCGACGACGACTACCGGTTCCGGCATGCGCTGCTGCGCGAAGCCGTGCACGACGATCTGCTCCCGGGCGAGAGAGCGCGGCTGCATCGGGCGTATGCCGAGGCGCTCGAGGAGAACTGCTCAGGGGCCGAAACCGCCGACTCCGCCGCGCTCGCCTATCACTGGCAGCTCGCGCAAGACGACCGGCGAGCGCTCGCCGCGGCCGTCACCGCGATGGCCGACGCCAAGTCGCGGTTCGCCTTCGCGAGCGCTGCCCGCTTCGGCGAGCTCGCCCTCGACCTGTGGATCCAGGTGCCGGATGCCGAGGCCGTCGTGGGTGTGGCGCGCCTCGAGGTGCTGCGCACTCTCGGTTCCGTGCTGCGCAACGCGGGAGACGGAGAACGGGCGCTCGCCGTGGTCGACCTCGCGCTCGCCGAGGTCGATCCGACGACGGTCGACCCCCGCATGCACGCCCGGCTGCTGCGCGACAAGGCGTACTACACGATGAACCTCGGCCGCGCCGGCGCGGTCCCGCTGCTGCAGCAGGCGCTCGAGATCCTCGAGGCGGGCGTCGACGACGACCGGCTGCGCGCCTCGGTGCTGAACCAGCTCGCCAGTCGCTACATGATCTCGGGGCGACTCGACGAGGCGATCGCGTTGGCCGCGGAGGCGGGCGAGCGGGCCGCGCGCGCCGGGTCGGACGACGAGGCATCGATCGCCGCGAACGTCCGGGGCGGAGCCCGCGCGCACCTCGGCGACCTCGACGCGGGGCACCGCGAGTACGCGCTCGCCCTGCAGCTCGCCAAAGGCACGAACGCCGAGATGAGATACCGGGTCAACTATTCGGATCTGCTCGGCCTGCTGGGGCGCTATCGCGATGCCGTCAGGGTCGCTGAAGAGGGGCTCGCGCCTGCGCGCGCTTTCGGCGTCGAGCGCACCACGGGCGCGCTGATGACGCAGAACATGGCCGTGCCACTGCTCGAGATGGGCGAGATCGAACGGGTCGAGGGGATGCTGGCGCGCGAGCTCGCTCAGCGGACCCTGCGCATCTCGCACATGTACTCCACGATGACGCGCGTGCGGGTGCTCTCCTGGCGAGGCAGACACGAGGAGGCGGCCGAGATCCTTCGCGAGTGGCACCCCGCATTCGAGGTGACCGGTCGGGTCGAACGTCAGATCTGGTACGACGAGGTCATGATGCGCGTGGCCGTCGCCGAGGGGCGGGGCGACCTCGCGGGTGCTCTCGGTGAGGTCAGGGCGATGCTCGCCGATCAGGGGCCGGTGTCCCTGCATCAGCGTCGACTGCTGCTCGAGGCGGCATGGTTCATCGCCGAGCTGCGGGCATCCGGCGTCGAGGTCGAGGCGGCGGTCGCAGACGTGCGCGACGCGTGGCGCGCCCAACCTTCGCAGCTGCGAGGCGACAGGTGGGAGACGATCCTCGAGGCATTCCTCTTCCCGTCCGTCGCAGCCCTGCGCCAGGCGGTCGAGCACGCAGACGACCGCGATGTGCCCGTGACGTTCGCGGTGACCACGCGTCTGGCTCTCGCTCGCGCACTCGTCGACGCAGGAGACCGAGGGGAGGCGAGCGCCGTGCTCTCGGCCGCGATGCGCCAGGCGGAGCGCCTCGGCCACGTTCCCCTGGGGCGGATCGTCGGTGGTTTCCAAGCGGCGGCTGGCCTCGCCGCAGCATCCGGCACCGCATCCGGCACCGCAGCATCCGGCACCGCCGGCGTCGAACCGGATGCCGACCCGCTCACCGCCCGCGAGCGGCAGGTGCTCGAGCTGATCGCCGAGGGTCTGAGCAACCGCCAGATCGGGGAGCGGCTCTTCATCAGCGTCAAGACGGTGAGCGTCCACGTGTCGGCCGTGCTGCGCAAACTCGGGGTGAGCACCCGCACCGAGGCGGCTGTTCTTCAGAAGAATCCGAACTTCCGGGACACCGGTCAGCCTGCCGTGGTACGTTGAGCAGGCGCGTATGTCGGACGTTCCGTCACGGCGCGGGCCGCGCAAGCGGCCGTTTGAAAACAGAAAGTAGAAAACACATGGCCACTGGCACTGTGAAATGGTTCAACGCGGAAAAGGGCTTCGGCTTCATCGCTCCCGATGACGGCACGGACGACCTCTTCGCCCACTACTCGGCAATCACCGGCTCCGGTTTCAAGGAGCTTCGTGAGAACCAGAAGGTCGAATTCGACGCTGAGCGTGGCCCCAAGGGCATGCAGGCTGCGAACATCCGCGCTCTCTGAGCGCGCATAGGCTTCCTGAAGCCGGTCGGATCCTCACGGATCCGGCCGGCTTTCTGCATGTCCGGGTACTTTCTGCCCGTGCCCGTGCCCGTGCCCCTCCACATCGGGCGGATGCGGTGCGATGTCGACCCCGCACGAGAGGCGAGGATGCCGCCCGGGCTAGGGGCCCAAGATGAGGCTTGCCTAACTTTCTGTTAGATTAGGCCAGGCTTACCAAAGCCTTGGCGCCCCTCCGCGCCGCACCCCCTCATCCCAACCCGAAGGGAACGCCTGTGCGCACCTCTCGTCTCATCGCCGCCGGTGTCGCCGCGGCTCTGGCCGTCGGCCTCACGGCCTGCGCGACGTCGTCGACCGACTCGAACTCCGACTCCGCCGGCGGCAACCCCGCCGATGACGGTGCCTTCCCCGTCACGATCGAGCACGTGTTCGGCGAGACCACGATCGAGGAGAAGCCCGAGCGCGTCGCGACGATCGCCTGGGCGAACCACGAGGTTCCCCTCGCTCTCGGCATCGTCCCGGTCGGCATGAGCAAGGCCACGTGGGGCGACGACGACGACAACGGCATCCTCCCCTGGGTCGAGGACAAGCTCGACGAGCTCGGCGGCGAAGAGCCCGTGCTGTTCGACGAGTCCGACGGCATCGACTACGAGGCCGTCGCCGACACGCAGCCCGACGTCATCCTCGCGGCGTACTCGGGTCTGACGCAGGAGGAGTACGACCAGCTCTCGAAGATCGCACCGGTCGTCGCCTACCCCGAGGTCGCCTGGGGCACCCCGGTCGACGACATGATCGAGATGAACTCGAAGGCGCTCGGCCTCGAGGAGGAGGGTGACGCCCTCATCGAAGAGCTGCACGCCGACGCCGAGGCCGCCCTCGAGGAGAACAGCGCCCTCAAGGACAAGAAAGTGCTGTTCGCTTACGTCGACCCGAGCGACCTGAGCCAGGTCGGCTACTACACCGCGATCGACACGCGCCCCGGCTACCTGCACGACGACCTGGGTCTTCCGCTTCCGTCGATCGTCGAGGAGAACGCAGACAGCAAGGAGTTCTACCTCTCTGTGAGCTCCGAAGAGGCTGACACCTTCGACGACGTCGATGTCTTCGTGACCTACGGCGACGACTCGCTCATCGCCACCATGCAGGCCGACCCGCTGCTGTCGAAGATCCCCGCGATCGCCGCCGGCAACATCGTGATCCTGCCCGACTCCACCCCGATCGCGGCCTCGGCGAACCCGTCGCCGCTGTCGATCCAGTGGGGCCTGTCCGACTACCTCGGCCTGCTGGCAGCACCGCTCGCCGCGAAGTGACCGTCGGCGTCACCTTCGCACACTGAATTCCCGTGACCGCTGTCACCGTTCCCCTGCCGGGCGTCGCAGATCTGCGACGCCCGGCATGGGCGCGCACGCTCTGGCTGCTCGTCGGCCTGGGAGTGCTGTTCGTGCTCTGCATCCTGTCGATCTGCTTCGGCGTGCGCTCCGTGAGCATCGACGACATCTTCGCCGCCCTCGCGGGGCAGGATGACACCCTCGCCCAGGCGGCGATCATCAAGCGCCTTCCGCGCACGGTGCTCGCGATCCTCGTCGGTGCAGCGCTCGCACTCTCCGGCGCGACGATGCAGGCGGTCACCCGCAACCCGATCGCCGACCCCGGCATCCTCGGCGTCTCGAACGGCGCTTCGCTCGCCGTCGTGTTCGGCCTCGCCTTCCTCGGTCTCACCGACGCCTACAGCCAGATGGCACTCGCGATCATCGGCGCCGCCCTGGCCGCGGCGTTCGTCTACACCGTCGGCTCGCTCGGACGCGGCGGTGCCACGCCCCTCAAGCTCGCGCTCGCCGGTGCCGCCACCTCGGCCGCCTTCGCCTCGCTCATCAGCGCCGTCATGCTGCCGCGCGTCGACCTGCTGCAGGCGTTCCAGTCGTGGCAGATCGGCGGAGTGGGCGGTGCCGAGTGGCCGCGCATCGCGATCACCGCCCCGGTGCTCGCGCTCGGCGCACTGATCTGCTTCGCCAGCGCCCGGGGCATGAACTCCCTCGCTCTCGGCGACGACATGGCGAAGGGACTCGGCGAGCACGTCTTCCGCACGCGCCTCATGTCGGCGGTCGGCGCCGTGATCCTCGCCGGAGCAGCCACCGCGATCGCCGGGCCCATCGGATTCGTCGGTCTCGTGATCCCGCATGTCTGCCGGATGCTGATCGGCACCGACCACCGCTGGCTGCTGCCGTTCTCGGCCATGGCCGGCGCCGCCCTGCTGCTCGCGAGCGACATCGTCGGCCGTGTCATCGCGCCGACCTCGGAGGAGATCCAGGTCGGCATCATCACCGCCATCATCGGCGCCCCGTTCTTCATCTGGATCGTCCGTCGTCAGAAGGTGCGTGAACTGTGAGCACCATCGACCGGGCTGCCGCCCACACTCCCGCAGCATCCGACCGCACCCGCGACGAGGTCGCCGCGCTCGTCGCGGGCCGCCGTTCGCGCCACCGCCGCCACGCCACGGCCACGATCGTGCTCGGTGCGCTGCTGCTCGTGCTGTTCGCCGTGGCGCTCATGATCGGCAACACGTTCTATCCGCTCGACGAGGTGATCCGCGTGATCCTCGGCGAGACCGTGCCGGGGGCGTCGTTCACCGTCGGCGAGCTGCGCCTGCCCCGCGCGGTGCTCGCGATCCTCGCGGGTTTCGCGTTCGGCATCGCCGGCGTCTCGTTCCAGACGCTGCTGCGCAACCCGCTCGCCTCGCCCGACATCATCGGCATCTCGAACGGCGCCGGCGCCGCAGCGGTGTTCGGCATCATCGTGCTGTCGCTCAACGGGCCGATCGTCTCGCTGCTCGCGCTCGGCGGTGCGATCGTCACGGCAGGAGTCATCTACCTGCTGTCGATCAAGAACGGCTTCGCGGGCACTCGACTGATCCTGATCGGCATCGGTGTCGCGGCGATGCTGCAGAGCATCATCTCGTACATGCTGTCGAGGGCGGCGAACTGGGACATCCAGACCGCGATGCAGTGGCTCACCGGAAGCCTGAACAACGCCTCGTGGGAACGCGTGATGCCGCTCGCGATCGCCGCCGTCATCATCGTGCCGCTGATGCTCCTGCAGGGCAGGGCGCTCGGGGCGATGCAGCTCGGCGACGATTCGGCATCCGGTCTCGGGGTGCGGGTCAACACGACTCGTCTGCTCTTCATCCTCGGCGCAGTCGCACTGCTGGCGTTCGCCACCGCCGCGACCGGCCCCATCGCGTTCGTGGCGTTCATGGCGGGTCCGATCGCGGCCCGCATCACGGGGCCGGGAGCGAACCTGCTCGTCCCCAGCGCATTCATCGGCGCTGTGCTCGTGCTCGGAGGCGACCTGATCGGTCAGTTCGCGTTCGGCGAGCGCTACCCGGTCGGCGTGATCACCGGCGTGCTCGGCGCTCCGTACCTCATCTACCTGCTCATCCGCACGAACCGCTCGGGAGGCTCCCTGTGACCGAGGCGCACACTCTGACGGCGGAGTCCGTCACTCTCGCCTACGGCGACCGGACGATCATCGACGGCCTCGACCTCGCGATCGCGCCGGGCAAGATCACCACGATCGTCGGCGCGAACGGATGCGGCAAGTCGACCCTGCTGCGTTCGCTCGCGCGTCTGCTCTCGCCGACGGCGGGTCAGGTCGTGCTCGACGGCAAGTCTGTGCACGCGCGCCCCACCAAGGAGGTCGCGCGCATCCTCGGCCTGCTGCCCCAGTCGCCCGTCGCGCCCGAGGGCATCGCCGTCGCGGATCTCGTCGGCCGCGGTCGGCATCCGCATCAGAAGATGCTGGCTCGCTGGAGCGCTCACGACTACGAGGTCGTCGCGGATGCTCTGGCCGCCACCGGCACCACGGAACTCGCCGACCGCAGCGTCGACGAGCTCTCGGGCGGCCAGCGTCAGCGCGTGTGGATCGCCATGGCGCTCGCGCAGGAGACCGACATCCTGCTGCTCGACGAGCCGACCACGTTCCTCGACGTCGCTCACCAGGTCGAGGTCCTCGATCTGCTCACCGACCTCAGCGTCTCGCGCGGCACCACGATCGTGATGGTGCTGCATGACCTCAACCTCGCCGCGAGGTATTCCGACGAGCTCGTCGCGATGAAGGAGGGCAGGGTGCACGCCACCGGCGCTCCGCAGGATGTCGTGACCGCCCAGCTCGTCGAAGAGGTCTTCGACCTCGCGAACCAGATCACCATCGACCCGGTCTCCGGGAAGCCGATGGTCACCCCGATCGGAAGGCATCATGTCCGCTGAGACCACGACCGAACGCCCCACCTACGTGCTCGCTCGCGCCGAGGTGCGCGGGGTCGAACGGGTGTCGCCGAACTTCGTGCGGATCACGTTCGGCGGCGACGATCTTCTCGAGTTCGCAACGCCGGGTGACGTCTTCGACTCCCGGATCAAGATCGTGTTCCCGCCGGCATCCGGCATCCTCCCCGATCTCGATCGTGAGACCGACGACTGGTGGGGTTCCTTCCTCGCCGTCCCCGAGGAGGACCGCGGATCCATGCGCACCTACTCGGTGCGTGACCTGCGGGTGACGGATGCGGGCACCGAGCTCGATGTCGATTTCGTGCTGCACCTGGCGCCCGGACTCACGGGCCCGGCGTCGCGCTGGGCCGATGCGGCCGCGGTCGGCAAGGAGCTCTTCGTCGTCGGACCACGTCGAGGCGTCGCCGCGGCCGCACACGGCGGCGCCGAGTACGAGCCGGGCACCGCGACGTCGGTCGTCCTCGCCGGTGACGAGACGGCGGCTCCCGCGATCGCGCGCATCCTCGAAGACGCCCCCAGCGACCTTCGAGGCTGCGCGTTCATCGAGGTGCCGTCGCCGGCCGACGTCCTGCGCATCGACGCGCCTGCCGGGGTCGAGGTGCACTGGCTGCCTCGCGATGCGGGTGAGCCCCACGGTGTGCGGCTGATTCCCGCCGTGCTGGAGTACCTCGGAGATGCGGATGCTGCCGACGAGATCGACGTGAAGGACATCGACACGGAGGCCCTGCTCTGGGAGACCCCCGACTACTCGGGTCTCGGAGAGGAGATCGCGGCGGCGGATGCTCCCGCCGAGCGCTACTTCTGGATCGCCGGCGAAAGCGGCGTCGTCACGACGCTGCGCCGCCACCTGGTCAAGGATCTCGGCATCGACCGCTCGCAGGTCGCCTTCATGGGCTACTGGCGACGCGGCGTCGCCATGCGCGGCTGACGCCAGTCGGTTCGGGGGGTGCTCGCGTTCGCGTTCTCGTTCGCGCTCGCGCATCGCAGGAGATCTCACGTAACGAAGGCGCGGATCCGGCATCCGATCCTTCGCCGAGCGAGATCTCCTTCACGGGATGCGGTCGGCTGACACGGGATGCGGTCGGCTGAGACGGGATGCGGTCGGCTGAGACGGGGTGCGGTCGGCTGTCACGAAGAAGTGTCGAAGCGCTGGCGCCAGCGGATGCCGCGCCGTAGCATCCCAGTGGAATCGTTCGACGCCGAGGAGGCCACCCGATGACGCAGCACACCCTCGAGCTCCCGGACGTCGACCTCGTCTACGACGTGCATGGGCCACTCCCGACGAAGGATGGCCGCCCTCCGCTGATGATGATCGGCCAGCCGATGGATGCGAGCGGCTTCCAGGCGCAGGTGAAGCTGTTCGGCGATCGCACCGTCGTGACCTACGACCCACGAGGGTTGGGCCGCAGCGTGCGCAAGGACGGCGGAGTCACGAACGAGCCCGAAGTCCAGGCCGAGGATGTCCACGCGATCATCGAGGCGCTCGGTGCAGGCCCTGTCGACATGTTCGCGAGCAGCGGTGGAGCCGTGAGCGCACTCGCTCTGGTCACTGCGCACCCTCAGGACGTGGTGACTCTGGTCGCCCACGAGCCGCCGATCGACAGCGTGCTGCCTGATGCCGAAGCGGTGCATCGAGCGCGAATCGCCTATACCCGGGCATATCAGGAGCGAGGATGGGGTGCCGGAATGGCGGCGTTCGTCGCGATGACGTCGTGGGAGGGCGAGGTCACCGAGGAGTTCCTCGCCCAACCGGCCCCCGACCCCGCGGCATTCGGGATGCCGACGGAGGACGACGGCTCGCGGAATGATCCACTGCTGTCCGAACTCTCGTGGGCGGTGCCGCTCTACGAGCCAGATCTCGAAGCGCTGAAGGCATCCCCGACTCGGATCGTCGTCGCTGTCGGGGAGGAGTCGCTGAAGGGCTACACCGGCCGCACCGCGCTCGCCCTGGCCGAGAAGCTCGGACAGCAGGCGACCGTCTTCCCCAGTCACCACGGCGGCTTCATGGGTGGCGAGTTCGGCTATGCCGGGCAGCCCGAGGCATTCGCCGCCACGCTCCGCGAGGTGCTCGACCGGCCGTAGGGGGCGAGCGAGACCTCGTCGACGCGTCCTGTCATCAGCCATCGCACGCACCGAAGGAGATATCGCGCTGCGAAGGGCCTCACGCGGCCTTCGGCCCTTCGCTGCGGGAGATCACCTTCGCAGCGCGCGCACGAGCGGGGGCGGCAGCGGGAGCGAATGCCGCCTACGCGCTGTCGCGCACCACGAGCTCGGTGTCGAGGATGACCGAGCGGGGGGATGCTCCCGCGATGACCTCGAGCAGCACGGCGACCATCTTCGCGCTGATCTGATCCCACGGCTGGCGCATGGTCGTGATGGGGGGCTCATGGGTGGCGGCGAGGCCTGAGTCGTCGAAGCCGGCGATCGCGATGTCCTCGGGCACGCGGCGCCCTGCGCGGCGGGCGGCGGCGATGGCTCCGGCCGCCATCCGGTCGGATGCCGCGAACACCGCGTCGACGTCGTGCTCGAGCATCCGCGTCATGGCGGCGAGTCCTGACTCGTACGAGTAGTCGCCGCGCTCGACCAGCGATTCGTCGTAGAGGTCGCCGAGCTCTTCGCGGAATCCGACCAGGCGATAGCGGCCACCGGGGGTGTCGTCGGGGCCGGCGATCATGCCGATGCGGCGGTGTCCCTGGGTCACGAGGTGCGCGGCCATGGTGCGGGCGGAGGCGATCTCGTCGACGGAGATCGTCGAGAGCTCGCGTTCGTGCCCGAGCGGCACGCCGCAGCACACAGTCGGGATGCCGACCTCGATCAGCTGATCGAGCAGCGGGTCGGACTCGTGCGACGAGATCAGCATGACGCCGTCGACGTGTCCCGCGCTGAGGAACTGGGCGACGCTCTCGCGCTCGGCGGGGGTCCCGGCGACGAGCAGCACGAGGGTCATGGCCCGCTGGGCGAGCGCTTCGGCGGCCCCGCGCAGCAGCAGCGCGAAGGTCGGATCGTCGAACAGCAGCTGCTGCGGCTCGGTCAGAAGGAAGGCGAGCGATCCGGCGCGGCCGGTGGCGAGGCTGCGGGCATGGTGGTTGGCGGTGTAGCCGGTGGCGAGGATCGCCTCTTCCACGGCCTGCCTGGCGTCGGGGGACACCCAGTGCCCGCCGTTGATCACTCGCGAGACCGTGCTGCGGGACACCCCCGCCTGCGCCGCGATCTGGCGGATCGTCGGCTTGCGCTTCGCGCTGACATCACTCATCGCCTGTGACTCTACCCACAGCATCCTGTCCAGCGATAGTCCAACCTGGGACCGGTCTCAGTTCGGTAACAGCGGTTGTGGTCGACGCCGAACCTGGGGTAGAACTGAGACCGGTCCCAGTCATGTCCCCGTGACAACCTGAGACCGGTCCCAGTCGAATGAGCGACAGCACGTCGGGACCCGCACCACGACCACACCGACCCGATGGAGTGCCGATGACCTCGCCCCACGCCTGGCCCGACCTGCGCGGAATCGCCTACGGCGGCGACTACAACCCCGAGCAGTGGTCGCCCGAGACGTGGCGCGAAGACGTCATCCTGATGCGCGAGGCCGGGGTGAACCTGGTCAGTGTCGGCATCTTCTCGTGGGCGCTCATCGAGGTCTCCGAGGGCGAGTTCGACTTCGCCTGGCTCGACGAGCTGCTCGACCTCCTGCACGAGAACGACATCAGGGTCGACCTCGGCACCCCGACGGCCTCGCCGCCCGCCTGGTTCTTCGCGAGCCACCCCGACGCGCACGTCATCGACCGCGAGGGCCGCACGATGGGCTTCGGCTCGCGCGGCATGGCCTCGCACTCGTCGCCGGCCTACCGCGAGGCGATCGTGCGGATCGCGGATGCTCTCGCGGCGCGTTACGCACAGCATCCTGCCGTCGTGCTGTGGCACGTGCACAACGAGTACGGCGTTCCCGTCGGCGAGGACTATTCGCCGAACGCGGTCGCCGCCTTCCGGCTCTGGCTCCAGGAGAAGTACGGCTCGCTCGACGCACTGAACAGCGCGTGGGGCACCGCCTTCTGGGGCCAGCACTACTCGGCATGGGAGCACGTCGGCGCCCCGGCCATCGCCCCGAGCGTCGTGAACCCCGCCCAGCGCCTGGACTTCGCGCGCTTCACCGATCACCAGCTGCGCGCGTGCTTCATCGCCGAGCGCGACGCGATCCGCGCGCACGCCGACCAGCCGATCACGACCAACTTCATGGCGAACCAGAGCTGGACCACGGACCTCTGGGCGTGGGGCCGCGAGGTCGACATCGTCTCGGACGACCACTACCTGTGGGCCGCCGATGAAGACGCTCACATCGGCCTGGCGATCGCCGCCGACCTCAGCCGCTCGGTGGGCGGCGGCAAGCCGTGGATCCTCATGGAGCACTCGACCTCGGCCGTGAACTGGCAGCCCCGCAACATCGCGAAGCGCCGGGGAGAGATGAAGCGCAACTCGCTCACGCACCTCGGTCGCGGGGCCGACGGCATCCTGTTCTTCCAGTGGCGCGCCGGGCGCTCCGGTGCGGAGAAGTTCCACTCGGCGATGCTGCCGCACGCCGGCACCGAGTCGCGGGTCTTCCGCGAGGTCGTCGATCTGGGTGCAGCACTCGGGCGCCTCGACGAGGTGCAGGGCAGCGTCGTGAAGGCCGACGTCGCGATCCTCTGGGACTTCGAATCGTTCTGGGCGCAGGACCTCGAGTGGCGCCCGTCCGAAGACGTCACGCACGCCGCCCAGGTGCGCCGCTTCTACGAGCAGCTCTGGCGTGACGGCATCACGGTCGACTTCGCCCTGCCCGGCCAGGACCTCTCGGGCTACCGCCTGGTCGTCGCTCCGGCGCAGTACCTGCTGAGCACGGCGGATGCCGCCAACCTCACCGCCTACGTCAACGACGGCGGCACCCTGCTCGTGTCGTTCTTCTCGGCGATCGTCGACGAGAACGACGCCGTGCACGCCGGTGGCTTCGTCGCGCCGTTGCGCGAGGCGCTCGGCCTCACGGTCGAGGAGTTCCTGCCGCTGCGCGAGGGCGAGAGCCACGGCCTCGACTGGGTCGACCACGAGGGCATCGTCGCCGACGTCTGGCAGGAGGACATCGCGCTCGAAGGCGCCGAGGTCGTCGCGAACTTCTCGGGCGGACCCGGCGAGGGCGAGCCGGCGATCACCCGCAACGCGCATGGCGCCGGGACCGGCTGGTACGTCGGCACCCGTCTGGATGCCGCGGGCATGCGCGCCCTTCTCCACGAGGTCTACGCGGATGCCGACATCACCCCGTCGGGTGTCGCCGACGGCCTCGAGGTCATCACGCGTCACGGCGCCGACGCTGTCTACCGGATCGCCGTGAACCACCGTGACGACGACGTCGAGCTCGATGCCTCGGGCATCGAGCTCCTCAGCGGCGCCGAGGTCTCGGGCGCCCTGACCATCGCGGCGGGCGGCGTCGCCGTCATCCGCACCTCCCACTGACCGCACGAACCGCACGAACCGCACGAACCGCTTCACCCCGCACCACCCGCTTCACCCAGCACCACCCACTCACCGGTCGCGATGACGCGCAGCGCATCGTCGGCCACGACAGATAGGAAAACGCATGCGCAAGCACATCGGAGTCGGCGCACTCGCTCTGGCCGCGGCCGTGGTCCTCGCGGGCTGCTCCGCCGGCGCACCCGAAGGCGGCGACGACGCCGCATCCGGCGACGGCGCGGAACTCGTCATCTGGACGGACGCCGAGCGCGAAGCCGCGATCACCGCCGCCGCAGAGGCGTTCGAGGAGGAGACCGGCGCGAAGGTCACCCTCGTGCAGAAGAACTTCGAGGACCTCCGCAACGACTTCATCGCACAGGTCCCGACCGGAGAGGGCCCCGACATCACGGTCGGCGCCCACGACTGGCTCGGCGCGCTCGTCGCGGCCGGTGTCGTCGACACGATCGACCTGGGCGACAAGGCGTCGGAGTTCGAGCAGGTCGCGCTCGACGCCATGACGTACGACGGTCAGCTGTATGCGATGCCGTACTCGCTCGAGACCATCGCTCTCGTGCAGAACGTCGACCTGGTCGGCGCGGAGGCTCCCGCCAGCTGGGACGACATGATCGCCAAGGGCGTCGCCGCCGGCACCGAGCGCCCGTTCGTCATCAACACGGGTGGCGAGACCGGCGACGGATACACGATGTACGGACTGCAGACCTCGTTCGGCGCCCCCGTCTTCGTGCAGGACGACACCGGCTCGTACACGAGCGAGGTCGGCATGGGCGGCGCGCCCGGCGAGGCGTTCGCCACGTGGCTCGGAGCCAACGGGTCGAACGGCACCGGCTACATCTCGACCACGGTCGACTACGACATCAACAACGAGCTGTTCGCGTCGGGCAAGGCCCCGTACACGATCCAGGGCCCGTGGGCCATCAGCGCGTTCGAGGGCGTCAACGTCGCCGTGAACCCGATCCCGTCTGCGGGTGGCGAGACCGCTGCGCCGTTCGTCGGCGTGCAGGGCTTCTACCTCTCCAGCAAGAGCAAGAACGCGCTGCTCGCGCAGGAGTTCCTCGTGAACTACCTCGGCACCGAAGACGCGCAGCGCGCGCTGTACGAGGCCGACCCGCGCATCCCGGCGTGGACCACGCTCGCCGAAGAGGTGTCGTCCGACCCGATCACGGCCGGATTCGTGGCCTCGGCGCAGACCGGCGTCCCGATGCCGTCGATCCCCGAGATGGGCTCCGTCTGGGACCTGTGGAACGCCGCGCAGGCGCAGATCATCAACGGCGCCGACCCGGTGTCGACGTGGAACACCATGGTCGCCGACCTCGAGACGACCCTCGCCGGCTGACCCCGCCGGACGGGGAGGGGCCCGAACCCCTCCCCGTCCTGCGATCCTCAGACAGGACGCACACATGACGATCCAGGCACCGCCCGCCGAGGCGCCCACTCCCGTGGTGAAGCCCTCGCGCGAGTCCCACGCCCGCCGCTTCCGCGGTCTCGGCTGGGGCTTCCTCATCAAGCTCGCGCTCATGGCGCTGGTCAACGCCTTCGGCATCATGACGGCCATCTCGGCCTGGAGCGCCGAGTCGTGGATCGTGCTCGGCGTCGTCGTGCTGCTGGTGATCATCGCCGACTGGGTGTACTTCACCCGCAGGGCGCTGCCGCTGAAGTACCTGCTGCCCGGGCTGATCTTCCTGCTCGTCTTCCAGATCTTCATCTTCGGCTACACGGCCTACATCGCCTTCACGAACTACGGCACCGGTCACGTCGGCACCCAGGAGCAGGCGGTCGAGGCCGCACTGATCCAGGGCGAGCGCCGCATCGAGGGCTCGTCCGACTACCCGCTGTCGATCGTGCAGCGCGGCGCAGAGCTCGGCTTCGCGATCGTCGATGACGACGGCGACGTGCAGGTCGGCTCGGCCACCGAGCCGCTGACCACCGCATCCGGTGCCGAGATCGGCGCGACCGGCGCCCCCAGCGAGGTGCCCGGGTGGGAGGTCGTCCCGAGGGCGACCGTGCTGACCGATCCGGCACTCGGCGCGACCATCAAGGACCTCAGGGTGCCCGTGTCGGACGACCCGAACGACGGCTCCATCCGCACACGGGAGGGCTCGACCGGCTCGGTGTACGAACCGACGCTGGTGTGGGATGCCGAGGCGCAGACCATCACGGACACGCAGTCGGGCACGGTCTACACCGCCACAGAACTCGGCGCGTTCGTGGCCGAGGACGGCACGGCGCTGCCGACGGGCTGGTCGGTCAACGTCGGCTTCGCCAACTTCCTGAAGCTCTTCACCGACGCGAATCTCGCGGGCACTCTGCTGAGCGTGACCGTCTGGACCTTCGCGTTCGCGATCCTGTCGGTCGTCCTCAGCTTCGCCGTGGGGCTCGGCCTCGCGATCGTCTACAACGACCCGCGGGTCAAGGGTCGCCGGTTCCTGCGAGCGCTGTTCATCCTGCCCTACGCGTTCCCCGCGTTCATGGCCGCGCTGCTGTTCCGCGGCATGTTCAACGCCGAGTTCGGCGTCATCAACGACCTGTTCTTCTTCGGGTCGCAGATCAACTGGCTCGGCGACCCGTGGCTGACCCGTGCGGCGGTGATCTTCGTCAACGTCTGGCTGAGCTACCCCTACTGGTTCCTCGTCTGCACCGGAGCCCTGCAGTCGCTCCCCGGCGAGACGCTCGAGGCCGCCGAGATCGACGGGGCCAACAAGCTGCAGCGCTTCCGCGCCATCGTGCTGCCGCTGCTGCTCGTCTCGACCGCTCCGCTGCTGATCGCCTCGTTCGCGGTGGCGTTCAACAACTTCACCGTCATCTACACCTTCAACAACGGCGGGCCGGCGATCGCCGGAGCGCCCTACGCACTGGGTTCGACCGACATCCTCGTCTCGGCCATCTACGACGTCTCAGGCGTCTCGGGTGGTGCGGCCGACTACGGCCTCGCGAGTGCGCTGTCGATCATCGCCTTCATCGTGGTCGGTCTCATCTCAGCGCTGAGCTTCCGACAGACCCGCAAGCTCGAGGAGTACCAGTGATGAGTGAGACCAGAGTCATCGTGACCGGTTCATCGAAGGATGCCGAGGCCGCGCGCGTGGGCGCACGTCGGCGTCGCTGGTGGGGCGAGGTCGGCTGGAAGTACATCCTCGCCGCCGGCGTGCTGTTCTTCGCCGCGTTCCCGCTCGTCTACGTCCTCTCGGCCTCGCTCAACCCGAACGGCAGCCTTGCGGCATCCAGTGCACTGTTCAGCGCGTTCGACCCGGCGAACTACATCGCTCTGGGTGAATCCCGCTACTGGGTCTGGTTCGGCAACACCCTGCTGATCGGCGGCGTCACCGCAGTCGGCTCGGTGCTCATGGGCGCCTGCGGCGCGTACGCGTTCTCCCGGTTCCGGTTCAGCGGACGACGCGCCAGCCTCACCACCCTGCTCGTGCTGCAGATGTTCCCGCAGGCGCTCGCGTTCATCGCGATCTTCCTGATGCTGCAGACGATCGGCGACGTCGTGCCGGCGCTCGGCATCAACTCGAAGATCGCCCTGATCTGCGTGTACCTCGGTGGCGCGCTCGGCGCGAACACCTTCCTGATGTACGGGTTCTTCAACACGATCCCGGTCGAGATCGACGAGTCGGCGAAGATCGACGGGGCCAGCCACGCGCAGATCTTCTGGCGGCTCATCATGCCGCTGGTCGTGCCGATCCTCGCGGTCGTCGCCCTGCTCGCGTTCCTCGCGGCGTTCGGCGACTTCATCCTGTCGAAGATCATCCTCACGTCCGAGGACAACTGGACCCTCGCCGTCGGCATGTACCAGTGGGTCTCGAACCAGCTGACCTCACGCTGGGGGCTCTTCGCCGCCGGCGTCGTGGTCGCCGCCGTGCCCGTGCTCGCGCTGTTCTTCTCGCTGCAGAAGTACATCGTGGGCGGGCTCACCCAGGGATCCGTCAAGGGCTGATCCGCACCTCCACCGCTCGAAAGGCCGTCATGCACCGTCGCACGCGTTCCCTTCTCTCCACCGCCCTGGCCACGGTCACCGCCGTCGCCCTGATCGGCGTCGCGCTGCCGGCGTCGGCCGTCTCGCCGGCCGCATCCGCTCTCGCTCCTGCGGCTGTCTCGGTCGACGGGCCGGTGGAGGCCACCATCACCGTCCCCCGGGTCGAGAACCTGCCGGACGACTTCATCGGCGGCGTCGACGTCTCGTCGGTGCTGTCGCTCGAGGAGTCGGGCGTGGTGTTCCGCGACGCCCAGGGCGCGCCGGGCGACCTGTTCGAGATCCTCGCGGACGCCGGGGTCACCGACGTCCGCGTGCGCGTCTGGAACGACCCGTTCGACGCGAACGGCAACGGCTACGGCGGGGGCGATGTCGACGTCGATCGGGCGATCGAGATCTCGCAGCGAGCGACGGATGCCGGCCTCGGCGTGCTCGTCGACTTCCACTACTCCGACTTCTGGGCCGACCCCGCGAAGCAGCAGGCGCCCAAGGCGTGGGAGGGGATGACCGCCGACCAGGTGGCGACCGAGGTGGGTGCCTTCACGCGCGATGCGGTGCGTCGCCTGGTCGATGCGGGTGTCGACCTCCGCATGGTGCAGGTCGGCAATGAGACGAACGGCGGAGTCGCCGGAGTGCGCGGCTGGGATGACATGGCGAAGGTGTTCTCGGCCGGTTCCGCCGCCGTGCGGGCCGAGGCGCCGGACACGCTCGTCGCCCTGCACTTCACCAACCCCGAGCGCGCCGGGTTCTACGCCGACGTCGCCGCGCAGCTCGATCGCCGCGACGTCGACTACGACGTGTTCGCGTCGTCGTACTACCCGTTCTGGCACGGGACTCCCGAGAACCTCACGGCCGTGCTCTCGCACGTCGCCGAGACCTACGGCAAGAAGGTCATGGTCGCCGAGACCTCGTGGGCGTTCACGCTCGACGACGGAGACGGCCACGGCAACGTCGTCGACCTGGCGTCCGAGGCGACGCAGTACCCGGTGAGCGTGCAGGGTCAGGCCGATGCCGTGCGCGCGGTCGTGCAGGCCGTCGCCGACGTGGGTGAGGCGGGGCTCGGCGTCTACTACTGGGAGCCCGCATGGCTGCCGGTGGGTCCGCCCGCACAGCTCGAGCAGAACAGAACGCTGTGGGAGCGCGACGGATCGGGCTGGGCGTCGAGCTTCGCCGGCGAGTACGAGCCCGAGGACGCGGGGCACTGGTTCGGCGGATCCGCGTGGGACAACCAGGCGCTGTTCGGCTTCGACGGCACGGCATCCGATGCGCTGAACATCTTCTCGTACGTGCGCACCGGCGCCCAGGCCCCGCGGGCCGTCGAGTCGGTGCAGGCGGTCGCGCTGCAGGTGACCGAGGGCGATGCCGTCGAGCTGCCCGACGAGGTCACGGTGCTCTACAACGACGGGTCGTCGGAGCAGCAGCCCGTCACCTGGTCATCGGCGGCCGAATTCATCGAGGGCGCCGGCGAGTACGTGATCTCGGGCGCGACGGATGCCGGCCTCGCGGCGTCGGCCACCGTCACCGTCTCGGCGCGCAACTACCTGCGCAACCCCGGATTCGAGGACGCGGACACGAGCATGTGGAGCGTCACCGGATCGGGACTCACGCTGCGCGCGTGGGACGACCCTCGGAGCGGCACGCACTCGGCGCACTTCTATGCGGGTACCGGATACTCGTTCGACCTCTCGCAGACGGTCTCCGGACTGCCCGCGGGGTCGTATGTCGCACGGGCATCGCTGCAGGGCGACGGGGAGGGGCCCGACGGGCGTGCGTCGCTGTCGCTGTCGTCTGCGTCGGTCGCCGGCGCCGCTGCGGCGTTCGGCTTCGACGGCTGGCGCGTGTGGTCGACGCCGACGACCGAAGCGCTGCAGGTGGGCGCTGACGGCACGGCTGTCGTGCGGGTCTCCGCGGCGCTTCCGGCGGGGGCGTGGGGGACGATCGACGATCTCGAACTCGTGCGCGCACCGGTGCCCGGTGCCGACACCTCGCAGCTGCGAGAGCGGCGCGATGCGGCCGCGGCTCTCGACCTCGATGCCTATGTCGAGTCGTCGACGGTCGCGTTGTCCGGTGCGATCGCTCGCGCCGACATCGTGCTGGCTGCCGCGAGCCCGAGTGCGTCAGCGGTCACGGGGGCGCTGGACGCACTGGCTGCCGCAGTCGACGCGCTGCTGCTTCAGGATGCGGCGACCGCCGCGCCCGCTCGCGGAGTGCTGTCGCACGACAACGGTCACGATACGGGGCTGCTCGACGGCGACTTCACGCTCACCATGAACCTGTGGTGGGGGCAGAACGCCACGAAGCTGCGGGTGTTCGAGAACGGTGTGCTGATCAAGACAGTGCCCCTCGCCTTCGGGGGCACCTCCGCGCAGAGCGCGCAGATCGCCGTGACCGGCAAGGCGAATGGCTCGTACGTCTACAGTGGCGAGCTGGTCAATTCGCGCGGTGTGACGGCGGTGAAGCCCGTGACGGTGACGGTGAAGGATGCCGCGCCCGGCACGCCCGTGCTCTCGGCCGACAACTGGGACGGCGACGGCTCGTACACTCTCACCGCCGACATGTGGTGGGGCACCAATGCGACCTCGTATCGCCTGTATGAGGACGGCGTGCTGATCTCCGAGGGCGACATGGTCGCGAACAGCCCCGCCGCGCAACGGGTGACGGTGCCGGTCGTTGATCGCGCGGTGGGGAAGCACACCTACCGCGTCGAGTTCGTGAACGCGGCCGGGAGCACCCGGAGCAAGACGCTCACGGTGGCGGTCAAGCGCTGACGTCAACACGTCCGAGAGCCCGACATCCTGAGGCGGATGCCGGGCTCTCGGGCCGTTCGCGGACTACTTGCTGAGGAAGTCCTTCAGCGCGGCGTTGACCTCGTCGGCGTGGGTCCAGAGCAGACCGTGGGGTGCGCCCTCGACCTCGACGTAGGTCGCGGCGGGCACGGCCTGGTGGAACCGGCGGGCGGTGGCGTCGATCGGAAGGATGTTGTCCTTCGTGCCGTGCAGGATCAGGGTGGGCTTGCCGGCGTCGCGCACGGCGTCGACGTCGCCGCGGAAGTCCTCGATCCAGCTCGGGACGACCGCGTAGGCCGCGACCGGGGCGCTGGTGACCGAGAGGTTCCAGTTGGCGTCGACGACCTGCTGGCTGATGCGGCTGCCGAGGTTCTCGTCGAGGTTGTAGAAGTTGTTGTAGAAGTCGGTGAACCACGCGTAGCGGTCGCCCTTGGCTGCAGCCTCGATGCCGTCGAAGACCTCCTGCGGCACGCCCTCGGGGTTGTCATCGCGCTGCACGAGGAACGGCTCGAGCGAGGCGAGGAAGGCGAGCTTGGCGACCCGCTCGTGACCGTAGGTGCCGACATAGCGGGCGAGCTCTCCAGTGCCCATCGAGAACCCGACGAGCACGACGTCGCGCAGGTCGAGGGTCTCGAGCACGGTGTTGAGGTCTGCGGCGAAGGTGTCGTAGTCGTATCCGGTGCCGACCTTCGAGGACTGGCCGAAACCGCGGCGGTCGTAGGTGATGACGCGGTAGCCCTGAGCGAGCAGCTCACGGGTCTGGCGCTCCCAGCTGTGGCCGTTCAGCGGGTACCCGTGGATCAGGACGACGGGCTGACCCGATCCCTGGTCTTCGTAGTAGAGCTCGATCGGGGTGCTGTTCTCGTTTCCGACGGTGATGTAGCCCATGGTCCTGATCCTTTTCGGTCCGGTGAGAACGGTCGTTCTCACTGATGTCTTCACTGTAGAGAACGCTCGTTCTCATGTCAAGTACACTGGGGTGATGACCGACGACACAGTGCGTGAACAGATCCTCGCGGCGGCCGACGAGCTCTACTACCGCAAGGGATACGCGGCCGTCGGCATGGATGAGCTGCGGGCTGCGGCCGGCGTGTCGCTGCGTCGCCTCTATGCCCTGTTCCCATCCAAGACCGACATCGTCACGGCCGTCCTCGCGCGCAAGCATCGGGAGTGGGAGTCGGGACTCACGGGAGCCGTGGCGGATGCCGGGGCAGACCCCCGCGAACGCCTGCTCGCCGTCTACGGGTACCTCGAGGACTGGTTCTGCACTGACGACTTCCGCGGCTGCGCGTTCATCAACGCGTTCGGCGAGCTCGGTGGCACGAACCCCGAGGTGGCCGAGATCGTGCGCGATCACAAGGCGTCGTTCCAGGCGTACATGGCCGACCTCGTCGTGGCGGCCGGAGCGCCGGCATCCCTCGCCGCGCAGCTGTCGATCCTCGCCGAGGGTGCGCAGAGCACCGCGGCGATCGCCGCCGACCCGCAGGTCGCCGTGCAGGCGCGCAACGCCGCCGAAGTGCTGATCGACGCCGCCGTCGCCGCCTGACCGCAACGGGAGAGCAGATTTAGCTAGCTTGGCTAGCGTTTATGCATCCCGGTGTCAAGGCTGGTGCGTTTGCGCCCTCGCGCGCGTATGTTGCGAGCATGGACTCCCGGACGCAGGACATCGCCCGCCAGACGATCATCATCGCCTCGGCCACCTTCATGCTCATCGCAGCGGCCGTCGGATCCGGTGCCTTCGGTGGCACCTCGGTCAGCGAGCTGCAGGATGGAGCGCTCTCGGCGCAGGGCTCATACCTCGCGCCGGCCGGCCCCGCCTTCTCGATCTGGTCGCTGATCTACATCGGCCTCATCGCCTACACGGTGTGGCAGGCGCTTCCGGCGCAGCGGGCGGATGAGCGCCAGCGAGCTGTCGGCGGATGGATCGCCGCGTCGATGATCCTCAACGGGCTCTGGCTCGTGACGGCGCAGTTCCTCTCCCTGCCGCTGACGGTCATCGTGATCGCCCTGCTGCTCGCGACCCTCGCTCGCGTCATCGTGATCCTCGGCCGCAGCCGTGCCCGCACCTGGCCCGAGCGCATCGTCGTCGACGGCGCGAACGGCCTGCACTTCGGCTGGGTCACCATCGCGACCGTCGCGAACACCACTGCCTGGCTCACGCAGATCGCGCCCGAGAGCTGGGCTGATCAGGCCGAGATCTGGGCGGTCGCCGTGCTCGCCGTCGTGCTCGTGCTCGGGGTTGCCAGCGCCCTCGTCACCAAGCGCATCGCCCCTGCCCTCGCGACCGCATGGGGTCTCGGATGGCTCGCCGTCGGTCGTCTGACCGGCGAACCCGAGAGCACCGTGACCGCGATCGCCGCGATCGTCGTCGCGGTCGCCCTCGTCGCCGCGGGTGTCTGGGGAGTGCTGCGCCGCCCTCGCGCCGACATCGCCCTCTGATTCTGCGCTCGGTCGGCGTTCACAACTCAGCACAGATCGTGCGTGCGACGAGGTGAACCCGCCGATTCCGTCGGTTGACAGCAGCTCATGCTGAGTTGTGAACCGAGAATGACGAGAACGGCAGACCTGGCTCAGAGCACGAGACGGTAGCCCATGCCCGACTCCGTGAGCAGGTGCACCGGTGCGCTCGGCTCGGCCTCGAGCTTCTTGCGCAACTGCGACATGTACAGCCGCAGGTAGCCCGAGTCGGACACCTGTTCGCTGCCCCAGATCTCCTTGAGCAGGTCCTGCCGGGTGACCAGGGCTCCGGGATGCCGGGCGAGGTGCTCGAGCATGCGCCATTCGGTCGGTGTCAGGTGCACGCGCGCACCCGCCCGGGTGACCGTCTTCGTCGCGAGGTCGACCACCACATCGCCGAATCCGACGGTGGATTCCCCGCCCGCGGGCACCGCCCGACGAGACAGCGCCCGCAGCCGCGCGAGCAGCTCGTCGACCTGGAAGGGCTTGGTGACGAAGTCGTCGGCTCCGGCATCCAGGGCCTCGACCTTGTCGGCGGACCCGGTGCGACCCGACACGACGATGATCGGCACGGTCGTCCAGCCGCGCAGCGCCTGGATCACCTCGATGCCGTCGAGCCGCGGCATGCCGAGGTCGAGCATGATGAGGTCGGGGTGAGTCTGTGCGGCGACGGCTACGGCGGCCGCGCCGTCGGGGGCGACCACGACCTCGTACCCGTGGGCGGCGAGGGTGATGCGCAGTGCGCGCACCATCTGCGGGTCGTCGTCGGCGATGAGGAGCTTCACTCCGTCTCCTCCTGCATGATGTCGGGCTCTGCTGCGAGGGGCAGCGAGATGACCATGGTGAGTCCACCGCCGGGGGTGTCCTCGGGTGTCAGGGTACCGCCCATGCCCTCGGCGAATCCGCGCGAGAGGGCGAGGCCGAGGCCGAGGCCGGTGGTGTTGTCGGTGTCGCCGAGGCGCTGGAACGGCTGGAAGATCTCGTCGCGCTTCTCGGCGGGAACGCCGGCACCGCGGTCGATGATGCGGATCTCGGCGTGGTCGCCGATCGTGCTCGTCGAGACGATCACCCGGCTTTCGGCGGGCGCGTGACGGTGGGCGTTCGCGATGACGTTGACGAGCACTCGCTGCAGCAGCACCGGGTCGGCCGACACGGCGGGCAGCCGGGCATCGAGCGCGAGCTCGACATCCGACGGCCCGAGGCCGAGCTCGTCGACGGCCGCGAGCACGGGGCCGGCGACATCGAGCCGCATGGTCGAGACGGCGAGCACTCCGGCCTGCACCCGGCTGACGTCGAGCAGGTCGGTCACGAGCGACGACAGGGTCGCGAGGCTCTCGTCGGCGGTCGCGAGCAGCTCTTCCCGATCGGATGCCGACAGCGCGTGCGCCCCGCGGAGTCCGCCGATCGCGGCGACGGCCGAGGCCAGAGGGCGGCGCAGGTCGTGGCTGACCGCCGAGAGCAGGGCGCTGCGCACCTGGTCGGTCTCGGCGAGGGCAGCGACCTCGCGCGCCGTGGCACGCAGGTCGGTGTGCTCGATGGCCGCCGTCAGCTGCGCGACGATCGCGTCGAGCAGGCGTCGGGCGGGGGTGTCGAGGGGTTCGCCGTGCAGCTCGAGCACGGCGGGTGCCGATCCTCCGGCACCGACCGGGATGGTCGTGGCGCGTCCGTCGGGCACGGGTTCGCCGTCGCTGGCGAGCACCTCGCCGTCGGCGGTGAGCAGGCGGACGCCGGTGAGTCCGAACGCCTCGCGCGTGCGGCTGACGAGGGCGAGCACCGCGTTGTCGCCGCGCAGCACGTTGCCGGCCACGGCCGCGAGCAGCTCTGCCTCCGCGGCGGCGCGCTGGGCGGTGCGGGCTCGTCGGGCGGCCTGGTCGACGATGATGCTGACGAGGATGGCGATGGTCACGTACAGCGCGAGGGCGAGCACGTGCAGCGGGTGCGCGATCGTGATGGTGAAGAGCGGGGCGACGAACAGGAAGTCGAGGGTGATGCCCGACAGCACCGCCGCGAAGACGGCAGGCCGCACGCCTCCCACCAGGGCCACGATCACGACGAGCAGCTGGAAGGCGAGCACTTCGACCGTGATGGACTCGGGGCTGCGGAACGCGAACATCGCCCACGAGAGCAGCGGGCCGACGACGAGCGCCAGTGCGAACCCGAGCGCTTGACGTCGCCAGCCGAGGGCGCCGCCGGTGATGCGGGGGAGTGCGACGCGGCCGCCGGCGGCGGCGTGGGTGACGATGTGCACGTCGATGTCGCCGGAGCGGCGGATGACCTCCGAGCCGATGCCCGGTCCCGTCAGCGCCGCCGCGAGACGCCCACGCCGGCTGACACCGATCACGAGCTGAGTGGCATCCGCCCCGTGGGCGAACTCGACGAGCGTGCCGGGGATGTCGTCGCCGATGATCTGGTGGAAGCTGCCGCCGAGAGATTCGACGAGCGACCGCTGCGCGGCGAGGGCGCCGGGGGTCTCATCGCGCAGCCCGTCCTGCGCGGCGACGTGCACGGCGAGCAGTTCGCCCCCGGCCGAGCGTGCGGCGATGCGGGCCCCTCGGCGCAGCAGCGTCTCGCCCTCGGGTCCGCCGGTGAGGGCGACGACCACGCGCTCGCGCGCCTGCCAGGTGCCCTCGATGCCGTGGTCGGCCCGGTAGCTGCGCAGCGCGCTGTCGACCTCATCGGCGAGCCACAGGAGCGCGAGTTCACGCAGAGCCGTGAGGTTGCCCAGCCGGAAGTAGTTGGACAGGGCCGCGTCGATCCGCTCCGCCGGATAGACGAGTCCGGCGGAGAGACGGTCGCGCAGCGACTGCGGTGCCAGGTCGACGACCTCGATCTCGTCGGCGGCGCGCACCACGGCATCCGGGATCGTCTCCTGCTGCGCGATGCCGGTGATCTTCTCGACCACCGCGTTCAGCGACTCGATGTGCTGCACGTTCACGGTCGTGACGACGTCGATGCCCGCGTCGAGCAGCGCACCGACGTCCTGCCAGCGCTTCGGGTTCTGCGAGCCGGGGGTGTTGGTATGCGCGAGTTCGTCGACCAGCGCGATCTCGGGTCGGCGTGCGAGCACCGCATCCAGGTCCATCTCGCTGAGCGGCACACCCCGGTGCAGATCGGTGCGACGGGGGATCTCGGGGATGCCGATGGTCTGCGCGGCGGTCGCCGCGCGCTCATGCGTCTCGACGATCGCGATCACGACGTCGCGGCCCTCGTCGAGCAGCCGACGCCCTTCGACCAGCATCTCGAAGGTCTTGCCGACACCGGGGGCTGCGCCGAGCAGCACGCGGAGTCGGCCGCGCCGCGGCATCCGCTCTGCCGTCATCAGCCCTCCTGCTCATCGAGCGCGAGATTGAGTTCGGCGACGTTGATGCGTTCTTCGCCGAGGAATCCCAGATCCCGCCCTTGAATCCTAGACTCCACGAGGTCGCGCACCTGCTGCGCGGGCAGGTCGCGCTCGGCCGCCACCCGCGGCACCTGCAGCAGCGCGTACGCGACGCTGATATGCGGGTCGAGGCCGGATCCGGATGCCGTCACAGCGTCGGCCGGCACGGCATCCGTGCTCACGCCCTCGCGCTCGGCGATGGCCGCCTGGCGCTCGTCGATCGCCGCGACGAGGTCGGGGTTCTCGGGGCCCAGGTTGCTGCCGCTGGACGCGGCCCCGTCGTAGCCGTCACCGGCGGCCGACGGACGCGACTGGAAGTACTCGGGCAGCGCGTCGCCGTCGGCATCCGTGAAGGACTGACCGATCAGCGAGCTGTCCTTGTCGTCGCCCAGCGGCGAGCCGTTCGCCTGGAACGGCAGGAGCAGCTGACCGATGCCGGTGACGACGAGCGTGTAGCCGACGCCGAGCACGAGGGTGAGCACGAGCATCGCGCGGATGGCGACGCCGGTGGTGCGGGCGACGGTGCGGGAGGAGGACATGGAGTGCCTTTCGATGCGAGAAGGACGAAGACGGACGCCGGTCAGAAGCCGGGGATGAGAGTGATGACGAGGTCGATCAGCTTGATGCCGATGAACGGTGCGATCACTCCGCCGAGGCCGTAGATGAGCAGGTTGCGCTGCAGGATCTGCGAGGCGCTCGCCGGCCGGTACTTCACCCCGCGCAGCGCGAGCGGGATGAGGAAGACGATCACGATCGCGTTGAAGATGATCGCGCTGGTGACCGCGGACGCCGGCGAATGCAGCTGCATGATGTTGAGCGCCGCGAGGCCCGGGAACACCCCCATGAACATCGCCGGGATGATGGCGAAGTACTTGGCGATGTCGTTCGCGAGCGAGAAGGTCGTGAGCGCGCCGCGAGTGATGAGCAGCTGCTTGCCGATGCGCACGATGTCGATGAGCTTGGTCGGGTCCGAGTCGAGGTCGACCATGTTGCCGGCCTCCTTCGCGGCCGACGTGCCCGTGTTCATCGCGACGCCGACGTCGGCCTGGGCCAGAGCGGGGGCGTCGTTCGTGCCGTCGCCCGTCATGGCGACGAGTCGGCCGCCCTCCTGCTCGCGCTTGATGAGCTCGAGCTTCTGCTCGGGAGTGGCCTCGGCGAGGAAGTCATCGACGCCCGCCTCCTTCGCGATCGCGGCGGCGGTCAGCGGGTTGTCGCCCGTGATCATGACCGTGCGGATGCCCATGCTGCGCAGTTCCTCGAACCGCTCGCGCAGGCCGTCTTTCACGATGTCCTTGAGGTGCACGACGCCGAGCACCTCGCCGGATCCCGCTGGACGCTTCACGGCGACCACCAGCGGGGTGCCGCCGCTCGAGGCCACGCCGTCGACGAGGCCGGTGAGTTCGGCATCCGTGTCGAGCCCGAGCCAGGCGTCGATCGCCGAGCCTGCGCCCTTGCGGATCTGCGTCCCGTCGGCGAGGTCCAGTCCCGACATGCGGGTCTGCGCGGTGAACGGCACGACTACGGCATCCGCGGGCTCGTCGACCCGGATGCCGCGGCTCAGCGCCAGCTCGACGATCGAGGCGCCCTCGGGCGTGGGGTCGGCGAGGGATGAGAGGGCAGCGACACGAAGCAGCTCGTCGGGGTCGACGCCGCCGAGGCGCAGCACCTCGTGGGCGCGGCGGTTGCCGTAGGTGATGGTGCCGGTCTTGTCGAGCAGCAGCGTCGTGACGTCGCCTGCGGCCTCGACGGCGCGGCCCGACATCGCGAGCACGTTGCGCTGCACGAGACGGTCCATGCCGGCGATGCCGATGGCCGAGAGCAGGGCGCCGATCGTGGTCGGGATCAGGCACACGAGCAGGGCGATCAGCACCGGGATGCTGACGGGCGAGGCCGCATACGAGGCGATCGGGTTGAGCGCGAGAACCACTACGACGAACACGATCGACAGGCTCGCGAGCAGGATGTTGAGCGCGATCTCGTTGGGTGTGCGCTGACGGCTGGCGCCCTCGACGAGCGCGATCATGCGGTCGACGAACGTCTCGCCGGGCTTCGAGGTGATGCGCACGACGATGCGATCCGACAGCACGCGGGTGCCTCCGGTGACGGCGCTGCGGTCACCGCCGGACTCGCGGATGACCGGGGCGCTCTCGCCGGTGATGGCCGATTCGTCGACGGTCGCGATGCCCGCCACGATGTCGCCATCGCCGGGGATCAGCTCGCCGGCCGTGACGATCACGATGTCGTCGCGCTGCAGCTCGGCCGATGAGACGTCGACCGCCTCGGTGCGCTCGGCCGTGGCATCCGTCGCCGAGTCATAGCGGACGACCTTGCGGGCCATCGTGCTGGTGCGGGTCTTGCGCAGACTCGCGGCCTGGGCCTTGCCGCGGCCCTCGGCCACGGACTCGGCGACGTTGGCGAACAGCACGGTCAGCCACAGCCAGATCGCGATGCCCCAGGTGAAGGGTGCGGGCACGGGTGTTCCGCCGGAGTCGGCCGGGCCGCCGAGGAACGGCTCGGCGATCGCGAGCACGGTCGTGAATGCGGCACCGACCCAGACGAGGAGCATCACGGGGTTGCGCACGAGCGACGCGGGGTTGAGCTTGCGCAGGGCGCCGGGCAGGGCCTGCGTCAGCTGTGCCCAGCCGAATGAGCGGGGCGGTGCGGTCGGGGCGGATGCCGGAGCATCCTGCTGTTCCGAGGGCGTGGTGGTGAGGGTCATGTCAGACGAGTCCTTCAGCGAGGGGTCCCAGTGCGAGCACGGGGAAGTAGGTGAGTGCCGTGATGATGACCGTGACGGCGGTGAGGAGGCCGACGAACTGCGGTCGGTGCGTGGGCAGGGTTCCGGTGTTCTCCGGCACGCGCTGCTGTGCGGCGAAGGATCCGGCCAGGGCCAGCACGAGGACGATCGGAAGGAACCGGCCGAGCAGCATCGCGATGCCCAGTGCGGTGTTGAACCACGGGGTGTTCGCGGTGAGGCCGGCGAAGGCCGAGCCGTTGTTGTTCGAGGCCGAGGTGAAGGCATAGAGCACCTCGCTCATGCCGTGCACGCCCGGGTTCAGGATGCTGGTCGCTTCGACATCCGCTCGGATGCCGGGAATCGCGAAGCTCAGTGCGGTGCCCGCCAGCACGAGGGTCGGCGTCACGAGGATGTAGAGGCTCGCGAGCTTGATCTCCTTCGGGCCGATGCGCTTGCCGAGGTATTCCGGGGTGCGGCCCACCAGCAGTCCGCCGACGAACACCGCGATGATCGCGAGCACGAGCATCCCGTAGAGACCCGATCCGACGCCGCCGGGGGCGACCTCGCCGAGCATCATGTTGAGCATCGGCATCATGCCGCCGAGCGCCGTGTACGAGTCGTGCATCGAGTTGACCGCACCCGTCGACGTCAGGGTGCTGGCGCTGCCGAAGAGGGTCGAGCCGAGGATGCCGAAGCGCACCTCCTTGCCCTCCATCGCCGCGCCGGCGAGTTCGGGGGCGCTGCCGCGGCCGGCGAGTTCGAGAGCCGAGAGCGCGAAAGTCGAGATCAGGAAGATCGTTCCCATCACGGCGGCGATCGCATAGCCCTGGCGGTTGTCGCCGATCATGCGACCGAACGTGCGGGGGAGTGAGAACGGGATCACGAGGATCAGCAGGATCTGCAGCAGACTGGTCCAGCCGGTCGGGTTCTCGAACGGATGCGCCGAGTTGGCGTTGAAGAAGCCGCCGCCGTTCGTGCCGAGCAGCTTGATGGCCTCCTGTGAGGCGACGGGTCCGCCGGGAATGGTCTGCGTGCCGCCCGAGACCGTGGTCACGTCGGTGAAGCCGGCGAAGTTCTGCACCACGCCGCCCGCGATCAGGGCGATGGCGGCGATCAGAGCGATCGGCAGCAGGATGCGTCCGAGCCCGCGGATCAGGTCGACCCAGAAGTTGCCGATCGTGGTCGAGCCGCGGCGCGCGAGGCCGCGGATCAGCGCGACCGCGACGGCCAGACCGACGGCGGCCGAGACGAAGTTCTGCACCGTGAGGCCGGCGAGCTGCACGGTGTAGCCCATGGTCTGCTCGGGCGAGTACGACTGCCAGTTGGTGTTCGCGACGAATGACGCCGCGGTGTTGAACGCGAGCCCTTCGGGCACGGCCGGGAGTCCGAGCGACTGGGGCAGGAAGCTCTGCAGTCTCTGCAGCCCGTAGACGAGCAGCAGGCCGACGACCGAGAACGCGAGCACGCTGCGGGCATAGGCCCGCCACGTCTGCTCGGATGCCGGGTCGACGCCCATCAGTCGGTACAGGCCGCGCTCGGCCTTCAGGTCGCGCGGGGTGCTGAAGACGTGGGCCATGTAGTCGCCCACCGGGCGGTACAGCAGCACGAGGGCGATGATGAGGACGGCGGCCTGCAGGACGCCGAACCAGATGTCGGCACCCGCGCCCATCAGAACTTCTCCGGGGCGACGAGAGCCACCACGAGGTAGACGACGGCGGCCACGGCGAGGGCGGCGGCGATGATCTCGAAGACGATCACAGTCGTTCCACCCCCTTCGCGACAAGAGAGACGAGGGCGAACAGCGCGAGAGTCAGCGCGATGTAGATGATGTCGAGCACGAGACTCGATACAACTCCCGTGCGGACCGGCATATGGCGATCCTCACGCTTTGCCTACGGGGCCGTGCGGGATGCATGCGACTTGCTCACATCTCGGGGTCGATCCGACTATCTCGCGACGCGTTGTCGCATCCGTCGTTCGTCGTTCGTGGTTCGGGTAGGAGGTCCCCGATCCGGGGGGGCCTCAGACGCGAGAGGTGCGGTGGTGACTGTGTACAACGACCCGATGGTGGCGAACCTCGTCTACCGGCTCGAGGCTGAGCACGCCGAGGAGCAGATCGTGCGACGTCGGACGGCGCTCGAGCATCCTGGTCTGATCCGGCGACCTTCCCTCCGTGTGCGCGCTCGCCGCCTCTGGGCGCGCATCTCTTCCGGCGGAAGCGGGGAACCGGGATGATCATCCTGACGGCAGGCTCGGAGCGCGACCTGCTCGAACGAGCGGACGGAGAGAGTCTGAGTGATGCAGCGCCGGAATCGAATCGAGGAGCCTCGGTGAACGCCGACGCCGGTGCGCACGTCACGCAGGTCTATCGCGACGAGTGGGCGCGCATCGTGGGAGGACTCACCCGACGGTGCGGTGATCTCGACCTCGCCGAGGAGATGGCTGCTGAGGCGTTCGCCTCGGCCGCTGAGCGGTGGCCGGACGAGGGAGTGCCGCCCAACCCTGCTGGCTGGATCACCACCACGGCCTACCGCAAGGCCATCGATCGGCTCCGCCGGGAGTCGTTCCGCGACGCCAAGCAGCGGGAGGCTCTCATGCTGCACGATCCCGAACCACCGGAGCCGACGGGCGTCATCGACGACGATCGCCTCCGTCTGCTGTTCACCTGCTGCCACCCGGCGCTGTCGCTCGAAGCGCGCGTTGCCCTGACCCTGCGGATCGTGGGCGGACTCACCGTCGAAGAGATCGCGCGGGCATTCCTCATCCCGGAGTCCACGGTGCGGCAGCGCATCACCCGAGCCAAGGCGAAGATCAAGACCGAACGGATCCCGTATCGGATGCCGGCTGCCGACGACCTCCGCCTCCGGATCGACGGAGTGCTCGCAGTGCTCTATCTGATCTTCAACGAAGGGTATTTCGCGTCCGGGGCCGGAGTGCCCGCACTGCGTCGCGAACTGACGGGCGAGGCGATCCGGCTCACCGGACTGCTCCGCGAGCTGCTGCCCGCCGACGAGGAGGTCACGGGTCTGCTGGCGTTGATGCTGCTCAGCGAGGCGCGCGCCGCGGCACGCGTCACCGACGGCGGCGAGCTGGTGCGCCTAGATGAACAGGACCGTGGCTCGTGGGACCACGAGCTCATCGGTCGAGGCCTCGCACTGCTCGACGAGCCACCCACCGCGGCCCCCGGTCGTCACCGACTGCTGGCCGAGATCAACGCGGTGCATGTGCGGGCGACGGATGCCGAGCACACCGATTGGGCGCGCATCGTCGGACTCTACGAGCAGCTCGAGCGGATCGATTCCAGCCCGGTCGTGACCCTCAGCAGGGCGGTCGCCGTCGCAGAGAGGGACTCGCCCGAACGAGCACTGCTGATCGTGGAGACGCTGCGCGATGCGCTGGATCAGTTCCATGCCTTCCACGTGACGCGTGCAGAGCTGCTGCGCGCTGCGGACCGGCCGGACGATGCTCGGGCTGCCTACGAGCGCGCGATCGCCCTCGCCGACAACACCGCGGAGATCATCCACCTGACCCGACGCCGCGACGAGCTCGCGGCGCCCCTCGCACCCGGGGAGTCCGGGCGCACGACGAATGGAGAGAGCAGATGAGCAACAAGTACCTCGTGATCCACATGACCGACCCGACCGGCGGCACGATGCCGCAGGGAGAGGATCAGCGCCTTCTCGAAGACTGGGCGGATGAGGGCAGGGCGGCCGGCAGCCTGGGCGAGGGCGCACCCGTCGCCGGGGCGGACCAAGCCAAGTCGGTGGCGGTGCGAGACGGCAAGGTGCTCGTCACCGACGGCCCGTTCCCGGAGTTCAAGGAATGGTTCGCCGGCTACGACATCGTCACCGCCGAGTCGATCGACGAGGCGGCGAGCTTCATGGCGAAGCATCCGACCGCCGTGATGGGGCGGGTCTACATCCTGCCGGTGGTGAAGCTCCCCTGGGACGAGGACTGAGGAACACACCCCCACCGGATCTACACTCAGCGAGTGAGTGCGACGCGACGGCGGCTGGGAGCGGGGACGATCATCGTCCTGGCGCTCATCGCCGTCGCACTCGTCTGCATCGTCACGGGCATCCTTCCACCCGCGGATGCCGGGGCGCTCGGCGCTCGCATCGCACCGGTGCTGGGGTTCGTCATCGCGATCACGGTCGTCGCCGAGCTGGCCCGGGACGCTGCGGTGTTCGACGTCGTCGCGCAGCGTCTTGCTCGATGGGGCCACGGGCGGGTCATCCTGCTGTGGCTGTCGGTCGTGGTGCTCGCCGTCATCAGCACGGTGTTCCTGTCGCTCGACACCACGGCGGTGATCGTGACGCCGGTCGTGGTCGTGCTCGCGCAGAGCGTCGGCATCCCCCCGCTGCCGTTCGCCCTCGTCACCGTGTGGCTGGCGAACACGGCGTCCCTCGCCCTGCCCGTGTCGAACCTCACCAACCTGCTCGCGGCACGGTCGATCGGTGACGACCCGCTCGCGTTCCTCGCGCTGAGCTGGGCGCCGACTCTGGTCGGGGTGCTCGTGCCCGTCGTGATCCTCACGCTGCGACACCGGCGCACGCTTTTCGGCGGGTATCGCACTCCGACAGGCGGTGCCCCTTCCGACCGGATGCTCTTCTGGGCGGCGTCCGCCATCCTGCTGCTCCTGATGCCGCTGCTCGCAGTGACCCATGACGTGTGGATCCCCGCGACGGTCGCAGCGCTCGTGCTCATCGTCGTGTTCGGCATCCGGCGTTGCCATGTGCTGCGACTCTCGCTCGTGCCATGGCAGGCGATCGGCCTGGCGGCGGCCCTGTTCGTCGTGGTCGAGACCGCGCACGCGAACGGCATCCTCGACTTCCTGTCGGTCCTCGCGACCAGTGGCCACGCGCCCGCAGAGCTGCTGCGTCTCTCTGCGGCGGGCGCGCTCGCCGCGAACGGGGTCAACAACCTGCCCGCCTACCTGATCCTCGAACCCACAGCCGGCGATCCGGTCGCGCTCATGGCGCTGCTGATCGGCGTGAACCTCGGCCCCCTGATCACCCCGTGGGCATCGCTCGCCACCCTTCTCTGGCATCACAGGGTGGTGTCGCTGGGTGTCGAGATCCGCTGGGGCAGCCTGATGCTCTGGGGAGCGATCGTCGCCGTGCCGACGGTGCTGGTCGCCACGCTCGTGCTCGCCTTGGTCGCAGGCTGAGATCCGGCATCCCGATCCCGGCCGCAGGGGAGGGAAAAGGGCAGCGACTCGCGTCACGGGATCTGGGGGAGGTCCGCGGCACGACATGGGGAGTGTGTGCCGGGTGAGGGTCGCTGCCCTACTCCACAACGCTACGCACATGCCGTCGGATCCGGTGAAACTTCAGTGCCTGATGTATGGTGCGTCGGCATGACACCGGCATAAAGTGTGCCCGTGGGCGACATCAGCGCATCTCTGCCGATCCGGCCGCGGCAGCTGATCCGCGACCAGGTCTTCGCCACGCTCGCCGAAGAGATCATCTCCGGCCGCATGCAACCCCTCGAAGAGATTCGCGACCAGGACTTGCAGGCCGAATACGGCGTCTCCCGCACGCCCATCCGCGAGGCTCTCAACCGTCTCGCCGACCTCGGACTCATCGAGGTCAGCACCAACCGGTTCACACGCGTCGCGCCGGTCGACCTCGAGGCACAGGCGGAACGTGTCGAGACCGCCGTCGCCATGATCGGATACTGCGCCGTCAGAGCAGTGCCGACCTACACCGACGAGCAGGTCGCCTCTCTGCACGAGAGGATCGACGGACTCCTGGTCGCCGAGCTCACAGGAACCTCGAGTCGCGAGGGGCTCAGCCTCTGGTACGCGCTGTGGGGCGAGATCGTGCTCAACGCCCACAACCAGACGATGATCGACATCCTCGACGGTCAGCTGGTGCTGCACCTCACCCGAACAGTGCCCGCGCAACGCGTGCCCGACGAACTCGTCGACTACATGCGCGCGGCCCTCGATCAGCTGCGTGCCCTGCTCGATCGACGCGACGGCGTCGGGGTACGCGACCTCATCGAACCGCTGTTCCTGAGATCGACGATCGAACCCCTCCGCGCGGCGGCGGCGCTCGCCGCGGCATCCGCCTCCGTCTCCGCCGGCTCGACGCCCGCCGTCCTCTTACCCGGGGACTGACATGCCCGACCGGCGGATCGACAGGCTGAACTCCACGCGACTGCTGGGAGGGGTCGAGCAGCCACCGCCCGTCATCACCTCCCGAGCCGATGCCGTCGTCGACTCGCTCGCGCACTCGATCGAGTCGGGCGAACTGGCGCCCGGCGATCCCTTATCGGTCACCGCCCTCGCACAGCGGCTCACCGTCGCCGCGGCGACCGTGCGATCAGCCCTCGGCACCCTTGAAGCGATGCATCTGATCGAGCACCGTCTGAACAGGGCGTCGGTCGTCATGACGCCGACCCCCGCGTGGTTCGTCGCTGTCGCCGCTGAGTGCTCCGGCCTGTCGATCGCGGCGGCCGACCTCGGCATCGCGGAGGCGACCGAGGCGCAGATCGCCGATCTCGCCGAGCGGGCGGCGACCGTCCGCGAACTCTGGGCGTCGGACGAGAGCGATCAGGTCATCGGAGCGGAGGGGCTGTGGGAACTGCTCGACCTGCTCGCGGTGTTCTCGCGCAACCGACACCTCAGCGCCCTGCACGCGTCGAAGCGCACGGCGCTGGTGCTCGGCATCCGCTCGCTCAGCCGGCCCCGCAACCCCGCCATGCTCCGATCGGTCGTCGACGCGCTCGTCGCCGCAGCGCGCGATCGCGACCGCCTCGAAGCGACGGATCTGGTGAGAGACCTCTACACGTTCGTGGTCGACGGGGTCACAGAACTCTGACGCGTCGGTGTCCACTCCTCCGCGAGGATGCCATAGTTGAGCCCGTCGAGCCACTCGCCCGACCGATGCAGAGCGGTCTTGCGGCTGAACTCCTCCCGGCGCATGCCGAGCCGCTCCATCAGACGCGACGAGGGCTCGTTGTCGGCGAAGCATCCGGCGTGCACCCGGCGCAGCCCCAGCGGACCGAAGCAGACGTCGATCACGGCGCGGATGGCCTCGGTCGCATAGCCGCGACCGGTGTGCGCGGGGTCGAGCACCCAGCCGAGCTCGGCCTCGACGCCCCTCGCCTGATCGGCGACCTCGAGCTGCGCCCAGCCGTCACCGATCCTGATCATGATGTCGCCGATCGGCGTGGGCCCGTCGTTCTCCGTGATCAGCTCGACGAGGTACATCGACGTGAGCCGGCCGGGGTCGAGATACCGCTCGCGGAACTCCTTGAGTGTGGCCGGCGCGAGTCCGAGCCACCGGTTCACCTCCGGCCGTCGACGCCACTCCCACATGACGTCGACGTCGGGTGCCGTCATCGGCCGGATCTGCAGCCGCTCGGTACGGACAGGCCAGACGTCGGTGTGCGGCGAATCGGTCATCTCCCCAGCCTATTGAGGGGCGTGGCCGGACACTCGACGCATCTCGGCCGCGAGTGCCGCGTTCGTCTCGTCGAACCGCCCGGTGATGGTGTCTCGCACCTCGGGAGACTTGTTCTGGCTCAGCTTGGCGCGCGCGTCGAACCGGTCGACACGCATCCTCAGCCCGACGGTTCCCTTCGCCGCTCGCCGGGTGCCGGCCTCGTCCTCCGACAGGCTGCGCCCGTGCGGCGTTCCCTTCTCGAAGTGGTCGGTCAGCTGCGCGAGCATGGCGTAGTTCTCCTCCTCGGTGAGGATCTCGGGAGTGCCGTGGAGATGAGCGGTCACGTGGTTCCAGGTGGGCACGAGGTCGCCGGGCGCATAGAGGCTGGGCGACACGTAGTCGTGGGGGCCCTGGATGATCACGAGCACCTCGTGCGCGCCCAGTTCATGCAGCTGCTCGTCGGGGCGACCGAAGTGGCTCGCGATCACGATCTCGTGTTCGTCTTCGATCAGCAGCGCGGGGTAATGCGAAGCGACCAGCCCTGTGCTCGCGGGGGACACGAAGGTCGCCCACGGGTTGCCGCGGATCAGGCGCTTCACCTCGAGCGGGTCGGTCATCAGGTAACGGGGTGTGTGGCGCATCAGAACTCCTCGTTCAGGGGGCGGGTGGTGGGTCGGGGATGGATCAGTCGGGTGCGCACCGCGAGCGCGGCGCACACGATGACGGCCAGGCCGCCGAGCGCGGTGGGCCATCCGATCTGCTCATGAAGAAGCAGCGCGGCCCACGCGATGCTCATCACGGGTTGGACCAGTTGGATCTGGCTCACCGGGGCCATGGGCCCGATCGCGAGCCCGCGGTACCAGGCGAAGAATCCGAGGAACATGCTCACCACGGCGAGGTAGGCGAAGGCGAGCCACTGCACCGGCGATGCCGTCGGCGGGTCGGCGACCGCCGAGGCCAGGGTCAGCACGAGCATCAGCGGCGCGGCGAGCACGAGCGCCCACGACACGGTCTGCCAGGCTCCGAGTTCCCGAGCCAGCAGGCCGCCCTCCGCATAGCCGACAGCCGCAGCGAGCACCGCGGCGAACAGCAGCAGATCGGCCCAGTGGAGTGCGCCGAGATCCCCGTTCTGCAGTGACGCGAAGACCACCGCCGTGATGGCGCCGAGTGCGGCGAACCACCAGAACGCACGTCCCGGCCGTTCGCGCGTGCGGAGCACGACGATGACGGCCGTCGCTGCGGGGAGCAGGCCGATCACCACGGCGCCGTGGCTCGCCGGTGCGGCGGTCATGGCAAACGACGTCAAGAGGGGGAACCCGGCGACGACACCACCGGCCACGATCGCGAGTCGCCACCATTGCACCCTGGTCGGCGGATGCTGCCGGGTGGCCGCCAGAGCGATGGCAGCGAGCGCTGCGGCGACGACCGCGCGACCGGATCCGATGAACAGAGGCGAGAGGCCGCCGACCGCGATGCGGGTGAAGGGGAGGGTGAACGAGAAGGCGGCGACGCCGAGAAGCCCCCACCAGAGGCCCGCACGGGATAGCGCTGTGCGAGCAGGAGCGATAACGCTACTCTGTTCTTTCATGAGTCAGGATAGCAGTGACCGGATCGTAGGAGAACTGCGTCGGTGGATCGAGGCGGCGCCTCCGGGGTCTCGGGTTCCCTCGAATCGAGCGCTCGTCGCGCAGTACGGAGCGAGCCCTGTGACGGTGCAGAAGGCGATGGGACGCCTCGCCCGGCTGGGCCTGATCGAATCTCGACCAGGCGCGGGGACGTTCGTGCGCGCGCAGAAGACGCCGCGCCCCGCCGACTACGGCTGGCAGACATCCGCGCTCGGGGCTCCTCCCGCGCGACTCGCCGGGCTCACCTCGACGCAGCGCACTGTCGCTCCCGACGCGATCGGCATGCATTCCGGGTATCCGGCGGTCGACCTGCTTCCCGAGCGGCTGGTCCGTCAGGCGATCACCCGTGCGGCACGCACCTCGTCAGCGCTCACTCGCTCGCCCGCCGCCGGGATGCCGGAGCTGCAGGCCTGGTTCGCGGCTGAGCTCGCGGCATCCGCCCCCGCAGACGTCACTCCGGCATCCGCCAGGGATGCGCTCGTGATCGCGGGCAGCCAGAGCGGGCTGAGCTCCATCTTCCGAGCCGTGGTCGGGGCAGGGCAGCCTCTGCTGATCGAGTCGCCCACATACTGGGGTGCTCTTCTCGCCGCCGAGCAGGCCGGGGTGGTGCTGGTGCCGATCCCGTCGGGGCCGGACGGGCCCGATCCGGATGCCGTCGAGCGGGCGTTCGTCGAGACCGGCGCTCGTGCGTTCTACGCGCAGCCCACGTTCGCCAACCCGACGGGCGCCAGGTGGCCCGCGTCGACCGGCCTCGCCGTTCTCGAGAGCGTGCGGCGGCACGGTGCCTTCCTCATCGAAGACGACTGGGCGCACGATCTGGCCATCGACGGCGATCCGCGTCCGATCGCGGCGATGGACGATGACGGCCATGTCGTCTATCTCCGTTCGCTGACCAAGAGCGTCTCGCCCGCACTGCGGATCGCCGCGGTGATCGTGCGGGGCCCGGCGCGCGAGCGCATCCTCGCCGACCGTGCCGCCGAGTCGATGTACGTGAGCGGGCTGCTGCAGGCTGCCGCGCTCGACGTCGTGACCCAGCCGGCGTGGAAGAGCCACCTGCGTGGCTTCCGCGACCACTTGAGGGCGCGACGCGATCTGCTGCTCGCGAGCCTCGCCGAGCACGCCCCGACCGCGACGGTCGAGACGGTGCCGGCCGGTGGCCTCAACCTCTGGGTGCGGCTTCCGGAGGGCACCGATGTCGTCGGCGTGGTCCGAGGATGCGAGACCCGCGGCCTCATCATCTCTCCCGGATCCGAATGGTTCCCCGCGGAGCCCTCCGGAGCCTATGTGCGACTCAACTACGCGAACGCCGACCCGACGCGATTCCCCGAGGCGGCGGAGATCCTCGGCGGTGTGCTCGCGGCATCCTGACCGGCGTCAGCTCTCGGGCGGACCCTCGGGGCGGTGCGCGCGGCGGCCGTTCACGACGACCGGTCGCCCTGCGCGCTCCTGCCCCGGCAGCGGGCGCGAGCGTCGGCCGTAGATCAGCTCCGACGAGTCGAGCAGCCACGGCACGAGCGTGATCGAGACCCCGTGCACGAGCATCAGCTGGTTGGCCAGGCGGCGGGAGCGGCGGTTGTGCAGGAACGTCTCCCACCAGTGCCCCACGATGTACTGCGGCAGATAGACCGTGACCACGGACGAGCCGTGCTTCTCGCGGTACTGCTTGATGAACTGCGTCACCGGCTGTGCGAACGACCGGAACGGCGACTCGACGATCACCAGCGGGATCGGCACCAGGTGGTCTGCCCAGTCCTTCTGCAGCTGCGCGGCATCGTCGGATGCGACGGCGACGTGCACCGCCAGAGTCTTGCCGTGCTTGGCGGCGATCGCATAGTCGATGGCCTTGATCACGGGCTTCTGCAGGCGGTTGACGAGCACGATCGCCAGGTCGCCGGTCGCGCCGAACTTCGTCGTGTCGTCGATCGCGATCTCATGCTCGACGTCGCGGTAGTACCGCTTCACACCCATCATCAGGAACGCCAGCACCGGGATCGCGAAGAACACCAGGTAGGCGCCGTGCGTGAACTTCGTGATCGTCACGATCAGCAGCACCGCCACCGTCATCGCGGCGCCCACCGAGTTGATGACCAGCCCGATCTTCGCAGAGCGGCGGTCGGATGCCGAGGCGCCGTCGACGCCCGACCCGGGAGTCGTCTCGAGCGGCCCGCGCAGCACGCGGCGCCAGTGCCGGACCATGCCGATCTGCCCGAGCGAGAACGACACGAAGACGCCGATGATGTAGAGCTGGATCAGCGTGGTGAGCTTCGCCTGGAACACCACGAGCACGATGATCGCCGCGATCCCCAGCACGATCATGCCGTTCGAGAACACGAGGCGGTCGCCGCGGGTGTTCAGTGACTTGGGGGCGTATCCGTCACGGGCGAGCACCGAGCCGAGCAGCGGGAATCCGTTGAAGGCGGTGTTGGCCGCCAGCAGCAGCACGCAGGCGGTCGCCGCCTGGATGATGAAGAACAGGATGCTGCCGCCGCCGAACGTCGCAGACGCGATCTGCGCCATCAGGCTCGGCTGCGGGTTCGAGCAGTCGAAGCCGATCAGGTCGCACGGGTTCTCGGCGTAGTGCACGCCGGTGATCAGGGCCAGGGCGGTGAGCCCGGCGAACAGGCACGCGGCGATGGAACCCATCAGCACGAGCGTGGTCTGGGCGTTGCGGACCTTCGGGGTGCGGAAGGCGGGCACGCCGTTCGACACCGCCTCGACGCCGGTGAGGGCCGAGCATCCGCTCGAGAACGCCCGCAGGATCAGAAGGATCACCGCGGCCTGGCCGAGGTCTTCGGAGTGCACGGCGAACTCGGCGCTCGAGGCGACCGGCGCATCGCCGAGGAAGGTGCGGAACAGCCCGGTCACGATCATGAAGCCGACGGAGGCGATGAACACGTAGGTCGGGATCGCGAAGACGAGCGAGGCCTCGCGCACTCCTCGCAGGTTCACCAGGATGATGAGGATCACGAATCCGACCGCCAGCTCGACGCGCAGCGGATCGAGGCCCGGCACCGCCGAGATGATGTTGTCGACGCCGGATGCCACCGACACGGCGACCGTCAGCACGTAGTCGACCAGCAGCGCGGCCGCGACGATGACGCCGGGGATCTCGCCGAGGTTCTTCGAGGCGACCTCGTAGTCGCCGCCGCCCGAGGGGTAGGCCTTGATGAGCTGCCGGTAGCTGAGCACGACGACGATCAGCAGCACGACGACCGCGACCGCGACGAGCGGCGTGAACGACAGGAACGTCAGTCCGCCGATGAGGAGGATCATCACGAGCTCCTGCGGCGCGTAGGCGACCGAGCTCAGGGCGTCCGACGCGAAGATCGGCAACGCCATCTTCTTCGGGAGCAGCTGATCGTCGACCTGTGCGCTCGTCAGCGGGTCGCCGATGAGGATGCGCTTCACGCGAGGAGGAGCGTCGAGGTTGTCCCGGGTTTCATCTGACACGTCGGGCGACATTACGCCCGCGAACGGCTTCCTCACGCGTTCCTCACGGAATCCCTACGGGTGCCCCGGTGTCCCTAACGGAATCCTTACGCGGCCGAGGCGGTCACTCGGAATGAGGGCGCGGCATGTACCACTCGGTGAACGCGGTCGCCCGGCCCTCGGCATCCAGTCGGACGATCCAGAGATTGAGATAGTCCCTTTCAGACGGGTACTGCGTGCGCCCCTCGATCGCCACGAAGTCGTCATCCTCGCGGACGATCCACCACTCGAACGACCACGTGCCCGGATCGTCGAGGTCCTCGAGCCAGCCGGCGACGATGTCGGCCCGACCGACCCGCGGCTCGGCGTCGGGGCTCGTGAGGTAGATCGCGTCTTCGCTGAAGAGCGCCGCGATCTGCTGCGGGTCGTTCGATCGCCACGCCTCGACGTACGCCTCTGTCCACTTCTCGCCTGCGGTAGCCATGTCGTCCGTTGTAGACCCGGCCTCAGACATCGTCAAGACCGCGCCGGACCGAATTTCTCATCGGCGATGCACAGCCTGCGCCGATCACGAACGCGTAACGTCGGATGCATGACGTCCCTTCAGCTCACCGACGATGCGATCCAGCAGACTCGGGAGCTCCGCGATGAGTTCCAGCGGTTCCTGCGCGAGTACGAGTTCGGGATGCGGGAGGTGGAGACGAAGATCTCGATCCTGCGTGACGAGTTCACCCATCACCACGCGTACAACCCGATCGAGCACGTCAAGAGCCGGTTGAAGACCCCCGACAGCATCGTCGAGAAGATCGCCCGCAAGGGCATCGTCGAGCCTGACTTCGAACGCATCCGCTCCGAGATCACCGACATCGCCGGCGTGCGAGTCACGTGCAGCTTCGTCGCCGATGTGTACCGCCTGTTCGACCTGCTCACCGCGCAGGACGACGTCACCGTGCGCACCGTCAAGGACTACATCGCCACGCCGAAGGAGAACGGCTACAAGAGCCTGCACGCGATCATCGAGGTGCCGGTGTTCCTGTCGACCGGGGCGCTCGCGGTGCCGGTCGAGGTGCAGTTCCGGACCATCGCGATGGACTTCTGGGCCAGCCTCGAGCACAAGATCTATTACAAGTTCTCGAACCAGGTGCCCTCGCACCTCGTCGACAGCCTGACCGATGCGGCCGAGGCCGCCGCCGAGCTCGACAGCCGCATGGAGCGTCTGCATCGCGAGGCGCACGGAGTGCCGCAGCGCCAGCTCGCGCCGCCGCCCCCGCCGCACGTCGTGCAGGTCTGACCCGACGCTCGTCGTCTCCGGTGCGCGGCGCACGCGAGCGGCGCGGTGTTGCGCGCGGCGGCGGGCTCCGGGAGCATGGGCAGGTGGTGAAGACGCAGCAGCCCCCGGTCGCCGACCTCGAGCGCACCCTCGTCGAGCTCCCCGGTCTCGACCGCGGACGCCAGCTGTGCGAGTGCGACCACGGCGACGACGAGGCCTATGCCGCCTGCGGACGCAAGGCCAAGTGGCGCGTCACGGTCGACTGCGTCTGCGGGGAGAACCACCCGCGTCGCGTCGAGATCCTGTGCTCCCGGTGCCTGCGCACTCTGCGCCAGCTGCAGGACCGCGACACCATCACCGCGCGGCGTCTCTGACGCACCGGCGCTCGCGACCATCCGTTCGCGCCTTCGCTCCGAACAACCGCTGACCACACCGTCGGCGGTGCGAAGGAGCAGATCATGGCACAGCGCAGCAAAGACCCACAGCGCAGCAAGGGCAGACGATTCATCCTCTGGGCAGCACTCTCGGGTGTGATCAGCGGTGCCGTCTTCCTCGCCACCGCAGAGCTGTTCGCGCTGATCTTCGCGCGCTCAGCGAGCCCGATCCTCGCGGTCGGCGGTTTCGTGATCGACATCGTGCCGCAGCCCTTCAAGGAATTCGCGATCGCGACCTTCGGCGAGTACGACAAGATCGCGCTGCTGGTCGGTCTCGGTCTCGCGGTGGTGATCGCGTCGGCGATCGCCGGAATCCTTCAGCTGCTCCGTCCCCCGCTCGGCGTGATCGCCCTGGTGGTCGCGGGCGCGCTCTCCACCGCGGCGATCGTGACGAGGGCGGGAGTCACGCCCCTCGCCTTCCTGCCACCCGTGCTCGGCACCATCGCAGGGTCGATCCTGATGGTGCTCCTGATCCGCCGTCTGAAGACGTGGAAGGCCTCGGCGGTTCCCGCCGTGATGACCGACCGCAAGGGTGAGGGTCTCGCCGCGACCGGCACCGGGACGGTGGGCCAGGATGCCGCGCAGCCGCCGAAGGATCTGGGGCGTCGGCAGTTCTTCATCCTCGCCGGGATCGCGAGCGTCTCGGCGGTCGTCGTCGGCATCGCGTCGCGCACGGTGAGCATGACGGTCGCCTCCGTGGCGTCGATCCGGGAGGCGCTGAAGCTCCCGGCGCCGAAGTCGACGGTCACGGTGCCGAAGGGCGCCGAGCTCGACATCCCGGGCCTGAGCAAGCTGTTCACCCCGAACAAGGACTTCTACCGCGTCGACACCGCGCTGACCGTGCCCACGATCGACCCCAGCACCTGGCGTCTCGTGATCGACGGCATGGTCGATCAGCGCGTCGAGATGAGCTTCCAGGACCTCCTCGACATGGGGCTCGACGAGTATGCGATCACCCTCACCTGCGTCTCGAACGAGGTGGGCGGCGACCTCGTCGGCAATGCGAAGTGGCTCGGCGTCCCGCTGCGCGATGTTCTCAAGAAGGCAGGGGTGAAGTCCGGAGCCGACATGGTGCTGTCGAAGAGCGTCGACGGATACACCGCGAGCACGCCGCTGTCGGCGCTGACCGACGACAACCTCGATGCGATCCTCGCGGTGGGCATGAACGGCGAGCCGCTGCCGCTCGAGCACGGGTTCCCGGTGCGCATGGTCGTTCCCGGTCTCTACGGCTACGTCTCGGCGACGAAGTGGCTGACCGAGCTCAAGGTGACGACGTTCGACAAGGACGAGGCCTACTGGACCCCGCGTGGATACAGCGCCGAGGCGCCGATCAAGTTCGCCTCGCGCGTCGACACTCCCAAGGTCGGCGAGGCGGTCAAGGCCGGCCGCATCCCGATCGCGGGCGTCGCGTGGGCGCAGTCGGTCGGCATCGAGCGGGTCGAGGTGCGCATCGATGAGGGCGACTGGATGCCGGCGACGCTGTCGGCACCGATCAACGAGGACACCTGGGTGCAGTGGTTCATGGAGTGGGATGCCACGCCGGGCACGCACTACGTGGCCGTGCGAGCCATCAACAAGAACGGCGACCTGCAGATCGAAGAGCGGGCGCCGATCGCGCCGAACGGTTCGTCGGGGTGGCAGCGGTCGCTGATCCGAGTCGCCTGATGCCGGTGCGTGACCCCGGGTCTCGCCCTAGTGTGGGAGCCATGACGTCGCTCCCCGCCTGCGTGATCACTGTCTCGGATCGATCCTTCACGGGTGAACGCGAAGACAGGGGAGGGCCGATCGCGGTCGGGCTGCTGCGGGATGCCGGGTGGCACTGCCCGGATGCCGAGGTCATCGCCGACGGCGCCACCTCGGTCGCGGATGCGCTGCGCCGAGCGGTGGCCCGCGGCGTGAGGCTGATCGTGACGACCGGGGGGACCGGCGTCAGTCCGCGCGATGAGACGCCGGAGGGCACCCGTCGGGTGATCACCCGCGAGGTGCCCGGCATCGCCGAGGAGCTGCGCCGCAGCGGCCTCGCCGACACCCCGCTGTCCCTGGTCTCTCGTGGCGTGGCGGGCATCGTCGACCCGGCCGGATCGCTCGTGGTGAATCTTCCCGGGTCGCCCCGGGCCGTGGCATCCGGTGTTCCCGTCGTGCTCACCGTCGCCAGACACGTCGTCGACCAGGTCGAGGGCGGTGATCACTCGTGAACGAGGTGCGGATCGCAGCGATCTCGGAGGAGAAGCTCGACGTCGACGCGCATCTCGCTGCGGTGGACGACCCGGCCCTGGGCGGGGTCACGACCTTCATCGGGCGCGTGCGCGACAACGACCCCGATGCGACGACCCCGGTGGTCGGGCTCGAATACAGCTCGCACCCCGATGCGGAGCCGACGCTGCGACGCATCGCCGAGGAGGCGGCAGCGGATGCCGTCGGCGACGCCAGGGTCGTGGTCGCCGTGAGCCACCGCATCGGTCGCCTCGACGTCGGGGATGCGGCTGTGGTCATCGCGGTCGCGGCAGAGCATCGTGCTGAGGCCTTCGAGGTGTGCCGCGCGGTCATCGAGGACATCAAGACGTCGCTGCCGGTGTGGAAGCGCCAGGTCGAGTCGGACGGCTCGACCTCGTGGAAGGGCATCGGCGGCTGAGTCGAGTTGCGGCTGCTTCACGCGGCCATTCGCGCTTCTGAAGGCCGTTTTCGGCATCCGCGTCCTTCTGACGCGCAGATCGCCGCACGAAGCGCACGCCCCGCGGGCATCGCTTCGCCTGCGGCCTATCCCCCGGCGAACGGGGGAAGCACGTCGATCAGCTGGGCGTCGTCGAGCGGACGGTCGTCATCGCTGCGCACACCGTCGACCATGACCGCGCACCGCGGAAGGATGTCGGCGAGCGCCGGATGGTCGGCGACGACGGCGGCGCGCAGCTGCTCGAGCGAGTGCTCGCCGCGGTCCTCGGCGTCGGTGCCCGCGGCCTCGGCGGCCGCAGCGAAATAGCGGACGCGGGTGGTCACAGCGTCTCTCCCTCGCGCACCCAGTCGCCCGAGCGCCCGCCCGACTTCGCGACGATGCGCACGTCTTCGATCACGACCGAGCGGTCGAGGCCCTTGATCATGTCGACGATCGCGAGGGCGCTCACCGAGACCGCTGTGAGGGCCTCCATCTCGACGCCGGTGCGGTCGGCAGTGCCGACGGTCGCCTCGACGTGCACGCCGTCGTCGACGATGTCGAGTTCGACCGACGCGCGGTGCACGCCGATCACGTGGGCGAGGGGCAGCAGAGCGGGTGTCGACTTGGCGGCCTGGATGCCGGCGATGCGGGCGACCGCGAGCACGTCGCCCTTGGGTGCGGTGCCGTCGCGCAGGGCCGCGATGACTTCGGTGCCGCAGCGCACGAATCCGCGCGCGGTGGCGGTGCGGACCGTCGGCTGCTTGCCGGTCACATCGACCATGTGGGCGTGGCCGGCCGAATCGAGATGCGTGAAGCTCATCCGACCAGCATGACATCGATCGCATCGCCCACGGCGACGGCCTCGACCTCAGCGGGCACGACGGCGAACGCGTGGGCGCGGGCGAGTCCGCCGGCCAGGTGCGATCCCGAGCCGCCCGAGGTCGCCGGGCGCACGGTCCTGTTCACGAGGTCGACGACGGCGGGCAGGTACTGACGGCGTCCCGGCGGGGTGGTCCACGCGGCATCCGCGGTGAAGGATGCGCGCGGGCGGTGGATCTCGGAGCGACCCTGCAGCGCCAGCAGTGCGGGGCGCACGAACACCTCGAACGACACCGCCACGCTCACGGGGTTTCCGGGAAGACCGAACACCAGAGTGCCGGCGTCGAGCACACCGAACGCCTGCGGCTTGCCCGGCTGCATCGCGACGCTCGCGAACTCGACCTCGCCCTGTCCGTCGAACGCGCCGCGCACGGGCTCGTACGCACCGGCGCTCACGCCGCCGGTGAACACGATCACGTCAGCGCCGCGTTCTACGGCGGTCGCCGTGACGGTGCGCACGGCATCGGCGTCGTCCGCGACTCGGGCGACGAGCACGACCTCGGCGTCGGCATCGGCGACGAGGAGCTCGAGCAGCGGACCGTTGGAATCGGGGATGCGGCCGCGCGCTGCGGGCTCGCCCGGCTCGAGCAGCTCGCTGCCGGTGGATACGACGGCCACCCGGGGTGCGCGTGTCACCGTCACGCTCTCGACCCCGGCGGCGACGGCGGCGGACAGCTGGAACGCTCCGAGGCGCTCGCCGGCGAGCACCACTGCGTCACCGGCGCGCAGGTCGGCGCCGCGACGGCGGATGAACGCTCCTGCGGTCGACGGTGCGCGCAGCACCCGCACCTCGCCGAGCGAATCGGCGAGACCGCCGACGGTGTCCTCGAAAGGCACGATCGCGTCCGCCGCCGTCGGGGCGGGTGAGCCGGTCATGATGCGTGCCGCCTCGCCGGCTCCGAGTGCCGGGTCGTCCGACACCCCGGCGGGCAGATCTGCGACGACGCGGAGCACGACAGGGTTCTCGTCGGATGCCGAGGCGACATCCGCCGCTCGCACGGCGAAGCCGTCCATCGCGGAGTTGTCGAAGAGCGGGATGTCGTGCGCCGCCGTCGCAGGCTCTGCGAGCGTGCGCTGGGCCGCGTCCCGGATCGCCCGTGTCTCGGCGGGCAGTGCGCGTACGGCATCCAGCACCCGCGCGAGCTGATCCTCGACGGATCGGCGGCCGCCGTCCGCGGCGCTCATGCCGACACCGCCGAACGGATAGCGATCTCGTGCTGTCTCGAGGTGAGGGAGTCGATCATCGCGAGCCGGCCGAGCAGCGGCTCGCCCGCCCCGGTGATGAGCTTCACGACCTCGCCCGCCAGCATCCCGCCCACCTGCACGCACAGGGCCCCGAGCACGCCGACCTGCGCGCAGCTGGGCGGCTCGCCCTCGGTGCCGAGCGGGAAGAGATCGGTGAGCACCACGGGCGTGTGGCCTTCGGGGGGATTCGACCAGAACACGGTGGCCTGCGCGTGCCACTCCTGCACGGCACCCCACACGAGCGGGATGCCGAGGGTCTCGGTCGCAGCGGCGACGTCGCGGCGGGTCGCGAAGGAGTCGCTCGTGTCGACCACGATGTCGGCCCCGGCGAACAGGCGCTCGGCGTTCTCGGAGTCGAGTCGCTCGGAGGCCGTCATGACCTCCGCACCCGGTGACAGTGCGCTGATCGCGCGCGCCGCCGAAATGGTCTTGGGGCGGCCGATGTCCTCGACACGGTGGGCGAGCTGGCGCTGCAGATTGGTCAGCTCCACGATGTCGTCGTCGATCACCGTGATGCTGCCGATTCCTGCCGCGGCCAGTGCGAGGAGCACGGGGGAGCCGATGCCGCCGGCGCCGACCACGGTGACGTGGGCCGCGGCGAGACGGCGCTGCCCCTCCTCTCCGATGCCCGTGAGCACCGCGTGCCTGGCGGTGCGGACGAGTTCGGCCGGGTCGAGGGCGGGCGCGGGAGCGACGAGCGGCTGCATGGCACCAGGCTATGCCCGGGGTGAGCGATTGCGGCGGGCGCGAGGGTATTCGTCCGGAGTTCGCCGCGGACGGATGCCGCGCGAGCGCGTTGCTTCCGCGAATGCGGTGATTTACTGTGTCAGCATCCGCGTCTGCGGTAGTGTGCACCCATGCAGAGCTTTCGGATCGCCCGCGCAGCACAGCTGCTCGGAGTGAGCGATGACACGGTGCGGCGCTGGATCGATCAGGGCCTGCTGCCGACGACGGATGCCGTCCCTGCCGAGATCCCCGGTGACGCTCTCGCCGCCCGCGCTGTGGAGCTCGCCGAGGAGGCGCAGGCGTCGGATCATGCTCTCTCGAGCGCCCGCAACCGCTTCGTCGGCATCGTGACGCGCGTGCAGATCGACGGAGTGATGGCACAGGTCGATCTGCAGTCCGGACCCCACCGCGTCGTCTCGCTCATGTCGGCCGAGGCCGCCCGCGAGCTGAACCTGGAGGTCGGCTCGCTCGCCACCGCATCCGTCAAGGCGACCAACGTCGTCGTCGAAGTGCCGAAGGGCTGACATGAATCGCGCCCTGCGTCGCACCGTCGCGGTCGTCCTGGCCGCCGCCGCTCTCGCCCTCACAGGGTGCACCGCCGAAGCCCCGGCCCCTGCCAGCTCGGGAGATGCACCGGAGGGTGCCGTCAGCGGCGAGCTCACGGTGTACGCCGCCGCATCGCTGTCGGGCGCCTTCGACGAGATCGGTGCGGCCTTCACCGACGAGAACCCCGATGTGACGTTCAGCGGCGTCTACGACGGATCGTCGACGCTGGTCACCCAGCTGCGCGAGGGCGCTCCGGCCGACGTCTTCGCCTCGGCCGACGAGGCGAACATGGACAAGCTCGAGGATGCCGCGGTCGACCCGACCCTGTTCGCCTCCAACACGCTCGTGATCGCCGTTCCCACGGGCAATCCGGGTGGCGTCGAGACCCTCGCCGATCTGGCCGACGTCACCACCGTGCTGTGCGCCCCCGAGGTGCCGTGCGGCGCCGCCTCGGCGACGCTGCTCTCGAACGCCGGCGTCGCGGTCGACGCCGCGAGCCTCGAACAGAACGTCACCGCCGTGCTCACCAAGGTCGCAGCCGGTGAGGCGGATGCGGGCCTCGTCTACGCCACCGACGTCGTCGGTCGCGACGATGTCGAGGTGATCGTGCCCGACGGTGCCGACGAGGTCGTCAACCACTATCCGATCGCGACGTTGTCAGAGGCATCGAACTCTGCGGCCGCCGACGCGTTCGTCGCGTTCGTGCTGTCGGATGATGGCCAGAGCATCCTGGCCGACTTCGGCTTCGGAGCGCCGTGACTGCGGCCGCTTCACACGGATACGCGCCGCGTGCCCTGGCCATCCCGGCCCTGATCGGTCTCGCGTTCCTCATCCTCCCGCTCGCGGCGCTCGTCGCCCGTGTCGAGTGGTCGACCTTCATCGCCGACGTGACGTCGGAGGCCGCGCGCTCGGCTCTGCTCCTGTCGCTCGGCACCGGCCTCGTCGCCACTCTTCTGTGCATCGTGATCGGTGTGCCGCTGGCGTTGACGATCGCCCGCTCCGGGCCCCGCCTGGCCGCCGTGCTGCGGGCCGCTGTCACGGTGCCGCTCGTGCTGCCGCCGATGGTCGGCGGTGTCGCCCTGCTCTACCTGTTCGGGCGGGCGGGGTGGTTCGGCGGTCTCGGGATCTCCTTCAGTACGCCGGCCGTCGTGCTCGCGCAGACCTTTGTGGCGCTGCCGTTCCTCGTGCTGGCGGTCGAAGGGGCTGTGCGCACCTCCGGCGTCGAGTACGAGCGGACCGCCGCCGCGCTCGGAGCCGGCCGCTGGACGATCCTGCGCCGCATAACGCTGCCGCTCGCGGCGCCCGGGATCGTCGCGGGCGTGGTGCTGTGCTTCGCCCGGGCCATCGGCGAGTTCGGCGCGACGGCACTCTTCGCGGGCAACCGACCCGGCGTCACGCAGACCATGCCCCTGGCGATCTACACGGCCTTCAACGGCGCAGGCGTCACCCAGGGGGCCGCGGTCGCCCTCGCGCTGCTGCTGCTCGCCACGGCGATCCTCGTGCTGCTGCTCGTGCGCGGCTGGCGGCCGGGTGCCGCTCGATGAGCGCGCCTACTGTCGCCGGGCTGCGCGCCCGCGTGGTCGTGCCGCGAGAGCACTTCACCGTCGATGTCTCGCTGCAGGTCGAGACCGGCGAGACGGTCGCCGTGATGGGACCCAGCGGAGCGGGCAAGTCGACGCTGCTGCAGGCGCTCGCCGGACTCGAGCCACTGGGCGGGGGCGAGATCGCCGTCGAGGGCCGGGTCGTCGACCGGGTCGCGAAGCCTCGGATGAGGACCGAGCCGATGCGCCGCGGGGTCGTGCTGCTCGGGCAGAAGCCCCGGCTGTTCCCGCATCTGTCGGCGCGCGAGAACGTGGCGTTCGGGCCCCGTGCCGCGGGCACTGACGCACGCGCGGCGCGGGCGGGGGCCGACGATTGGCTCGCACGGGTCGGACTCCCCGGCTCCGGAGAGCGGATGCCGCACGAGCTGTCCGGCGGCGAGCAGCAACGGGTCGCGGTCGCTCGCGCGCTCGCCGCATCCCCTCGCGTCGTACTGCTCGACGAGCCACTCGTCGCCCTCGACCCCGAGACGGCCGGCGACATCCGGCGGATGCTGCGCGACCAGCTCATCTCGACCACGACCGTCGCGGTCACGCACGATGCCGCGGATGCCGTCGCGCTCGCCGACCGGCTGATCGTCGTCGAGGCTGGTCGCGTGACGCAGGAGGGCCCGGTGCGCGAGGTGCTCGCCGCCCCGGCATCCGGTTTCGTCGCGTCGATCGCCGGGGTCAACCGCCTGGTCGGGGTCGCGAGTGGGGGAGCATGGCGCAGCGGCGACGCGCGGTTGACCAGCGCCCATCCTGCATCGCGTGCTCTCGCGGCGACCGACGGCGCGGCACTCGCCGCGGTCTTCCGCCCGGGCGATGTGCGGATCGCCGAGGCGGGACCGGAGTCGTGGCCGGCTGCGGTGAGGCGCATCGAGCCCACGCTGGGAGGCGTGTGCGTGCACACCGATGCAGGCGCGATCGACCTGTCGCTGGATGCTGCCGGAGGCGTGGCGGTCGGCGATCTGATCCGTCTGCGTGTGGATCCGGCGCTGGTGCGGTTCGTCGCAGTTCCTCGAGCTGCAGCCGTGCGCTGAGCTCGCCCGATGACTGGTGAACTCCCGGGTGAATCTCCAGCCAGGTGGCCTGGACGAGCGCCGCGCGTCCCGAGAGGACCTGGCAATATGCCGGTCGTCGCGCCCGCATGGGCCGCACGACGCGGGGCGCGGGTAGTCTCGGAACATGTCGGGGAGAGGGAAACTGCGATGACGGCCGTGCCGGTCGTGATCGGTGTGCGCTCGCCGCATCCCGTGGTCGCCACAGACCCCGCGCCCGCGTCGCAGGGACTCATCGACACCCACGGTCGCGTGCACCGCGACCTGCGCATCTCGCTGACCGACCGCTGCTCGCTGCGCTGCACCTACTGCATGCCCGAGCAGGGAAACGAATGGCTCGCGCGCACCAGCATCCTGTCGACCGACGAGATCGTCGAAGTGGCGCAGGTCGCCGCATCGCTCGGCATCCGCACCTTCCGGCTCACCGGCGGTGAGCCGCTGCTGCGTGCCGACATCGTCGACGTCGTGCGCCGTGTCTCGGCGATCGAGGGGGACGAAGGCCCTGTCGAGGTCGCCATGACGACGAACGGCATCACGCTCGCGAAGCACCTGCCCGACCTGATCGACGCCGGCCTCACGCGACTGAACATCAGCATCGACACGGTCGATCGTCAGCGCTTCGCCGACCTCACGCGTCGAGACCGCATCGACGACGTGTTCGAGGGCATCGCGGCAGCGGCGGCATCCGAACTGCGCCCGCTCAAACTCAACACGGTCGCGATGCGCGGCGTGAACGACGACGAGTTGCCCGACCTGGTCGCGTTCGCGATGGAGGTCGGTGCGCAGCTGCGCTTCATCGAGCAGATGCCGCTCGACGCCGGGCACACCTGGGATCGCGCCTCGATGGTCACGCGCGAGGAGATCCTCGAGAAGCTCAGCGCGCGGTGGGAGCTGGAGCCGGTTCCCGGCCGCGGCGGTGCGCCGGCGGAGAAGTGGCGCATCGACGGCGGACCGCACGAGGTCGGCGTCATCGCCTCGGTCACCGCACCCTTCTGCGGCGCGTGCGACCGACTTCGACTGACCGCCGACGGACAACTGCGAAACTGCCTCTTCTCGAATGCCGAGTACGACCTGATCGGCGTGCTGCGGCCGGACGCGCAGGCTGCTCCCGCTCAGCGAGCCGATGCGATCGGCGCCATGCTGCGTTCCTGCGTGCACGGCAAGCTGCCGGGGCACGCGATCAACGACCCGTCATTCCTGCAGCCCGCCCGTGGCATGAACGCCATCGGCGGCTGAGTCAGCCCCGCTTCGCGTTCACAATTCAGCAGAGAACGTGCGTTCCGCGTGCTCAGGGCCTGAATCCGGCCCGATCCCGACCGCTCATGCTGAATTGTGAACGGCGAGAACGCGCGTCAGTCGAGGAACTCCCGCGCGGCGGCCGACAGTGCGGTGACGCCGACCTCGATCGTCGGGTGGATCTCGGGCGCGAAGAACGGCGAGTGGTTGGTCGGGATGTCCTTGTCGAGCGTGCCGGCGGCGGCGGATGCCGCGAACTTCGCCGCATCGATGCCGCCCCAGAACCAGAAGACCAGCGGCGCGCCGGTGTCGCGGGCGAACCACGACACGTCCTCGCTGCCGGTGAACATCCCGGGGTCGACGACCGACGCCTCGCCGAGCGCGCGCTGCAGGGCGGAGGTGACGCGCGCGGTGGCATCGGCGTCGTTGATCGTCGGCGGCAGGGTGTGGTCGGTGCGGATCTCGGGCTCGCGCTCGGCTCCGGATGCCGCCGCCTCGGCCCGCACGATGCGCTCGACGCTCGCGAGCACCTTGTCGCGCATCTCGTCGTTCGGATAGCGCAGGCTGAGCTCGAGCTTGGCCTCGGCCGGGATGATGTTGTTCTTGAGGCCCGCATGGATCGAGCCGACCGTCACCACCGCGACATCGCGCGGGTCGACCTCGCGCGATGCGATGGTCTGCAGCCGCATGACGGTCGCCGCGGCCATGACGACCGGGTCGATCGTGGAGTGCGGGCGTGAGCCGTGTCCGCCGCGTCCGTGCAGCACGACGGTGAGTCCGTCGGATGCCGCCATCTGCGTGCCGGGGCGCACGCCGATGGTTCCGGCGGGCAGGGGAGTGACGTGCTGGCCGAGCACGACGTCGGGGTGCGGCACGAGATCGCGCAGTCCGGCGTCGAGCATGGCACGGGACCCGGCGCCGTACTCCTCGGCGGGCTGGATGAGCACGACCACGGTTCCCGACCAGTCGGCCTTCTCGGCGACGAGCTTCTCGACGGCGCCGATCATCGCCGTGACGTGCATGTCGTGGCCGCAGGCGTGCATGACGGGCACGGTGTTGCCGGCCGGATCGATGCCGGTCGCGGTGCTCGCGTACGCCAGCCCGGTCTCCTCGCCGACGGGCAGCGCGTCCATGTCGGCGCGCGCCCACACGACCGGGCCGTCGCCGTTGCGCAGGATGCCGACCACGCCGGTGACGCCGATTCCCTCGTGCACCTCGAGGCCGAGATCCCGCAGGTGGCCCGCGGCGATGCCGGCGGTGCGCGTCTCCTGGAACGAGAGCTCGGGATGCTGGTGCAGGTCGGTGTAGAGCGCTTCGAGGTCGATCGTCATGGCCCGAGCCTAGTCGCGGCGGTACGACTCCAGTGCCGGTCCTGGATGCAGTACGCCGTTGACGATCGACCGGATCGCGAACTCGCTCGCCTCGCCGAGGTCGAACACGTCGCGATGCAGCAGCCATTGCAGCTGCAGGCCGTCCATCACGGCGAGGATGCTGGCGGCGGCCGTCGTGATCGTCGAGGGCTCGGTCACTCCCTCCTGCGCGCACAGGGCGTGGAAGGCATCCGTCACCTCGCGTCGCAGCGTCGTGTAGCGCTCTTCGAAGTACTCGCGGCCGGGGTGGTTGTCGGTCACGGACTCCGATGAGAGCACGGTGTACGCCTGCACGATCCCGGGGCGCCGCTCGTTGGCGATGGCGGTGCGCACGAGGTGCAGGAAGAGCTCGGGTCCGCCGGGGATGTGCTTCTCGGCGAGCTCGGCGACGTCGGCCTGGTCGCGGTAGGCGAGCACCTCGAGCAGCAGCTTCTGCTTCGACCCGAAATGGTGCAGCACGCCGGCGTGGGTGATGCCCACCTGCTCGGCGACATCGGCGAGGGTGCCGTTGGTCGATCCCTTGTTGCCGAAGATCTCGACGGCGGCTTTGAGGATCTGCTCGCGCTTCTCGCGGGTGGCAGGCCGGACGGACGTGTGGGCGACAGCATCCTTCGACATGGTCCATCCTCTTCTGCACGGAATCCTGCACTGGATCGTACTTGCCAACTCTACTTACCAACGAGTAACCTCGCACCAGCTTACTTTCTCGCCAGTAAGCGAATGCAGTCGGATGCCCGGGCACCGACAGCCACACAGCACAACGACCCGTGCCCAAGGAGAAGCAATGAAGCTCAGAAAGTCCATGATCGCCGTCGCGGCGATCTCCGCCCTCGGCGTCTCGGCCCTCGCCGGCTGCGCAGCCGGCGGATCGAACGACGGTGACGCCGGATCCGGCGGCGCAGCACTGACGATCGCCAAGCCCGACGGTGCGATCACCACCGAGTCGAACAACCCCTACGTCGGCGACTCGTCGGCGTCGAAGTACGGCTACGGCAAGGTCATCTTCGAGACCCTCGGTCTCGTCAACCAGACCGGCGACCGCGAGGTCACCCCCTGGCTCGCCGAGAGCATCGAGTGGAACGACGACTACACGGCCCTCACCGTCGTGCCCCGCAAGGACGTCACCTGGAGCGACGGCGAGCCGTTCACCGCCGACGACATCGTCTTCACCTACGAGCTCGTGTCGACCCCCGAGCTCGACACCGCCGGCCTCAAGTTCGAGGGGGCGACCGTCGAGGGCGACGCCGTCACCCTGAACTTCGGCGAATCGAAGTACGTGAACCAGGCGCGCGTCCTGCACGTGCCGATCGTGCCGAAGCACATCTGGGAGAACCTCGACGAGCCGGCCACCGACCCCGTCAAGGGCGACGACCTGGTCGGCACCGGCCCCTACGCCCTGTCCAACTGGTCGACCGAGTCGGTCACGCTCGAGGCCCGCGACGACTACTGGGGCGGCGATCTCGCGGTTCCCGAGCTGCACTACGTCTCGTACGGCGACAACACCGCTCTGACGACGGCTCTCGCGCAGGGCGAGGCCGACTGGGCGCAGGCGTTCATCCCGCAGATCCAGGAGCAGTTCCTCGACGCCGACCCCGAGCACAACAAGTTCTTCGTCGCGCCGACCACGGGTTCGGCGACGCTGTTCATGAACCTGCAGCAGAAGCCGTTCGACGATGTGGCGTTCCGCCAGGCGCTCGCCTGGGTCATCGACCGCGACGCCTACGTCGACATCGCCCGTGAGGGCGCGAGCGAGCCGGTCTGGTCGGTGACCGGTCTGTCGTCGATCCTCGAGGACGAGATCCAGCCCGAGTTCCAGGGCGAGGAGTACTCGGTCGACGCCGAGAAGGCGCGCGACCTGCTCGAGAGCGCCGGATACACGTGGAAGGACGACGCGCTGATCGACCCCGACGGCACGCCCGTCTCGTTCACGCTCTCGGTGCCCTCGGGCTGGAGCGACTGGAACACCGCGCAGGAGCTCATCGCCGAAGACGTCACCGAGGCCATCGGCGCCGAGGTCAAGATCGACATGCCCGACTGGGGCGGCTGGGCAGGCCCCCGGGACGACGGCTCGTTCTCGGCCATCATCCACTGGCTGGAAGACAGCGGCACGGCCTACGGCCTGTACACGTCGACGATGGACCCGCGCTGGATCTCGCCCGAGGGCATCGCCGGGTTCAACTTCGGACGCTTCGAAGACCCCACGGCCACCGAGGCGCTCAACACCTACGCGAACGCGTCGTCCGATGAGGAGCGCACTGCGGCGATCACCACGCTCGAGCAGATCTTCGTCGAGCAGGTCCCGGCGATCCCGCTGGGCGCGCACCCGCTTCTCGGCGAGTACAACACCCGCAACTACGTCGGGTGGCCCTCGGAGGACGACCCGTACGCCTCGGGCGACCCGACGCAGCAGAACATCGTGCAGATCCTCACGAAGCTGAAGCCGGCCGAGTAAGCAGTCCCGGAGGGGCGGATGCAGCAGCATCCGCCCCTCCCACCGACCTCCCGACCGACGAAGGACCCTTCATGTCAGAACCACTGCTCAGCGTGCGCGACTTCTCGGTCGTGTACGACGTCGACCCTCCCGTCGAGGCGGTGAAGAACGTCACGCTCGAACTGCAGAGAGGCGAGATCCTCGGTCTCGCCGGGGAGAGTGGATGCGGCAAGACCACGCTCGCCTACGGCGTGCAGCGTCTGCTCCGGGCCCCTGCGGTGATCGCGGGCGGCAGCGTGACCTTCCACGATGCATCCGGTGTCGACGTCGACATCAACGCGCTCGACGTCGAGGCGATGCAGAAGTTCCGCTGGGACAAGGTCTCGATGGTGTTCCAGGGCGCGATGAACGCACTGAATCCGGTGGCGACGATCGGCTCGCAGCTCGAGGACGTGTTCGAGATCCACCGCCCTGACATGACGCGACGGCAGCGCAGGGCCGAGGCCGAGGAGCTGCTCGAGATCGTCAAGGTCGGGCGTCAGCGCACCCGGTCGTTCCCGCACGAGCTCTCCGGCGGCATGCGCCAGCGTGTCATGATCGCGATGGCCCTGGCGCTGCGCCCGCAGCTGATGGTCATGGACGAGCCGACCACGGCGCTCGACGTGCTCGTGCAGCGGGAGATCCTCAAGCAGATCTCGCAGCTGCGGCACGAGTTCGGCTTCTCGGTGATCTTCATCACCCACGACCTTCCGCTGCTGCTCGAGATCAGCGACCGCATCGCCATCATGCGCGAGGGCGAGATCGTCGAGCTGGCCTCCGCCGAGCAGATCTGGACCGACCCGCAGAACGACTACACGAAGACCCTGCTGTCGTCGTTCCCCCGACTCACCGGTGCGAGAGGAGTGCTGACCCGATGACCACTCTCGAGTTCGCCCACGTCAGCAAGATCTACAACGTCCGCGGAGCCGGCCAGCTCAAGGCGCTCGACGACATCAGCTTCACCCTGAACTCCGGCCAGACCATCGGTCTCGTCGGCCAGTCGGGCAGCGGCAAGTCGACCATCGCGAAGATCCTCACCCAGCTCGAGACGCCCACGTCCGGCGAGGTGCGGCTCGACGGCGCACCCATCCCGCGGCACGGCAGGGGACTGCGGAAGTACCGCCAGCAGCTGCGGATGGTGTTCCAGGACCCGTTCGCCTCGCTCAACCCGTACCACTCGATCCGCTATCACCTCGAGCGCCCGATCCGTCTCGACGACGTCGTCCCCAAGAAGGACACCGAGGCAGAGGTGCGCCGACTGCTCGAGCGCGTGCGCCTCGACGCGGATGCCGTGATCGACCGCCGCCCTCATGAGCTGTCGGGCGGCCAGCGTCAGCGCGTCGCCATCGCCCGTGCGCTCGCCTCGCGGCCGTCGCTGCTCGTCGCCGATGAGCCGGTGTCGATGCTCGACGTGTCGATCCGTCTCGGAGTGCTGAACCTGCTCGCCGATCTCCAGCGCGAGGAGGGCCTCGGCGTGCTCTACATCACCCACGATCTCGCCACCGCCCGTCACTTCAGCGACAAGATCATGGTGCTGAACCAGGGTCGGGTCGTCGAGTACGGCGACGCCGACGACGTGATCCTCACCCCGCAGGACCCCTACACGCGCGAGCTGCGGGCGGCGTCGCCCGACCCCGACAAGCACTTCGCGACGACAGGCTCGCACGGAGGTGCACTGTGACCACCGCATCCCCCGATCTGGGTCAGATCGACCAGGAGAACCGCGACGCGCTCGAGGTCGGCACCACCGCGACCGTCGCGCAGAAGGGGCGAGCCGTCGTGCCCTGGCGGTTCTTCGCCGGTCGGGCCGGCTTCTACCTGTTCACGCTGTGGGCGGCCATCACGATCAACTTCTTCCTCCCGCGGTTCATGAAGGGCGACGCGGTCAGCTCGTACCTCGCGCGCAACCGCAACATCAGTCCCGAGGCGGCGGACTCGCTGCGGGCGCTGCTCGGCATCGACACCGACAAGTCGATGTGGCAGCAGTACATCGAGTACTGGGCGATGCTGTTCCGCGGCGACCTCGGCATCTCGACACTGCACGGCCTGCGTCCGGTGAGCGAGGTGCTGGCATCCGCTCTCCCGTGGACGCTCGGCCTCGTCGGTCTCGCCACGATCATCTCGTTCGCGCTCGGCACGGTCGGCGGCGCGATCGTCGGCTGGAAGCGCGGCAGCAGGCTCGACGCCCTCATCCCGATCACGACGTTCTTCAACACGATCCCGTACTTCTGGCTCGGTCTCATCGCGATCGCGATCTTCTCGTCGACCCTCAAGTGGTTCCCGTCGTCACACGCCTATGACAAGGGGCAGTCACCCGAATGGAGCCTCGACTTCATCGGCCAGGTCATCGTGCACGGCACCCTGCCGGCGGTCACGATCATCATCGCCTCGCTCGGCGGATGGATGCTGGGCATGCGCAACATGATGCTCACGGTGCTCGACGAGGACTACATCACCGTCGCCCAGGCCAAGGGCATGCCGAACAGGCGGGTGCTGTGGGCGTATGCCGCTCGCAACGCGGTGCTGCCGCAGATCCAGAGCTTCGCCCTCTCGATCGGGTTCATCGTCGGCGGCACGATCGTCATGGAGATGGTCTTCAGTTACCCGGGCGTCGGCAAGCTGCTGCTCGACGCCACGAACGCGAAGGACTTCGCCCTCATGCAGGGCGTGTTCCTCGTGATCACGCTGTCGGTGCTGGTCGCCAACATCCTGGCGGACATCGTCTACGCATACCTCGACCCGCGCACGCGCCAGACGGAGGCCTGACATGAGCGTTCCCACCTCGACCGACACGACCGCGCCCGACGGCAGCACGATCCCCACCGGGATGCCGGAGACTGCCACGTTCCGCACGGCCCACGGCGACCAGCCGACCCGCAAGACGTTCTGGTCGCAGCTCGCGCACTCGTTCGCGATGTTCCGCAACCCGAAGTCGATCGCCGGCCTGATCATCCTCGGGGTGTTCGTGCTGATCGCGATCTTCGCCCCGCTTCTCGCGCCCTACGGGGCCACGCAGAAGGACCGCACGGCTCTGCGTCAGCCGCCCTCGTTCGACCACTGGCTCGGCACCACCCACATGGGCGAAGACGTGCTCAGCCAGCTCATCTTCGGCACGCGCGGTGTCGTCGTGGTCGGATTCCTGTCGGCGATCATCGCCACCGTCATCGCGATCACGATCGGCGTCATCGCCGGGTACGTGCGCGGGTGGAAGAGCGAGTCCCTGTCGGCGCTCACGAACGTCTTCCTGGTGATCCCCGGCATCCCGCTGATCATCATCGTGGCGTCGCAGTTCGAGAACCCGCCGCTGATCGTGATCGCCGCGGTGCTCGGTCTCACGGGCTGGGCATGGGGCGCGCGCGTGCTGCGCGCGCAGACCATGTCACTGCGCAACCGCGACTTCATCCAGGCGGCGCGCGCCAACGGCGAACCGCTGCACCGCATCATCACCGTCGAGATGCTGCCGAACCTCATGGCGCTGATCGCGTCGAGCTTCGTCGGCACCGTCACCGCCGCCATCCTCGGTCTGACGACCCTCGCCTTCATCGGGGTGATCCCGGTGAGCAACCTCAACTGGGGCACCATCCTGTTCTGGGCGCAGCAGAACGGCGCCTTCCCGAGGCTGTGGTGGTGGTACGTGCCCGCAGGACTCTGCATCGCGATCATCGGCGTCGCCCTGTCGCTCATCAACTTCGGCATCGACGAATACGTCAACCCGAGGCTGCGGTCGGCCGGTGAGCGTGCCCGCGCGATGAAGAAGAAGGGGCTCGACGTGAACGATCCGGTGACGGCGGTGCGCAGCGCGCCGACGACCGACTCGGGTACCGTGCAGAGCGCGGCGACAGCGACGACGACCCATACGAAGACCGACAAGAAGACACAGAACGCCGAGTGATGACCTCTCAGACCCTGACCGAATCCCTGCCCTACCTCGACCCAGAACTGCCGATCGCCGCGCGCGTCGCCGACCTCCTCGACCGCATGACGGTCGAGGAGAAGATCGGGCAGATGCTGCAGCTCGACGCTCGCGACGACCTCGACGATCACGTGCTGGGCAAGCACGTCGGCTCGATCCTGCACACCTCGCCCGAGCGCATCATCCGGGCGAACGAGCTGACCGCCCAGACGCGACTGCGCATCCCGCTGCTCGTCGCCGAGGACTGCATCCACGGCCACTCCTTCTGGCCGGGAGCGACGATCTATCCGACGCAGCTCGGCATGGCCGCCACGTGGGACGCCGAGCTGGTCGAGAAGGTGGCGAGGGCCACCGCGGTCGAGGTCGCGGCGACCGGCATCCACTGGACCTTCTCCCCGGTGCTCTGCATCGCACGCGACCTGCGCTGGGGCCGCATCGACGAGACGTTCGGCGAAGACCCGTTCCTCATCGGCGAGCTCGCCTCCGCCATGGTGCGCGGATACCAGGGCGAGGGCCTCGACGACCCCACCGCGATCCTCGCGACGGCGAAGCACTTCGCCGGCTACTCCGAGACGCAGGGCGGGCGCGACGCCAGCGAGGCCGACATCTCGCGGCGCAAGCTGCGGTCGTGGTTCCTGCCGCCGTTCGAGCGGGTGGCCCGTGAAGGATGCCGCACGTTCATGCTCGGCTACCAGACCACCGACGGGGTGCCGATCACGGTGAACGACTGGCTGCTCAGCGATGTGCTGCGCGGCGAGTGGGGCTACACCGGCACGCTCATCACCGACTGGGACAACGTCGGACGCATGGTCTGGGAGCAGCATGTGCAGCCCGACTACGCGCACGCCTCGGCCGCCGCGGTGAGCGCGGGCAACGACATGGTGATGAACACTCCGGGCTTCTTCGCCGGAGCTCTCGAGGCGGTGTCGAACGGCCTGCTCGAGGAGGACGCCTTCGATGACGCCGTGGCGCGCATCCTCACGCTCAAGTTCGAGCTGGGGCTGTTCGAAGACCCGCGACTTCCGCAGGCGGATCTGGATGCCGTGGTCGGCAGCGCCGCCCACGCCGAGCTCAACCTCGAGACGGCCCGCCGTTCGATCGTGCTGCTCGAGAACGACGGCGTGCTGCCGCTCGACGCGTCCGCGCCGCTGACGGTCGCGGTCGTCGGGCCCCTCGCCGACGACGCCCAGACGCAGCTCGGCGACTGGGCCGGCGGATCGGGTCAGGCCGGATGGCTCGACGGACAGCCGCGCGAGATGATCACCACCGTCCTCGACGGTCTCGCCGGTATCGACGGATGGTCGGTGACGCACACGCGCGGCGCCGAGATCCTCACGCTCGACGACGATCCGCGGGGCACGAAGTTCCCCGACGGACAGCCCCGCCCCTCGGTCGTCGTCCCGAGCGCACCCGACGACACGATGATCGCCGAGGCCGTCGCTGCGGCCGAGGCGTCCGATGTCGTGGTCGCCGTCGTCGGCGACCGTATCGAGCTCGTGGGCGAGGGCCGCTCGACGGCGACGCTCGAGCTGATCGGCGGACAGAACGCGCTGCTCGACGCGCTCATCGCGACGGGGAAGCCCGTCGTCGTGGTGCTCCTGGCCTCGAAGCCGCTCGTGCTGCCGGCATCCGCATCGAAGGCCGCCGCCGTGATCTGGGCGGCGAACCCCGGCATGCAGGGCGGCCGCGCGCTCGCCGAGATCATCTCTGGTGCGGTCGAGCCGTCGGGGCGCCTGCCGATCTCGTTCGCGCGCCACGTCGGGCAGCAGCCGACGTACTACAACCAGATCCGCGGCCAGCACGGCGACCGTTACGCGGACCTCACGCAGTCTCCCGCGTGGGCGTTCGGCGAGGGGCTGTCGTACTCGACGGTCTCGTACGGCGAGCTCTCGCTCGACACCGACCGGCTCGGTCTCGCCGACACGATCGTCGCCGAGGTGACGGTGACGAACACCGGTTCGCGCCCGGTGCGCGAGACGGTTCAGGTCTACGTCCGCGACTCCGTCACGAGCGTGAGCTGGGCCGACAAGGAGCTCAAGACCTACCGCCAGGTCGACGTCGCGCCCGGAGAGTCGGCGCGCGTGCGGCTCGAGGTGCCGGTCGCCGAGTGCTCGATCGTGGATGCGGCCGGCAACCGTCGTGTCGAATCCGGCGCGTTCGAACTGCTGGTCGGTCCGAGTTCGCGCGAAGAAGCCCTGCGGAGCGCTGCGTTCACCGTGGCATGAGTCTGCGACGAGGGCGCTCAGGCGTCCTCGTCGCGGAGGCGCTGCGGCCCCGCGCCCTGACTTCCCAGGGCATCGTCGGGGTTGAGCAGACCGCACGCCTTCATCGACAGGCATCCGCAGCCGATGCATCCCGTCAGCTCTCGTTCGAGTCGCTCGATGCCCTCGCGGCGCTTCTCGAGTTCGCGCTTCCAGCGCCGTGACGCCCGCTGCCAGTCGGCGTGACTCGGGGTCTGCGTGAGCGGGACGTCGGCGAACGCGTCCTGCACATCCGACAGCGGGATGCCGAGGCGCTTCGCCACGGTGATGAGCGAGACCCGGCGCAGCATGTGTCGGGCGTAGCGGCGCTGATTGCCGGCGGTGCGCGTCGACGCGATGAGACCGAGGCTCTCGTAGAAATGCAGGGCGGACGGGGCGACGCCGGTGCGCCTGCTCATCTCGCCGATCGTCAGCGGCTCGTCGGGTCCGTGCGCAATCCGGTCCGGATCGGTGCTCATCGCGGCCTCCTCGATTTGACCTCAAGTGTACTTGAGGTCATACGGTGGCAACCGTGACCCGAACGGAGACCGCCACCCGATGACCTACGTGATCGCCCTGCCCTGCGTCGATGTCAAGGACCGTGCGTGCATCGACGAATGCCCTGTTGACTGCATCTATGAGGGCGAACGCTCGCTGTACATTCACCCCGACGAATGCGTCGACTGCGGCGCGTGCGAACCCGTCTGCCCCGTCGAGGCGATCTACTACGAAGACGACCTGCCCGACGAGTGGCAGGACTACTACAAGGCCAACGTGGAGTTCTTCGATGAGCTCGGGTCGCCCGGTGGCGCCGCGAAGCTCGGCATCATCGAGCGCGACCACCCGATCATCGCCGCACTTCCGCCCCAGGAGGCACCCGAATGAGCAGTCAGCAGCACCCCGCCGCGCCGGTTCCGTCCGAGGTCGGTGAAGGGCTCAAGGCCGCGTTCCGCGCGCATCCGGCGGGGGTCGCGATCATCACGGCGATGACCCCCGCCGGTCCCGTCGGTCTCACGGCGTCGAGCGTCGCATCCGTCGCGGTCGACCCCGCGGCGATCGTGTTCTCGGTCACCAGGGCCACCGGCAGCGCGGGCTCGATCCTCAACGCCGAGTCGTTCGTCGTGCACCTGATCGACGACGAGCACTCGGCCCTGGCGCAGAGCTTCGCGGTGAGCGGCGCCGACCGCTTCACCCCCGAGCAGGGGTGGGGCACCCTTCCGACCGGTGAGCCGTACCTCGCCGAGGCGCGCGCCGCGATGCGCGGTCACACGATGTCGACGGTCGCGGTCGGCTCATCGACCGTCGTGGTCGCCGAGATCGACGAGGTGCTGCTCGGGCGGGCGGGCCGACCGCTCGTCTACCTCGACCGCCGATTCCACTCACTCCCCACCGATCAGAACGACTGAAAGGAACAGCATGCCCACTCCGTACACCCTTCCCGAGCTGCCGTACGACTACTCGGCGCTCGCCCCGCACATCTCCGGCAAGATCATGGAGCTGCACCACTCGAAGCACCACCAGGCCTACGTCACCGGTGCCAACACGGCGCTCGAGCAGCTCGGCGCGGCCCGCGAGTCCGGCGACTTCGCCGCCGTGAACAAGCTCGAGAAGGACCTCGCGTTCAACCTCGGCGGTCACATCAACCACTCGGTGTTCTGGGAGAACCTGTCGCCCGACGGCGGCGGCAACCCCGAGGGCGAGCTGGAGGCCGCGCTGACCGACGCGTTCGGTTCGATCGACGCCTTCCGCGCGCACTTCACCGCCACCGCGCTCGGTGTGCAGGGTTCGGGCTGGGCTGTGCTCGCGTGGGACAGTGTCGGTGCGCGTCCGGTCATCTTCCAGCTGTTCGACCAGCAGGGCAATGCCCCGCTCGGCGTCACGCCGCTGCTGCAGCTCGACGTCTGGGAGCACGCCTACTACCTCGACTACCTCAACGTGCGCGCCGACTACGTCAAGGCGTTCTGGGAGCTCGTCAACTGGTCCGACGTGCAGCGCCGGTTCCAGGCCGTGCAGGAGAAGACCGCGGGCCTCATCGTCGCCCGCTGAATCTCACGTCTTCTCCCGGCGCCAGCGCGTCGGGAGGAGATTCGCGCCGCATTGCCGCCAGCCCGCCGCGTTGCGGCCAACGCGCCGCATCGGGAGGAGATCCGCGATCCGGAGGAGGATGCCGCGGCATCCGCCCTCCCGTCCGCAGATCTCCTCCCGATTGAGCGAGCGTCAGGCGAGCAGTTCGCCCGCGAGCGCCTCGATGCGACGGCGGATGTCGTCGCGGATCGGGCGCACGGAGTCGATGCCCTGCCCGGCCGGGTCGTCGAGCTCCCAGTCCTCGTAGCGCTTGCCGGGGAAGAACGGGCAGGCGTCGCCGCATCCCATCGTGATCACGACATCGGATGCCTGCACGGCCTCGGTCGTGAGCACCTTGGGCTGCTCGGCGGTGATGTCGATGCCGAGTTCGCTCATGGCCTCGACCGCGATCGGGTTGATCTGGTCGGCGGGCATGGATCCGGCGGAGCGCACCTCGATGCGGTCCCCGGCGACCTCGCGCAGAAAGCCTGCGGCCATCTGCGACCGTCCGGCGTTGTGCACGCACACGAAGAGGACGGAGGGCTTGGTGGTGGTCATGATGTCTCCAGGGTAAGCGAGCGTGCGGGGTCGAGGGTCGTCAACGGCGTCCTGCCGATCTGCAGCACGGCCGGCGCGGCGCAGCAGCTGCCCGCGTTGTCATCGAAGTCGCCGGATCCGCCGCATACCCCGGTCGCGGGCAGGGTGAGTTCGTTGCGGGCCGCGCCCTCGTGATCGCCGGCGAGGTGGGCCGCGACGCTGCGCACCTGCTCGTAACCGGTGAGGGCGAGGAAGGTCGGAGCTCGACCGTAGGACTTCGCGCCGACGATGAAGAGGCCCTCCTCCGGCTGCGTGAGCTGTCGGGCACCGGTCGCGCCCACCGAACCGCAGGAGTGGATGTTGGGGTCGATCTCGGAGGCGATGCCGGCGACCGCATCGAGAGCGGGGTCGAGATCGATTCGGAGTTCGCGCAGGATGCCGGTGTCCGGCCGGAATCCGGTGAGCGCGAACACGTGCGCGATCTCCGCCATCTCGCGTCCGTCTTCGGCGACGATCACCAGGCCCCTCCCGTCCCGCCGGAACTCGGCGACTCGGAATCCTGTCACCACCTCGACGACACCGTCATGGACCACCTTCGACACCCGAGAGCCGAGCGCTGCGCGTTCGGGCAGCTGATCTCCGGCGCCGCCCCCGAGAACGTTCGCGGCGCTCCCTCGGCGGAGCAGCCAGGTGACGCGGGTTCCCGGCGACCGGCGGGCCAGTTCGCTCAGGCGCAGCACGGCGTGCGTGGCGGAGTGTCCCGCTCCGACGACGACCACATGCGAACCCGCGAGCTCGGACACGTCGTCGGGGATGCGATAGGAGATCAGATCGGATGCCGCGGCCTCGCCCACGGCGGGGAAGCCGTCTGCGCCCGCAGGGTGGGGGAGGTCCCAGGTGCCGCTCGCGTCGATGACCGCCCGGGCGCGGATCCGCGACTCGGTGCCGTCCGCGTCGAGGGTGTGCACGACGAACGGCTGGTTCCTGCGTCCGGACTCGACGACCTTGTCGCGACCCTGGCGAGCGACGCCCGTGACGGCGGTGCCGTACCGGATCCGCTCACCGAGTGCGCCCGCGAGAGGCGCCAGGTAGTCGCTCACCCATTCCGCCCCGGTCGGACAGCCTGCGGTCGGTGCGGTCCACCCGGTCGGCTCGAGCAGGCGACGCGCGGCGGCATCCGTCAGCTCGGGCCACGCCGAGAACAGGCGCACGTGGCCCCATTCGGAGACCGCGGCGGCAGGGCCGCGCCCTCGTTCGAGGACGACGACGTCTTCGCGGCGTTCGACGAGATGCGCCGCCGCTGCGAGACCCTGCGGCCCCGCGCCGATGACGACGATGGGAAGCTCGGACACGACATCTCCTCAGATCGAAAGACTTCAATATGAGAAGCGTCGCCCACGTATCGAACATTGTCAATACGTGAGAGGATGAGCGCATGACGCTTCCGGTGACGATCGAGCAGACGGGCTGCTGCACGCCGCGCGCGGCATCCGCTCTTCCGCTCGCCGAGGCTGAACGGATCGCCCGCCTGTTCAAGGCGCTCGGCGACCCGACGCGCATCCGCCTGCTCTCGCTGATCTCGTCGGCCGCGGGTGGCGAAGCCTGCATCTGCGACCTCACCGATCCGGTCGGTCTGTCGCAGGGCACGGTCTCGCATCACATGAAGCTGCTGGCGGACGCCGGACTCGTCACGCGTGAGCAGCGCGGCAAGTGGGCGTACTTCTCCCTCGCCGAGGGCGCTCTCGACGCCGCCGGCGACGCGCTGCGAGCCGTCTGATCCTGCTGCGCTCCTCAGGTCGGCGGGCGGTCATCCCGATAGGCTGATTCCATGGCCCTCCTCTCGATCGCCGGTTCGGCGCGCGCTCCGCATGAGCTGCGCTCGGCGACTCCGATGAAGGAATGGATGCGCGTCGTGCTCCACCCGGGCACGAACGGGTGGACCAGCGTCTGGGGCACTCTCTCGCACGGCGAGATCGCGGGCTGCCCGCCGCCACGCGACTAGACCGCGCCTCTGTGGGGTGCGGTCTTCCGCGTCGTTCACCCCTTCTCTCGCGTGAGGTCTCGTCATGTCCGCTTCTCCTGTCCGTCCCCGTGCCCGTCTGCGCCTCGCTCCGCACGAGTTGTGGCGAGGCATCCGCAACAACGCCCGCAGCGAGGTGCTCGGTGGTTCGCTGCTGCTCGCCGCCACCGTCGCCGCGCTGATCCTCGCCAACACCCCCGCCGTGTCGTGGTACGAGTCGGTGCGCGACTTCACGTTCGGCATCCCCGAGCTGTATCTCGATCTGAGCATCGGGGCCTGGGCCGCGGACGGCCTGCTCGCGATCTTCTTCTTCGTCGTGGGTCTCGAGCTGAAGGAGGAGTTCGTCACCGGCCGACTGCGCGATCCGCGTCAGGCGGCGCTGCCGATCGCCGCAGCCGTCGGCGGGGTGATCGTGCCGGCGATCATCTTCGCCCTGATCAACGCGGGCGACGGCGACGCCCTGCGCGGCTGGGCCATCCCGACCGCCACGGACATCGCGTTCGCGGTCGCCGTGATCGCCGTGGTCGGGAAGTTCCTCCCACCGGCGCTCCGTGTCTTCCTGCTCACACTCGCGATCATCGACGACCTGATCGCCATCACGATCATCGCTACCTTCTACACCGATTCGATCAGCTTCCCCTGGCTGACTCTCGCGCTGCTGCCCCTCGCAGGATTCGCGCTGCTCGTGCAGAAGGGCGTGCGGGCGTGGTGGATCCTGATGCCTCTCGCGATCGCCGTGTGGGTCTGCATCCATGCTGCCGGCATCCACGCGACCGTCGCCGGAGTCCTCCTCGGTTTCGTCGTTCCTGTCATCCCGACCGAGCGCGCTCGGGTGCCGCGAGGGACGGATGCCGACGGCGAGCCCCTCTACGACGGCCTCGCCCCGCACTTCGCCGACCGTTGGGGTGTCGTGGCGACGCTGTTCGCCGTGCCCGTGTTCGCCTTCTTCGCGGCGGGCGTCACGATCGGCGGACTCGCGGGGCTCGCGTCGGCGCTGACCGATCCGATCGCGATCGGCATCATCGTCGGCCTCGTCCTGGGCAAGCCGATCGGGATCCTCGCGACCACGTTCCTGCTCAGCCGGGTGCCCGCTCTGCGTCTCGACGAATCGCTGCGCTGGCCCGACCTCGCCGGCATGGCGTTCCTCGCGGGAATCGGATTCACCGTCTCCCTGCTCGTCGGCGAGCTCGCCTACGGGTCGAGTTCGGTCGCCGACGAGCACGTCAAGATCGGCGTGCTCCTCGGCTCCCTGATCGCCGCGGTGATCGGCGGGCTGATGCTCGCGAGGCGCAACGCTCTCGCCCGCCGATCGCCGCTCGACGCCTGAGAGCGACGGTCAGGAGCTGCCGACCGTCGACTGCAGCTTCGCTATCACCTGGGTGATCGTGAACGATGCCGATTCCTGGCGAGCGGGGAACTCGGCAAGGGTGTGCAGCATGTTCGCCACATACGCCTGGGCCGGGATGAACAGGAAGATGTGGTCGAGCACCCAGTCCCAGTAGGTGTTCGAGGTGATGTCGGCGCGCTCGAACGGATCGGTGCGCAGATTGAAGAGCTTCGGGAACCGCAGCTTGCGCCAGTTGCGCAGGTCGGTCGGGCCGGGGGTCGGCGTGAAGACCATGGAACCGGGCACGAGGTCCTTCGGATCCGCATCCGGAAAGGCAGCCGGGTCGAGAGGCCGCTCGGCCACGGTGATATATCCCGTGGCATCGACGAATTCCGCGCACTGCGCGTTGGTCACCTCGTAGCGGCCGATCTCGAACGAGGCGACCTCGCGCTCGTGCACCGGGCGCTCGTCGGGGTAGAAGTCCTCGGACCCCATCCGGAAGGTTCCGCCGGGGATCAGCACCATGTCGCGAATGTTCGTCACCCGCGTCAGCGTAGCGTCCGGGTCGTCGCGCGGGGCAGGATGCTCGCCCGCGTGGGGCTAGCCGACCAGGCGCGCGGTGGTGCCTCGGACGTTCAGCTCGTAGGGGAGCTCGGCCGGTATTCCCGCGGCTTCGCCGTCGGCGAGCTTCGCGAGCACGGCATCCGCCGCACGCTCGCCCTGCCCGAGGGGGAACTGGTCGACGGTGCTGAGTCGGAAGAACTCGCCGAGCTCGTGACCGTCGATGCCGACGATCGAGAGGTCATCCGGCACGGCGAATCCGAGGTCGCGGGCGGCGAGGATCGCCCCGATCGCCATCTCGTCGGATGCCGCGAACACGGCGGTGGGTCGCGGGCCGGGGCGTCCGAGCAGCTGCTTCGCCGCGCGGTATCCGCCCTCGACCGTGAAGTCGGCGGGCTCGAGGAAGGCCGGATTCAGAGGGATGCCGGCCTTCGCCAGTGCCTTCTCGAAGCCCAGGCGACGATTCGTCGGGATGTGGAAGTCGATGTCGAACTCGGGGTTCGCGCCGATGTGGGCGATGTCGCGGTGTCCGAGACCGATCAGGTGCTCGGTCGCCAGCTGGGCCACGGCGACGTCGTCGACGGTGAGGGTGTCGAGCTTGGGGTTCGGCCCGCCGATCGCGATCACCGGCAGGCCGAGGTCGAGCAGGTACTGCGTCTCGTCGTCGTCGAGCTCGATCGACACCGCGATCACGGCATCCACTCGCTGCCGTCGCAGGAAGGTGTCGAACACGTGGCGGCGCACGTCCTTGTCGGCGGTGATGTTGTAGAGGGTGATGTCGTAGCCCTCGCGCATCAGCGCGGACGATACCCCCGACAGCACGGTGCTGAAGAACCATCGGTCGAGGAAGGGAACCACGACCCCGATGTTGCGGGTGCGGCCCGATGCCAGGCTCGATGCGCGGGAGGACACGACGTAGCCGAGCGCCGATGCCGCCTCCTGCACGCGCAGGCGGGCCGACTCCGACACATGGCCTCGGCCGCTCAGCGCGCGCGAGACCGTCGCGGTCGAGACGCCGGCGAGCCGGGCGACCTCATCGATGCTCGCCATGGGGGATCCTCTCTGAGCCGTTCCGGTCGCCGTTCGTGCCGTCGGGCGGTGCCGTGGGCGGCGCGAACTGCGACCGGAACATGATGCGACGTTACGCCTTGGTGTACCAGACCGCGGTGTCGACCGGCACGGCGCCACCGTCGAACGGCTGGCTCTGCAGGATCACGAACGCGTCGGTCGGCAGCGGCAGCGGCTCGGTGCCGAGGTTCGCGAGCACGTGCACGTCGCCGCGGCGGAACGCCACCGCATCTGCGCCGGCGTCTTCCCAGACGAGCGATCCGCTGCCGAAGCCGTGCTCACGCCGTCCGGCGAGCAGGCGCTTGTAGAGCGCCAGCGTCGAGGCGGGGTCGACCTCTTCGACGTCGCGCGAGTACGACGCCCAGTCGGCGGGCTGGGGCAGCCACGACGCACCGGTCTCGTTGAAGCCGAACGCCGGAGCATCCGCCTCCCACGGCAGCGGCACACGGCATCCGTCGCGACCGTAGCGCTCGCCGTTGGTGCGGAACCACGTCGGGTCCTGACGGAAGGCGTCGGGGATCTCCATCGCCTCGGGCAGGCCCAGCTCCTCGCCCTGGTAGAGGTATGCCGAACCCGGAAGCGCGAGCATCACGGTCGTCGCCGCGCGAGCGCGGGCGAGTCCGATGGCGGTGTCGGGCTTGTGCGGGGTGTTCGGGCCGATGCCCTCGCCCTGCGGGTTCTCGGCCGTGAGCGCGAGTCGCGACGCGTGGCGCACGACGTCGTGGTTCGACAGCACCCAGGTGCTGGGTGCGCCGACCTCGCCGAACGCATCGAGGGATTCGCGGATGACAGACCCCAGAGCCTTCGCGTCCCACTCGGTCATGAGGTAGGGGAAGTTGAAGGTCTGGTGCATCTCGTCGGGGCGCACCCACAGGGCGGTCTGCTTGAGCGTCGGCATCCAGGCCTCACCGCACAGCGCGCGGTCGCCGTCGTACTCGGCCAGCACCTTGTGCCAGTCGCGGTAGATATCGTGCACGCCGTCCTGGCCCCAGTACGGCACGTTCGCCTCGCCGCCGCCCATCGAGTCGGCGTCTGCCGGGGGCGTGTAGTCGGGCAGGCCGTCGGCCTTGATCATGCCGTGGGCCACGTCGACCCGGAAGCCGTCGACGCCGCGGTCGAGCCAGAAGCGCAGGATCGAGCGGAACTCCTCGCGCACCTCTTCGTTGTTCCAGTCGAAGTCGGGCTGCGTCGGGTCGAAGATGTGCAGGTACCACTGGCCCGGCGTGCCGTCGGCCTCGGTCACGCGCTCCCACATGCCGCCGCCGAAGACGGACTCCCAGTTGTTCGGGGGCAGCTCGCCGTTCTTGCCCTTGCCGTCGCGGAAGATGTACCGCGCGCGCTCGGGGCTGCCGGGAGCAGCCTTGAGGGCCTCCTGGAACCAGGCGTGCTGGGCCGACGAGTGGTTGGGGACCAGGTCGACGACGACGCGGATGCCGCGGGCGTGCGCCTCGTTCAGCATCGTGTCGAAGTCGTCGAGGGTGCCGAACAGCGGGTCGACGTCGCGGTAGTCGGCGACGTCGTAGCCGGCGTCCCGCTGCGGGCTCGTCATGAACGGGCTCAGCCAGATCGCGTCGACGCCGAGCTCCTTCAGCGAGTCGAGCCGGCTGGTGATGCCGGGCAGGTCGCCGATGCCGTCGCCCGAGGCGTCGGCGAACGAACGGGGGTAGATCTGGTAGATGACCGCGCTGCGCCACCACTCGGAACCGGGGGCTGCGATCTGCTCAAGCTGTGCCATGGCAACAGATTAGTGCAAACGCTTACATGATTGCCAGAGCGAGCATCGAATCGATTCGGGGAGCCGATATTCTGCGCCGGTCCGCAGCCGCTTGCAGGCCCGGGAGTATGCTTCGGGCATCCGACCACAGGAGGCTGTCATGGTTCCCGAGATCAACTACTGGGCCGTTCTGCTCGCGACCGCCTCGAGCATGATCGTCGGCTCGATCTGGTACGCGCCGAAGGTGTTCGGCACCCGCTGGTCGAAGCTCGCGAACGTCGACATGGACCGTCCGGGGGCGAGCGCGACGATGGCGATCATCACCACCGTGATCGTGAGCTTCGCGACGGCGTGGGTGCTCGCCGGAGCATCCGCGATCGCCTGGCACTTCTACGACGGATCGTTCTTCTGGGCCGCCGTCGTCACCGGCGTGCTGCTGTGGGCCGGGTTCACGGCCGCGCGGTTCATCACGCACGACGCCTTCGAGGGCCGCCCGACGGCGTTGACCACCATGAACATCGCACATGAGATCGTCACGATCGTGGTCATGGCCGTGATCATCGGCGTCTGGCCGCCGGCTCTCGGCTAGCTCGCCGCGGCATCCGTCGTGAGGTCCTGCGCGAACATGACGAGGATCCCGCTCGGGCCGCGCAGATAGGTGAGCCGGTAGACGCCCTGGTAGTTCGCGACTCCTCGCAGCGGGTGATATCCGTGCCGGGCAGCGATGGCCAGGGACTCGTCGATGTCGTCGACGGAGAACGCCACCCGGTGCATCCCGATCTCGTTCGGCAGGGTCGGCTCGGTCTCGATCGCGTCGGGATGGATGTATTCGAACAGCTCGAGCTGACCGTGGCCGTCGGGTGTCTGCAGCACGGCGATCTTCGCGTGGTTGCCGTCGAGGCCGACGGCGGTGTCGGCCCATTCGCCGCTGACCTCGTCCCGACCGAGCACGGTGAGGCCGAGATCGGTGAAGAAGGCGATCGTCGCCTCGAGGTCGCGCACGGCGATGCCGACGTTCTCCAGTGTGATGGGCATGGCTCGCATGCTACTCGCGGGGCGCGACACGCCGGGCGCCTCGAAAGACTAGACCTTCGCCACTTCCGCCGAGACTTCCTGGTATGCCAGCATTTTGCACGTGACCTCCTGGTCGCCTGCGGTCGCCGACTGCGGTTCAGACCGAGGGGGTCTTCATGTCGGGTTCATCGCGCCGTTCAGCGCCATGGATGATCGCCGCCGCACTCATCGCCGCCGCGATGGTCGCGGGCGTGACCACCGCGGCCTCCGGTGATGCCCCCGCCGACGACCCGACCGCCGCACCGGATCCGACTCTGTCGGTCGCCCTCGCCTACGAGTTCCTCGATGCGCGCGTCGACGAGTTCTGCGACGGCGCGGGGCACTGCCTTCCCCGCAGCTATCAGGGAGGCTTCTTCACCGACCTGCCGACCTGGGACTTCACCCCGTCGTTCGTCTACGACGACGCCCTCGTCGTGATCGCATACACGGCACGCGGGCTCCCCGACGACATCCGTCGGGCGCGGACCATCGGCGACACCCTGCTCTTCGTGCAGGCGAACGACCCGATCGGCGACGGCCGAGTGCGCACCTCGTACGAGCCGCACGGCATCCGTCAGGGGAGGGTCGAGATCACCGGCCCCGGCACGTTCACCGGCAACCAGGCCTGGACCGGTATGGCGCTCGCGCGTCTCTTCCACGCGACCGGTGACTCGAAGTACCTCGCCGGGGCGGTGCAGATCGCCGAATGGATCCAGAACAACACCGCCGACATGGTGCGAGCGCCCTTCGGATACACCGGCGGTCAGCTCGAGAACGGCTCGTCGCTGGAGTGGAAGTCCACCGAGCACAACAGCGATATCGCCGGCTTCTTCACGCAGCTCGCACAGCTCACCGGCGACTCCGTCTGGGCCGATCGGGCGGGCGTCGCGTCGGCCTTCGTGGCCGCGATGCAGAGCGCCGACGGCCATGTCGACACGGGCACCCTGCTGGACGGGTCGACGGTCAACACCCGCCCCATTCCCCTCGACGCGCAGACCTGGAGCTCGCTCGCCACGCGCGACCCCCGCTACGACACCTCGCTGGACTGGACGTTGACCCACCTCATCGCGACGGACGGGCAGTATCAGGGCGCGTCGATCAGCGACGCCGACGTGTCGAAGGTGTGGTTCGAGGGATCCGGCCACCTGGCGCTCGCTCTCACGCTGCGCGATGCGCCCGGTGACGCCGAGCGCGTGGAGTCGCTGCTGAGCAGCATCCGCCTCGGTCAGCGCGATGCGGCCAACGGCGACGGCAAGGGGATCGTGGCGACGTCGACCGACGGCCTCGACTCGGGCTTCGGCGACCTCTACTACGCCAGCCTGCACACCGGTGCGACGGCCTGGTACCTGCTCGCCGCCGCGGGCGACAATCCCTTCGCGCTGCCCGTCGACTGACCCGTCGCGCTCTGACGCCTGCCGCCACGTCGGGCGCGGTGCGGGGTCACTAGTGCACCTCCGGCGCGGTGCGTGGTCACTAGTGCACCTCCGACGCGGTGCGTGGTCACTATTGCACCGGATTCGGGTGATTCGGATGCGGAACTGGCCCCGGCTGCGGGCGCGGTGCGGAACTGGCCCCGGCTGCGCGCGCGGATGCGGAACTGGCCCCGGCTGCGCGAGCGGGATCGGAACTGGCCCCGGCTGCGCGAGCGGGATCGGAACTGGCCCCGGCTGCGCGAGCGGGTGCGGAACCGACCCCCTCGGTGCTGGGGCCGGCGTCATCGCCCCGGTGCGGGGCCAAAAGCGCATCCTCCGCTGATGCGGGGCCAATAACGCATCCGAAACCGGCGATTCGGGTGCAGAACTGGCCCCGGCTGTGCGCGCGGGTGCAGAACTGGCCCCGGCTGTGCGCGTGGGTCAGAACTGGCCCCGGCTGCGGGCGCGGGTGCGGAACTGGCCGCGGCTGCGCGCGCCTACCGCTTACGCGGCGACGCGGGCGACGGCGGCGATCGCGCTGGTGAAGAAGTCGACGCCGTCGATGCCCGAGCGCATGGCGGCCGAGGTGTCGGGGCCGAAGCCGGCCTCGGTCGCGTGCTCGGGGTGCGGCATGAGACCGACGACGTTGCCGGCCTCGTTGGTGAGTCCGGCGATGTCGCGCAGCGAGCCGTTCGGGTTCACGCCCGCATAGCGGAATGCCACGAGGTTCTCGCCCTCGAGACGGTCGAGCGTCTCCTCGTCGGCGATGTACCCGCCGTCGGCGTTCTTCAGCGGGATCGTGATCTCCTGGCCCGTGCGGAAGCGGTTTGTCCACGCGGTGTCGGAGTTCTCGACGATCAGCTTCTGATCGCGCCGCACGAAGTGCTGGTGATCGTTGCGGATCAGGCCGCCGGGCAGCAGGTGCGCCTCGACCAGCATCTGGAAGCCGTTGCAGATGCCGAGGATCGGCATGCCCTTGGCCGCGGCGTCCTTGACCTCCGCCATGATCGGCGAGAGCGCGGCGATCGCACCGGCGCGCAGGTAGTCGCCGTAGCTGAAGCCGCCGGGCAGCACGAGGGCGTCGACGCCCTCGAGGTCGTGCGAACCGTGCCAGAGGGCCACCGGCTCGGCGCCGGCGATGCGCACGGCGCGCTGGGCGTCGCGGTCGTCGAGCGAGCCCGGGAAGGTGATGACGCCGATGCGCGTGGTCACTCGGCGACCTCGATGCCGACGACGTCCTCGATCACGGAGTTGGAGAGCACCTCATCGGCGATGCGGCGGGCCTCGGCGAGGATCTCGTCGGTGACCTCGCCTTCGACGGTGAGCTCGAAGCGCTTGCCGATGCGGACATCGGAGAAGCCCTCGACGCCCAGACGGGAGAATGCGCCGGACACGGCTTTCCCCTGCGGGTCGAGCAGTTCGGGCTTGGGCATGACGTCGACGACGATGGTGGGCATGAACGGCTCCGGAAGTCGCGGGCGGACGGGCGTGTCCAGTCTACCGGCTCGGGACTCGCCCGATTCCCGGGTGCCGGGGCTCAGGCGTGGAAGACGGTGTGCAGGTCGCCGATCGCCTCGCGGCCGCCGAGGCCGTCGATCTCGAACAGCACGGAGATGCCGACGACGTGGCTGCCCAGGCGCTCGACCAGTTCGCGTCCGGCGGCGAGCGTGCCCCCGGTGGCGAGCACGTCGTCGATGAGCAGCACGCGGGACCCGACGGGCAGATCGTCGTGCATCTCGATCGTCGCGGTGCCGTATTCGAGGGCGTAGTCGACGGATGCCGCGGGGCGGGGCAGCTTGCCGGCCTTGCGGATCGGGATGAGGCCGACGCCTGCGGCGATCGCGGCCGCTCCGGCGAGGATGAAGCCGCGTGCCTCGATGCCCGCCACGACGTCGAACTGTCCGGCGAACGGCGCGATGATCGCGTCGGTGGTCGCCTGCAGGGCCTCGGCGTCGGCGAGCAGCGGGGTGATGTCGCGGAAGATGATCCCCGCCTCGGGATAGTCGGGGATGCTGCGGATCAGGGATTCGGCGCGGACGAGGGCGGGGGAGAGATCGGTGTCGGGCACCGGTCAAGGCTACGCGAAAGGCTCGGGCTTGACACCGTGGGAGCGCTCCCATAGAGTCACTGGACAGTGCATGGGAGCGCTCCCACAGGAATCCTCGCGGGAAGCCATCACGGGAAGCCCACGCACGACCCCGAGCACCACCCGCACCACCACTGCACGACCCACCACAAAGGAGTGAACTGTGAACACACGTGCCCGCAAGCGGATCCTGACGACAGCAGCCGTCGCATCCGTCTCCGCCCTGGCCCTCGCCGGCTGCGCCTCCGCCGATGCCGGCGACAGCGCTTCCGGTGACGAGAAGGTCACACTGACCGTCACCACCTTCGGCACCTTCGGATACGACGACCTCTACGACGAGTACGAGAAGGCGAACCCGAACGTCACGATCGAGGCGACCAACATCGACACCGGCGGCAACGCCCGCACCGACGCGTTCACGAAGATCGCAGCCGGCTCGGGTCTCAGCGACGTCGTCGCGATCGAGGAGGGGTGGCTCGGCGCGATCATGGACGTCTCCGACACCTTCGTCGACCTGCGCGACTACGGCATCGAAGACCGCAAGTCCGACTGGGTCGACTGGAAGTACGGACAGGCGACCGACGCCGAGGGCCGCGTGATCGGCTACGGCACCGACATCGGCCCGAGCGGCATCTGCTACAACGGCGCCGCCTTCGAGGCAGCCGGCCTGCCCAGCGACCGCGAGTCCGTCGCCGAGCTGCTGAACGGCGACTGGGAGAACTACTTCGCGGTCGGCGCCGAGTACACGGCCAAGACCGGCAAGGCCTGGTACGACCACTCGGGCTTCGTCTGGAACGCCATGGTGAACCAGCTCGACGAGGGGTACTACACCTCTGACGGCGAGCTGAACGTCGAGGACAACGCCGAGCTGAAGGAGCGCTTCGAGCTGCTCGGAGCCGCGACCGAAGGCGGTCAGTCCGCTGCGCAGACCGCGTGGGACTGGAACGGCGGCAAGTCGTTCGTCGACGGCACCTTCGCCACGTTCGTCTGCCCGGGCTGGATGCTCGGCGTCGTGCAGGGCCAGGTCGAGGCCGGCGGCGGCGACGCCTCCACCGGCTGGGACTTCGCCGACGTCTTCCCCGGCGGCGCAGCCAACTGGGGCGGCGCGTTCCTGTCGATCCCCGAGAGCTCGCAGCACAAGGAGGCCGCGGCCGACCTCGCCGACTGGCTGACGCAGCCCGAGCAGCAGGTCAAGCAGTCCGCCGCCGCGGGCAACTTCCCGTCGACGATCAAGGCGCAGGAGACCCTCTCGTCCGAGGCGACTCCGAACGCGTTCTTCAACGACGCACCCACCGGTGCCATCCTCGCCGAGCGCGCCAAGGGCGTCGTCGCCCAGTTCAAGGGCGCCGATGACTCGGTGATCCAGGAGAACGTCTTCGGTCCGGCCCTCAGCGGCCTCGACCGTGGCGAGACCGACACCCAGGGCGCCTGGGATGCCGCGGTCGAGCTCCTGAACGAGCTGGTCGACTGACCCAGCCACCGCATCCGTTCCGGTCGCAGTTCGTGCCGCGCCGCCTTCACCGGGGCGGCACGGGCTGCGACCGGAGCACCACGGAAGCCCGGAACAGGACCAAGGAAGAGTCATGACCCTCACGCATGAGCGCTCGGAGACGGCATCCGCGTCGTCGAACGACGCGAAGAGCCCGAAGACGGATGCCGCGGCTCGGCGTCCCTGGCGGCACCGCATCTCGCGGTTCGACCAGAACGCCTCCCCGTACTTCTACATCTCGCCGTTCTTCCTGCTCTTCGGGCTGGTCGGACTCTTCCCGCTGCTCTACACGGTGTGGGTGGCCGTGCACGAGTGGGACCTGCTCAAGGGGCAGGGCGAGTTCATCGGCGCCGGGAACTTCGTCGAGATCCTCGGCGACCCGATGTTCTGGAACTCGATCTTCAACACCCTGAGCATCTTCCTGCTGTCGGCGATCCCGCAGCTCGCGGTCGCCCTGGTGATCGCCTACCTCCTCGACCGCGGCCTGCGTGCCCCGACGTTCTGGCGCATGAGCGTTCTCATCCCGTTCGTCGTCACCCCCGTCGCCGTCGCCATCATCTTCTCGAGCATCTTCAACGAGGCCGACGGCCTCGCCAACAACCTGCTCAATCTGATCGGCATCGCCGACCAGGAGTGGAAGCACAACACGGCCCTGTCGCACCTCGCGATCGCCGTGATGGTGAACTTCCGCTGGACCGGCTACAACGCCCTCATCCTCCTCGCCGCCATGCAGGCGGTGCCGCGCGATCTCTACGAGTCGGCAGCCCTCGACGGAGCCGGCGCTGCTCGCCGGTTCTTCTCGATCACGATCCCCACGATCCGCCCGACGCTGATCTTCGTGATCATCACGGCGACGATCGGCGGTCTGCAGATCTTCGCCGAGCCCCGGCTGTTCGACGTCTCGACGGCGGGCGGCATCGGCGGCAGCGACCGGCAGTTCCAGACGACCGTGCTGTTCCTGTGGGAGCTCGCCTTCTTCCGCCGGGACCTCGGCGAAGCATCCGCCGTCGCCATCCTGCTGTTCCTGCTCATCGTCGGCATCGGCGTCATCAACTTCCTGATCTCCCGACGCATCTCGACCGGGGATGCTCCGAAGAGCCGCGCCGCGCGCCGACGAGCCCGCACCGCCGCTGCCGCCGCAGCCGCGACGGCCGCCGCCGGCACGACGATCGCCACCACGACCGAGGAGAATGCGCGATGACCGCCACCCAGGCGCTGAGCGTCCCCGAGAAGATCCGCCGCCGTCGAGGCGCCGTGGGCGGCAACGCCGGGATCGGCAGCCGCCCCGGCTTCCTCACCTACGGCCTGCTCGCCGCGTTCATCATCGGCAGCGTCTACCCGCTGTGGTGGTCGGTCGTCGTGGCGAGCGGCACGAACGCCACGCGTGGCGAAACCCTGCCGCTGATCCCCGGCGGCAACTTCTTCACCAACGCCGCCAAGGTGTTCGACGCGATCCCGTTCTGGCTCGCTCTGGGCAACTCGTTCCTCATCTCGGCGATCATCACGGTCTCGGTCGTCACGTTCTCGACGCTGGCCGGCTATGCCTTCGCCAAGCTGCGCTTCCAGGGCCGCGACGGACTGATGATCTTCGTGATCGCGACCATGGCGATCCCGACGCAGCTCGGCATCATCCCGCTGTTCATGCTGATGCGGGAGCTCGGCTGGACCGGATCGATCGGCGCGGTCATCGTGCCGACACTGGTCACCGCCTTCGGCGTCTTCTTCATGCGGCAGTACCTGGTCGACGTGATCCCGGACGAGCTGATCGAGGCGGCGCGGATGGACGGCGCGAACCAGTTCCGCACGTTCCTCACCGTCGGCATCCCGGCCGCTCGCCCTGCCATGGCGATCCTCGGCCTCTTCACGTTCATGACTGCGTGGACCGACTACCTCTGGCCGCTGATCGTGCTCTCCCCGCAGAACCCGACACTGCAGACGGCCCTCAGCCAGCTGCAGTCCGGCTATTACATCGACTACTCCATCGTGCTCGCCGGTGCGGTGCTCGCGACCCTTCCGCTCCTCGTCCTGTTCGTCGTGGCGGGCCGGCAGCTGGTCAGTGGCATCATGGCGGGCGCGGTGAAAGGATGACCCCTATGACCCGTGCCTTTCCCGAGAACTTCCTGTTCGGCGCCGCGACAGCGGCGTACCAGATCGAAGGGGCGGCTTTCGAAGACGGGCGCACCGCGTCGATCTGGGATGCCTTCAGCAGGGAGCCCGGCGCCGTGATCGGCGGCGACAACGGCGATGTGGCGTGCGACCACTACCACCGCTATCCGCAGGACGTCGCTCTCATGAAGGAGCTCGGGCTGCAGACCTACCGCTTCTCGACCTCGTGGTCGCGCGTCCGGCCCGACGGCGGCGCGGTCAACGCGAAGGGCGTCGACTTCTACGAGCGCCTGGTCGACGAGCTGCTCGCGAACGACATCCTTCCCTGGCTGACGCTCTATCACTGGGACATGCCGCAGGCGCTGCAGGAGACCGGCGGGTGGACCAACCGTGACACCGTCGCCCGCTTCCTCGAGTACGCCGGCACGATGCACGACGCCCTGGGCGATCGGGTGAACGTGTGGACGACCCTGAACGAGCCGTGGTGCTCGTCGTTCCTCTCTTATACCGGCGGCGAGCACGCTCCGGGTCACACGAGCGTCGCCGAGGGTCTGCTCTCGGCGCACCACCTGCTGCTCGCCCACGGCGAGACGGTCCGCGAGCTGCGTGGCCGGGATGCGAGCCTGAATCTCGGCATCACGCTGAACCACACGGTCGCAGACCCCGCCGATCCGACCAACCCCGCAGACATCGACGCCGCGCGTCGCGTCGACGGCCAGTTCAACCGCTGGTTCCTCGACCCGATCTACCGGGGCGTGTACCCGGACGACATCATCCGGGACATCCGGTCGGTGGATGCCGATGCCGTCGCCCGCTTCACGGATGCCGTGCACGACGGCGACCTCGACGTCATCTCTCAGCGCATCGACACGCAGGGCGTCAACTACTACCACGGCGACTTCGTCTCGGGCACGGCTCCCGCCCCTGAGCGGACCCCGCTCAGCGGCGGCCCCGCGACCGACCGGGTCGGTCGAAGCCCGTATCCGTCGAGCGAGGGCATCCACCCCGTCGAACGCGGACTGCCCCGCACGGCGCAGAACTGGGAGGTGCAGCCCGAGGGGCTCACCCGTCTGCTGCAGCGCGTGTGGACCGAGTACGCCGAGCCCGCCGGAACCGTGCTGTACATGACCGAGAACGGTGCCGCCTATGACGACGTCGCGGTCGTCGAAGACGGTGAGACCCGCGTGCACGACGAGGACCGCACCGAGTTCCTGCGCCTGCACCTGGCCGCCGTGCTCGATGCGGCGGATGCCGGCGTCGACGTGCGCGGCTACTTCTACTGGTCGATGTTCGACAACTTCGAGTGGGCCTGGGGCTACGACAAGCGGTTCGGCATCGTGCGCGTCGACTACGACACCCAGGAGCGGAGTCTGAAGGACTCCGGTCGGGAGTACGCTCGCATCATCGCCGCTCGCGCTCTCTGACGCCGGGCGGCGTCACCAGGGAGCATCCGGCCTCGCCGCCGGACGGAGGGAGAGTCGTGTCGTCACGAGCGACCATCGAAGAGGTGGCATCGGCCGCCGGAGTCTCACGGTCGACGGTGTCACGCGTCGTCAACGGGTCGACGGCGGTGAGTCCTGAAGCCCTCGAGTCGGTGAAGCGGGCCATCGAGGAGCTCAGCTACGTGCCCAACCGCGCGGCTCGCTCACTCGCGTCCCGACAGACCCACGCGATCGCCCTGATCGTCCCCGAGGACACCACGCGGTTCTTCGGAGATCCCTTCTTCGCGGCGATCGTCGCGGGCATCACGGGGGCGCTCCGGGGCTCGGACTACCTGCTCAACCTGCTGATCGCGAGCGACGACCCCGGCGACAAGATGACGAGCTTCGTGCGCAACGGCGGTGTGGACGGCGCGCTCATCGTCTCGCACCACACGAGCGACGCGTTCATCGACCGGGTCGCCGATGCCGTGCCCGTGGTCTGGGGCGGCAGGCCGGTGCGCATCCGCGAGGGCGACTACGTGGTCGACGTCGACAACGTCGCCGGCGCCCGCACCGCCACCCAGCACCTGATCGAGACCGGTCGCACGCGGATCGCCACGATCTCGGGGCCCATCACGATGGTCTCGTCCGTCGACCGCGTGCAGGGCTTCCGCGGGGCACTGGCCGACGCGGGGCTCTCGCCGTTCGCCGAGGAGGCCGGTGACTACAGCGAAGCCAGCGGAGCGGATGCCGCGCGCCGCATCCTCGCGGCGGGGCGTCCGGATGCGATCTTCGTCGCCAGCGACCTCATGGCCCGTGGCGCGCTCACGGCGCTGCGCTCGGCCGGCATCCGTGTTCCCGAGGACGTGGCGCTCGTCGGGTTCGACGACTCGTCGGTCGCGCTGAGCACCGACCCGCCGCTGACCACCATGCGGCAGCCCATGTACGCGCAGGGCGAGGCCATGGCCGGAGTGCTGCTCTCGCGCCTGGCCGGACGCGACCCGGCGCACACGACGATCCTGCCGACCGAACTCGTGGTGCGCGCCTCGTCGTGACCTCGCGCGGGCCGGGATCGAACGGGTGCGACCGAAGAACACGGATGCGGACCATACGCCCCTCCAGGTCGGTCCGCATCCGTGGGTCTTCGGGCGATCAGCCGATCCGGTCCCGTGACCGCTGATCGATCGTCGCGGGCCATGACAGCGTCGCCCACGGGCCGTTGCGCTTGGGCGTCACTGCCGTCGCGAAATCCGTCCACACCTCGCCGTACTTCTCGAACGACTCCGCGTCGAGGTTCCCGTCGCTCCAGTGCATGACCCGCCCGGCGATGTAGCTCAGGCCGAAATCGACCCATGACACGAACGACGGGCGGGTGTCGACGTTGATCCGGTGGATGATGCGGCGGGCCTCTGCGACGTCGGCGTATCCGAGCGCGACACCCCACGTCGTCATCGCCACGGCCAGACCGAGCGCATACGCGTCGAGTGTGCGCACATACACATCGGGCGTCACGACATCTTTTCCGACTCGTCTGCGCACCTCGCGCTCGATGCGCTCGATGCCGGCCACGAACGGCAACGCGTCGCGCGCGTCTCCGCCTTCGGCGACGATCCCCGCGAGCCACTCCCGCGTGGTCGGCACACGCCCGAGGGCGGTGTCCAGGTCGTTGCGGACAGCCAGACGGAGCATCCAGGCCTGACGTCGACGTCGCACGGTGCTGAGATGGTCGATCATGCCGAGCCAGTCGTCACGGGAGCGGATGCCCCACGTCTCGGCGACGAGCGCCCTGTCGTCAGGTCCCAGAGAGGGGGCCGTCGGGTCGTTCCAGGGCCCGGACGGGAGGGAGCTGATCTGCAGCAGGCCCAGCGCGATCTCGTTCGCCTCGGTGTGGGTGGTGGAGAACCGCTCGGATGGCGCGAGCCTCTGGGGACGCGTGAACCATGATGTCGGGCTCATCACACTCCTGAGGGTGGGGCCTGGGGCCGCTCATAGCTTGAACAGCTATTCAGTCGCTAATATATAGCCTCCGGGGGGAAATCCGAAGTCGTCCGATGCTGGGGAGCGGGACACCGATGGCACGTTCAGACGAACACAACCGGGCCGCGCGGGAGCGCGCCCGCGAAGCCATTCTCGAATCGGCCATCATCCTGTTCGCCGAACGAGGCGTCTCCGGCGCGAGCATCGCCGAGATCACCCGCCGCGCCGGGGTCGCGCAGGGACTCGTGAGCTACCACTTCGGCGGCAAGGACCAGCTCGTGGCCGCCGTGATCGACCGCTGGTACGAGGCGCTCTTCGCGATCCCGCAGGTCGAGGGGCCCGCCGACGTCCGGCTCGCCGGGATCATCGACGGTGCTCTCGCCGCCACCGGTTTCGCCCTCCCGGTGCAGCGAGCGGTGTTCGCGATGCAGCAGCAGCCCAGCACCCACCGCATGTTCGCCGAGGCCGAGACCCGGTTCGCCGAGCAGGCGATCGCATCGGAGAACGCCGTCCGCGAGATCTTCCGCGAGAGGGGTGCCGCCGATCCTCCGCTCGAGGAGATCATGCTGCGCACCACCCTCGAGGGCGTCTTCATGAAGTACGCCGTCTACGGCGACACCTACCCGCTCGAAGACGCACGACGCTGGGTGCGGCGTCTCTACGGCCTGCCCGAGCCCGAGGCGCCGCTTCCGCTGCATCTCGCGCCCCGGGATCCGGACGCGAGGACCAGGGCGGCGGGGGCTCTGCGGGACGAGGAGTGACCGAGCTGCGGCCGACCCTCCATCGCGGACGGCGTCAGCCCAGCTGCATCCGGGCGAAGGCCCCGAGCACCACGCGCTCGGACTGCACGAGGTAGCGCTCGAGCTCGGCCGCACCGGCCGCCGCACCGCGGGCGAGGAAGGTGTCGAGCACCGCGCGGTTCTTGCGCACGAACGGCTCGTGCAGCGAGCGAGGATCGTCGATCTTCAGGAACGCGAGTCTCAGCTCTGCCGCGAGGTCACGGTAGGTGCGGGCCAGACGGGGGCTGTCCGCGAGCGACACCAGGGCGACATGGAACGCCATGTTGGCGCTGCCCACCGCGCGCCACGTCTCGGCGTCGTCGAGGAGTGCGTCGTGCGCCGCGGCCTCGGCGGCGAGCACGGCCTCCTGCATCTGCTGGACCGCCGGATGCTCCGGCTCGGAGTGCAGGAGCGCGGTGCACTCGATGATGCGACGTGCGCGATAGATGTCGATCACGTCGGCGATCGACGGCGAGGCGACGGAGACGCCCCGGTGCGGCACGTGCTCGAGCAGACCCTGCTCGGAGAGGGCGCGGAACGCCTCGCGCAGCGTGTTGCGTGCCACGCCGAAGTGCTCCGCGATGGCCGATTCCGACAGTCGGGAACCGGGTGCGAACGCGCCGTCGATGATCTGCTGTCGGAGCGCATCGGCGAGCATGCCCTGCTGGTTCATGCCTTCATCGTAGGCGGCGGCCGGGGCGGATCGTTCGAGGAAGCGTCTCCGCCATCACGCGAATGCAACTCCGCCGTAGCGCAGCGGAAACAAAGTTGTTGAACAATATTGCTCGATCCGTTCTACACTGGGTGTCACTCGACACCCACCAACGACGATGGGAATCCCCCCGCAATGTCAGAGAACACCGCAGCCCCGCTGTCCGCCGAAGACGAAGTCCGGCTCTCCGCCGCCAAGAGACGCGCCGGCCGCAGCGCCGTGATCGGCGCCATCTTCCTGATGGCCACCAGCGCCATCGGTCCCGGGTTCATCACCCAGACGGCCACCTTCACCGCGACGATGGGGGCGGCCTTCGCGTTCGCGATCCTCGTCTCGATCCTCGTCGACATCGCCGTGCAGCTGAACGTGTGGCGCATGATCACCTCCTCCGGCATGCGCGCCGGGGAACTCGCCAACAGGGCCATCCCGTTCTCCGGGCACGTGATCGCCGTGCTCGTCGTCATCGGCGGCCTCGCGTTCAACATCGGCAACATCGCGGGTGGCGGCCTGGGCATGAACGCGCTGCTCGGCATCGATCCCAAGCTCGGCGGAGCGCTGACCGCCGCCCTCGCGATCATCATCTTCCTCATCAAGAAGGCCGGTCCGGTGATGGACATCGTGCTCGTCGTGCTCGGCATCGGCATGATCGTGATGACCGTGATCGTCGCGGTGATCGCCCAACCGCCCATCGGCGAGGCGCTGCGCCAGACGTTCGCGCCGGACGAGCTCAACTTCGCCACGATCACCACGATCGTCGGCGGAACGGTCGGCGGATACATCACCTACTCGGGTGCCCACCGCTACCTCGACTCGGGTCACACCGGTCCCGAGCAGGCGGGTCCTGTGATGCGCGCCGCGGCGAACGGCATCCTCGTCACCGGCATCATGCGCTACGTGCTGTTCCTCGCGATCCTCGGCGTGGTCGCCTCGGGCGTCTCGCTCGACCTGTCGAGCCAGGCCGCGAACCCCGCGGGACAGGCCTTCGGCGCCGTGCTCGGCGACGCGGGACTCCGCATCTTCGGCGCGATCTTCTGGGCCGCCGCGATCAGCTCGGTGATCGGCGCGGCATACACGTCAGCGACCTTCCTCTCGACCTTCACGAAGAAGCTCCGGGGCGGGTGGCCGCTGCAGCTGGCCACCGTCGCCTTCATCGTCGTGTCGCTGATCGTCTACCTCTCGATCGGCACGGCGCCGGCCGCGATCCTCGTCTTCGTCGGCGGCTTCAACGGGCTCATCCTCCCCATCGGCCTCACGGTGTTCATGTACATCGGCTGGTTCCGCCGTGACCTGCTCGGCTCGAAGAAGTACCCGCTGTGGCTGCTCATCGCCGGCACGCTCGTGACGCTGCTGACCTGGTACATGGGCATCGTCTCGGTCGGCCCCATCTTCGCCTTCCTCGGAATCGGAGCGTGACCCCATGACATCGATCGACCTGAACTCCGACCTCGGCGAGAACGTCCCCGACCGGGTGGTCAGCGACGACGAGAGCATGCTGCGCCTCGTGACGAGCGCGAACGTGGCGTGCGGGTTCCACGCGGGCAGCCCCGAGGGCATCCGATCGACTCTCGAGAGCGCCGTGGCCGGAGGCGTCGTGATCGGCGCGCACCCCGGCTACCGCGACTACGAGAACTTCGGCCGCACGAAGGTCGAGATCGACTCGGCCACCCTGCAGGCGCACGTCGAGTACCAGCTCGGTGCCCTGATCGGTCTTGCCGCAGCCGTCGGTGGCACGGTCGCCTACGTCAAGCCGCACGGAGCGCTCTACAACACGATCGCCCGCGACGAGCGGCAGTCGAAGGACGTGGTGGCGGCGATCCGCGCGATCGACCCGAACCTCGTGCTGCTGGGTCTGGCCGGAGGCGTCGTGCTCGACGTCGCCGAGCGTGCGGGCCTGCAGATCGCGGCCGAGGCCTTCGCCGATCGGGCGTATCAGCCCGACGGCCAGCTCGTCTCACGAACCGAGGCGGGCTCGGTGCTGCACGACCCCGTCGCGGTCGCCGAGCGCATGGTGCGCCTCGCCGGCGAAGGAGTGATCCGCGCGATCGACGGCACCGACGTGCCCGTCAGCGCGCAGTCGATCTGCGTGCACGGCGACAGCCCCGGCTCGGTGGCCATGGCCGCCGAGACCAAGCGGATGCTGCAGGACGCCGGCATCACGATCGCACCGTTCGCGGGAGTCTGAGATGACCGTTCTCGCCACCCCCGACCAGCTCGCCGCCGCGCGGGCAGCGCGAGCCGCCATCCGGGCGGGGCACGCCGCGCCGACCAGCGGCGTCGCCGTCGGACTGACGCAGGCGAACCTCATCTCGGTGCCCGCGGACTGGGCCTTCGAGACGCTGCTCTTCGCGCAGCGCAACCCGAAACCGTGCCCCGTGCTCGAGGTCATCGAACAGGGCGAGGTGGAATCGCGGCTCGCCCCGGGCAGCGACATCCGCACGGACATCGGCCGGTACCGCGTCTGGCGCGATGGCGAACTGGTCGACGAGGTCTCCGATGCGACCGAGGCGTGGGAGGAGCAACCCGACCTCGTCTCGTTCCTGATCGGATGCAGCTTCACGTTCGAGTCCGGGCTCGTGCAGGCGGGCATCCCGATCCGCCATCAGGAACTCGGACGCAACGTTCCGATGTACCGCACCGCAGTGCCCTGCACCCCCGCGGGCAGGCTGAGCGGCGAGATGGTCGTGTCGATGCGACCGATCCCCGCGGACCGCGTGGCCGATGCCGTGCAGATCTCCGGCCGCACCCCCGCCGTGCACGGAGCCCCGGTGCACATCGGCGACCCCGTATCGCTCGGCATCGCAGACCTCGCCCGCCCGGACTTCGGCGATGCCCCTGAGGTGCGCGAGGGCGAGGTGCCGGTGTTCTGGGCGTGCGGCGTCACGCCGCAGGCCGCCATCATGGCCTCGAAGCCGCCGTTCGCCATCACCCACGCGCCCGGCTACATGTTCATCACCGATGTCCCCGATGCGGAGTACCTGGTCTGATGCGCATCCTCACGGCATCCGACCACGCGCTTCTCGTCGAGGCGGCCGACCTCGACGAGGCGATGCGTCTGAACCTCGCGTGGGACGGCGTGCACGGCGTGGTCGAGCGCATCCCCGGCGCTCGCACGGTGCTCGTGCGGTTCGATCCGCTGGCGGTGTCGGCCGCCGATCTCGCCCGCGCGCTCGCCGCGACCGAGATCGACACCGCTCATCTGCCGGCCACCGGCGAGGTCACTGTTCCGGTGCGGTACGACGGGGAAGACCTCGACGAGGCGGCATCCCTGCTGGGCGTCTCGGCATCCGAGCTCGTGAACCGCCACCTCGCCGCCGAGTGGACGGTCGCCTTCTCCGGCTTCGCCCCCGGCTTCGGGTATGTGGTGAGCAGTGATCCGCTGTTCGATGTGCCCCGCCGCTCGTCGCCCCGCACCCGTGTGCCGGCCGGATCCGTGGCCCTGGCCGGCCAGTTCACCGGCGTGTACCCGCGCGAGAGCCCCGGCGGATGGCAGCTCATCGGACGCACGGATGCCCTGATGTGGGACATCGATCGCGACCCACCTGCGCTGCTGTCGCCCGGCACGACGGTGCGGTTCGAGCAGGTGCGGGCGCAGGCCGTGATGTCGGACAACGCAGACGATCGTGCCGACGCGCGGCGCGTCACCGAGCGAGACGCCGCGGCGAGCGCGACGGACCCGGATTCTCCGGCGTCCCCGGCCGTCGAGGTCGTGCGTCCGTCGATGCAGCTGCTGGTGCAGGATGCCGGTCGTCCGGGATTCGCGGCGCTCGGCGTCTCGGCGTCCGGTGTCGCCGATCGCCGCGCCATGCGCGAGGCGAACCGCGCAGTGGGCAATGCGAGCGGCGCGGCGGTGCTCGAGAGCGTCGGCGGTGCCGTGCTGCGATTCCGGGGCGCCGGGGTCGCCGCTGTCACGGGCGCTGTCGGGACGCTCGACCTGATCGACGCGGACGGTGTGGCGCGTCGCATCGCCCATGGCGCGCCCTTCGCCACCGTCGAGGGCGACGAGCTCACGCTGGGGCATCCGACCAGCGGGCTGCGCTACGTCATCGCGGTCCGTGGCGGAGTGGCCGTCGACACGGCGCTCGACAGCCGCGCGAGCGACACCCTCGCCGGGCTCGGACCTGCTCCGCTGGCAGCAGGAGACGTACTGCGCGTCGGCGATTCCGCACGGCATCCCGTCGAGCCGGATGTCACCCCGCGGACGCTGCCGGCATCCGGTGACGTCGTCGACCTCGAGATCACCCTCGGCCCTCGGGACGACTGGTTCACCTCCGCAGCGCTCTCGACGCTCGCCGGCCAGGAGTGGACCGTGACCCCGCGGTCCGACCGCGTCGGCATCCGGCTCGAGGGCGACAGGCCCCTCGCACGCTCCGTCGGAGGCGAGCTGCCCAGCGAAGGGGCGGTCACCGGGGCGATCCAGGTGCCGCCTGACGGTCAGCCCGTGCTGTTCCTCCCGGATCACCCGCTCACCGGCGGGTATCCGATCATCGGCGCCCTCACCGATCGCAGTCTCGACCTCGCCGCGCAGCTGCCGCCCGGCGTGCGCATCCGTTTCATCGTCAAGGAGACCTCATGACCAAGGTGCTGATCGCGAATCGCGGAGAGATCGCCGTGCGCGTCATCCGCGCCTGCGCCGAAGCCGGGTACACGTCGATCGCGGTCTACGCCGACCAGGATGCCGATGCTCTGCACGTGCGGCTCGCCGATGAGGCCGTCGGACTGGGGGGAGACACTGCTGCGACGACCTATCTCTCGATCGATGCGCTGCTGGACGCCGCCCGCACGAGCGGAGCGGATGCCGTGCACCCGGGCTACGGATTCCTCTCGGAGAGCGCGGAGTTCGCGCGGGCCGTCGAGGGTGCGGGCCTCATCTGGATCGGCCCGTCGCCCGACAGCATCGATGCGCTCGGCGACAAGATGACCGCGCGCCGGATCGCGCAGCGCGTCGGGGCCCCCCTGGCCGCCGGCACCGATCAGCCGCTCGCCGGCCCCGAGGAGGCCGTGGCCTTCGCCGAGGAGCACGGGCTTCCGATCGCGATCAAGGCGGCGTTCGGCGGAGGCGGCCGGGGGCTGAAGGTGGTGCATGAGCTGTCGGAGGTCGCGGATGCCTTCGAGGCCGCGACGCGCGAGGCCATCGCCGCCTTCGGGCGGGGGGAGTGCTTCGTCGAGCGCTTCCTCGAGAGCCCGCGCCACATCGAGGTCCAGGTGCTCGGTGACGGACTCGGCGGCGTCGTGGTCGTCGGCGATCGAGACTGCTCGATGCAGCGACGCAACCAGAAGCTCATCGAAGAGGCACCCGCGCCGGGCCTGTCGAGGGATCAGCGCACGCGGTTCCACGACGCGGCCAGGGCGATCTGCGCCGAGGTGCAGTACCGCGGCGCAGGAACCGTCGAGTTCCTCCTCGCGGCCGACGGCACGATCTCCTTCCTCGAGGTGAACACCCGACTCCAGGTGGAGCACCCCGTCACCGAGGAGGTCACCGGCACGGATCTCGTGCGCGAGCAGTTCCGCATCGCCTTCGGCGAGGGGATCTCGTTCACCGAGACGCCCATGCCGACCGGGCACGCCTTCGAGTTCCGGATCAACGCCGAAGACCCGGGTCGCGGATTCCTGCCCAGCCCCGGTCGTGTCGAGTCCCTGCGGATCCCCGGCGGACCCGGTGTGCGCTGGGACAGCGGCATCGAGGCGGGCGACGTCGTTCAGCCCGCCTTCGACTCGATGATCGCGAAGCTCGTCGTGCATGCCGACGACCGCGACGCGGCCCTCGTGCGGGCGCGTCGGGCGCTGCGCGAGCTGGTCGTCGAGGGGCCGGCCACGGTCATCCCGTTCGATATGCTCGCGCTCGACGACGAGGCGTTCGCCACCGAGACCTACGCGGTGCACACCCAGTGGATCGAGAGCACCCTGCTGCCGCGCCTCGAGCCGCAACTGCGTCCCGCCCCCGCACCGGATGCCGCTCTCCAGCGCTTCCCCGTCGAGATCGACGGGCGCCGTGTCGTGCTCGGGCTCCCGATGGCGCTGCTCGCGGGGCTCGGCGGCCTGGCGGATTCCGGAGGTGCGCCCGCCGCATCCGATCCGACCGAGCTGCGTGCTCCGGCACCGGGAACGCTCGTGCGGTGGCTCGCAGACGACGGGGCGAGCGTCGCCGAGGGCGACCCGATCGCGGTGCTCGACGCCATGAAGATGGAGACCACGGTCACCGCCCATCGTGCCGGCACGCTGTCGCACCGCGTGGAGCTCTCGGCCTCGGTCGCGCCCGATGCGGTGATCGCCGTCATCGCCTGAGAGCTACCGCGCCCTGACACAGAGATCCCGGATGCCGCCTCAGCGGCATCCGGGATCTTCGCGTTCGCGAGTCGAGTGTGATTACGCGGGGTCTCCGCCCAGCGGCCCCACGGCCTCGAGGGGGCGAGGGTCGTCGGCGCCGGTCTTGCGGGCGCGGGCGATGAGGTTGCCCACGTGGTAGATCAGCAGAGCCGCGACCGTGCCGAGCACGATGCCGCCGAAGGCGAAGTCGCCGAGCTGCATCGAGAAGCCGGCGACGCCGATCACGAGCGAGACGGCCGCGGTGTACTGGTTGACCGGTCGTGAGAAGTCGACCTTGCTGTCGACCCAGATCTTGATGCCGATGATGCCGATGAGACCGTAGAGCGCGGTGGTCGCACCGCCGAGCACACCGGCGGGGATCGAGTTGAAGACCTCGCCGACCTTCGGGGAGAACGCCAGCAGGATGGCGAAGAGACCGGCGACCCAGTAGACGGCGGTCGAGTAGACGCGGGTCGCGGCCATGACGCCGATGTTCTCGCCGTATGTCGTCGTGCCCGATCCGCCGAAACCACCGGCGATGGTCGTGGCGACCCCGTCGGCGATCAGCGCGCGACCGGTGTGCTTGTTGATCGCGGGGTCTTCGGTCATCGTCGCGACGCCGCGCACGTGCCCGACGTTCTCAGCGACGAGCACCAGGACGACCGGCAGGAACATCGCGATAGTCGACCAGGTGCCGGGAGCGACGAAGTCGGGAAGCTGGAACTCGGGCAGACCGACCCAGGGGGCGTCGGCGATGAGCTCCGCCGGCGTCTTGCCTCCGCGCAGCGCGTTGGGGACCTCGAACGAGCCCGTGAAGGCGGCGTAGATGAAGCCGACGGCGACGCCGAGGAAGATCGAGATGCGTCCGAGGAATCCGCGGAACAGCACCGCGAACAGGATGATCGCGACGAGCGTGATGGTCGCGGTCACGGGGTCGATCCGGAAGTTGTTCCACGCGGTGGGGGCGAGGTTGAAGCCGATCAGGGCGACGATCGCGCCGGCGACCACCGGGGGCATCAGAGCGTCGACCCAGCGGAGGCCGGCGAACTGCACGACCAGGCCGACGACCGTGAGCAGGATGCCGACCGCGACCACGCCCGCGAGGGCGGATCCGGTGCCGCCGGCTGCGACCGCGGCGGTGATCGGCGCGATGAACGCGAACGACGAGCCGAGGTAGCTGGGCAGCTGGTTCTTCGTGATCAGCAGGAAGATCAGGGTGCCGAGGCCGCTGAACAGCAGCGTCGTCGAGACCGGGAAGCCGGTCAGCGTCGGCACCAGGAACGTGGCTCCGAACATGGCGACGACGTGCTGGGCACCGATCGCGATCGTGGCCGGCCAGTTCAGGCGCTCTTCGGGCTTGACGACGGCACCGGGTTCGACGGTGCGTCCGTTTCCGTGGGTCTTCCACAGGGGCATGCGGGCTCCTCAGGATCGGGGGGAGTGGGAGTGCTGGAGCAACACTACCGATTCCTGAGTGTTGGCTGGGTGCGCGGGGACGGAGGAGCGGCGGGGTCGCCGCGCGCTACGAAGGAGAACTCGCGCAGTGAACGGCCGCATCCGCAGATCGCCCCTTCGCTGGGTGAGATCTCCTTAGCAGCGAGTGGGAAACGGAGTGAGGGACGGGGGCGGTACCGGGCCTCAGGCCCCGAGGCGCTCGATGAGCTCGCGATACCGGGCGGCGGTGCGCTCGACGATGTCGTCGGGCAGCACGGGCGGTTCACCCTGCTTGTCCCAGTTCGCGGCCAGCCAGTCGCGCACGATCTGCTTGTCGAAGCTCGCCATGCGCTCGCTCGGCGTGGTTCCGGTGCGCCAGGCCTCGGCATCCCAGTACCGGGACGAGTCGCTCGTGAGCACCTCGTCGGCCAGGTGCAGGACGCCGTCGGCATCCGTCCCGAACTCGAACTTGGTGTCGGCGAGGATCAGGCCCTTCTCCTCGGCGATCGCGGCGGCACGTGTGTAGAGCGAGATCGAGACGTCGCGCAGCTCGGCCGCACGCTCTGCTCCGACGAGCTCGACGGTCTGCTCGAAGGTGATGTTCTCGTCGTGCTCGCCCATGGGCGCCTTGTAGGCCGGGGTGAACAGCGGTTCGGGCAGGCGGTCGCCGTTCTGCAGGCCGGCGGGCAGCGGGATGCCGCAGACGGTGCCGCTCTCGGTGTACTCCGCCCATCCGGATCCGGTGATGTAGCCGCGCACGACGCATTCGACCGGAAGCATCTCCAGCGACTGCGCGAGCATGGCGCGGTCGGCGACGCTCGCGGGGATCTCACCCTCGGCGAGGTGGTTGGGCACATCGTCGAGCTCGCTGAACCACCAGCGGCTGAGACGCGTGAGCAGCGCGCCCTTCTCGGGGATGCCGGGCGAGAGCACGAAGTCGAACGCGCTCACGCGATCGGACGCGACGACGAGGATGCGGGTGTCGGCGGCGTCGTCCGAGGCGTACAGGTCACGGACCTTGCCCGAGTAGATGTGGCGCCAGCCGGGGATGGTCTGCGCGTTGCTGTCCGAAGGTGTGCTCACCCGCCCATTATCCCGGGTCGACGTCGCCGGTGTCGTGTCAAGCCCTGGTGCGACCTCCGATGCATCGGCGAGGCTCGACGGAAGACGAACGGAGGAGTCATGACGAAGGATCTCTCCACGGGGGACCGGGTGAGCTGGAACACGTCGCAGGGGCGCACGCACGGCACCGTCGAGGAGAAGCGGACGAAGGACTTCCGGTTCGCCGGGCAGAGCTTCACCGCCTCCGACGACGATCCCGCCTACATCGTGAAGTCGGAGAAGAGCGGCGACACTGCGGCGCACAAGGGATCGGCTCTGCGCAAGCTGAGCAGCTGACGCTCGCGGGCGCCGTCTTGTCGATGACGCGTGCCAGGCGTATAGTCCACATGGACTATTTCAAGCGGAACCATCTGGGGAGGGGCCGATGCAGCGATTGACCCCGATGGGCGTCATGGTGCTGGCGCTGCTGCGCGAAGGCGACATGCACCCCTACGAGATGGTGCGCCTGATGCGCGTGCGCCGCGACGAACGGCTGCTCGCCGTCACGAACGGGACGCTCTATCACACGGTCGGCCGACTCCAGCGGGCCGGTCTCATCGACGAGGTGGGCATCGACCGAGAGGGCAACCGCCCCGAGCGCACCACCTACACGCTCACGGATGCTGGACGGGACGCGCTGATCGCCTGGCTGCGTCGCGAGCTGTCGATCATCGAGCGCCCGGCCGAGTTCCGCATCGCACTCGCCGAGGCTCACAATCTCGAGCGTCCCGACGTCATCGACCGCCTCCGCGAGCGTCGCTCCGCGCTCGCCGAAGGCCACGCGCTGCACCGTGACGGGCTGGTCGGCGCTCGCAGAAGGGGCGCCCCCGAGCAGGTGCTCGTCGAGTTCGAGCGCCAGGAGGTGCTGCTCGACGCCGAGCTGCGCTGGCTCGACTCGCTCCTCGATCGTCTCGAGGCCGAGGAGTTCCCCTGGGGGCCCACGGCTTTCGAGAACACCGACCGCTACCTCGCTCAGCGAAAGGCTGCACAGCAATGACCGATTCCCCTTCGACCGGAGGCCGGCCCACGGCATCCGGGTCATCCGGTCCCTCGACCGGCACCTTCGCCGCCGGGCATCGACCCGCGAGCCCCTGGCCCGCGCTCTGGGCGCTCGTCATCGGCTTCTTCATGATCCTCGTCGACACGACGATCGTCTCGGTCGCGAACCCCGCGATCAAGGCGGCGCTCGACCCGACCACCAACAACCTCGACAACGTCGTGTGGGTCACCAGCGCCTACCTGCTCGCCTACGCGGTGCCGCTGCTGATCACGGGCCGTCTCGGCGATCGGTTCGGCCCGAAGAACATCTACCTCATCGGCCTCGCGATCTTCACGCTCGCCTCGCTCTGGTGCGGGCTGTCGAACTCGCTCGAGATGCTGATCGCCGCTCGCGCCGTGCAGGGGCTCGGCGCCGCCTTCATGACGCCGCAGACCATGGCCGTGATCACCCGCACGTTCCCGCCCGAGCGCCGCGGCGCCGCCATGGGGCTGTGGGGTGCGACGGCCGGCGTCGCGACCCTCGTGGGACCGCTCGTCGGGGGCCTGCTCGTCGATGGCTTCGGCTGGGAGTGGATCTTCTTCGTGAACATCCCCGTCGGGATCGTCGCCTTCGTGCTCGCGTGGAGGCTCGTCCCGAAGCTGCAGACCAGTGCGCACCGGTTCGACATCCTGGGCGTCATCCTCAGCGCGGTGGCGCTGTTCCTCATCGTCTTCGGACTCCAGGAGGGCGAGAAGTTCGACTGGGGCGTGATCTGGGGACCGATCTCGGTGTGGAGCATCATCATCACCGGCCTCGTCGTGCTCGCGCTCTTCATCGTGCAGCAGGCGCGCACGCGCAGCGAGGCCCTGGTGCCTCTCGCACTGTTCCGCGACCGCAACTTCTCGGGGGCGAACGTCGCGATCGCCGCGGTCGGCTTCACCGTGACGAGCATGTCGCTGCCGATGATGTTCTTCCTGCAGACGGCGCGAGGGCTCACCCCGACGCAGGCCGCGCTGCTGCTGATCCCGATGGCCGTGCTGTCGGGCGTGCTCGCCCCGTTCGCCGGCAAGCTGCTCGACCGCATCGACCCGCGGATCATCCTCATCCCCGGTCTGCTCTGCGTGGTCGTCGCGCTCGTCTGGTACTCGGCCCTGATCAACATGGATACCGAGATCTGGATGTTCCTGCTGCCCTCGGCGCTCATGGGCGTCGGCAACGCCGGAATGTGGGGACCGCTCGCCACCACCGCGACGCGCAAGCTGCCTCCCCGCCAGGCCGGTGCCGGCGCGGGCATCTACAACACGACCCGCACCATCGGATCGGTCATCGGCTCGGCATCCATCGCCGCGTTCATGCAGTCGCGTCTCGAAGCGAACCTGCCGGGTCTCGCCGACGCACCCGCGGGGATCGAAGGCGGAGGATCGCTTCCTCCGCAGGTCGCCGAGGGATTCGCCGCCGGCATGTCGCAGGCGATCCTGCTGCCGGCGTGCGTGATGGTCATCGCTCTCGTGGCGTCGCTCTTCCTCGGTCGCTACGACAAGGCGGATGCCGCGGCATCCGCCCCCGCGGAGGCGCCCGCCCCCGCAGCGTGACCGGTCCGTCGGCGAGCCGGGTCGACTGCGCGATCGTGCAGCGGGCCCGGCTCTCCCGGTTTGCGGCCGTGACCGCGGATGTGATCTCATCGGGCGATGACGATCGAGCTCACGAGGCCCACCACCGACCTGTTCGACTCCTGGGCGGCTGCGGTCGCCGAGTTCGGTGACGGGCACGTCGACGGGTCGGGTCTGCAGGCGCCGGTCACCCCGGATCGGGCGACGCTGGACGCGCTGATCGAGAAGTCGGCGGTTCTCTCCGACACCTCCGCGCAGCTGCCCGAGGATGCCGTGCACAACGATCTGTACTGGATCGTGGATGACGGCGAGGTCGTCGGGTTCCTGTCCTTCCGGCACGAGCTCAACGAATGGCTGCGTGAGGCGGGTGGTCACATCGGCTACTCGGTGCGCGCCTCCCGTCGTCGCCAGGGCTACGCATCGGCCGCGCTGCGGCTCGGACTCGAGCGTGCCCGCGAGATCGGACTCGAGCGCGTGCTGGTCACGTGCGACGACGACAACGTCGGCTCCTACCGAACGATCGAGGGCGCCGGTGGCGTGCTGCAGGACGTCAGCGACCAGTCGGAGCGTGGACACGCCATGCTCCGGCGCTACTGGATCACGCTCTGACGCCGATCCGCGAAGCGCCTCCGGGACAGGGGTGCCGGTCGTCGCCGGTTAGGGTTGATGGTCGACGACCATCCCGGTGGCAGCATCCTGCCGCCCGTCCCCTCTGAGGAGCATCCGTCGTGATACGAAATCCCACCTCTGCTTCCGCGCGCCTGCGCGCGCTCGGACGCACCGCCGGGGCGATGGCGCTCACGGCGTTCGTCGCCGTCGGAGCCCTGCTCGGCGGAGCCTCCGCCGCGACTGCGGCCGATGACTCCGAGACCTACGTCATCGGCACGGACACCACGTTCGCGCCGTTCGAGTTCACCTCTCCCGACGGTGAGCTCGTCGGCATCGACATGGACCTGCTGCGTGCGATCGCGAAGGACCAGGGCTTCGAGGTCGAGATCCGTCAGCTCGGATTCGACGCCGCCGTGCAGGCCTTGCAGGCGAACCAGGTCGACGCGGTCATGGCCGGGATGTCGATCACCGAGGAGCGCCAGGAGACGTTCGACTTCAGCGAGCCGTACTTCACCAGCGGCATCCAGCTCGGAGTGCTCGAGTCGAGCGACATCCAGTCGCTCGACGACCTCGACGGCGAGGCCGTGGCGGTCAAGACCGGCACGCAGGGCCAGACCTTCGCGGAGGAGAACCAGGACGAGTACGGCTTCCGCATCACGCCCTACCAGGACACGACCGACATGGTCGACGCTGTCAAGGCAGGCCAGGCCGTCGGCTACTTCGAGGACTTCCCGGTGCTCGCCTACGGGATCCAGCAGGGGTCGGGCTTCCGCCTGATCGGTGAGCCGGAGCTCGGCGGCGAGTACGGGTTCGCCGTCAACAAGGGGCAGAACCCCGAGCTGATCGAGATGTTCAACGAGGGTCTCGCGAATCTCCAGGCCTCCGGAGAGTACGACGAGATCGTCGACAGCTACCTCGCCGGCGGCGAGGAGACCACGCAGGCGACCGACATCTTCTCCGTCGCCGTGAAGTACTGGCCCGCTCTCATGGAGGGCCTCTGGCTCACGATCCTCGCGACGCTCGTCGCGATCGTGGCCGCGTTCATCCTCGGCCTCATCTTCGGCTTCGGCCGCGTCTCGGCCTTCGCGCCGTTCCGCTGGGTGGCCACGGCCTACGTCTACGTCTTCCGCGGCACACCGATCCTCGTGCAGGCGTTCTTCGTGTTCTTCGCCATCCCGCAGCTCTTCCCCGGGCTCACGTTCAACCCCTTCGTCGCCGGAGCCATCACGCTCTCGCTCAACACGGGCGCGTACATGACGGAGATCATCCGCGGTGGCATCCAGGCCGTCGATCCGGGCCAGGCCGAAGCGTCGCGTTCGCTCGGTCTCGGACACTGGAAGACGATGCAGAAGGTCGTGCTGCCTCAGGCGTTCCGCATCATGGTCCCCTCGTTCGTCAACCAGGGCATCATCACCCTCAAGGACACGTCGCTCATCAGCGTCATCGGCCTCGCAGAGCTGACCTTCGTGTCGCGTCAGATCATCGCCTCGACGTACTTGTCGGCGCAGGTGCTGACGATCGTCGCCATCATCTACTTCGTCGTGATCACGCTTCTGACGCTGCTCGCGAACCGCCTGGAGAGGAAGTTCACCGCATGAGCAAGATCGAGGTCAGAGACCTGCACAAGTCCTTCGGCGACAACCACGTGCTCAAGGGCATCGACCTCACGGTCGAGGACGGCGAAGTCGTCGCGGTCATCGGCCCGTCGGGGTCGGGGAAGTCGACCCTGCTGCGCTGCCTCAACAAGCTCGAGGAGCCCACGTCGGGCCATGTCATCGTCGACGGCGTCGACCTGACCGACAAGAGCGTCAAGCTCGACGAGGTGCGCCAGCGCATCGGCATGGTGTTCCAGCACTTCAACCTGTTCCCGCACATGACGGTGCTCGAGAACATCACCCTCGCTCCCGTCGAGCTCGGCAAGCTCTCGAAGGCCCAGGCGAAGGAGCGCGCTCTGGCTCTGCTCGACCGCGTGGGCCTTGCCGAGAAGGCCGACGCCAAGCCGGCATCCCTGTCGGGCGGTCAGAAGCAGCGCGTGGCGATCGCCCGCGCGCTCGCGATGGACCCCGAGATCATGCTGTTCGACGAGGCGACCAGCGCCCTCGACCCCGAGATGGTGGGCGAGGTGCTGCAGGTCATCCGCGACCTGGCGTCCGGCGGCATGACGATGGTGCTCGTGACGCACGAGATGGGCTTCGCCCGCGAGGTCTCGGGCCGCACGGTGTTCATGGACGCCGGAGTCGTCGTCGAGGAGGCGCCGCCCGCCGAGCTGTTCGGCGCGCCGAAGAACGAGCGGCTGAAGGACTTCCTCTCGAAGGTCCTCTGAGCTGGACTCCGTGACGATGGCCCCCATCCGGTTCCGGACGGGGGCCTTCGTTCGTGTCGGGTCAGGGCGTCGGAGTCGGCGTCGGCGCCGGATGCCGGCGGATCGTCGCGCTGACCAGCGCCGCGACCGCGCAGAGCCCGGCGGCGGCGAACCAGGCGAACGTGTACTGGCCGGTGTGGTCGCGCACCATGCCCGCGAGGAACGAGGCGATGCCGGCGCCGATCTGATGCGCGGCGAACACCCAGCCGAACACCAGAGGCCCTCGGTCTCCGAAGACCTCGCGGCACAGCGCGATGGTCGGCGGAACAGTCGCCACCCAGTCGAGGCCGTAGATCACGATGAAGACGATGATGCTCGGCTGCACCTCGGCCGACAGCAGGCTCGGCAGGAAGAGCAGGCTCACGCCGCGCAGCGCGTAGTAAGCGGCCAGCAGGATGCGGGGGTTGACCCGGTCGGTCAGCCACCCCGAGAACACGGTGCCGGCGATGTCGAAGATCCCGACGACGGCGAGCAGTCCGGCCGCGGTCGTCGTCGGCATCCCGTGGTCGTGCGCGCTGGGGATGAAGTGGGTGCCGATCAGGCCGTTGGTCGTGGCGCCGCAGATCGCGAACCCGATCGCGAGGGCCCAGAACGTCTTGGTGCGGGCGGCGTCGCGCAACGTGGTGAGGGCGAGGCGAGCGGCGCCCCACGCGTTGCCCTTCGGCCGCGCGGCCACGGTGACGGGGCCGGTGTCGCCGTAGCGGGTGACGCCGAGGTCGCTCGGTCGGTTGCGCACGAAGATCCAGACCAGGGGGACGACCGCGAGAGCGCCGCCGGCGATGATGAGAGATGCTCCGCGCCATCCGATGTCCTCGGCCGCCGCGGCGATCACGGGCAGGAAGATGAGCTGTCCGGTCGCGCTGCCGGCGGTGAGCACACCCGAGACCAGCCCGCGTCTGGTCGCGAACCAGGTGTCGGTGATCGTCGCAGCGAAGACCAGCGCCATGGACCCGGTGCCGAGTCCGATCAGCACACCCCACGTGAGTATGAGCTGCGCCGGGGTGGCGACGAAGACGCTCAGCGCGGCGCCGGCGCCGATCACGAACAGAGCGGTCACGGTCACCGCGCGGATGCCGAAGCGCTGCATCAGCGCGGCGGCGAAGGGAGCGGTGAGGCCGAACAGCAGCAGGTTGACCGTGACGGCGAGGGAGAGCTCTGCGGTGGTCCAGCCGAACTCGTCCTGCAGGGGCAGCATCAGCACTCCGGGCGCGGCGCGGAATCCGGCGGCTCCGATCAGTGCGATCAGGGCCACGAGTGCGACGATCCAGGCGGGATGGATGCGGCGCTGCCGGAGTGCGGGTGTCGGGGTGCCGGTCGGCTCCTCGACCGAGTCTGCGGTCACGCTGCGTCGCCTGACGTGAGGGCGAACGGCTCGCCGCCCATGCTGCGGCGGGTCCATCGCGTGCTGTCGGCGTCGAGTGGGGCGGCGCAGGTCGCGCACCAGTCGGCGGATGCCGTCGCCTCGCCGCAGCGACCGCAGCTGACGGTCAGGCCCCAGGACCCGTCAGGATCGGTCGTGCTCGTGAAGCGCGCGTAGGCGTGCAGGATCGGGAGGGTCTCGCGTCCGGCGTCCGTGAGCCGGTAGCCGGGGTCACCGTGCGCGACGAGACCCGCCTCGCCCATCGAGGCGAGGCGCCGGGCGAGTACGGAGTCGGCGGCGCCGGTCGCCTCGCGCAGCTCGTCGAAGCGCGAGCGGCCGGAGAAGAGCTCCCGCAGGATCAGGAGGACCCACGGGTCGGCGAGCACATCGGCGGAGCGGGCGATCGGGCAGGTGGCTGTCGACCAGTCGGAGCGGAGCGGCATCCGCCAACTTTCTTGAAGAAAGCTGGTGGTGTCAACAGTTCTCGGCCGAGTTGGCGGAGTACCTGCGCGAATCGGCAGGAAAGCGACGACGGGTCGGACTACTCCGCGACGCGGGCAGCGATGTCCGTGCGGAACTGCGAGCCCTCGAGGGTGATGAGACCGATGGCCTCGTATGCCCGGTCACGCGCGGTGCGGAAGTCCGATCCCACGGCGACGACGTTGAGCACGCGGCCGCCGGTGGCGATCAGCGACCCGCCGGGTGCGTCGGGGCTCGCGGTCGCCGCGTGCACGAGACGCACGCCCTCGACCGCCGCCGCATCGGAGAGGCCCTCGATCGGACGGCCGGTCTGCGGAGCCTCGGGGTAGCCCTCGCTCGCGAGCACCACGGTGATCGCGACGTCGTCGCTGAACACGGGCTCGGGCTGATCCTCGAGTGTGCCCGATGCCGCGGCGAGCAGCAGCTCCGACAGCGGGGTCACGAGACGCGGCAGCACGATCTGGGTCTCGGGGTCGCCGAAGCGGGCGTTGAACTCGATGACGCGCACGCCTGCGGGAGTGAGGATGAGGCCGGCGTACAGCAGGCCGATGAACGGCGTGCCCTCTTCATCGAGCTGACGAATCACCGGCAGGGCGACGTCGCGGGTGACCTCCTCGACGAAGGCCTGCTCGCTGCCGAACTGGTCGGCGAGCCAGGGCAGCGGCGAGTAGGCGCCCATGCCGCCGGTGTTGGGGCCTTCGTCGCCGTCGAGCGCGCGCTTGAAGTCCTGGGCCGGGCTGAGCGCTCGGACGGTGTCGCCGTCGCTCAGGAAGAACAGCGAGACCTCGGGGCCCGAGAGGAACTCCTCGATCAGCACGGGACCGGACGGCAGGTAGTGCTCGGCATGAGCGAGAGCCTCGGCACGATCGGATGTCACGATGACACCCTTGCCGGCAGCGAGGCCGTCGGCCTTCACGACGTGCGGGGCGCCGAGGTCGTCGAACGCGGCCTCGACCTCTGCGGTGGTGGTGGCGCGCACTGCGCGACCGGTGGGGACACCGGCGGCATCCATGATGCGCTTCGCGAACGACTTGGACCCCTCGAGCTGGGCCGCGGCCTTGCCCGGGCCGAACACGGGAATGCCATGGGCCCGGAGGACATCGGCGACTCCGGCGACCAGAGGAGCCTCGGGGCCGACGACCACGAGATCGACCGCATGCTCGTTGGCGAAGGAGGTCACCGCGGCGCCGTCGAGCATGTCGAGGGTGACGGGGGTCGCATCCTGGGCGATGCCGGCGTTGCCGGGGGCGACGAAGATCTCGTGCTCCGCGGTCTCTGCTCGCAGAGCGAGGATGATCGCGTGCTCACGGGCACCGGAACCGAGGACGAGAATCTTCACCCGTCCAGACTACCGAGGCGAGGGCGCGGGTTTCGGCGGGTTCCCGGTCAGACGTCGATCGCCCGCTCGATCGACGGGTCCCACGGCAGAGTCCACCCGGCTGCATCGAACAGCGCATCGAGAACCATCGCCGTGAAGCCCCACACGATCGTGCCGTCGATGTCGAACGCGGGCCCCTTCCACGTGCGTCCCATGCGGTGGATGGTCGACGTGTGCCGATTGGCGGGGTCGAGCAGCTGCGCCACGGGAACGCGGAAGACCTCGACCGTCTCGGCGTGATCGACGGCGGCGACGCGCGACGGAGTGCGCCACCACCCGAGCACGGGGGTGACGACGTGGTTGCTGGCGGCGAGAGGAAGCTCGGGCAGGGTCGCGAGGACCTCGACGCCGTCCGGGTCGAGTCCGGTCTCCTCCTCGGCTTCGCGCAGGGCGGTGGCGACGGCATCCGCATCCGTGTCCTCGGCCCGGCCGCCCGGGAAGGACACCTGGCCGGGGTGCGACGAGAGGGTCGCGGCCCGACGCTGCAGCAGTACATCGAGGTCGGCGGCGACAGTCGCCTCGTCGGTCCCGGCCGCGATACTGTCCAGCCGCCCGAACAGCACGAGTACGGATGCCGGATGCGCACCGCCGCCGACCGTCGGGAACGGCTTCGCCCACGCATCACCGCGCCGCGTCGCCGCGATCAGCTCGGCTCGCGCGCCACGCAGGGTATCGGGATTCTGGCTCATCGCCTCGAGCCTATGCCTGTGCGCGCGGGCGGCGGGCGACTATCGGTCCGATCCAGGTCGCCGGCGAAGGAGATCTCCGCGTGCGAAGGAGGGATTCGGGTGATCTGTCCTTCGGAGGCGCAGATCTCCGTCCGAGGCGCCCGCGCCTACGAGGCACCCCCGCCTGCGCCGCACAAGCCTCGGCGTACCCTTTCCCCATGCCCTCCAGGAAGATCGACATCATCGACGGACGCGCCGCCCTCGACGAGGTCAGGCGCGCGGATGCCGCAGGTGAGAAGCCGCAACGCGCTCCCCTCGCGACCGCCGTGCGCTACCTGCTGCAGCTGCTCGACGAGAAGGCCCCGGGCAACAGCGTCGAAGTGCGGGTGCCCCCGTTCGGCGCCGTGCAGGTGATCCAGGGCCCCCGTCACACCCGCGGCACCCCTCCGAATGTCGTCGAGATGGACCCGGCGACCTGGATCGCGGTCGCGACGGGCGTGGAGCACTGGTCGGATGCGGCGGGCTCGGGGCGCGTGAGCGCTTCCGGAACCCGCGCAGATCTCTCGGACGTCCTGCCACTGCGCCCCTGACCCGTCGCACGGGTCGACCGCAGGAGGGGGAGCGACCCGCAGCCAACGGTGGGACAATGGATGCATGTCCTCCCACGATTCCTCCCAGACGGTCGAGGCGACCGTCCGCCGCGTGCCGCGCTTCGGCGTGTTCATGGGCATCGGCGTCGTGCTCGGCATCATCGCCGCCGGCATCCTGACGATGATGGGCAGCTACGAGCCGTCCGAAGCGGTCAACGTCGTCTACCCGCCAGGACAGGTGTTCGGATTCCTGCTGCTGTGGACGGTGCCGATCGGCTTCGCCCTCGCGAGCGTCGTCGCGCTGATCCTCGAACGCGTCGCGCGTCGCCACGACCACGTCGTCAGGGTCGAGCACGAGACGATCATCGCGAACGACTGATCACGCCCCGGGGTGTCACGCCAGTTCGGCGATGATGGGCCGGATCGCCGCGTCGAACGAGACCACGTCGCGGCGCAGGCCGTCGGTCACCGCGACGGTGAGCGCGCCGATCCACCAGATCCCCCGCTGCGAGAACGGCAGCACCTGCACGTTGAGTTCGAACGAGTGCGCACGGCGACCGATCTCGCGCTCGAACTCGGCGATCGCGCTGGCATAGGCGCGATACGACTCGCCCCCGATCGTCCCGCCGCCCGACCGGTTGGCGATCGAGCTGTGGATCGACGACACGTAGCGATCGTGTGCGACGCGGGCGTAGTGCATCGCCGATGCGGCATGCGGCGCGATCGCCTCGGCGAGCTGTTCGGCACCGGTCGCCGGCAGCGCCACCAGCGTGTCGAACCCGTCGACGAGCTCGAGCGGCACGCCGGACGGATGCGCTCGGGGCTCGACGGTCATGTCCCAGTAGTCGCGCCACTGCTTCTCGAGCTCGGGCGTCACCTCGGCGGCATCCGGTGCCCGGACGGGCAGATCGCGCAGGCTCGGAAGATCTTCCGGTGCGCGGATGCCGAGCGATTGCCGCAGCGCGAGCGCGACGAGCACCGGAACGCTCGCGTCCTCGCGGATCAACCACTGCGGCTTGTCGGCCATGGCCCCATCGTAGGAGATGGAGGGAGGGGAGAGGAGGTCTCCGCGGGCGGTAGGCTGGAGGTGTGGCTGCCTCCCCCACCAATCCCTATTCCGAAGCCGGCGTCGATACCGCTGCAGGCGATCTCGCCGTCGAGCTGATGAAGTCTTCCGTGCGCGCGACGCACGGCCCTGAAGTGCTCGGCGGTGTCGGCGGATTCGCCGGACTGTTCGACGCGAGTGCGCTGCGCGACTTCCGTCGTCCGCTGCTCGCCACGAGCACAGACGGCGTCGGCACGAAGGTCGCCATCGCGCAGGCCATCGACAAGCACGACACGATCGGCCAGGACCTGGTCGGCATGGTCGTCGACGACATCGTCGTGGTGGGCGCCAAGCCGCTCTTCATGACCGACTACATCGCGTGCGGCAAGGTCTTCCCGCAGCGCATCGCCGACATCGTGCGCGGCATCGCCGAGGCGTGCACCGCGACGGGCACCGCGCTCATCGGCGGCGAGACCGCCGAGCACCCCGGTCTTCTCGGCCCGCGCGACTACGACGTCGCAGGAGCCGCGACCGGAGTCGTCGAGGCCGACGGCATCCTCGGGGCCGACCGCGTGCAGGACGGCGACGTCGTCATCGCCGTCGAGTCCAGCGGACTGCACTCCAACGGCTATTCGCTCGTGCGCCACATCGTCACGAACGCGGGCATCGGCTACGGCGACAACGCCGCCGACTTCGGCAAGACGTGGGGCGAGGCGCTGCTCGAGCCGACTCGTCTCTACACGCTCCCGCTGCTGCGCCTCATCGAGCAGCTCGGCGGCGGCACAGGCTCGGGCGGGGTCCACTCGCTCAGCCACGTCACCGGCGGCGGCATCGCGGCGAACCTCGCGCGCGTGCTCCCGCAGGGCAGCTGGGCCGAGGTCGACCGCAGCACCTGGTCGCCGAGCCCGGTCTTCCGCGTGCTCAGTGACATCGCCGGGTCCACGCTGGAGTCCGCCGAGGGCACCTGGAACCTCGGAATCGGGTTCCTCGCGATCGTCGCAGCCGACAAGAAGGATGCCGCGATCGCAGCGCTCGCGGCCGACGGCATGCCCGCGTGGCAGGTCGGAACCGTGGGCTTCGGCGCGCGGCCGGCAGGAGAGTTCGAACAGGGCGCCAAGGGCGTCGACGGTGGAGCGGTGCGCCTGATCGGCGCCTACGCGGACGGAGCGAAGTAAGAGTCCATGTGCGGCATCGTCGGAATGGTGGGCTCTGCCCCGGTCAATCAGGACATCTACGACGCACTCCTGCTGTTGCAGCACCGCGGTCAGGATGCAACGGGAATCGCGACCGCCGAGGCGAACGGCGTGATGCACAACGCCAAGGCGCAGGGCATGGTCCGCGAGGCGTTCCGCACTCGTGACATGCGCGGACTCCTCGGCAACGTCGGCCTCGGTCATGTGCGCTACGCGACCAAGGGCACCGCGTCGAACGAAGAGGAGATGCAGCCGTTCTACGTGAACGCGCCCTACGGCATCATCCTCATCCACAACGGCAACCTGACGAACACGCGCGAGCTCACGGCCGACATGGCCAAGCGCGACCGCCGTCACCTCAACTCGTCGAGCGACACCGAGCTGCTGCTCAACGTCCTCGCCGGCGAGCTGCAGAACACGACGTCGACGGTCGACCTCGACGCCGAGCGCGTCTTCGAGGCCGTCGAGCGCACGCACGAGCGCATCGAGGGCGCGTACGCCGTGATCGCGGTGATCGCGGGCTACGGTCTGCTCGCGTTCCGCGACCCGTTCGGCATCCGTCCCCTGATCCTCGGTCGTCGTCCTTCGACCGTCCCCGGCGCAGAGGGCCGCGACGAATGGGTGGTGGCGAGCGAGTCGCTGGTGCTCGAGAACGCCGACTACGAGGTCGTGCGCGAGGTCGAGCCCGGTGAGGCGATCTTCATCACCAACGAGGGCGAGCTGCACAGCCGGCAGTGTGCGAAGGAGACCACTCTCGCGCCCTGCGCGTTCGAGTACGTCTACCTCGCCCGACCCGACTCGGTCATGAACGGCGTCTCGGTCTACGAGTCGCGCCTGCGCATGGGCGACCGTCTGGCCGACACGATCGCGAAGCACGTGCCGATGGACAAGATCGACGTCGTCATGCCGATCCCCGACTCGTCCCGGCCCGCCGCCATGGAGGTCGCCCGCAAGCTGGGCATCGAGTACCGCGAGGGCTTCTACAAGAACCGCTACGTCGGCCGCACCTTCATCATGCCCGGGCAGGCCGTGCGCAAGAAGAGCGTGCGTCAGAAGCTGAACGCGATGTCGACCGAGTTCCAGGGCAAGAACGTGCTGCTGATCGACGACTCGATCGTGCGCGGGACCACGTCGAAGGAGATCATCCAGATGGCCCGGGATGCCGGTGCCACCTCTGTGACGTTCGCCTCCGCGGCTCCGCCGGTGCGTCACCCGCATGTCTACGGCATCAACATGCCGTCGCGTCACGAGCTCATCGCCCACGGCCGGACGATCCCCGAGATCGCCGCCGAGCTGGGCTGTGATCACCTGGTGTATCAGGAGGTCGAGGACCTCAAGGCTGCGATCACCGAGGGATCCGTGCTGAGCGACCTCGACATGAGCTGCTTCGACGGCCGGTACGTCACCGGCACGGTCTCCGACGAGTACCTGGCCTGGGTGGAGGGGTCGCAGACCTCGTGACCTCGGGTGCGCAGCCGCTCTGGCGTGGCCGTGCGCTCGCGCTGGTCGGCATCGTGCTGGTCGCGTTCTCGCTGCGCTCGGCCGTGGCGTCGCTGTCGCCCGTGCTCGACCACGTCGCCGACGACTTCCCGGTCTCGTCGGTCGTCGTCGGCCTGATCGGAGCCGCGCCGCCGGTGTGCTTCGCGGTGTTCGGGCTGCTGACGCCGCTGTTCGAGCGGAGATTCGGACTCGAGCGCGTGGCCGTCGTGGCGATCGCCCTGATCGCCGCCGGGCTGCTGCTGCGCAGCCTCGCCGTCGACTCGACATCGCTGCTCGCCGCGACGGCAGTGGTGTTCGCGGGCGTCGGCTCGGGGAACGTGCTGCTGCCGCCGCTGGTGAAGAAGTACTTCCCCGATCGCCTCGGCCTGATGATGACGGTCTACTCGACCACGATGGCGGTGTCGACGTTCGTGCCGCCGCTGGTCGCAGTGCCGCTCGCCGACTCGGCCGGGTGGCGGGTGTCGCTGGGGCTGTGGGGCGTGTTCGCCGCGATCGCGCTCGTGCCCTGGGTGGCGATGCTCGTCACGAGCCGGGCGGATGCCGTCGCCTCGGCTCCCGCGCGTACGGAGTCCGCCGCGACCGAGATCGAGCGCGACGGCTACGACGCAGCATCCGTGGCGACCGGACCGATCGCGACGACGCCCGCCAACCCGCGGGTCTTCGGTCGGCTGTGGCGGCTGCCCATGGCCTGGTCGATCGCGCTGGTGTTCGCGTCGTCGTCGACGCTGGCCTACGTCTCCTTCGCATGGCTGCCGTCGATCATGATCGACGTGGGCGGGGTCTCGCCGGCGAACGCGGGGCTGCTGCTCTCGCTGTTCGGACTGATGGGCCTGCCGTGCTCTCTGCTCGTGCCCATTCTCATCGTCCGGTTCCAGGCGACCCGTCCTGTGTTCTTCATCTCGATCGCGTGCGGGCTCATCGGGCTGTTCGGATTCCTGTTCCTGCCCACGGTGGCGCTGCCGCTGTGGGTGGTCTTCTACGGCCTCGCACCCGGGCTCTTCCCGCTCGCCCTCGTGCTGCTCAGCATCCGGGCCCGCACGCCCGAGAGCGCGGTGGCGCTCAGCGGTTTCGTGCAGAGCATCGGCTACGCGGTCGCCGCGGTGTTCCCGCTGCTGATCGGCCTGCTGCACGACATGACCGACAGCTGGGAGATTCCCCTGTGGGTGCTCGCGGGGGTTCTGATCGCGGTGATCCCCGCCGGATGGATCGCCGGTCGACGTCGCACCATCGAAGAGGACTGGGAGCGTCGCCACGGTCGCTGGTGACTCGCGGCGGTGAAGGGGCGCCGGTGGATCGGCGTGGGCCCGAGGTCCGTCAGTGCGCTCGCACCTCGTCGCCGACGCTGATCGTGCCGCCGACCCACGGCGCTGACGCATCGGCCGGGTCCTGCGGCGGCAGAAGGAGTCGGCCGAGAGTCGGCTCGTCCTGACCGTGGGCGCTCGTGAGGGTCGTGAGCACCTTCGCGTCGCGAACGCCGGTGTCGGGGTTGGCGTGTGTCGCGAGGCAGCGCACGATCGGCCCCGCGGTGCGGAACGTCACCTCGCCGATGCTCAGCTCGCCGGCCCAGTCGAGCTCCGACCAGGGGGCGACGTCGTCGATGACGACGTTGGAGCGGAACCGGCGGTCATCGATGCCGAAGCCGAGAGAGTCGCTCAGTGCGTCGACACTGCCACGACTGTGCACGGAGACGTAGCCGCGGGCACGATCCTGGAACCTCGACGTCACACCGTCGCCGACGAGTACGAGCGGCAGTCGTCCGGGGCGCCGGATCCGCCGGCCTTCCGGGCTCGCGAGCACGAACTCGGTCACCGCGTCCGCGAGCTCGCCACGACCGGAGTCATCGAGTCCCGCCTCGACGAGCACCGAACCCTCGTGCTCTATCCGCACGCGCTGCCGATCGTCGTCGTAGTCGGTGCGCAACGCCGCGAGGCCCGGGAAGTCCTGCAGGGAGAGTCCCTTCGCCTTCGGCCAGTGGTCGAGTCCGTCACGAGACTCCGGCGCGATCGCGTCGGCGAAGCGGAACGCCAGCACCCGATCGCCGGCGATGCGCCCATCAGGCTGCACGGTGAGGGACTCGACCGACTCGGGCGTGAAGCCCTTGATCGGATGACGGAAGAGGGAGACGACGCGGGCCATGGGTCGATCCTCTCAGGGCACGCGGTGTCCGTCCGTCACGAGCCCGGCGTGGATGCCGAGAGTTCCGGGATTTCGGACACGACGAAACCCCCGTGCGGTGCACGGGGGAATCGATGACGAGCGAAGAGGCGGTCAGGCCTTTTCGAGTTCGTCCTCGTCTTCGTCTGCATACTCGTCGGCCCACTTGTCGACGTATGCGTCTTCAGCGTCGCTCGGGTGCGCGAGTTCGCGCTCGAGCGCCGAGTAGTTCACCGACGGACTGAACGACTTCAGTTCGCGGGCGATCTTGGTGTGTTTCGCCTTTTGACGGCCACGGCCCATGCCTGAGACCCCCTCACGAGTTAAGCTGCGGGCAACGACTGGCCCGAGTCATTCACGACACCGGCTGAGGGCCGGTAAGAGTAGCATTCAGAATAGCACGCGGCCAGACCGCACTGGCCCGTTGGCAGCTGGTGAAGGGAGCGATCCTCATGACCGACAACACCTCGACGCCCTCCGACGAGGCCGCGCAGAACGCGACACTGCAGAAGGCCGTGATCGTCGGGATGCAGCCGGGTCAGCCGAAACGGGTGATCGAAGAGGCGGCGCGATTCGCGCGGCTCCTCCGCGTGCCGCTGGTGGTCGCACACGTCGACGTCACGCGCTTCGTCACCTATGAGGACCCCGACGGCTACGTGCACTCGGCGCCCATCGACATCAACTTCGATGCCGGCACGGCCGAGTTCGAGGCCGTGCAGGCGGAGGCGGCTGCGGCCCTCGACGGAACGGGCCTGACATGGACGGCCCGGCAGCTCGTGGGCGATCCGGCCCTCGCCATCAAACAGCTGGCGAACAAGCTCGACGCCCAGCTGATCGTGGTCGGCACACGCAAGCGCGGCATCGGAGAGTCGATCCGCGAGTTCTTCACGGGGTCCGTCGCTGCCCGCCTCGCGCACCGCCAGCACCGGTCGGTGCTCGTCGTGCCGCTGCAGGAGCCCGTGCCCGACGAGCAGCCCGAGATCTGGACCGAGTAGGTCTCGGCATCCCTCGCTGAGTTCCTGGGGATGCGAACGGCCGAAGCCCCTCTCGTCGTGTGACGGGAGGGGCTTCGAGCGTCTCGGCAGGCGTCAGCCGCTGAGCTCAGCGGCCGAGTGACGCCAGCGCGGTGGTGATGCCTCGCGCCGCGGCGTCTAGGCCGTCCTCCAGCTGCGAGACGACGGATGCCGGCAGCGTGCCGCCCTTCGCCACATGCGTGCGGAGGTCGGTGCGCACGCGTGCGCGGAAGGCATTGATGACGGCATCCGCTCGGTGCAGCTCCTCACGGGTGACGATGCGCTCGTCGTCGCCTGCCGTCCGCGGACGGGACTTGGATGCGGCGCGGTCGTCCTTCTCCGCCGTGGCGAGGTCGGCCCGGAGGCTCTTCATGGCCTCCTTGACGCTCTGCCGCACCTCGTTGGCGATCAGTCGCACCGAGTCGGTCAGGCCGGCCTCGATTCCGGCGAGGTCGCCCTCGCGAGATGCCAGCTCGGCGCGTCCCGCATCCGTGATCGCGTAGATCGTGGTGCGACCGTCGACCGTCTTGGTGACCAGCCCCTCTTCCTCGAGCTTGGCGAGCCGAGGGTAGATGGTGCCGGCGCTCGGCGTGTAGGTGCCGCCCGTGCGATCGGTCAGTGCCTGGATGATCCCGTAGCCGTGCTGCGGTGCCTCGGCGAGCAGCGAGAGCAGGTAGAGCCTGAGGTCGCCGTGCGAGAAGACTGCGGGGCTCATGCTTCCCACTCCGCATCGTCGGTGATCGACTCGGGCGTGCGCCGCAGCACGGTCACGCCGCCGGAGACCGAGTTGGCGCGCAGATCGACGAAGCGTCCTGCGAGCTCGCCCGTCGAGCCGGTGTAGTTGTTGATGCCGGAGGAGCCGCGTTCGACGCCGTCGATCAGCAGTCGCCCGCTCAGCGAGCGGATGACGTAGTTCGCAGCGAGCGACTCGTCGAGGCGCACCGTGGTGCCGCCCGAGACCGAGTTGACGTTGATCGTGTTCACGTCGCCTGCGGCGTCGACCAGTGTCGAGCCCGAGACGATGTCGACGGTCGCGCGACGGATGGTGCCCGTGACTGCGACATCGCCCGAGACGCTGTTCGCGCTGATCGATCCCGTGAGTCCGCGCACCTGCACGTCGCCGGAGACCGAGTTGACGGTCAGGTCGCCGATGAGGGTATCGACGATGAGGTCGCCCGAGACGGTGTTGAGGCGGGCGTCGTTGCGGATGCCCGAGACGAGCGCTCCGGCGCTCACGACGCCGAGGTTGAGGGCGATCGAGCGGGGGACGGCGACGCTCACCTCGGCCTTGGGGCCGCCCGATCCGAAGTTGCGGAACACCTCGAGGAAGTTGTCCCAGCCGAGCTGCGGGTGGTCGATCTCGACCTCGCCGTTGTTCGCCTCGATGCGGAGGTCCTTGGTCGTGACGCCGTGCACCTCGATGCGGATGCCGGGTTCGTCGTGTGCGATGACATCGACCTGACCGCCGACCAGGCCGATCTTCAGTCGGGTGACGTTCTCGATATCGATGACGCGTTCTTCGCCGGGGGCGATGAGCCACTTCTCGGTCATGTCTGCTTCTCCTGGTTCGAGGGATCACGATATATCGTGTCTGCACAGAGTAACACGATATATCTCGACTCTGTCAAGGGGGTGTTCCGAGCATCCCGTCTGCAGGATCGCGGCACGTCTGCAGGAGAATCCGTGTGGGATGTTCCTGCAGACGTGCTTCGGTCCTGCACACAGTCTGGACGATTCGGTCCTGCACACGGTCTGGACGATTCGGTCCTGCACACGGTCTGGACGACCGGGCCTGAAACACAGGAGACAGCCCGGGAGGACGCCTCAGACGAGAGGCGGGGTGTGCCAGACCCGGTCGATGTAATCGCGGATCGAACGGTCGGACGAGAAGAAGCCGGTGCGGGCGACGTTGAGGATCGCTGAGCGGTTCCACGCGTCTTGGTCGGCGTACGCGGCATCCACTCTGCTCTGTGCCTCGATGTACGACGCATAGTCGGCGAGCACCATGAAGCGGTCTTCGTAGAGGAGATTCGAGACGACCGGCTCGAACACCGAGCGGTCGCCGCGGGAGAAGGCCCCGGATGCGATCAGGTCGATCGCCCGGCGGAGTCCCTCGTCGTGCTGGTAGAACTCCTGCGGCCGGTAACCGCGGATGCTGAGCGCCTCGACCTCGGGCTCGCTCATGCCGAACAGATAGAAATGGTCGTCTCCGACGAGCTCGCGGATCTCGACGTTCGCCCCGTCGTCCGTCCCGATCGTGAGCGCGCCGTTCAGCGCGAACTTCATGTTGCCGGTGCCCGACGCCTCCTTGCCGGCGAGCGAGATCTGCTCCGACAGGTCAGCGGCGGGGATGACCCGCTCGGCCAGCGTCACGTTGTAGTTCGGAGGGAAGACGACCGTGAGGCGGCCTTCCAGCCGAGGATCGGTGTTCACGACCTCGCCGACCGCGTTGATGAGGTGGATGATGCGCTTCGCCATCGCGTAGCCGGGAGCCGCCTTCGCCCCGAAGATCGCGGTGCGCGGTACGACATCCGACACTGCGAGGCGTCCGGAGATCACCCCCTCGTAGGTGGTGACGATGTGCAGCACCTTGAGCAGCTGACGTTTGTACTCGTGCAGGCGCTTGACCATCACATCCAGCATGTGGCCTTCGCTGATCTCGACACCGTCGCGTTCGCGCAGCACGTCGCTCAGGCGGCGCTTGTTGGCGGCCTTCACCGAGGCGAACGCGGCGCGGAACTCGGCATCATCGGCGAAGGGCTCGAGTTCGCGCAGGCGTTCCAGATCGGTGGTCCAGCCCTCGCCGATCGCCGCGGTGATGAGCGACGAGAGCTCGGGATTGGCGAGGCGGAGGAAGCGCCGCGGCGTCACGCCGTTGGTCACGTTCGTGAACTTGTCGGGGAAGAACGCGTCGAAGTCGCTCAGCACCTTGTCGCGCAGCAGCTGCGAGTGCAGTTCGGCGACGCCGTTGACCTTGGCGCCCGCGACGGTCGCCAGGTATGCCATGCGCACCGAGCGGACCGGGTGCTCCGCGATGATCGACATGTTGCGCACGAGCATCTCGTCATCGCCGAACCGCTCGCGCACCGCGACGAGGAATTCGTCGTTGATGCGATAGATGATCTCGAGGTGGCGGGGCAGCAGGCGTCCGAGCAGCTCGACCGGCCACACCTCCAGCGCCTCCGGAAGCAGTGTGTGGCACGTGTAGGCGAAGCACTGCTGCGTGATGGCCCACGCGGCATCCCACTCGAGATGCCTCTCGTCGACGAGCACCCGCATGAACTCGGGCACAGCGATCACCGGGTGCGTGTCGTTGAGCTGGAAGATCACGCGGTCGGGGAGGTTCGCGAGCTCGAAGCCGTCGGCGAGCATGTTGTCGAGGAAGTCGTGGATCGACGCGGCGACGAAGAAGTACTGCTGCTGCAGACGCAGTTCCTTGCCCTGCGGCGTGGAGTCCTCGGGGTAGAGCACCTTCGAGATGGTCTCGGCGTAGGTCTGCGCGCGCACCGCCTCTTCGTAGTCGCCGGAGTTGAAGATGCGCAGGTCGAACGCGCTGGTGGCGACGGCGCTCCACAGGCGCAGGGTGTTGACCCACCCGTTGCGGAACCCAGGGACCATGTAGTTGTACGGCACCGCCTGCACGTTCCACGCCGGCACCCAGCGGCTGCGCGTGATGCCGTCGTCGTCGTACTTCTCGGTGTGGCCGCCGAACGCGATGGTCTGTGCGTCTTCGGGACGGGCGAACTCCCACGGCGAACCGAGCGTGAGCCAGGAGTCGGGCTGTTCGACCTGCTGGCCGTCGACGAACGTCTGTCGGAAGATCCCGTACTCGTAACGGATGCCGTATCCGATGCTGGGCACGCCCATCGTGGCGAGCGAGTCGACGAAGCAGGCCGCGAGGCGCCCGAGCCCACCGTTGCCGAGACCGGGCTCGACCTCGTGCGCGCGCAGGTCGTCGAGCGAGACGCCGCACGCGGCGAGGGCCTCGTCGGCGATGTCGGTGAGGCCGGCCGCGAGCAGATTGTTGTCGAGCTGGCGACCGAGCAGGTACTCCGCCGAGAGATAGCAGACGCCCTTCGCCTGCGTCTCCTTCTGGTGACGCAGATCCTCGAGCCAGCGAGCCATCAGGTAGTCGCGCACCGTGTGCGCGAGCGCGAGATAGCGGTCGTTCGCGCTCGATGCCGACAGTGCGACGCCGCGCTCGAGATTGAGGTTGTGCAGAAATCGCTTCACGAATTCGTCGACGGTGCTCGGGGGAGCGATCACCGGAGCGAGGGCGAGCGGATGCATGGCGGAGTGTGATTCGGGCACGTGTCGACCGTAGCGATGGTGGGGCCACAACGTGTGACGAGCGGATGAAGAATATCGGTTGGCGTCACTCGACCGCCCGCGAGGAGGCGGTGCGGCGAGCCCGACTGACGGACCACAGGATCCGGCCGTCGTTGAAGACCGGAATGAGGAACACGGCATGCGCCAGGTACCACCCGTGCAGCTGGAGTCCCGGCGCGAGCAGCCACAGGGCGGCTCCGACGACGACGCACGCGCCAGGACCCGCGAGGGCGGCGAGCACGGCGTCCCGGTCGCCGACTCGGCCGTGCGGACTGATCGACGTCCTCCACAGCGAGCGCTCGAGCGTGATCGCCGTGACGCCGGTCGCCCGGGACAGCACGGCGAGGTGCCCGAGTTCATGCAGCGCGAACGACCCGCCGAGGCCGGCGGCGTAGTGGACTGCGATCATCAGTGCGGCCTCGACGATCGCGGGCTGCCCGGTGATCGCGCCCAGAGCGACGGTCGCGGTCAGCAGAACCGCGAACACGGTGTTCATCGGCCAGGCGGCGAGCAGCAGCCATCGGCAGACCAGAACCCCATCGATGCGCGACGCACTGACCGACCACATGTCAGTCGGCCTCGGCGAGGAGCTGCCTCTTCCGTTCGAGAAGGCCGTCGTGCACGACGAACACGGCGAGGATGAATACGGCGACCACGATCATTCCGAGAATCAGTGGAAGGGGATCGTTGATGCCGGTGCCGAGCTGTACCGCGCCCTCGGCGCTCTGCCGGACGTCGACGAAGACCGAGTCGAAGAATCCCAGGCGTCGGCCCTCGGCGGATCCTCCGCTGAACATCAGCCAGATCGCGGCCGTGACGGCGGATCCCGCGATGACGACGAGCGCTCCGACGACGCTGATGGCGGCCCTAAACAACCACTTCATGACGAGAGGTCCTTTCTATCCTGTCCATCCCTGCGATGGAGAGTGCGGCGGCGATCAGGGTGAGCGCGAGCATCACTCCGACCGTGAACTGTGGGGGAAGACCCAGGAGGTTGGTGCCGAGCATGATCGTGCCCGTCACGAGGCCGGCGACGGCGGCTCCCGCGATGACCGAGAAGGGGTTGCCCTTCTCGGGCGGGAAGGCGATGCCGGCGAGGGTGAGCACGATGACGTTCGACACCGCGAAGCCGACGACGGAGAGGATCTCGTCGAGCCTCGCCCCGGTGAGAGCGGACAGGATGCTGATCGGAGGTGCGATGATCGCGAGGGTCGCCAGCTGGGGTCCGATCACGAGCACGTACCGCATGCCTGGACCATGACGGCGCGGACCGCACGCCCGCAGGGGCTCCGTCGAGACGTAGGCGTACACGGACTGCACGGTGACGGCCAGCAGCAGGATCGGCGGGAGTCGGATGTCGGCGAGGAAGAGCGCGTAGGAGCCTGCGAGGGAGATGCCGCAGACCGTCACCGTCTCGATTCCCCTGATGTGGGCGGCGAAGTACGCGCCGAACTCCGTGGGGCCGAACAGGCGGGGCACGATCGCGAAGCGACGGGTCGGATCGAACTGCCGAGGCGCGATCGCGAAGACGGCGCAGACCAGCAGCGCCAGCATGGCCAGCCAGATGCCCGTGGCCGCCATGGTCCCGTGACTCGCGGCGATGTCGGCGAAGAGCAGCTGCACCGCGAAGTAGTCGTCGCCCTGGCCGACCGCCGCGAAGAGCACGGATTCCGACTGCGTCGACACGCCGAGGTAGAGGGCGACGAGGGTCGCCGCCAGCACCACCGGCACGAGGAACGCCCGGAGCCTCGCCAGCCGCAGACGCAGCAGCAGTCGCTCGAGGCCCAGGTAGTAGACGCTCGCGACGAGATAGGCGACGGTCGAGGGCATGACCAGGCAGGTGATGACCTGATCGAGGATCCCGAATCCGCCGATCGAGATCGTGCCGGTGACCAATGCGCCGAGCATGAGCATCACGCCGAGGCCCACGACCAGCGACTCGAAGAGCATGAATCCCAGCGTTCGCGCCCGATTGGTGAGGGGGAACGAGAACGTGAGCTCGACCAGATCGCTCGCCTTCATGAAGAGCACGCGCACGACCGTGAAGACCGTCAGGATCCACAGCGGGGTGGACACGCCGACGACGCGCAGAAGCGGGGAGAGCTGCTCGGGCTCGCTGATCAGTTGGCGGAGGATCACCACCCCGAACGCGCAGAAGCCGACGAAAGCGGCGAGACCGGCGAGAGCGATCGTCCAGCGCACGGACGGCAGGCGCAGCACGCCCCGACGAGCGATGCGCCTCACGAGGAACACCGAGAGGAAGCCGGCGAGCTGCAGGGCGGGAGTCATTCCACCGCCCTCGACGGCTGCGCGATCGCGGTCTTGACGAGGGAGTCGACCGAGCCGAATTCGCGCAGGATGCGGGGGAGTGGGAGGTCGAAGGCGATCTCTCCGCGACGCAGCACGATGATGCGGTCGCACACGGCCTCGAGAAGACGGAAGTCATGGCTGCACAGCAGCAGCCCCTTCGCCCCTCCGATCCGGGATGCATCCGTCTCGAATTCGAAGAGCGCATCGACGTCGACGCCGTTGAGCGTCTCGTCGATGATCGTGAGCGGGCGCTCGAGCAGAAGCGTCGAGATGAGCTGGATCTTCTTGCGCATGCCGTGCGAGTAGTCCTCGATGAGGTCGAACTGACGCGCCTCCATCTGATAGCGGCTGAGGAGTTCGTCGGCCCTGGTCGGGTCGGCACGGTGGCGATAGAGGCGGAGCATCAGATCGAGGTACTCGCGCCCGGTCAGGAACTGCGGCAGATAGTCGTTGCTCGCGATGAAAGCCAGCTGCTCGCGCGATGCGCGGTCCTGATGAGGGCGCCCGGTGATGCGGATGCTCCCCTGGCCGAGCTGCAGCAGATCGGCGGTGAGGCGGATGAGCGTCGACTTGCCTGATCCGTTGGGTCCGACGAGACCCACTTTCTCGCCGCGCTCGATCGCGAACGACACATCACGGAGCGCCGGAGCGCGCTTCGAGTAGGCGAACGAGACCGATGAGACGTCGAGGAGGACGCGCGGGTCCGGTGCGAAGCCGCCGCTTCCGGACATCGGGGTCGATGTCCGGAAGCGACGAGGGGTTAGACGCATTCGATCCACACTGAGACGCCGCTCTTGCCCCACTGCCAGTTGCCGGTGAAGCGCCTGCCACCCGCCTTGAAGAAGCACCACAGCGCCAGCGCTGCCAGGAACGCGACGCCGAACACGAGAATCGCCGCGATCACCACCAGCCACCAGGCATCGAGACGCAGGATCGCCTCATCCAGTGCGTCCTGTGCGCGGCGCTTCATCAGCATCGGCTCCATTGCCGCCATTAGGGACATCTGTCCACCTCCGTTTTGTCGTTACACACGGAGGCTGTCATCGCTGCGTCACGAAAGCTAGTCATTCGAGTGCAGAATGCTGACATGCGTGGATTCACTTGACATTGACGCAGCGTCAACTTCTACCGTGGAGTCATCATCAGTTCCAGGGAAGGAGGACGAGATGGCCGGTCGCGAATGGTCGATCCAGGACATCGCCCGTCTCGCGGGCACCACGAGCAGAACCCTGCGTCACTACGACGACGTGGGCCTGCTGCCGCCCTCGCGCATCGCGCACAACGGCTACCGGCACTACGACGAGGCGGCGCTCGTGCGCCTGCAGCGCATTCTGCTGCTGCGCGAGCTCGGACTCGGTCTGCCGCAGATCGCCGAGGTGCTCGACCCGGTGAACGCACGGCAGAGCGAGGAATCCGCGCTGGAGACGCACCTCGAGCTGCTGCGCGAGGAACAGAACCGACTGGCGCGGCAGATCGCGTCGGTCGAGAACACCATCAACGCATTGAGAGGAGGTGAAGAACTCATGGCAGAGAACATGTTCGACGGTTTCGACCACACCCGTTACAAGGAGGAGGTCGAGCAGCGCTGGGGTCGGAAGACCTACGCCGACAGCGACCGCTGGTGGCGCGGGATGACCGACGCCGATCGCGCCGACTGGCAGCAGCGCGTCTCCGACCTCGGCCGGGACTGGACAGCTGCCGCCGAGAGCGGCATCGATCCGGCGTCCGCCGAGGCTCAGGACATCGCCCGCCGTCACGTCGAGTGGCTGACCGGCATCCCGGGCACTCCCGCGGCCGTGCCCGGCGGCGACGTCAAGGCGTACGTCATCGGCCTCGGCGAGATGTACGTCGCGGACCCGCGCTTCGGCGCGAACTACGCCACGTCCGCCGGCGGAACGCAGGGCGCCGAGTTCGTCCGCGACGCGCTCCGCATCTACGCGGACGGCAACCTGTGACCCGCTGCACCGCCTTCGTCGGTCGCCGCGGGGTCGAGAGCGCATCCGAATCACCCGATTCCGATGCGTTCTCGACCCCGCACGGGAGTCACGGCATTGCACAGGTGCGGACACCGGATCAAGGCCGGGAGCGGATGCCGGAGGTGGGCGTAGGGTCAAGGCATGGGTCACCGACGCAGACGCACGGATGCCGCGCCGCTGTTCGCGGCGGCGGCCGTCGCCTACACCGCGAACGTCGCCCTCGGTTCGGCCGTCGCCGCGAGACTCATCGACACGAGCAGCTTCCGCTGGCTGCACCATGCGATCTACATCGCGACGTGCGCCACTTCGGCCGCCGCGTTCTCGGCGATCCTCTGGGGCCGGCCGAAGCGCGCGAGCCGTCGCGCGGCCCTGGCGCTCGCGCCCGCCGCCGCACCGCTCGCCGCCATCCCGTATCTCGGCACGCACAGCCGACGGCATCCGCTCGTCGCGCTCGCCGCAGCCCCCTTCATCGTCGCGGGCCTCGTCTGCTCGCGCCTCGCCACCGACCGGAAGTGAACGCATGGAACTGCTCGACGCCATCCGCCGCCGCAAGACCACGAACGGGCCCTTCCTGCCCGACCCGGTATCGGAGGAGCATCAGCGCATCCTGCTGGAGGCGGCAGGTCGGGCGCCGTCGCAGCTGAACAGCCAGCCGTGGCGGTTCGTGGTCGTCGAGAACCGCGACACGATCGACAAGATCGCACGCATCTCGGGCGACAGCATGACCGAGGCGATGTCGAACGGCACGTTCTTCGAACGCTACAAGCCGTACTTCCGTTTCAGCCAGGCCGAGATGGAGGAGAAGCGCAGCGGGATGCTGTTCGACAAGCTCCCCGCGGCCCTTCGCCCGTTCACGAGTCAGGTGTTCACCAAGCGCGGCCAGAAGCTGATGAACACGTTCGGGGTGCCGAAGACCCTCGGGGAGGAGAATCACAAGCTCGTCGCGGGATCGCCGCTGCTGCTCGGCGTGATGCTCGATCGCAGCGAGTACCGACCGGGCCAGCTGTCGTCGTTCTACTCGGTGTTCAGCATGGGCGCGGCGATGGAGAACGTCTGGCTCACCACGGTCGAGCTCGGCATGGGCATCCAGTTCATCTCGTTCCCGATGGAGGTCCCTGGGCAGTGGGACGAGATCGTGAAGCTGCTGCGCGTGCCGGACGACCTCGAGCTCATGGCGGTGTACCGCCTCGGCTATCTGCCGCCCGAGCAGCGCCGCCCGGCCATCGACTGGTCGAGCCATCAGCGCAAGCTCGCTTCGCAGTATGTGTTCCGCGAGAACTGCGACCAGCCGCAGCAGGGATGGGACGCGCCGCCGCCGGGCGCTGGAGCGCCGACGGCGGGCTGAGCCTCAGCCGCCGACCTTGCGGGGCAGGGGCTTGAGGTCCTGCAGCGCCGGCCCCTCGATGCGCGTGCCGTCCGCCGTGAAGCGCGAGGCGTGCAGCGGGCAGTCCCACGTGCACTCGGCGTCGTTCCAGTCGAGCACGCCTCCGAGGTGCGGGCACACGGCCGAGACGGCCCGAGTGACGCCGTCGACCGTCGAGATGCCCACGGGTCGGCCGCTGCGGTTCGCGACCACGCCCTCGCCCTCTGCCGGCTTCGGGGCCGGCACGGGGCGACGCTCGGCGTCGACCCACCCGGTCGTCGCGGCGGCGGCGACCTTGGCGCCCTCGATGGCCCCGCGGGCCAGATCGGCCGGCACGGTGAGCCTCGTGCCGATCTTGACCATCCACGACGGTCGGTCGTGCCAGTTCGCACCGAGGATCTCCGCGGTGAGACGCAGGGCGGCGGCGGGGGCGTTCGACAGGCCCCACTTGGCGTACCCGGTCGCGAAGCGGATGCGGCCGAGACCCCGGGGCATGGCGCCGACGAACGGGATCTGGTTGTTCGACTGATAGTCCTGGGCGGACCAGCGGTGGGTCTCCTCGGCATCCGGGAAGTACCGCCTCGTCCACTCGACCAGATCGTCGATCGCGGCGGTCTCGCCGTCCGAGCGGCCGACGGAATGGCCGTTTCCGCCGACCACCAGTCGCGCAGGACCGCCGGGGCCGTCCGCATCCGACACCGGGCGGATCGAGCGCGTGGGGCTGTCGACCGAGATGAACGTGCTGTCCGGCACGCCGCCGGGGAGGCGGAACGAGACGCAGTACGAGCGGAAGGCGCGCATCTTCGCGAAGTAGAGTCCCCGGTCGAGGATCGGGTACCCGGTCGCGATCACGATGTGATCGGCGAACATCGGGCCGAGCGGCGTCTCGACTCGCGGGTCGGGCAGCGCATGCGTCGCCGTGACCCGGACGCCGGTGTGCAGGGTTCCTCCGGCGGAGAGAAGCTCGTCCGCGAGCGCGTGGGTGACGAGTGCCGGATCGATGGTCACCTGGTCGTCGAGCGCCACGGCTCCCGCCGCAGGGAAGGCCGCACCGGCCAGCTCTCGTCGCGTGAGCATCCTGGTCTCGAGGCCCGCCTCCCGCGCCGCCTCGTGCACCTCGCGCACCGAGTCGATGCCGCCGGCGTCCTGCGCGTACGAGTGGTCTATCCGCCGCTCGTAGCTGACTCCCGCGTGATCGGCGAAGCCGACCAGCCAGTCCATGCCCTCGCGATTTCCCTCGACGTAGGCCTGCACGAGCGCCGCGGAGTGGTGCTTGCGGATCTCGGCGAGACGCTTCCCCTGCAGCAGGCTGAGCTTGCCGGTGTTGCCGCCGGTCGCGAGCTCGGCGACGGATCCCGCCTCGATCACCGCGACGTCGAGACCGGCGCGCGTGAGCATGACCGCCGTGCTGAGGCCGGTGAGGCCTGCACCCACGATGATCACGTCGTGTCGTGCGCCGGGGTCGAACGGTGTGCCGATGGGCGGGGTCCGGTCGAGCTTCCACAGTGGCTTCATGGCCTCAGTCTTCGCCTGCCGACCGGCTTCGCCCAACGGGTTGACATTCGAGGGATGCGTTGCAATGGCGCGGATAGAGTTGCCGCGTGACCTTTCGCCGCCTGCTCCTCGTCTTCGTCGGCGGGAGCATCGGCACCGCCGCTCGGCTCGCGATCGGTCTGCTGATGCCGGATGTCGGGGGCGTGCCTCTCGCGACCATCGTCGTGAACGTGCTCGGATCGCTCCTGATCGGCGTTCTCGCCGCGCGCCTGCCCGGCGCCACGGAGCTCAGACTGCTGCTCGGCACGGGCGTGCTCGGCGGCTTCACGACCTACAGCGCGTTCATGACCGGAACGGTCGCGCTCTGGGGCGACGCCCCGGTGCTCGCATTCGCGTATGCGGCCGCCAGTCTGGTCCTGGGACTCGCCGCCGCCGCGGCGGGCCTGCGACTCGGACGCCCGCGTCGACCGACGCTCCCTGCGGGAGGGAGGGCATGACTCCGCTGCTGTTCGTCGCGGCCGCGCTCGCCGGAGGGGTGGGAGCCCTCCTCCGGTACGTCATCGACCTCGGTGTCTCGAAGGTCGTCGGACGCCGCCTCCCTTGGGGCATCCTCGTCGTCAATCTCACCGGATCGTTCGCGTTGGGCCTGCTGACCACGGCACTGCCGTCCGAGTCGTTCGTGGTCGGGGCCGGTCTTCTCGGCGGGTACACGACGTTCAGCACCGCCATGCTCGACACCGTCGTGCTGTGGCGAGACGGTCAGCGCAGAGCATCCGCTGTCAACGCCATCGGGATGCTGCTGCTCGGGCTGATCGCCGCTGGTCTCGGGCTGGCGCTCGGTTCGACGCTCTGACCGTGGACGCCGGGATCCGGGCGAACCCTCAGCTTCGCGATGCAGAATGTACAAACGTACATGTACGCCCGTACAGGAATGATCGCGCTGGGGGTCAGGATGAGCGATGGCACGCGCCGCCGCCGCGATCCTGAAGCGCGCCGTCGCGAGATCATCACCGCGGCAGCCGAGCTGATCGTCGAGATCGGCGTCGACGCACTCACCCACCGCAAGGTCGCAGCCCGGGCCGGAGTGCCGCTGGGCTCGACGACGCAGTACTTCGCCACGCTCGACGATCTGCGTGAAGCGGCGATCGGAGCGCTGGCCGCCGAGATCGAGGCGCGCATCGACGCGACACGACGGGCCGTCGTGATCGAGGGAGTGACGCCAGAGGGGCTCGCGCGCCTCGTGCGCCGCGGGCTCGAGGACGCGCGCGCAGTCCAGGCCGACCGCGCCGTCGTGACCGCCGCGGTGCATGACCCGCGCGTCCGGCAGTTCGCGCGACTGTGGTCCGACGAGATCGTCGGCTTCATCGCGCCCGTTCACGGGGTCGACAGAGCGAGGGCCGCAGCCGTCTTCATCGACGGCGTACTCTGGCACTCTCAGATCCACGACGAGCCGCTCGACGAAGAGCTCATCCGCGACGCCCTCGCCGGGATCCTCACTCCTCAGGCGTCCACCTCCGCACCCACCGCCGCAGCATCCGCCTGACCCGCAGAGAGAGAATCCGCCTTGTCGAACCTCGCCGTCCTGAGTCTGAAGAACCGCGCACTGATCGCGTTGATCACGATCGTCGCCGCCGTGTTCGGCGGGCTCGCTCTGACGAACCTCAAGCAGGAGCTCATCCCGTCGCTCGAGCTGCCCAACCTGATGGTCATGACGACCTACCCCGGCGCCTCGCCCGAGGTCGTCGAGAACGACGTCTCGACCCCCATCGAGTCGGCGATCCAGGGTGTCCCCGGCCTCGAGGGCACGACCGCCACGAGCACGACGAACGCCTCGATCGTGCAGGCCACCTTCGCCTACGGCACCAACCTCGCGACCGCCGAGCAGAAGATCCAGCAGGCGATCAACCGCATCTCGGGGCAGCTGCCGGAAGACGTGAGCCCACAGGTGCTGACGGTGTCGATCGATGACTTCCCGGTGATCCAGGTCGCCGTGACCGGCTTCGAGGACGCCGAGAACGCGCAGGCCGAACTGCAGAGCGTCGCGATCCCCGAACTCGAAGACGTCGACGGGGTCAACGCCGCGGAGATCATCGGCGGCGTCGGCCAGCGCATCACGATCACACCCGACGTCGCGAAGCTGGCGGCGATCGGTCAGAGCACGCAGGCCATCACCACGGCGCTGCAGCAGAACGGCACGCTGTTCCCCGGCGGAGACATCACCGAGAACGGCCAGACGCTCACCGTCCAGACCGGTGCGAAGATCACCTCGGTCGATGAACTCGCGGCGCTGCCGCTCGTCGGCACCACCGAGAGCATCGGCGACGTCGCCACGGTGGTGCAGGAGAGCGACCCCATCTCGTCGATCTCGCGCGTCGACGGCAAGGACGCCCTCTCGATCTCGATCACCAAGCTGCCGGCCGCGAACACCGTCGAGGTGTCGCAGGGTGTCATCGCCGCGCTCGACACGATCGGCGAGGCCTTCCCCGACGCCGAGTTCACGATCATCTTCGACCAGGCTCCGTTCATCCAGCAGTCCATCGAGACGCTCGCCACCGAAGGTCTGCTCGGACTCGTCTTCGCCGTGATCGTCATCCTCGTGTTCCTGCTCTCGATCCGCTCGACGCTCGTCACGGCGATCTCGATCCCCACCAGCGTGCTCATCACCTTCATCGGGCTGCAGGCGTTCGGCTACTCGCTGAACATCCTCACCCTCGGCGCGCTCACGATCGCGATCGGCCGTGTGGTCGACGACTCGATCGTCGTGATCGAGAACATCAAACGGCACTATGTGGGGGATGCCGATAAGGGAGACGCCATCCGTCTGGCGGTGCGCGAGGTGGCGATGGCAGTCACATCCTCGACCATCACGACGGTCGCCGTCTTCCTGCCCATCGTGTTCGTCGGCGACATGGTCGGCGAGCTGTTCCGGCCGTTCGCCATGACCGTGTCGATCGCGATGGTGGCGTCGCTGCTGGTCTCGCTGACCATCGTGCCGGTGCTCGCGTACTGGTTCCTCCGCCCGGGAAAGCCGCTGCTCGATGAGAACGGCGTGCAGATCGACCCGGAGGACCCGGACGCTCCGCCGACGCGACTGCAGAAGGGCTACCGTCCGATCCTCGGCTGGACGCTGAAGCACTCCGGCCTGACCGTCGTGCTCGCCGTCGTGGTGCTCGGTGCGACGCTCGCCGCCGCACCGCTCATGAAGATCAACTTCCTCAGCGACTCCGGTCAGAACACCATGACGGTGACGCAGGACCTCGGCCCGACCGCGAGCCTGGAGACCAAGTCGGAGGCGGCGATCGCCGTCGAGGACGCACTGCTCGACATCGACGGCATCACCCACGTGCAGGCCTCGATCGGCTCGAGCGGATCCGCCCTGCGTGACGCGTTCTCGGGCGGAGCGGGCGTGACCTACTCGGTGCTCACCGACGCGGATGCCGACCAGGAGAAGCTCCGAGCCGACGTCCAGGACGCGATCGAGGGCCTCACCGACGTCGGTGAGGTGTCGGTCGCCGCCTCCGCCGGACTCGGCTCGAGCGACATCGAGATCACCGTCTCGGCATCCGACTCCGAAGACCTGCAGACCGCCACCACCGCCGTGGTGGACGAGCTCGACGGTCGGGACGGCATCGGACAGGTCACCGACAACCTCGCTGCGGCTCTGCCGTACCTGGCCGTGGTCGTCGACCGCGACGCCGCCGCGCAGCGTGGACTGTCGGAGGTCGCCGTCGGATCCATCGTCTCGAACACGATGCGCCCCCAGCAGGTGGGCACGGTCGAGATCGACGACACCGCGCTGACGATCTACCTCGCCGCATCCGAGCCGCCCGCCACCGCGCAGGCGCTTCGTGAGCTCACCATCCCGAGTGCCACCGGTGTGGTGCAGCTGCAGGACATCGCGACCGTCGAGGAGCGCAACGGCCCGACCTCCATCACCACCGAGCAGGGACGCCGCACCGCCACGATCACGGTGCCCCCGGCATCCGACAACCTCGCCGTGGCGACCCAGTCGGTCACCGAGGCGCTGGCCGCGGTCGACCTGCCTGACGGTGCGTCAGCCGAGGTGGGCGGTGTCGCCTCGCAGCAGGCCGACTCGTTCTCGCAGCTCGGGCTCGCCATGCTCGCGGCGATCCTGATCGTCTACGTCGTGATGGTCGCGACGTTCAAGTCGCTGCGTCAGCCGCTGCTGCTGCTCGTCTCTGTGCCGTTCGCGGCCACGGGCGCGATCCTGCTGCAGATCGTCACGGGTGTGCCGCTCGGCGTCGCCTCGCTGATCGGTGTGCTGATGCTCATCGGCATCGTGGTGACCAACGCGATCGTGCTCATCGACCTCGTCAACCAGTATCGCGAGAAGGGGCTGTCGACGATCGATGCGGTGAAGGCCGGTGGCGAGAAGCGTCTGCGTCCGATCCTCATGACGGCGCTGGCGACGATCTTCGCGCTCACCCCGATGGCACTCGGCATCACCGGGCACGGCGGGTTCATCTCGCAGCCGCTCGCCATCGTCGTGATCGGTGGACTCATCTCATCGACCGTTCTGACGCTGATCGTTCTGCCGACGCTCTACAACCTGGTCGAGGGTGCGAAGGAGCGTCGACGCGCCCGCAAGGCGGGGTCGGGCGACGACGGCTCTGCACCGAACGGCGACTCGGACCCCTCGGACGGCCCTCGTCCTTCGGGCGATCTGGCGCTGGCCGGCGCGGGCACGTCGGAATCGGGCTCGGCGGAATCGGGTTCGTCGCTGCCGCACGCGAATCAGCTGACGCGCCGGGAGCTGCGCGAGCGCGGCGAGTAGCCGCCCTCGCCGTCCCGTCCTCCGCACGACGGAGTCTGACGCCCGCCCGGAACTTCATTCCGGGCGGGCGTCAGCCGTTTCCGGCGGAGTTGTGGAGCGGGCGCCGCCGAGCTCAGTCGAGCGTGATGCCCCAGTCGAGGGTCCAGGTCTCACCGGGGGCGAGGCGGCGCAGGCCGACACCGCTGTTCAGCGCGTCGGCGGGCGCGGTCATGGGCTCGATCGCCACCGCGAGGGACTGGCCCGGGTACTTGTCGGTCGTGTAGACCTGCACGAAGTCGAACCCGGCGCCCTGCCAGAGGGTGAGTCGCCGACCGTCGGGGGCGGTCAGCGAGTGCCGGACCAGCCCGTCGGCATCACGGTCGAGGTCGGTGAATCCGGTGTCGAGGCTCACATCGCCGATGCGCACTCCGTCGCGCAGCGCGGCATCCGCCGGGTGCGTGCCCGTGGGGAGCATGCGCTCGTCGGTGTCGAACGCGGTCTGCGCCGGCACCCGCAGCACGAGCTCGTGCGGGTCGACGTCGCCGATCGTCACGAACGGATGCGTGCCGAGTGCCACCGGTGCCGCAGTGGCGGAACGGTTGGTCAGCGCGTGCGTGACGTCGATCCCGTCGGCACGCAGCACGTAGGTGACACTGGTCTCGACGAGATAGGGGTAGCCCGTCTGCGGCACGATCGTGGCGCTCAGCGTCGTCGCCGACGCCGTCTCCTCGATCGCGTAGGCCGTGAATCGCAGCAGCCCGTGGCTGGCGTTCATGAACTTCGGCTCGGTGATCGCGAGCTGCCGCTCGGTGCCCTCGTCGTTCCAGGCTCCATCCCTGACGCGATTCGGCCAGGGCGTGAGCACGACGCCCGAGCAGGAGGGGGTCGGCGAGTCGAGCGGATACGGGGCGATCAGATCGACGGATCCGATGCGGAGCGAGCGGAGGGATGCGCCGACCTGCGCGATCTGAGCGCTGACGTCGCCGAGCTGGAGGTGCACCTGTGTGCCGGTGGGGGATGCGGAGTTCACTCCGCAATCGTATGGCGAGCAGCATCCGCGATGGGGCTGGGCGGTTTTTCAGGTGCGACCGCTACACTTGATGGGTCGGCTTCGGACACCCGCGCATGGCGCGGACGTTTTTGTGTAAGAAGTGTGAGTCCAGGGGCCGATGGTGAGCGTCGCTCGACGCTAATCAACCATCACATGAATGGCCCCGGCCGCTGACAGTCCGGAACCCCGTCCGATCGCATCCGATCCGGCGCTGGGTGCTCGCGCGTGTGCGCGGCGCTGTTCTCGTGCGAGAACTCAGAAGGACACACCCATGCCCAAGAACAAGAAGCCCCGCGGCGGACGCCCCTCCGCCAACTTCGAGCCGCGCTACGGCGCGAACAAGACCTCGTTCCACGACCGCCACGCCGGTGGGCGCGACAGCGCTCGCGACACCCGCGATTCCCGCGACGTGCGGGGCGGACGAGCGGATGCCGGCGAGCGGCGCACCCCGGCGGCCGGCGTCGACCGTCGTCCCGGCAGCCGCAGCGCCAGCCACCGCGGCTACCGTCCCGCAGAAGAGGGCGCACCCAAGCAGCGCTGGTCCTCGCAGGAGCGCGCGGGTCGCGATGAGGCCCGTGGCATCCGCAACCGTGCGGAGTCGGGTCGCCGCGAGGCACCGCACCGCGGCGGTTCCGAGCGTCCGCGCTTCGACGATCGTGCCGAGCGCCCCCGCTACAACGACCGTTCCTCCACGGGCTTCGACCGTCCGCGTCGCGATGACCGCGGCGGCCAGCGTCCGACCGGTCCCGGTACGTACCGCGATGAGCGCGGCGGCCAGCGCGACGAGCGTCCGCGCCGCGACGACCGCGGTGCGGGCACGCAGCGCCAGGGCTTCCGCGACAACGATCACCGCGATGGCGGACGTCCGGGCCGAGACCAGCGCTCCGGCGGCTTCCGCGACGATCGCGGTGGTCAGCGCTTCTCCCGTGACGAGCGCCCGCAGCGCGACGACCGCGGCGCATCCGAGCGTCCGCGCTTCAACCGCGACGACCGCTCGCCGCGTTCGGGCGACCGCAACGAGCGTCCGCGCTTCGACCGCGCGGCATCCGAGCGTCCCCGCTTCGACCGTGACGACCGCCCGCGTCGTGACGACCGTGGCGCGGGCCCGCGTCGCGATGACCGCGGCGCCGAGCGTTCCTACGACGCCGACCGCGCACGCCGTGCCTTCGACCGCGACCGCACGCAGCGGTCGATCGAGGGTGGGCGTGACGAGCGTTCGCGTCCCTCGACCGGTGGCGCGTACCGCACCGATCGTCCCCGCCCGCTGACGTCAGACACCCGCGGGCGGCCGTCGCGCAATGAGCGACCCAGCCGTAACGACTGGAACGCCACATCGAGCGCGGCACCCGCCAAGAAGTTCGAGCCGACGGACGACGTCGTGCACGAGCGCCTCGAGGCCAAGTCCGTCGCGGCGGTCGAGGTCGACGGTGTGACCTTCGGCGACCTGGGTCTCGGATCCAACATCGTCGAGACCCTCGTCGGCATGGGCGCGGCGACTCCGTTCCCCATCCAGGCGGCCAGCATCCCGGCCGTGCTCGAGGGGCGCGACGTCCTCGCCCGTGGCCGCACCGGCTCAGGCAAGACCATCGCCTTCGGCGCACCGCTCGTCGAGCGCGTGCTGCAGTCGCAGGCGGGCAAGCGCCGTGAGTTCGGCCGCTCGCCGCGCGCGATCATCCTCGCTCCCACGCGCGAGCTCGCACTGCAGATCGACCGGACCATCCAGCCGATCGCCCGCAGCGTCGGCCTGTTCACCACGCAGATCTACGGTGGCGTCCCGCAGGGCCGTCAGGTGGGTGCGCTGAAGAAGGGCGTCGACATCGTCATCGGCACCCCCGGTCGTGTCGAGGACCTCATCAACCAGGGCAAGCTCGACCTCTCCGACTGCCGCATCGCGGTGCTCGACGAGGCCGACCACATGTGCGAGCTCGGATTCGTCGAGCCCGTGCAGCGCATCCTGCGTCACACGGCCGACGGCAGCCAGAAGCTCCTCTTCTCGGCCACGCTCGACCGTGAGGTCGCGGCACTCGTCGACGAGTTCCTCGTCGACCCGGCCGTCTACGAGGTCGCCGGTGAAGATCAGGACTCGAGCACCATCGAGCACCGTGTGCTCGTGATCGAGCACCGCGACAAGGCCGAGATCCTCACCTCGCTCGTCGACCGCGACGGCAAGACCCTGGTCTTCGCCCGCACCCGCGCCTACGCCGACATGCTCGCCGAGCAGTTCGACGACGCCGGCATCCCCGCGGTCTCGCTGCACGGTGACCTCAACCAGGCCAAGCGCACGCGCAACCTGGAGCGCCTGACGTCGGGTCGCGTGAACGTGCTCGTCGCCACCGACGTCGCCGCCCGCGGAATCCACGTCGACGACATCGACCTGGTCGTGCAGGCCGACGCTCCTGACGAGTACAAGACGTACCTGCACCGTTCAGGCCGCACCGGCCGCGCCGGTCGCTCGGGACGCGTCGTCACGCTCATCACGCGTCAGCGCCAGCGTCGCATGACCGAGCTGCTGGAGCGTGCGGAGATCGACGCGCCATTCGAGAACGCGCGCATCGACGACGACCTGATCGAGGAGATCGCCGGTCGCGTGCCGACCGCCGCCGACCTCACGGCCTGATCCGTCACGTTCGAAGGCCTCGCTCCCGCATTCGCGGCGGCGGGGCCTTCGTCGTTTGCTCGGCCGATCTGCGGCACAGGGATGCGCGGTGCGGTCGGGTGCGCGTCCTGCGAAGGAGATCTCTCACTCCGAAGGGCTGACGCGTCGGATCGCTCCTACGGAGCGCGTGATCTCCTTCCGAGCGTGCGGCTCAGCCGAGCTGGTGCTCGTGGATGGCCGTGGTCAGTGTCGTGCCGTTGAGGTCGAGGTAGAGCACCTGCTCGGTCACGGTGAGCGTCATCGTGTTGCGGCGTGCGATGAGCGGTGCCGCGGAGTCGATGAAGCCGGGGTCGAAGCTGTAGACCCGGAGGTCCTCGGAGCGGTGGATGCGCTTGTCGGCCCACGGCGCCATGACCTTCGCGGGGTCGCGGTGCGTATAGACGACGGTGCGCTCGGCGAGGCGGCTGCCGTAGTGGAGGCGCTCTGCATCGGGGGCGCCGACTTCGATCCACGCCGTCGTCTTCCCGGTGAGGTCGCGCACCAGCACGGCGGGCTCATCGGTCTGCGAGATGCCGCCGCCGAATGCGATGCCCTCGGTGAACTCGAGTCCATAGGCGAGCACGCGGGTCACCATGTAGGCGTCGGTCTCGGACGGATGCCGCGCCACGCGCAGCGAGTAGTCGTCGTAGACACCGCGATCCATGTCGGCCAACTGGACGTCGAACGTGTGCATCGTGGAGCCGGTAGCCATAACGCTCGAGCCTACGCGCCCCGGGGGTGGCTTCCCGACCTCCGACGCTCCACCGGACCGGCGTTCAGAACAGCATCGGCTGTGCGGGGGCGGGCGCTGGCGTGAATGCGGGCGCCGGCCTCCCGTGCGGTGCAGAAGCCCGGATGCCGCGCACGGGGTAGTCGTCCTCGTGCTGCCCATCGAGTCCGTGCAGTCTGATCAGCGGCCGTGCGCGCTTCGCGAGCCATTGGCGGTAGCCCTTCGGCGCCTCGGCGGAGACTCCGGGGTACAACCCGCGATACGACGACACGAGGTCGGGGCGGAAACCCTCGAGCCACTGCATGAACCAGGGCTTCACTCCGGCGCGCAGGTGCAGGGCGCCGTAGATCACGCGGCTCGCTCCGGCCTCCTTGATGCGCCGCAGGGCGGTGTCGATCGCCTCGACCGAGTCGGTCATGTGGGGCATGATCGGCATCAGGAAGACGGTGACGCGGAAGCCGGCATCCCGCAGTGCGCGTACCGTGTCGAGCCGTGCCTGGGTCGTCGGAGTCCCGGGTTCGATCGCCTTCTGCAGATCGTCGTCGTACATCGCGATGGACATCTGGATGTCGACGGGAACACGCTGCGCCGCCCGCACCAGCAGCGGGATGTCGCGCCTGATCAGGGTGCCTTTGGTGAGGATCGACATCGGTGTGCCCGACGTCGCGAGGGCATCGATGATCCCCGGCATCAGCTTGTACCGACCCTCGGCGCGCTGATACGGATCGGTGTTCGTGCCCAGAGCGACCGTCTCGTGCTCCCAGCTGCCGCGACGCAGCTCCTTCTGCAGCACCTCGACGACGTTGACCTTCACGACGATCTGCGAATCGAAGTCCGATCCGCCGTCGAGATCGAGATACTCGTGCGTTCCTCGGGCGAAGCAGTAGACGCAGGCATGGCTGCACCCGCGGTACGGGTTGATGGTCCAGGCGAACGGCATGCGCGATGCGCCGGGTACATGGTTGAGGGCCGACTTCGACAGCACCTCATGGAACGTCATGCCTGCGAACTCCGGCGTGGTCACCGTGCGGAGCACGCTGGAGCGATCTTCGAGGCCGGGCAGCGCAGCGGCGTCGACGTCACCGAGTTTCTGTCCTTGCCACCGCATGTCATCCATTCGAACATAAAGACGATACTCCGTCAACCGAGCGTGTGAATTCTGTTCGAATGGACATGAGGGACAATGGAAGCATGTTCTTCCCGCCGCAGCCTCAGCATGCGGCGCCGCGCTCCCCGATCCGCGGACCCGCACTGCCCATCGGTCTCGCGGCGACGGCGATCGGCGTCCTGCTGTCGCTGGCCGGTGCGCCGGTGGCCGAGACGACCGACGAGCTGGCGATGCCGCAGCCGTCCGTCGTGCAGGAGGTGCCGGCGGTCGAGGTCGGTGCGACCACCGCTGCCGATCCGTGTTCGGAGCCGAGCGTGCTCGAGGCGATAGCCGTCGCCGACGATGCGGCGATCATCGCCGGCTTCGGGGGTGGCGAGAGCTTCCGTTCCGCTGTCGTGGCGGGCAACGCACCCTGCATCGCGCTCGACGACCCGGCTCACGTCTGGGTCGTCGTCAACAAGGCGCGTCCGCTCGCTCCGGTCTCCTTCGCGCCGTCGGCGCTCGCCGACCTTCCGCTGCAGATGACCACCCGCTCCGGTCAGGCGCGGACGGACGTCGCCGCGGCGGTCGGAGAGATGGCGGATGCGGCGGCCGCCGAGGGCGCGGGGCGCATCGGAGCGAACAACGGCTACCGATCGTATGAGCTGCAGGTCGTGACCCACGCCTCGCATGTGCGCAACAGCGGGCAGGCGGGAGCGGACGCCTCGTCGGCGCGTGCCGGTCACAGCGAGCATCAGACGGGGCTGGCGCTCGATCTCGTGGCGTGCGATTCGTCGTGCGGAGCCATCGAGTCGTTCGGCGCGACGGTGCAGGGGGAGTGGATCGCGGCGAACGCCTGGGAGTACGGCTTCATCGTGCGCTACGAGCAGGTCGGCTCCGGCATCACCGGATACAAGCCCGAGCCCTGGCACCTGCGATATCTCGGACGCGAGCTCGCGGCGGCGTATCACCACGGCGGGTATCACACGCTGGAGGAGTTCTTCGGGCTCCCCGCGGCCCCTGATTACGCCCACTGAGCGCAGTGGCAGCGGCGCGTGTGCGACCGCATTGCGGCATCCGACAATCGCGGTACCGAGTCTCACGGATTGTGGGATGCATTCTCACAACGAGCTGTCGCGGTGTCGGCGACCCGGCATAGAATCGCCGGAGCAATGACGCACGAACGTTCGGGAGGACGCAATGGAACGCGACATCTACGAAGAGGATCACGAGGCCTTCCGCGACCTCGTCAAGGACTTCGTCAAGCGCCACGTGAACAACGAGGCCATCGAGCGGTGGGATGCCGCGGGTGAGATCGACCGGGCGACGATGCTGGCCGCGGGCGAGGCCGGTCTGATCGGACTGTCCGTCCCCGAGGAGTTCGGCGGTGCCGGCATGCTGCAGGACTACCGCTTCCGCACCATCGTCATGGAGGAGGTCATCGCTTCCGGAGCAGGGTCGCTCGCCGGTGCGTTCGGCATCCAGGACGACCTCGCCGTGCCCTACCTCGTGCACATGGGCACGCAGGAGCAGAAGGAGAAGTGGCTGCCCCGCATGGCCACGGGCGAGGTGCTCGGTGCGCTCGCCATGACCGACCCCGGCGCGGGCTCTGACCTGCGCGGCATCAAGACCAACGCGAAGAAGGTCGACGGGGGCTACATCCTCAACGGCGCCAAGACGTTCATCTCGTCGGGCTCGACGGCCGACGTCGTGGTGACCTTCGTCAAGACCGGTGAGGGCAACCGTCCCGACGCGTTCAGCCTGCTGCTCGTCGAGAAGGGCATGGAGGGCTTCGATCAGGGCAAGAAGCTCAGCAAGATGGGCTTCCACGGCTGGGACACGGCCGAGCTCAGCTTCACCGACGTGTTCATCCCCGACGAGAACCTCATCAGCGGCAAGGAGGGGCAGGGCTTCATCCAACTGATGCTGAACCTGCCGCTCGAGCGGCTGTCGATCGGCGTGGCCGCGGCCGCTGCCGCCCAGGCCGCCCTCGACTGGACCGTCGCCTACACGAAGGACCGTGAGGCGTTCGGTGAGCGCATCGCCGACTTCCAGAACACCCGCTTCCGGCTCGCCGACATGGCGGCGACCACCGACGCGATGTGGGCGTACATCGACCGTGCGCTGCTCGCCTACAAGAACAGCACCCTCACCGCCGAGGACGCTGCGAAGGTCAAGTTCTGGGCGACCGAGCGCGAGTGGGAGGTGCTCGACACGGGTGTGCAGCTGCACGGCGGCTACGGCTACATCATGGAGTACCCGATCGCCCGCGCCTTCACCGACGCCCGCGTGCACCGCATCTACGGCGGCACGAACGAGATCATGCGCGACCTCGTCGGCCGCCAGATCGTCGGCAAGCGCTGACGAACCTCTCAGAGAAGGGCCCCGGATGCCGGCATCCGGGGCCCTTCTCCTGTCGATGGCACGGCTGACCGCATGAAACGGGCCTGCAGGCGCGCAGGCGGACACGAGCCAGCGCGGGTCAGCGGGGCAGCCGGCCACCGACGCCGGCCTTGCGCAGCCGATCGGCGATGAGGATGCCGAGTGCGGTGGCGCCGAGGCAGCTGCCGAGGGTCACGGCGAAGAAGGTGATCTGGAGGGGAAGCCCGAAGCTGCCGAGATCGAACGAGGCCCAGGCGAGGATCGGGTAGACGATGCCGACGATCAGTGCCCCGAGGTAGTGCAGCCAGGTTCCCCAGTAGCGCCAGAGGACGAACAGGAACGGCAGCTCGGTGAACGCCGCCCACCAGAGGTTGGTGGCCACGCTGCTGAAGCCGTAGCCCGAGAACGGCACGATCACGAGCCCGGCCAGCAGGCCCACCAGCAGGCCGACGAGTGGGCGCCGCAGCAGGCGGAGGGCGATCACCGAGGGGAGCAGCCAGAGGCCGGCCAGCGCCACGCTCACGAAGGGCAGGCCGGGGAAGAGGATCGTCGAGATCCAGTTCGCCGGGGCGAGGAGCGCGCCACCGGCGACTCCGAGTGCCGCGCACGTCAGCAGGATCGCCGTCGGGATGCGGAATCGCGAGCGTCCGCCGCCGGTGCGGGGTCGATTCTGCACCTCGGAGCCCGATTCGCGGTGCGTTTCCGACCCCGCACCGTTCACAGCATCCGCGCCGCTCATGCGAGGGGCTCCGCCGCAGCCTCGCGGGCCGCCTTCGAGGTGGGCGAGGCCGCGCCGATCTTCCAGTAGCCGCAGAAGCTCACGTCGTTCTTGTCGACACCGCGCTCGCCGACGAGATGCTTGCGTGCACCCGAGGCCAGCGACTGCTCGCCCGCGGCGTACGCGTGGAACGGCGCTGCCGGCAGTGTCAGCTCGCGCAGCCGGGCGAGGGCGAACGACCCGGGGTCGAACTCGTGCGGCCGCGCGAGCCAGATGATCTCGACGCCGGCGGGGTGCGGGAACTCCAGAGCGTCGGCCTCGGACGGCACCTCGATGATCGCCGTTCCCGTCGCGTCCGCAGGCAGTGACGCGCAGATCGAGGCGATCGCGGGGAGCGCCGTCTCATCGCCGACCAGCACCACGCGATCCGTTCCGCGCTGCGGGTTGAACGTGAGGCCCTCGTCGATGATGAGCACGTGCTCGCCGGGTTCGCAGGTCTCCGCCCAGCGTGACGCGGGGCCGGCCGTGCCGTCGGCCGCAGACCCGTGCAGCACGAAGTCGACGTCGATCTCGGCGCCCGACTCGGCGGTGGCCGCCCGGTACGCGCGCACGCTGTAGTTGCGCATGACCGGGCGCTCGCCGTCGGGGATCCGCAGGAACCTGAGGTATCCGAACATCTTGTTCGCCTTCGCGGGAACGCGGTCGAGCCCCGCATCGCCGCCGATCGGCAGGAACAGGCGGAACCACTGGTCGAAGCCCATCGGGAGGAACTTCTCGATCTCACCGCCTCCGAGCGTGACCCTCATCCAGTGCTCGGAGAGGCGCTCGGTGCGCAGCACGCTGAGATGGAGGAGTTCGGCGGTCTCGGGCTTGACCAGTCTGCTGTATGCCATGCGGGGCGCCTTTCAGGGCAGCTGCCAGGGGAAGAAGAGCATGAAGATCGCGGCGGATGCGGCGATCGAGGCGACGATGAAGACGGTGTCTCGGATGCGGAACGGCACGAGGTGCCTCTCGGTGCGCGTCGAGTGCGCGCCGAAGGCCCGCGAGTCCATGGCCAGGGCCACGCGCTCGGCGTGGCGGATCGCACCCGCGAGCAGCGGAACGATGTATCCCCAGCCGCGAGCGATGCGCGCGAAGGGACTGCTGCCCCCGTGGTGCCCTCGCACGCGATGCGCGGCTCTGATCACCGCGAGCTCATGCCCGAAGCGCGGCACGAAGCGGAACGCGGCCAGGGCCGTGTAGCCGATGCGGTAGGGCACCCGCAGCTGCTGCACGCTGGCGCGCACGAGGTCGGGGCCGGTCGTGGTCAGGCCGCCGATGAGTGCGAGGGAGACGATCGCGCCGAGCCGCAGAGCCGTGGCGAAGCCGATCGCGAGGGCGCCCTCGCGCAGCGTCCAGTCGCCGAGCTGCACCACGGCAGCGGTGTCGCGCACGATCTCGGCGTCGACCCACAGCGAGAACCCGAGCCCGATGGCGATCATGCCGATCGGGAGTGCGAGGAACAGCACCGCGGCGATGCGCCAGGTCACCCGCGATCCGAGGACGATCACCGCGAGGGACAGTGCCAGGAAGGCGGCGGGCGTGGCGAGATCGCGCACGAAGATCAGCAGCACCATGGCCGGGGCGACTCCCGCGACCTTCGCCAGCGGATTGAGCGCATACAGGAACTGGCGCCGAGACGATGCCGACATCGCGGCATACGGGTCGAAGGCGTGGGCGGTCATGCGATCGCCCGTCCCGCTGCGGCGAGCACGCGCTGCAGCGCCGGAAGGCGGAGCCCTGCCTCGACGAACGGCGTCTCGTCGGCGAAGAGCGCGTCGGTGCGATCGGCGGCGTGCACGTGACCGTCTTTCAGGATCACCGTGTGCGACGTGTGCTCGGCGACGAGCTGCAGGTCATGGGTCACGATGACGATCGTCGTCCCCTCGTCACGCAGGTCGTGCAGCAGAGTGAGGAGCTCGGACGCCCGTGCACGATCCTGGCCGAAGGTCGGTTCGTCGAGGGCGAGCACCCGCGGGCGGGTGATCAGGGCCGTGCCGACCGAGAGGCGGCGCTTCTCGCCGCCCGAGAGCAGGAACGGATGCACATCGGCCTTCGCCTCGAGGCCGAAGCGCATCAGCATGGCGTCGACGCGCTCGCGCGTCTCGGCATCCGGGGTGTGCCGCAGCCGAAGTCCGTGCGCGAGCTCGTCGAACACGGTGTGCGCGATGAACTGGTGCTCCGGGTTCTGGAACACGAACCCGATGCGGCTCGAGAGCTCGCGCGGCGAGGCCGACCCGGGGTCCATGCCGTCGACCGTGACCTGCCGCCGGGGCGGCGGGACGACACCGGCGAGCGCCTGCAGAAGGGTGGTCTTTCCGGCGCCGTTGGTCCCGACGATCGCCGTCAGGGTTCCCGCCTCGATGTCGAGGTCGATGCCGTGCAGGATCTCCGTGCGGTGACGACGAACCGTCAGCCCGCGGGCGCGGACGATCGGAGTGGCTGCACGGTCTGCCGCATCCGTCATTCCTCCGTGCGTCTGCAGGACCGACGCACGGATGCCGGAGGAGACAGCGGTATCCGGTCCTGCATCCGTGCCGTGGTCCTGCACACCGGACGGGTCAGGAGTGTCGGATGCCGCCGCCAGTGCCGCGGCGAGCTCCTCGGGTGTCAATGGAAGGTCGTCGAGATGCAGTGTTCCGGCATCCCGCATCCGCAGCGCCGCGAGTGTCGCCGCAGGCAGCCAGACACCCATCTCGACGAGCTCCGCCGCGTGCTCCCGGATGATCCGGGCCGGCGGTCCGTCGAAGACGACCCGCCCTGCGCGGTCGAGCACGATCGTGCGGGTCAGGAACCCCATCGCGGCGTCGAGATTGTGCTCGACGAGCAGGATGCCGCGGTCGCCCGCTGCGATCACGTCGGTCAGTGCGGCGTAGACGTCGTCGATGCCCTGCGGATCGAGGTTCGCGGTCGGCTCGTCGAGCACGATCAGGGGCGACCCCATCGCCAGCGCGCACGCGATCGCGAGACGCTGACGCCCGCCGCCGGACAGGCGATCGGGGTTCTCATCGCGCCGCTCCCACAGGCCGACACGGCGCAGTGCGTCTTCGGTTCTCGTGCGCACCTCGTCGAGCGACAGCAGCAGGTTCTCGGGGCCGAAGGCGACCTCGTCGTAGACCGTGCCGGTGACGATCTGGGCGTCCGGGTCCTGGAAGACCATCGCGACGTGGGTGCTCAGCGATGCGGTGTCGGCATCCGCCGTGCTGACTCCGCCGGCCTCGACCGATCCCGTCATGGTCGCGGGCACGGCGTGCGGGATCAGCCCGTTGAGCGCGAGCGTGAGCGTCGACTTGCCCGAACCCGAAGGGCCGAGCAGCAGCACCACCTCGCCGGCATCGATGTCGAAGGTGACGCCCCGCGGCGAGGGGTGCACAGCATCGGCGTGGGTGATCGAGAGGTCACGCACGCGGAGGAGAGGCGCAGATGAGCGCACGGCATAACCCCGGTTTCAGCGGATCGGTACCGTTCTAACTTAGCTGAGCCTTACCTGATCTGCACAGGCCGGACGGCTCGGAAAGGTCGGACGCCGTGATCAGCGCCGAGCGACGCCTGCGCGGCTGAGAGACGATCCGATCGCGAGTCCTGCTGCGGTCCACGCGATCGGACCGAGCACCGCGATCACGAGGTAGGAGATCTCCGCCCACAGCGGGAAGGTCGCGAGGTCGACGGCGAAGAACACCACGACGGCCACGATGACCCCGATGATCGCTGCGGAGATGAAGAAGCGCCAAGGGCCCCAGGAGCGGTAGCGGGTGAGCGCGGCGATGCCCTCCTGGATCGCCCCGAACAGCAGTGCGGTGCCGATGAAGCGCAGCGTCCAGGCGGGATTGAACGCGCTCGAGATGAGGGCGGCGAACACGTGCGTGACGAGGGCCACGAAGGGGCGGCGCAGCACCTCCTGAGCGATGATCCCCGGCAGCACGTGCGAGCCGAGCACGAGTCCGTAGAGATACGGAGCGCCCACGATGACGACCGGCGTGATGAGCCCCGCGATCCCCCCGAGGATGCCCGTGGCGACGCCGATCGCGGCGCAGACCAGCAGCACGCGGGTCGTCAGAACGGGGGAGGGGGCCACCCCTCCAGCCTACTGTCGACCATTGTCGACACGGCTGGCCGTTCGTCCAGGAATAATCCCCGACCCTGGTGTGTGGACGGAAGCCGGGCGTAGCTTGAACGGCGGTGCGGCACCGCAGTCGCACCGTGATCATCGGGAGAAGCACATGGGTCGAACACCCCTCCGGATGGCAGCGGCCACCACCCTGGCAACGCTGTTCATCGCATCGACGGCAACCGCAGGCTACGCAGGCACGGAGGAGGTGACAAACCCCACTCCGGTCGACGGCACGCCCGGTCACTACATCGTCGTGCTGAAGTCCGATCCGCTCGCGAGCTACACCGGCGACGTCAACGGGCTCAAGGCCACCAAGCCCGCCGAAGGCGAGCAGCTCGAGACGCAGTCGCAGGATTCGCAGCGTTACGTGCAGCACCTCGAGGCCGAGCAGCAGACGGTCGCGCAGGAGGCGGGAGTCACTCCCGGGATCAGCTACCAGGTCGTGCTCAACGGCTTCAGCGCCGAGCTCACGGGCGCGCAGGTCGACAAGCTGCGGGCGTCGAAGGACGTGTACGACGTCTACCCCGACTTCATCCGTCACCCCGACGCGCAGACCTCGACGGACTTCCTCGGTCTCGGCGATGACAAGAAGGGGCGTGGCGGCGTCTGGCAGCAGACCGGCGGCGTCGACAAGGCCGGCGAGGGCGTGGTCGTGGGTGTCATCGACACGGGCATCGCTCCCGAGCACCCCTCCTTCGAGGGCAAGAAGCTCAAGAAGCAGCCGAAGAACGACAAGCGCCACAAGGGCGGTCAGCCGTACACCGACGGCACCTTCGTCTACTTCGACAAGTCCGACGGCGGCCAGTTCCAGAGCACGATGGTCGAGGCTCAGGAGTGGGACAAGGGCGACTACTCGTCGAAGCTCATCGGAGCCCAGTACTTCTACACCGGTGCTGAGGCGGCCGGATTCGACTTCCAGTACGACTACCTCTCGCCGCGCGACGGTGACGGCCACGGTTCGCACACCGCGAGCACGGCGGCCGGCAACTTCGGCGTGAAGGCCTCGATCGAGGACGTCGACTTCGGCAAGATCTCGGGGGTCGCCCCCGGAGCCAAGGTCGCCGCCTACAAGGCCTGCTACGTCGGGCCCGATGAGGCCGTCACCACCGATGACATCTGCGCGGGCAGCGACCTGATCGCCGCCATCGACCAGGCGGTCGCCGACGGCGTCGACGTGATCAACTACTCGATCGGCGGCGGAGCGGCATCCACCGTGCTCGCCCCCGAGGACATCGCGTTCTTCAACGCGGCGGCAGCCGGCGTCTTCGTCGCCACGAGCGCCGGCAACGACGGTCCCGACTCCGTCACCGCCGACCACGCCTCCCCCTGGTACACCACGGTCGCGGCATCGACGATCCCGACGTGGGAGGGCACCGTGCAGTTCGACGGCTTCGCCCAGGCCGGCGCATCGGTGAGCGTGCCGTTCGGCACGACTGTCACCGGGCCGTCGATCTACGCGGGTGACGCGCCGGCTGCCGGACAGGCTGCCGCCGATGCCGCGTTGTGCCTTCCGGGCACGCTGGATGCGGCGAAGGTCACGGGTCACATCGTGGTCTGCGACCGCGGGGGCAACGCCCGCGCCGAGAAGTCGCAGGTCGTGAAGGATGCCGGCGGCATGGGCGTCGTGCTCGTGAACGTGCCCGGTGGTGCGGACTCGCTCGACAACGACTTCCACGCGGTGCCCACCGTGCACCTCTCGTCCGTGCATCGCGCAGCCGTGCTCGCCTATGTGCAGGGCGGCACCGATCGCCCGATCACGCTCGTCGGCGAGAACACGACCGGTGTCGTGACCCCGGTGCCCCAGATCGCCGGCTTCTCGAGCCGTGGCCCGATGCTCGCCGACGGCAGCGACATCATGAAGCCCGACATCGCAGCCCCCGGCGTCGCGATCCTCGCGGCCACGCAGAACGGGCCCGGAGAGGCGCCGACCTTCGGCATCCTGTCGGGCACGTCGATGGCGTCACCGCACATCGCCGGTCTCGCGGCGCTGTATCTCGGCGAGCGTCCCAACGCGAAGCCGGCTGAGGTCAAGTCGGCCATGATGACGACCGCCTACGACACGGTGAACCCCGACGGCTCGCCCAACAAGGACCCGTTCCAGCAGGGTGCGGGCCAGGTCGACCCGAAGCGCTACTTCAACCCGGGCCTGCTCTACCTGAACGACGTGCCCGACTGGGCCGCGTTCCTCGAGGGCAAGGGTCTGGCGGAGTTCGACGGCGTCGAGCCGATCGACGGCAGCGACCTGAACATCGCATCGTTCTCGATCGGATCGCTCGCGAGCGCGCAGAGCGTCACCCGCACGGTGACGGCGACCGAGAAGGGCACGTTCACGGCATCCGTCGATCTGCCCGGCGTCGACGTGACCGTCGAGCCCTCGACGCTGAAGTTCACCAAGCCCGGCCAGACCGCGACCTACACGGTCACGTTCGACAACCAGAGCGCTCCCGTCGAGCAGTGGGCGACCGGGTCGCTCACCTGGACGAGCAAGAGCAACTCGGTGCGCTCGCCGATCGCGGTCTTCCCCGTGACGGCCGACGCGCCGGCCGAGGTCGAGGGCACCGGAGTCGAGGGGGCGACCACGGTCGAGATCACCCCTGGCGTCGACGGCGCTCTGGCGCTCGGGCTCTCGGGACTCACGCCGTTCAGCCTGCTGGAGGACCCCGACGGCCGTGTCGTCGGACACTCGGGCGATGAGGCGTCGGGCGATGAGAACAAGGACGTGTCGTGGATCGTCGACGTGCCGGAGGGCACGACGCTCTCGCGCTTCGACCTCGACTCGTCGGATGACGCGGGCAGCGACCTCGACCTGACCGTCTACCGGGTCGTGAGCGCCGACGACCTGCGCTACTACGAGCGCTGGCAGTCGGCGACCGGTTCGGCGGATGAGCAGGTCACACTCCCGGCTCCGACGGCGGGCACCTACCTGGTGGTCGCGAACGTCTACTCGACCTCGGCCCCGATGACGTGGGACATGACCTACGCCAACGTGCAGCCCGAGGGCGAAGGGGCGTTCACCGCGACCCCGAACCCGATCGAGGCCGTCCGCGGCCAGGCGACGAGCTACGAGCTGAGCTGGACCGGCCTCACCGCCGGCACCCGGTACCTCGGCCTCGTGCAGTACGGCGAGTCCGCCGTGCGCACGATCGTGACGGTCGACGCGCAGTAGCGATCAGCGCCGGCGCCCCGTGCTCTTCGGAGCGCGAGGCGCCGGCGCGTGCGGTCGCCGCATCGTCGAGGCCGCGTCGAGGCCGCGTCGCGTCGCGCGCGGGGCGCGGTGTCGCAGTCAGAGCCGTCAGATCTTGCGGCCGCGCGGCATCAGCCGCACGTCGGGAAGAGGCGGAGCGGGGATGCGGACGTCGTGCCCTTCGACGACACCGAACCGAGCGGAGGCCGCCTCCCATTCGGTGCGAGCCTCGACGATCTCCTCGTGCGTGCGTCCGGCGAAGTTCCACCACATGACGATCTCGTCCTCGAAGGGCTCGCCGCCGATGAGGAACAGCAGCGCTCCCTGTGTGCTGGACACCTCGACCGAGTCCCTCGAGTCGCCGAGGTACAGCATGTCGTTCGACGACATCCCGTGCGTGGCGACGACGGCATCACCCTCGACGAGCATGAGGCCGTGCTCCCATCCTGAACGCAGGGGCAGGTGCAGACGAGCGCCCGCGGGGATCCGGATCTCCGCGCCGACGATCGGAGTGTGCACGGTGGCCGGCGATGAGGTGCCGGCGAACTCGCCGAGGACGACGGTGGCGGTGGCGTCCTGACCCTCGTCGGCAGGGAGCGGCAGCTGTGGCAGCTCGGTGTGCCGTTCGAAACCGGCAGCACCGTGCCGTGCGCTCTCGGGCAGCACCACCCAGAACTGCAGGGCGTCGAGGGGGATCGGATCATCGCCGATCGAGTACTCCGAATGCGAGATGCCGTTGCCGGCGGTCATGAGGTTCAGCTGGCCCCTGCGGAGGTCGGCGTCGCTGCCGACCGAGTCCCGGTGACGGATCTCTCCGACCAGCGGCCAGGTCACGGTCTGCAGCCCGATGTGCGGATGCGGTTCGACCCGCATCCTGGTGTCGGCGGGGCCGAACCGGTCGAGGAAGCACCACGCCCCGATGGTCGGGAGGTTGCGATGCGGCAGCACGCGCAGCACGTTCATCCCGCGCACCCCGCCGAGCGGCACCTCGCGTGGCTCGAGGACGATGCGTCGTTCGCCGATCATCACGCCTCCGTCGGAGCAGCGCCGGGCCGCTTCGGCCAGCGGATCTCGGCGCCCGGGATCTCATGCGTCGTCAGGTACTTCGCGATGTACGGGCAGAGCGGCACGATCGCGTCGCCGGATGCCGCGGCATCCGTCAGGGCGCGCTCAGCGAGGATCCCCGCGAGTCCCTGACCCTGGAACGCGGGGTCGATCTCGGTGTGGATGAAGCGGATCGCGCTCGGACGCAGCTCGAACTCGGCGAAGCCGGCGAGCGTCTCATCCGAGTGGATCTCGTAGCGGGAGGCGTCGTCGTTGCGGGTGACGGTGATGTCGGTCATCGGGGCTCCTTCGGGCGTCTGCGACAAACCTACGCCCGCTGAGCGTCCACAGGCGCGGCCGACGTCGGCGGGGGTCGTTACGCTGGAGGGATGCCGCAGACTCCCCGTGACCCGTACGAGGATCTGCCCTACGCCGACGAGCCGTGGGACGGCGCAGGGTGGGAGCCCTCCGAGCCGCCCGAGCCGATGGACTGGGAGCCGCAGGGCGCCGGGTACGAGCCGCCGCTCGACTGGGGCCAGGGCCCCGTGACACCGGTCGGATCGGCGTCCGCGCGGTCATCCGCACGCTCGTCTGCTCCCGGGGTGAAGGCGACGGCCGCGCGACAGGCGGCCCCCAGCCGATACGCGACTGCGGCCGAGGCGCTGCACACGGTCTTCGGCTACGACGAGTTCCGCGGCGATCAGGCCGCGATCGTCGATCAGGTCATCTCGGGCGGTGACGCTGTCGTGCTCATGCCCACCGGCGGCGGCAAGAGCGTCACCTATCAGGTGCCCGCACTCGTGCGCGAGGGCACCGGCCTCGTGATCAGCCCGCTCATCGCTCTCATGCACGACCAGGTCGACGCGCTCCGGGCCAACGGCGTCAACGCCGCCTATCTCAACTCGACCCAGGCGATCGAAGAGCGGCGCGAGGTCGAACGGGCGTACGTCGCCGGCGAACTCGACCTCATCTACGTCGCCCCCGAGCGGCTGTCCTCGCCGCAGACGACCGCCCTGCTGCAGCGCGGCACGCTCAGCGTCATCGCGATCGACGAGGCGCACTGCGTGTCGCAGTGGGGTCATGACTTCCGCCCCGACTACCTCGCACTCGGCGATCTGGGCGAGCGGTTCCCCGGTGTTCCGCGCATGGCGCTCACGGCCACCGCCACCCGGGCGACGCACAAGGAGCTCACCGAGCGACTGCGTCTCGACGCCGCCCAGCACTACGTGGCCAGCTTCGACCGGCCCAACATCCAGTATCGGATCGTGCCCAAGGTCGATCCGCGCAAGCAGCTCGTCTCGTTCATCCGCGCGCAGCCGGAGGGCTCGGTCGGCATCGTCTACGCGCTGAGCCGGAAGTCCGTCGAGCAGACCGCGACCTATCTCGCCGCTCAGGGCTTCGACGCGCTGCCGTATCACGCCGGTCTTCCGGCCGAGGTGCGCGCGAAGAACCAGTCCCGGTTCCTGCGCGAGGACGGCGTCGTGATGGTCGCGACGATCGCCTTCGGCATGGGAATCGACAAGCCCGATGTGCGCTTCGTCGCTCACATCGACCTGCCGAAGTCCGTCGAGGGCTACTACCAGGAGACCGGTCGCGCGGGCCGTGACGGCGAGCCGTCGATCGCCTGGATGGCGTACGGCCTGGGCGACGTGGTGCAGCAGCGCCGCATGATCGACCAGAGCCCGGGCGATCGCACGTTCAAGATGCGCCTGGGGCAGCACCTCGACGCGATGCTCGCGCTGTGCGAGACGGTCGAGTGCCGCCGCCAGAACCTTCTCGGCTACTTCGGGCAGGACTCGCAGCCGTGCGGCAACTGCGACACGTGCCTCGACGAGACCGAGACCTTCGACGGCCTGATCCCGGCACAGAAGCTGCTCTCGACGATCGTGCGGCTCAAGCGCGAGCGCAATCAGGCCTTCGGAGCCGGGCATCTGATCGACATCCTCCGCGGAGCCTCGACCGAGCGCATCCGTCAGCAGGGGCACGAGAAGCTCGCGACCTATGGAATCGGCGCCGACCTCTCCGACCAGGACTGGCGCAGCGTCGTCCGCCAGCTGCTCGCACGGGGGATCATCGTGGCGCAGGGCGACTACGGCACGCTCGCTCCGGGCGAGCAGTCGGCCGGCGTGCTGAAGGGCGAGACCCCGGTGCCGTTGCGCAAGGACACGATCGGACGCCCCGCTTCGTCGCCGCGGGCACGCAAGGCGAGTGCGGCGGACGCGCTCGATCAGTCCGACCGCCCGCTCTTCGAGGCGCTGCGGGCGTGGCGCGCCGAGACGGCGCGCGAGCAGGGCGTTCCGGCGTACATCGTCTTCGGCGATGCGACGCTGCGTGCGCTCGCCGAGCATCGTCCGGCTTCGCTGGCCGACCTCGACGGGATCACGGGGATCGGCGCCAAGAAGCGGGATGCCTACGGCGAGGGAGTGCTCACCGTCATCGCGGCCGGCTGACGCAGGGCGCCGTTCAGCTCGGCAGCACGTCTTCGAGATGCGCGCGCAGGTGGGCGCCGACGTCGACGGCCCCGCGGTCGTAGAGCCACTGGTACTGCAGGCCGTCCCACAGGGCGATCAGCCAGATCGCCTCGTGCTCGGGGTCGCGGTGCTCGGGCAGATCGCCGTCGATGCGGGCGAGACGGAACAGCTCGGTGAAGTAGTCGATCGCCTGGGAGAACCGCGTGGCGAAGTAGTCGTGCGCAGGGTGCATGGCCGGCACCGCTTCGCAGGAGAGCACCGCGTAGACCTCGATGAGGCCGGGCTCGTCGAGGGCGCTCACCCGTGCTCCGAGCGGGATCGCGCGCAGCGCGTCGGCGGCTCGCTCGGCATGGGTGGACTCGCTGCGCACACGGATCGCGCTGTCGCGCTCGGAGAGCACCGCGCTGAGCAGCAGTTCCTTCGACGGGTAGTGGTGGAGCAGAGTGGACTTCGAGACGCCGACAGCCTGAGCGATGTCCCGAAGACTGGTGTCCCCGTAGCCGTCCTGGGAGAACAGGCGTGAGGCGTCGGCGAGGATCTGCGCGCGGCGGCGCCGTCCCACCTCGTATCCCGGGGAGTCGTCGACGGCGGGCTCTCCGAACACCGGCGGCAGGGGGCCGGCAGCGGTCGGAGAAGGGTCGGGGCTGTCGGCATCCCGCCACCCGTAGGGCAGTGCCCACAGGGCTTCGCGCTCCTCGAGCATCTGCACGACGTCGACCCGCTCGGGCAGATACTGAGAGATCAGCTGCAGCCCGTCCCAGCCCGCGCTGTGACGCACGGACTCGTCCGCGACGTCGCGGTCGGCGCCGATCGTCCCATGCAGCGCCGCATCTTCGAGGACATCCGTGCTGAGGCGGTGCAGGCGTGCATACCGCTGGCGCATCCGCTCGTGCGCCGGGTGTCCGGAGGCGGATGCTTCCCCGGTGAGCGCGGCGAAGAGCTCGAGGTAGCCGGGGGTGCGCGCGTTGCGTCGAGCCACGTCCGCGAAGATCAGTTCACCGGAATCGGATGCCGCAGCGAGCAGGTCGAATGCCCGTTCGTTGTCGTCCTCGAAACCGGCGACGACCTCGGCGAGCAGGTCGTCCTTCGACGCGAAATGTCCGAGCAGCCCCGGATGGCTCACGGATGCCGCGGCGGCGATGTCGCGCAGGGACGTCGAACGGTATCCGTTCGAGACGAAGAGCTCTCGGGCCGCGTCCACGATCCGCTGACGCGTGGCCGCGGCGCGCGCCTGGCGCGAGCCCGTCGTGGCTGCTGTCGTCATCCCGTCCACCCTTCCCTCTCATTCTCTCTCATTACCAATCGGTAGACATTCACTTACCAATCGGTCGATATTCCGGTATTGTCATCGTCACGTCGTGTCGCAGATGACCGGCGCACCTTGCCCGAAAGGATCCACCCGTGACAGAGCTGTCATCGGCCGCCACCGCGGCCGCCGTAGGAACGACCGGTTTCAAAGTTCCCGGCACCACCCCGCTGAAGACGCCCCGTGGCTACACCCCCGGACTCGCCGCCGTGAACTTCGGCGTCTACCTCGCCCTGCTCACCCCGGTGATGGTGTCGATGGCCTTCAAGATCCAGCGGCTCGACCCCACCAACACCGAGGCGAGCCTCGGACTGGTGATGGGTGTCGGTGCGGCCTTCGCGCTCGTCGCGAATCCCCTCGTCGGTCGCCTCTCCGACCGCACGACCTCGCGGTGGGGCATGCGTCGCCCCTGGATCCTCGGCGGTGCGATCGTCGGTCTCGGCGGCTTCGCGATCATCGGCGCCGCGACCTCGGTGCTCGTCGTTCTTCTCGCGTGGTGCCTCGTGCAGGCATCCATGAACGCCGTGCTCGCGGCGGCCAACGCGACCCTGCCCGATCAGGTGCCGGTCTCGAGCCGTGGCAAGGTGTCGGGCATCATCGGCATCACGACCCCCATCGGCATCCTCGCCGGCAGCTTCATCGTCAACTTCCTCCCCGGCGACTTCGAGCGCTTCTTCGTCCCCGGTGCCATCGCGCTGATCCTCGTCATCGTGTTCGTGCTCACCCTCAAGGACCGTCGTCTCACCGAGAAGCCCGCCACGCGCTTCACGGTCGGCACGTTCTTCGGCTCGTTCGTGTTCAACCCCCGCAAGCACCCCGACTTCGGATGGACCTGGCTCACGAAGTTCTTCGTGATGTTCGGCTACGCGGGCATCGCCACCTTCCTGCCGCTCTACCTGGTGACCAAGTTCCAGCTCGACGAGCAGGGCGCAGTCGGCACGATCCTGATCGCCAACCTCGCCTCCATGGCCGCGATGGCTATCTCCGCGCCGCTCGGCGGATTCCTCTCCGACAAGATCGGCAAGCGCCGGCCGTTCGTCGCGATCGCCGGCGTCATCATGGTCGTGGGCCTCGTGATCCTCGCGATCGCTCCGTCGATCGCCGTCGTCATCGTCGCTCAGGCCATCATCGGACTCGGTGCCGGGTCGTTCCTGTCGGTCGATCTCGCGCTGGCGACCGAAGTGCTGCCCAACCCCGACGACGTGGCGAAGGACCTCGGCGTGCTCAACATCGCCAACGCCCTTCCCCAGTCGATCGCCCCGGCCATCGCGCCGAGCATCATCGCTCTCGGCGCCGCGACGCCGCTGGGCGGCTACACGACCTGGTACCTCTTCGGAGCGCTCGTCGCACTCGCCGGCGCCGTTCTCGTTTACCGCATCAAGGGAGTCAAGTGACCATGACCGACACCGACGTGACCACTGCCCGACCGTGGCTCGACGCGGCCCTGCCGGTCGATGAGAGAGTGCAGCTCCTCCTCGACGAGATGACCGTCGAGGAGAAGGCCGGACTGTTCTTCCACACGATGATCGCGATCGGAGACCTCGATGAGGCGAACCCGATCTTCGGCACACCGAGCGCCCGCGAGTTCATCGACCTCAAGAACATGACGCACTTCAACCTGCTGGGGGCGGCGCCCACCGGGCGAGAGATAGCCGCCTGGCAGAACGAGCTGCAGCGGCTGGCGGCCTCGACCCGGCTCGGCATCCCGGTCACGCTGTCGACCGACCCGCGGCATTCGTTCAGCGAGAATCCCGGGGCGTCGATCCTCGCCGGACCGTTCTCGCAGTGGCCGGAGACCCTGGGTCTCGCAGCCACCCGTGACCCCGAGCTGGTCGAACGGTTCGCAGATATCGCTCGTCAGGAATATACGGCTGTCGGCCTGCGGGTCGCCCTTCACCCGCAGGTCGACCTCGCCACCGAACCGAGGTGGGCGCGGCAGACGGCGACGTTCGGAGAGGACCCCGAATTGACGGGCATTCTGGGAGCGGCATATATCCGCGGGTTCCAGGGCGACTCGTTCGGTCCCGGATCGGTCTCGACCATGACCAAGCACTTCCCCGGCGGCGGGCCGCAGCTCGACGGCGAGGACCCGCACTTCCCGTACGGGCGGGAGCAGGTGTATCCCGGGGGTGCGTTCGACCTGCACCTCAAGCCCTTCGAGGATGCACTGGCCGCCGGCACGCGTCAGATGATGCCGTACTACGGCATGCCCGTCGGCACCGAGTACGAGGAGGTCGGGTTCGGCTTCAACAGGTCGGTGATCACCGGGCTGCTGCGCGAGCGATTCGGGTTCGACGGCCTGGTGTGCACCGATTGGGGTCTGATCAACGATGCGGAGATCTTCGGCCAGCCGTTCCCTGCCCGCGCCTGGGGCGTGGAGCATCTGACGCCGCGAGAGCGGATGCTCAAGGTGCTCGATGCGGGTGTCGATCAGTTCGGTGGCGAGGACTGCCCCGAACTGCTGCTCGGGCTGGTCGCCGAGGGCTCGGTCTCGGAGGAGAGGCTCGACCTCTCCGCGCGACGGATCCTGCGGGAGAAGTTCGAGCTCGGGCTCTTCGAGAACCCGTTCGTCGACGAGGACGCGGCGGACGAGATCGTCGGCAGCGCGGAGTTCCGCGCCGCGGGAGAGGCGGCCCAGCGCGCCTCCGTGACCGTGCTGACGAACGATGGCTCGCTGCCCTTCGCCCCCGGGATCAAGCTCTACGTCGAGGGGATCGAACCATCCGTCGCAGCCGCGTACGGCGACGTCGTGGCGACCGTCGACGAGGCCGACCTGGCGATCCTCCGTCTCCAGGCGCCGTTCGAGCAGCGCGACACGACCTTCGAGAACTTCTTCCATGCGGGGTCGCTCGAGTTCTCCGACGAGGTGCTCGCGCATGTCGCCGCCATCGCCGGAGCCGTGCCGACCGTGGTCGATGTGCTCGCCGATCGACCGCCCATTCTCGAACCGATCGTGGCCGGTGCGGCGGCCGTCACCGCCAACTGGGGTGTCTCAGGGGCGGCGCTGCTCGATGTGCTGAGCGGCGTCGCGAGCGCGCAGGGCAGGCTCCCGTTCGACCTGCCGAGGTCGATGGCCGCGGTCGTCGCCTCGCGACCCGATGTGCCGTTCGACACCGCTGATCCGCTCTTCCGATTCGGCGACGGGCTCGCTCTGTAGCCCTCGCTTCACGCCCTGAACCGCCCCGCAGACCTCGGTCTGCGGGGCGGTTTCGTCGTGTGGCCGGAGTGCGTGTCGCGCCTGCGCGGAGTGCGCTGGACCCCTCATATTCGTCCTGGCAAAAGCGTCCTCGCCAATAGACCTGTGGGCAGGTCTCAATGACCGATGACGAAATGTCTCACCTGATGACGTTTCCTGAAAGATCACTGGACAATCGCTGGACTTAACATTCTCGATCCGGCAATACTGTCTGGACATGCGCTCGGTCGGCACCTGTTGACGCCTGGGGAGGGCCTTGTGACGCGGAACATCTGCATCACGGGAGAGGCGAATGGAATTCTTGGAGGGGAAGACTCTGCGGCGACGCAGAGCCATCGGGGGAGGCATCGCCGGCGTGACCGTCGGCGCGATGATCCTTGCGGGTGCACTGGTACCGACGGCGGCGAATGCGCTCGATGACGCGAATCCGAACGATCCGTCGGTCGCGCAGGGACAGATCATCCAGTTGCCGGCCGACCTGCTCGGTGGATTGGACGTCGCCGCACTCGGGCACACGCTGACGAGCAACCCAGCCGCGGCCGGCCCTGAGCTCGGCGGTCTCGACCTCGACGTGCTCGAGGCGCTCAGCATCGACGTGGGCACGCTCAACGTGCCGCTGCTGACCGACGGCACGTCGCCCGGTCTGCTGCAGCTGGGCGATCTGGGGGGCGCGCAGAGCTTCAGCTCCTCACCCACGCAGACCCAGTCGATCGCGTCCTCCGGCGCGATCACCTCCGGTGGTGCGATCGATGCGGGGGCGATCGACGGAAGCGTCAACCCCGCCACCCTCGAACTCACCGATCTCTTCGACCAGCTCAGCGTCGCCGGTCTCACCGACGCCGTCCTCGACGAAGCGTCGGTCGGCATCGGAGCCCTCGCATCGCGGGCGGAGTCGAACGCCGGCGTCGCCGGCTCCGAATACCGCATCGCGGGCCTGGACCTCGACCTGCACAGCAACCTCGTCGCGGGGCTCGCGACCACTCTGGGCACGGCCATCCAGGGCACGGTGACCCCGGTCAGCGACCTCGCCGGTCCCGGCGGAGCGCTCACCGGGCTCGTCACGACCGTGGTCAACACGATCAACGCGATTCCGGATGTGCCGCTCGTCGCCGCCTTCGAGGCGACGGGCGGAACGGTCGCTATCGCCGGCCTCGACACAGTCGGGGCGACGGTCGTCACGGAGCTCCTGACGGAGCCGCTCGAGAACACCACTGGCTCGGTGCTCGTCGACCTGAGCGACGGGACGATCTCGGTCGACCTCGCTCAGATCCTCGTGGAGACGGGCGCAGGAGCCGACCTCAACTCGCTTCCCGCGAACACCCCTGCGCTGTCTGCGACGACGATCGCCGCCATCCAGCAGGGGATCACCTCTGCTCTGACGGGAACGCACCCGAACAGCCTCAACGGCAAGGTCGCGACCATCCTCGACTCCACCCTCGACTCGCTGGCGGTCACGCTCACCGTCGGGGTGGATCTCACCAACCCGCTCACCGGGATCGACCTGGTCTCCGGCGATGTCACGATCGCCGGCTCGCTCGCTCAGTTCGCGGGCACGGCCACGCCGGTTCCGACGGTGACGACCGACATCTCGCTCGCCGGGCTCAACATCGGTGCGCTGCTCAACCCGGTGGTGAGCGCGGTGACCACGGCGGTCACCACGACCACCGGCCCTCTGGTGAACACCGCGCTGACCAGCGTCATCCCGCTCGTCCAGCCGGCCCTCGCAGCGGTCACCGGCCCCGTGCTCTCGACGCTGGACCCCGTGCTGCAGGGCGTGCTGTCCGGCATCGCGACCATCACGATCAACGAGCAGTCCGAGCCGGGAGACATCCCCGGTGACAGCTTCACCGTGCGGGCGCTCGCCATCGATCTGCTCCCGGCCGTGGGCGGAGGGGTCGAACTCGATCTCGCGTCGTCGACCGTCAAGGCAGCGGCGGCGGCAGTCGCGGCTATCGACGCCGCAACCACCGTGCAGGCCGGAACCGATCTTCCGGTCACCGGCTCCGGCTGGCCGGCCAACACCCAAGTGACGATCCAGGTGGCAGCACCGGACGGAACTCCGGTCAACGAATCAGCGCCGGTGACCACCGACGCGTCGGGCAACTTCACCGGCACGGTCTTCATCCCGGCCTCGACCGTGCCCGGCACCGGCTACATCGTCACGGCGACCGACGGCACCAGCACGGCGACGGACACCACCGAGGTGACCGCCGCGGCAGCGATCGATGCGGCACCTGCCGTGCAGGACGGAACCGACCTCGGCGTCTCGGGCACCAACTGGCCCGCGAACACACAGATCTCGGTGCAGCTGACCGCTCCCGGCGGCGGCGCGAACATCGGCGGCCCCGAGCTCGTCACGACGGACGGGTCGGGTGCCTTCGTGCTCGGCTACCCCGTTCCGGCCGGAACTCCTGCGGGAACCGGCTACACCGTCACCGCGACGCTGGGCGCGCAGACGGCGACGGACACCACCGAGGTGACGAACGCTCCGGTCGCCTCGATCGATGCGGCGCCGACCGTTCAGGCAGGCACCGATCTCGCGGTCTCCGGCTCCAACTGGCCGGCGAACACCGAGATCTCGGTGCAGCTGACGGCTCCGGGCGGAGGCGCGGACGTCGGTGGCCCCGAGACGGTCACGACGAACGGCGACGGTGAGTTCACGCTCTCCTACCCGGTGCCCGCATCGGCGTCGCCCGGCACGGCCTACACGGTCACCGCGACCGCTGGCGCCGAGACGGCGATCGACACCACCGAGGTGACGGCCGCCGCTGCGGTGGATGCGGCCGACACGGTGCAGGCGGGAACCTCTCTCCCCATCACCGGTGCGAACTGGCCGGCCAACACCGTCGTCGAGGTGCAGCTGACGGACCCGGACGGCGCTGACGTCGGGGGTCCCGAGACGGTCACGACCGATGGCGACGGCGGGTTCACGCTGAACTACCCGGTTCCCGCGTCGGCGACCCCGGGCACGGGGTACACCGTGACCGCGACGGTCGGCGGCCAGACGGCTGAGGACACGACCGAGGTGACCGCCGCGGCAGCGGTGGATGCCGCGGACACGGTGCAGGCGGGCACGAGCCTTCCCGTCACCGGCACCGGCTGGCCGGCGAACACTGAGGTCTCGGTGCAGCTGACCGCTCCGGGCGGAGCGACCGTCGGCGGTCCTGAGACGGTCACGACCGATGGCGACGGCGGGTTCACGCTCGACTACCCGGTTCCCGCCTCGGCGACGCCGGGCACGGGCTACACGATCACCGCGACCGTCGGCACCCAGACGGCGACCGACACGACGGAGGTGACCGCAGCGGCGACCGTCGACGCGGCCGCGACCGTCGAGGCCGGGACGGACCTGGCGATCACCGGTGCTGAGTGGCCGGCCGACACCGAGGTCACCGTGCAGCTGACAGCCCCCGGTGGTGCGGTCATCGGCACGCCCCAGACGGTGACGACCGGTGCTCTCGGCGGCTTCGCGATCGACTATCCGGTGCCGGCGGGAACTCCCGCGGGCACGGGATACACGGTCACCGCGAGCGCGGGCACGCAGACAGCCACCGACACGACCGAGGTGACGGCTGCTCCGGTCGTCGTCGACGCGGCCTCGTCGGTTCCGGCAGGCACCAACCTCGCCGTCACCGGCACGGGTTGGCCGGTGAACTCCACCGTGTCGCTGCAGCTCACCGCGCCAGGCGGGGGAGCGGACATCGGAGGCCCGGTCATCGCGACCACTGACGAGTTCGGTGCGTTCACGGAGAACTACCCGGTTCCGGCTGATGTCGAGCCCGGCGCGGGCTACCTGCTCACCGCGACATCCGGCGCGTCCAGCGACTCGGACACCACCGAGGTGACCGCGGGCGACCCGGGTGACGTCAACACCAACGCGGCTGCATCGGCATCCGCTTCGGCTGACGCGACCGCAGACGGCGACCCGTCGGCGCAGGCGGCGGCTGAGGCCGCGGCCCTCGCAGACGCGACGTCGGCGGCCTCAGCGGCGGCGACCTCGGACGCCACCTCGGCGGCGGATGCGGCGGCGACGCCGGATGCCTCGTCGGCCGCGACGACCGATGCCACCTCGACGGCCAACGCCTCGGCGGCAGTTGCTGCGCAGGCGGCGGCTCAGGCCGACGCGTCGGATGACGTGAACGCGGATGCATCGACGGCGGCGGAGTCGAACTCGGCGTCGTCGTCGGAGTCGGCGGCCATCGCCGACTCGTCGACGGATGCCTCGTCCGAGGCTGCGGCCAACACGAACGCGGCGGCGTCGGCATCCGCGTCGGCGAACGCCGATGCATCGACCGACGCGATCGCTGAAGCGGCCGCGCAGGCGGCGGCGTTCGCGGACGCCACGGCAGAGGGATCGGCTGCGGCTGACCCGACGGCTGAGGCTGCGGCGGAGTCGGCGGCGACGGCGACATCGTCCACGGCAGCCACGGCGGACGCCACCTCGGAGGCGAACGCCGGTGCGGCGGTAGCGGCTCAGGCTGCGGCGCTGGCCGACGCGACGACGGATACCGCGGCTGAGGCCTCGGCGACATCGGACGCCTCGACGAGCGCAGCATCGAACTCGAGCGCGGCGGCGATCGCCAGTGCATCGACCGACGCATCTTCCGATGCAGTCGCCACGGCCGATGCCTCGGCTGCGGCCGACCCGTCGGCTGAGGTCGACACCAACGCCTCGGCATCCGCTGCGGCGTCGGCTCAGGCTGATGACGACAGCAACGCGGCGGCTCAGGCGGCGGCTGTCGCTGCGGCTCTGGCCGATGCGACGAGTTCCGCTTCGGCGGCGGCTGACGTGACGGCTGATGCGGCCGCGTCTGCGGCGGCGACGGACGACGCATCCACGGATGCCTCGGCCACGGCCACGACGGATGCGAACGCGTCGGCCGCCTCCGCGGCAGCGGCGCAGGCGTCGGCGCAGAACGACGCGACCTCGACGAGTGCGGCTGACGCATCGGCTTCGGCTGACGCTGATCCGACCGCGTCGGCGGCCGCGGCGGCCAACGCCTCGTCGTCGGCCACGGCGTCCGCGTCGGCGGCGGCTGATGCCTCCGCTGAGGCTGCTGCCGAGGCATCCGCCTCGGCGACTGCTGAGGCCTCGGCGTCTGCAGACGCGGCAGCCGACCCGACCGGACCGATCGCCATCACGATCAAGGTCCCGGTTCTGGAGCGCGGTGAGAAGCAGACGGCGGTCGGCACCGGGTTCCAGCCCGGCGAGTCCGTCACCGGTGTGATGACGTCCGAGCCGATCGCACTGGGCACCCAGGTCGCCGATGCGCAGGGCACGGTCACCTTCACCTGGACGATCCCCTCCGGCACCGACCTCGGAACCCACGCCGTGACACTGACCGGAGCGACCTCCGGCAGCGTGTCGGCCTCGTTCCAGGTCGTGGCCACGGGCCTCGCCACCACCGGTGGTGAGATCCAGGGCGGGTGGATCGCGCTGGCGGCTCTGCTGCTGATGCTCGGACTCGGGATGACGAGGGTCGCGCGTTCCAGACGGCCGCTCGTCCAGACGGAGTAACGCAGTGCAGGAACGCTGAGAGGTCGGGGCCGTCGCTGCGGCGGCCCCGACCTTCAGCGGTGAGAAGGATGTGGATGGGCACGATGACTGAGACCTCACCCGAAGTGCAGGATGCGGCGGTCGCCGCGACCGCCCCTCGACCGCGCCCGACCTGGTGGGTGAAGCTCATCGCGTTCGCCGCGTGTCTGCTCACCCTGTGGCACGTGGGGGCGTCGTTCCTGTGGATCGCTCCGTACTCGGCGCTCCGCGAGATCCCCACGCAAGAAGTCCTCGCCGGGTACATGCTGCCGATGTTCGGTCAGTCGTGGAGCGTCTTCGCGCCCGAGCCCATCAACGGCGACTACCACTTCAACGTGCGTGCCGTCATCGAGAAGGACGGTGAGGAGATCGAGACCGGGTGGGTGAGCGCCACCGACGTCGAGCTCTCGATGATCCGCTACAACCTCTTCCCGCCCCGAGCGGGGATCCAGTCGAGCGAGGTCGCGAGCGGCCAGATGAACGCCTACAACAAGCTGGACGACGACCAGAAGGCCGTCGTCGGGCTCGACTTCGCCGAGGATGGCTGGGAGGAGTGGATGGTGCGCTCCTTCGACGAACTCGAGGGCGACAACCCGTCGACCGACGCGTACATGGCGGAAGAGCACCTCTCCACCGCCTACGCCACCCAGGTGGCCTATGCGATCTGGGGCGCCGACTCCGTCATCAAGGTCCAGTACCGCGTGAGCCGCCAGAACGTGGTGCCCTATGCGGATCGCAACGATCCGAGCGCGCAGCGCCCCGACCCCACGTTCTCGACCACCGGGTGGCGCCTGCCTATAGAAGAGGAAGGGCAGAGTCGCGAGAACTTCGCGAACACCTTCCGCGCCCAGTTCGAGAGGATCCAGCCGTGAGCGCGCCCACCAAGACCGCGCCCCAGACGAACGGCGCCGCGAACCGGGACCGGAAGAAGGATGCTGCCGGGCGGTCGACCGTGACGGCGCCCGCTCCGGCATCCGCTCCACCCGCCTCTGCCCCCGAGCCTTCGCCGCCGCGCATGCCCGCGCCTTCGGGTGCGCCTGCCGCCCCGCCTCCCCGGTCTTTCGTGACCCGCCTGCTGAGCTTCGCCTCGTCGATGATCGGCGGACTGTGGTCGATGGTCCTCTCGGCGATCGACCGGATCTCCGCGTTCGTGGGGGACTGGCTCTTCAACGGCAAGAAGGCCCTCTACGGTCTCGCGGTCACCCGCATCCTCTTCGGCGTCACAGCGATCGGCCTGCTCGCGTCGAACTTCAGCACTCGTCTCTATACGTTCGGCTCGGGGTCGGCGTGGAACGGCGAACTCGCCGAACCCGTCAGCGAGTTCCCGAAGATCTGGATCTTCAGCGCGTTCCATGCCGCGATGGGCAATGACGCGCTCTACACCGCCCTCTATCTGCTGCTCGGCGTGCTGGCGGTGCTGTTCGTCCTCGGCTGGCGTTTCCGGATCGTCCTCCCGGTGTTCTTCTGCCTCTGGGTCGGGTTCATCGAGGCGAACGACATGGTGGGCGATCAGGGCGACAACATGTTCCGCATCGCGCTGCTCCTGCTGTTCTTCGCCGACCCGGCCGCTCGCTGGTCGATCGATGCCAGACGTCGCGCCAAGAAGGGGGAGTGGTTCGCTCCGGGAAGCCAGCCCGCCCTCCTGGGAACGGTCTTCCACAATCTGGCACTCGTGGCGCTGACCGCGCAGGTGTGCTTCGTGTACGCATCGGGTGCTCTCTACAAGGCGGGAGGCGCGCCCTGGGAAGAGGGTTACGCGGTGTACAACCCGCTGCAGACCGCTCGGTTCGGCACATGGCCGGTGCTGAGTGACCTGGTCACGACCTGGGGCCCGATGGTGGTCGCGGCGACCTGGGGTTCGATCATCCTGCAGGTGGCGTTCCCGCTGATGCTGCTCACACGGCCCACTCGGCTGATCGGCCTCATCGGCATCCTCTCCTTCCACATCGGCATCGGCGTGCTGATGGGGCTGCCGTGGTTCTCGCTGACGATGATCGCGATCGACTCGATCTTCATCCGCGATCGGACGTGGGCGCGGTTGAGCGAAGGGACGAGACGGCGGTGGGAGCAGGCGCAGACCGCGCCTCCCACGCCCGCACGCGTCGAGGCCTGAGACTGCGGCTGGGCTGAGACTGTGGTCTGACGACAATCCGACCGGGCGCCGTCCCGGGAGCTTGTTGGAGGATGCGCACACAGCAGTTCGCTCCTGGTTGTGGCAGACCTACCATGGGAGTATCCCTACTTCCCTCTGAGAGGAACGCTCATGGTCGACGCCGCCGTCCGTCCGAAGACGACTCGCCCGCACACCGACAGCGCAGATGCGAACCTGAGGTTCGATGTCGCCCGGGTCACCGATCTGCTGATGGGCACCTGGGCCGACACGCGCCGCGAGGCGCGCGAGCTGATCAAGGATTCGGCGTTCTGGCGCGATGACGCGCTGAGCAAGGACGAGCACCGCGAGCGTGTGCTCAGCCAGCTGCACCTGCTCGTCGAGAACAAGGCAGTGCACCGGGCGTTCCCGACCGCACTCGGCGGAGAAGACAACAACGGCGGCAACATCGCCGGCTTCGAGGAGCTCGTCGTCGCCGATCCGAGTCTGCAGATCAAGTCGGGAGTGCAGTGGGGGCTGTTCGGCTCCGCCATCCTGCAGCTCGGCACCGCCGAGCACCACGAGAAGTGGCTGCCCGGTGTCATGGATCTCTCGATCCCCGGCGCCTTCGCGATGACCGAGATCGGGCACGGCTCCGACGTGGCAGCGGTCGGCACCACCGCCACGTACGACCCGAGCACCGAGGAGTTCGTGATCAACACGCCGTTCCGCGGCGCGACGAAGGAGTACCTCGGCAACGCGGCGCTGCACGGCGTGGCGGCGACGGTGTTCGCTCAGCTGATCACGAACGGCGTGAACCACGGGGTGCACTGCTTCTACGTGCCGCTGCGCGGCGAAGACGGCGTCGATCTTCCCGGCATCGGTCGTGAGGATGACGGACTCAAGGGCGGACTCAACGGCATCGACAACGGCCGCCTCAGCTTCGACTACATCCGCATCCCCCGCACGAACCTGCTGAACAAGTACGGCGATGTGGCGGCCGACGGCACGTACTCGAGCGCGATCGACAGCCCCGGTCGCCGCTTCTTCACGATGCTCGGCACGCTGGTGCAGGGACGGGTCTCGCTCGACGGCGCCGCGTCGTGGGCTTCGGCTCTCGGGCTGAAGATCGCGATCACCTACGCGACGCAGCGCCGCCAGTTCGACGGAGCAGACGGCCAGGAGGTCGTGCTCATGGACTACGGCAAGCACCAGCGCCGCCTGCTGCCGCGCCTGGCGACGACCTACGCGCAGATCTTCGCGCACGACGAGTTCCTGCAGAAGTTCGACGGCGTGTTCTCCGGCCGCATCGACACCCCTGATGACCGTGAGGACCTCGAGACCCTGGCGGCAGCCCTCAAGCCGCTGTCGACCTGGCACGCGCTCGACACCCTCCAGGAGGCTCGCGAGGCCTGCGGTGGAGCGGGCTTCATGTTCGAGAACCGTCTCGTGGGACTTCGCGCCGACCTCGACATCTATGTCACTTTCGAGGGCGACAACAATGTGCTCCTCCAGCTGGTCGGCAAGCGGCTGCTCACCGACTACGCCAAGCAGTTCACCGGCAAGGATGCTGCGGCCCTGGCCAAGTTCGCCGTAGGCATGACCGCCGGCAAGCTGTTCCACGGCGCAGGCCTTCGTCAGTTCGGCCAGTCGGTCGTCGACCTCGGTCAGGTCTCGCGTTCGGTCGAGAACGGTCTGCGCGAGGAGCAGCAGCACCAGCTGCTCGCCGAGCGCGTGCAGCAGATGGTCGCCGACATCGCCGGCCGGCTGCGTCCGGCGGGCAAGGACAAGGCCCTCGGCGCGAAGCTGTTCAACGAGAATCAGGCCGAGCTGATCGAGGCGGCCCGTGCGCACGGTGAGCTGCTGCAGTGGGAGGCGTTCACGGATGCCGTCCACCGCGTCGACGACGCCGACACCAAGAAGGTGCTCACGTGGCTGCGCGACCTCTTCGGTCTGCAGCTCATCGAGAAGCACCTCGCCTGGCACCTCATCCACGGGCGTCTCTCGACGCAGCGCGCCGCCGCGGTCTCGCGATACATCGACCGTCTGTGCGCCAGGCTCCGTCCGTACGCACTCGACCTGGTCGACGCGTTCGGCTACGAGCCGGAGCACGTCCGGGCGCCCATCGCCTCCGGCGCCGAGCGCGTGCGGCAGGACGAGGCTCGGGAGTACTACGCGGCGCTCGCGGCATCCGGTGACGCCCCTGTGCTGGAGAAGGCGCTCAAGAAGAACGCGAAGCGCTGAGGTTTCCTCCTCGCTCCGCTGACGAATGCCGGGATCAGTGGTCCCGGCCTTCGTCGTGGGCGGTCAGGTGCCTCAGAGGAGGGCGCGAGTAGTGTCGATCTGGCCCATCCGCACCGATCAGAGGAGTCCGAGATGACCCGTGTCACCGCCTATGCCGCACCCAGCGAGGCCGCACCGCTCGAGAAGACCGTCATCGAGCGCCGCGAGCTCGGCCCGAACGACATCCTGATCGACATCGCGTTCGCCGGCATCTGCCACTCCGACATCCACACGGTGCGCGGAGACTGGGGGCCGCAGCAGTACCCGCTCGCACCCGGACACGAGATCGCCGGAACCGTCGCGGCTATCGGTTCGGATGTCACCAAGCACGCCGTCGGCGATCGGGTCGGCGTCGGCTGTCTCGTGAACTCGTGCGGAGAATGCCGCAACTGCCTGCGCGGCGACGAGCAGTTCTGCTCCAACGGTGCGATCTTCACCTACGGCAGCACCGACCGTGACGGCAGCGTCACTCAGGGCGGATACTCCGAGCAGGTCGTGGTGACCGAGTCCTTCGCCGTGCGCATCCCCGACGCGCTCGGGCTCGACGTCGCGGCACCCCTGCTCTGCGCAGGAATCACCACGTACTCCCCGCTGCGGCACTGGAACGTCGGACCCGGCACGCGCGTGGCGGTCGTCGGCCTCGGCGGACTCGGCCACATGGGCGTGCAGATCGCGCACGCTCTCGGAGCAGAGGTCACCGTGCTGTCGCAGACGCTCAGCAAGAAGGATGACGGCCTCCGTCTCGGTGCCGATCACTACTATGCGACGAGCGATCCCGAGACGTTCCGCTCGCTGCGCGGGTCGTTCGACGTCATCCTCAACACGGTCAGCGCGGTCGTCGACCTCCGCGCCTACCTCGGTCTGCTCGACGTGGGCGGGTCGATGGTCTGCGTGGGAGCCCCCGCAGAACCGCTCTCAGTGAACGTCTCGTCTCTGATCGGCGGGCGTCGATCGCTCGCGGGGTCCAACATCGGCGGCATCCAGGAGACCCAGGAGATGCTCGATTTCTGCGCCGAACACGGCATCGCAGCCGAGATCGAGATCATCAGCGCATCGCAGATCAACGAGGCGTACGAGCGCGTGCTCGCCTCTGACGTGCGCTATCGCTTCGTGATCGACGCCGCGACCATCGCCGACTGAGTTCCGGAGGGGGTCCTCGGGGTACGCCCCAGGGGACCCCCGTCGGTTGCTCCCCTGGGACCGTTCGCGCAGTGGGTGCGGCGGTGTGGGTCGGGGTGGTGCTGGGCCTGTGCGGCAGGGCGGCGCCGTAGCCGTAGCCGTAGCCGCGCTCACTTCGCGGGATCCGGCTCGCGGTAGTACTCGAGGAAGTTGACGCGCGTCGCGGCGTGCAGCTCGTGGATCAGATCTCCGGCTCGTTCGCCGTCACGGGCTTCGGCCGCTGCAGTGATCGCGCGGATGAAATCGCGCGCCTGGAGAGGCGTGACGAGGTTCTCGCGAGGCGTGAGGAAGCGCACCAGCTGCAGCGACAGGGTCTCGGCCTTCGCTCGCAGCACGGAGTTCGTCGCGGCGCGGACGACGACGAGGAAATACCGGCGGATCGCTCGTCCGAGAGCGGCCGCGTCATCTGCATCCACCGCATCCTCGACATGCGCCAGCTCGCGACGCAGGTCGGCGATATGCGCATCCGCGAGGTCGGCGGTGGTGGTGCGGGCAAGGTGCTCGTGGATCACTCCGATCACGAACAGGCTCTCGTTGATCGCCGCGACGTTCACCGGGGCCACCCGGGTGTGACGGTGCGGCACCAACTCGACGACGTCCTCCTCGGCGAGTCGATTGAGCGCCTCGCGGATCGGGGTTCTGGACGACCCGAGCCACGTCATGAGCTCCTCGTCGTGGAGAACTTCCCCGGGTTCCAACGTCCCGTCGAGGATCGCCCCGAGGATCGTGTCGTAGACCTCGTCGCGAAGCAGCCGCCGCGGCGGAGGTGTGTCCCTCGTGGGCATCACGCGTCCTCGCTTCCGCGCCGCTCAGCTGTATCGGCGCCGGCAGCGACCTGCGGGCTCGATTCGGCCGCATCTCGTGCCTGCACGCTTGCGGCCCCTGCAGTGAAGTACGCCTGTGCGGCCAGGGCTGCGGCATCCGCGTTCCCTGTGGCGGCGGCGGAGGCAAGCGCGTCGAGCGCGGCCGATGTGTCGGTCGCGTCGAGTGCGCCGGGTCGAGCGGTGATCATCCGGGTGACGTGCGGCACCGACTTCTCGCGGATGCGCTGAACGAGGGTGTTGCGGTAGCGGTCGACGAACACGTTCATCAGGTTGTTCACGATCCGTGCGCGTTCGAGGGCGTTCGAGGTCCGGCTCACCGTCGTGTGCAGGTCGGCGATCTGCGTCCGGTCCGCGTCGGTGAGGAGCGGGACAGCCTCGCGCACCGTCGCCGAGTACACGACGCCGAGCATCTCCATCTCCTCTGCGAACCTCGTGGGATCGAGAGGTGCGATGCGGGTGCCCCGCTGCGGAAGCACTTCGATCAGCCCCATGCCGGCGAGCCGGTTCACCGCCTCCCGGATCGGCGTGCGCGAGGCGCCCAACCAGCTCTCGAGCTGCTTGTCGGAGATCGGCTCCCCTGCGGCCAGGTCGCCGGCGACGATGGCATCCAGAAGCGTGTCGAAGATCTGGTCGCGCAGCAGCTTTCGGGGCATTTGCGCCGGGGTCTTGGGCACAGGCATGGGTCAATGCTAGTCGGAATCATCTGGGTACCTGATATATCAATCGCCCGCAATATATACCCATGCCCTGTCTCTCGGTGGATGAGGCGACGACTTCAGGCAGGGTGCCCGAGCATTGAAATATCAGATGATTTGTGTCCGCGGCTAACTTATGTCATCCTCTAATCATCCAATATGTTAGTTGATGAGAGCGATGTGATCATGCCCATGGGCTCCCTCGAGGACCAACTGCGCCCGCAGCTTCTCAGCGGTCTCGCATACGAGCGCCTGCTCGCCGAGATCGTGAGCGGCCGCATCCCGCCCGGCCAGCGACTGCGGCTCGATCTGCTCGCCCACGCGTGGGCCGTCTCCCGGACGCCGGTGCGCGAGGCGCTGCAACGGCTTGTCGAGATGCGGTTCGTCCAGGTGTCTCCGAGCGCCGGAACTCGTGTGGCGGAGTGGTCGCGCGCTGACATGATCGAGCGCGCCCACGTCGTCGGTCGCCTGATCGTCGAGAAGAGCTGCATCGGCCCGCCCGTGCGCACGCACCAGCAGTCGACGCGACTGGCGGACGAGACCTGCGAGCTGCTCGGCTACCTCGAGCTCTCCGAGATCCTCATCTCGCGGGAGCTCGGCCGTCTGGGCCCCCGCCTCGCCCGCGACCACATCGACCCGCTGCGGCTGTTCGTGGATCCGCAGACGGCCCGCCACCACGGCATCGATCTCGACACGGATCGGGCCTCCCGCCGCCGTCTCCTCTCCGCCGCCCTCGCCGCCATCGAACGACAGGATGCTGCCGCGGCGCGCGAAGCCCTCGACGGGTTCTCGACGTCGTTCATCGACGCGCTCGGATCCGGCCCCGCAGAGGCCGCTGCGTAGTCCCGGCAGGAGAGCCGGGATCACCCGCCGTGTCGGTGGCGGCGGCTAGCGTGGGCTCATGACGTCTCTGATCGCCGGCCCCGACCTCCGCGACCGATGCGGGTGGGTGGGCGACGACGCCGAATACCGCCGGTATCACGACGAGGAATGGGGCACCCCGCTCCACGGCGACCGGGCGCTGTTCGAGAAGATGGCCCTCGAGGGGTTTCAGGCGGGGCTCTCGTGGATCACCATCCTGCGCAAGCGCCCCCGGTTCCGCGAGGTCTTCGTCGGCTTCGAGCCCGAGCGGGTCGCCGAGTTCGACCGATCCGACGTCGAGCGGCTCATGGCGGACGCGGGGATCATCCGCAACCGGGCGAAGATCGAGGCCACCATCGGCAACGCCCGAATCGTGCGCTCGATGGCAGACGGCGAGCTGGATGAGCTGATGTGGTCGTTCGCGCCGGCATCGGGACCGCGGCCCGCATCGTTCGCGGATGTTCCGGCGGTGACGCCGGAGTCGACGGCGATGAGCAAGGAACTGCGTCGTCGCGGCTTCCGATTCGTGGGTCCGACGACGATGTACGCGCTCATGCAGTCCGCGGGCATGGTCGACGATCATGTCGTCGGGTGCTGGCGCGCCTGACCACCGAGGCGTGCTGGGCGCGCCCGCCGTGTCGGGGCGAGTGCCGGGGCGATCGCCCGCCTTCGGGATCGTCCACACCCTCGATATACTCGTGGTCGGGGGGATCGCCCAGCGCGGCGCGCAGGGATCATGCAGAGCGCGGTCTCCCGACCGACCGTGAGGAGCATGGGTGGCCACGCGCATGGCATCGACACCGCCGACGCTGGCGGGGTACAGCTATGTGCGTCCGCTCGGATCCGGCGGGTTCGCAGATGTCTTCCTCTACGAACAGGACATGCCGCGACGCGTCGCCGCTGTGAAGGTGCTGCTGGCGGATGCCGTGAACCGCGAGGTTCTCCGCACCTTCAACGTCGAGGCCGACATCTCCGCGCGGCTCAGCGCCCACCCCTCGATCGTCACCATCTATCAGGCGTCCATCTCTGCAGACGGTCGGCCGTACTTCGCGATGGAGTACTGCCCCGACACCATGAGCGCCCGGTACAAGAAGGCGCCGCTGGCGCTCGCCGAGGTGCTCGACACGGGCGTGCGCATGGCAGGCGCCCTCGAGACCGTGCACAGGGCCGGACTCCTGCATCGCGACATCAAGCCGTCCAACGTGCTCATCAACTCCCTCGGCGCCCCCGTGCTGGCCGACTTCGGCATCGCGGCCGCCGTGATCGACGAGGGCGACGGAGAGACCATCGCGATGTCGGTGCCGTGGAGCTCGCCGGAGGTGCTGCAGGAGCGCGTCTCCGGATCCGTCCCGAGCGAGATCTGGAGCCTCGGAGCCACCCTGTACACGCTCCTCGCGGGAAGAAGCCCGTTCGAACGCGCCGACCGAGGCTCCAACTCCCGCGACCAGCTCACCGAGCGCATCATCAAGGCGCGCTATACCGCGGTGCCGATACCCGGCATCCCGCCGATCATCGACGAGATCTTCGCGACCGCGATGCACCGTGATCCGGCCAGACGGTTCGCAAGCATGGCCGACTTCGCGGAACGCCTGCGCTGGGCGCAGTTCGAGCTGGGTCTGCACCCGACGGCCTTCGAGGCGGCGTCCGCTGAATGGGCCGCAGCAGCGCCCGTCAGCTTCTCCGACTCCAGCGCCCGCGGCCCGGTGATCACCACCGTCGCCCCCGACTCGCGACGTGCAGTGCGCGCCGCGAAGCAGCAGGCGATGCCGCGCGACCGCGACGAACTGCCCGCCGCGCGTGCGAAGACCCGCTCGCCCCTCGTCGCCGGCGTGATCGGCGCGTTGATCGGAGCAGCGGTCCTCGGTGGCGTCGGCGTCGGCGTGCTCTACCTGACCGGGGTCCTGTGATGGCCATCGGCGACCGCGCTCGCGCGGAGGCGAACCCCCGATCGCGCGGACGCCTGATCGCGGCCATCTCGGGTGTCGCCGCCCTGGCGGTGGTGCTCACGCTCGCCATCACGGCCCAGGGATACCAGTCGCAGGAGGTGCCCCGCCTCGAGTCGTCCGTCTGGGTCATGCGCGACAGCGGCCAGTACGCCCGCGTGAACACCGAGCTCGCCGAGATCGACACCGTGCGCAACGTCGACGATCCCGAGGCCGTCTGGCAGAGCGGCTCGGCGGCCGTCATCTACGCCCAGGGCAACAGGCAGCGGTGGGATCTCGACCCCGCGAATCCCGCCGACCTGCTCTCCGACGCGTCGGATGAAGGCACGCCGATCGCTTCCGAGCCGACGCCGGCGGGCACGCGGGAGATCCTGTCGGCCGGTGCCTATGTGGCGTATCGCACCGACACCGGCCAGGTATCGGTCACCACTCTCGAGGCGGGTGCCGCCACTGCTCTCGTCGACCCGTTCGCGGGCGTCGAGGTCGAGGAGGGCGAGGACCCTCCGACGTACACGGCGGATGCGATCGGGCTGTCGCCCGCGGGCCTGCTGGTGCTCTTCTCCGCAGACGAGGGCGCGATCCGCCGGTTCGACATCGACGAGCACCGCTTCCTCGGCGATCCCGAGTCCGTCTCGCAGGCTCCGGATGCCGCAGAGGGCCTCCTCGTCACGGTCGTGGGCGACCGCTGGGCGATGCTCCAGGCGGGCACCGGCGAGCTGTGGCTGCAGGGGCGCGACGAACCCGTGGAGCTGGACGTCGCTGAGGACGCGCGTCTCCAGGAGGGCGCTGAGTCGGGCGAGAACGTGTCGATCGCCGACTCCGACGGACTCGTGTCGGTCGATCTGGATTCCGGAGAGTCGGAGCGGGTCGCTGACGCGTCGGGCGTGCCGGCGACGCCGGTCGTCGTCGACGGCGAGGTCTATGCCGCCTGGCTCGACACGGGTGCGGGCACTCTGTGGGCAGGTGGCGAGACCGTTCCGCTGCGTGTTCCGGACGAGGCCCTCGACTCTTCGACGATCGAACCGGTCTTCCAGGAGAACGGCGATCGAGCGGTGCTGAGCGAGATCGGCACCGGACTCATCTGGACGGCCCCCGACGGCGTGCTCATCCCGCTCGAGCAGTGGGCGATCGAAGACGACACCGAGCAGCAGGAGGGCACGATCATCGTCGAGGACGTGGCCGAGCAGATGCCGCCCGTCGCCGTCGACGACGCATTCGGTGTCCGTGCGGGCGAGCAGGTGATCCTGCCGGTGCTCCTCAACGACCACGATCCGAACAAGAAGGACGTGCTGTCGATCGATCCCGAATCGGTCTCGGGCGGGCTCGGCGACCCGGCGTTCGGTGACCTGACTCTCGTCGCGAACGGGCAGTCGCTGGTGGTCGACGTCAAGGCGGGCTCGGGGCAGGCGAGCTTCACATATGCGGTCACCGACGGCGCCGCGGTGTCGGCTCCGGCGACCGTGACCCTGACCGTCGTCGATCCGGGAGCGAACTCCGCGCCCGTGTGGTGCGGAGTCGACGCCTGCCAGCAGGAGTGGCCGACGCCCCAGCTCCTTCCGGGCGGCAGCACGGTCGTCTCGGCGTTGTCGGGCTGGGTCGATCCCGAGGGCGATCCGTTCGTGCTCAGCGATGCCTACGAGACCGATTCCTCGTCGCCCGTCATGGTCGTGCCGATGGCCGACGGGCGGGTGGCCATCCGCCACACCGACCCGAACGCCGCAGATGCCGTGATCTCGGTCACCGTGGTGGTCGAGGACGTGCACGGCGCGACCGCCGAGAAGACCCTCGATGTGCAGGTCACAGGGAGCCCGGCTCTCGTCGCCTCGCCGGTCGCGCTGACGGCGCGTGTCGGGGAGCTCCAATCGGTGCGCATCTCAGATCATCTGTCCGGCGGCTCCGGTTCGTATCGTCTCGTCGACGCCGTGCAGACTGCGGCGACCGCGCAGGGACTCGAGGTCAACCCGAACGCGGCATCCGGCACCGTCGAGATGACGGTGGCCGAACCGGGGCAGTACGTCGTCACCTACACGGCTCAGGATGTCACCACCCAGGCCGAGCAGTCGGCCGTCATCCGCATCACCGCGGTCGACGGATCCGCGGGCCTCGCGATGGCACCGCTGACCGCGTTCGTCCGCGAGGGCGAGGACACGACGGTCGACGTCATCCGCGCCGTGCAGAACACCAGTGGTCGGGTGCTGATGCTGGCCGATGCGGTGAGCTCGACGCCGCAGCTCGGCGTGCGTGTGGTCGGCAACGAGAGCATCCGGGTGAACGGCACCACGGAGGACGGCGAGCCCGGGGTGATCGGCAAGGCCACCGTGACGATCGCCGACGGCACCGGCGCCGCAGTGCAGGGAACCGTCACGGTCTTCCTCACGCCGCCGTCGACGGTGACGCGTCCGATCGTCTTCCCCGATGCGATCACCGTGCGCGCAGGTTCGCTCACGCGTATCGCTGTCACGGCCAACGACGTGGCGCCGCGAGGGGAGCCCCTGGTCGTTCTCCCCGAGGTGACCGGCTCGGGCGAATCGGGTGAGCTCGTCTTCGCCGACCGCAACGCGCTGCGCTACCTCGCACCCACGACGCCCGGCACCTACCGTCTGTCGTACTCGGTGTCACTCGAGCGCAACCCCGCCCTCGCCGACAACGGTGTCGTGACGGTCACGGTCGTGCCTCCGGGCACCAACCGTGCCCCGACGCCGTCGACCCTGACCGGCCGAGTCCTCAGCGGTCAGACCGTGTCGCTGCCCGTGCCTTCGACCGGCATGGACAGCGATGGCGATCGAGTCGTGCTCGCGGGCGTCGACCAGCCCCAGAAGGGTGCGGGCACGGCGACGATCTCGGCCGACGGCGACGCGATCGTCTACCGGGCGCCCGCGGGCGGTGTCGACGGCGGTCAGGTGAGCTTCGGTTACACGGTGCGCGACCCGCAGGGCGAGCAGGGGACGGGCACCGTCCGCGTCGGCGTGCTCGACGCGGACATCGATGACGCGGCGCCCGTGACCTTCAGCGATTACGTGCGCGTCGAGGCCGGGTCGACGACACCGATCGTCCTCGACCCGCGTCTCAACGACCTCGACCCGGCGCAGAGCGAGCTCGAGATCACCGAACTCGTGCCGAACGCGCCACCGGTCAAGGGGAATCCGCTCTACGACCGCCTGAACGCGCTGATCGATCCCGACACCTCTCTCGAAGACGGCCGTGTCGTGCTGCGCGCGGGGGACACCGCCGGCACGAACTCCTACTTCTATACGGTCAGGTCCACTCGCACATCCAGCACGTCGCAGGGTCTCATCGTCGTGACCGTGACCGACGGTGCGGTCGCCGACCAGCCGAGCGTCGCCGACACGGTGCTCACTGCGCGCGATCGGGAGGAGCTCCCGGATCGCGGCATCGACGTCGTGACCGATCGTGTCAGCTGGCCCTCGGGTGACGCCTCCTCCCTCACCTTGAGCCTGTGGGGCGACCAGCCCGGGTTCACTGTTCAGGGGAACCGCATCGTGGGCGCCGCCCCTGAAGACGGCGCGCTCGTTCCGTTCCAGCTGAAGGGCGAGGGATCGGGCGGCAGAGCAGTGGTCGCCTACGGGTTCCTGCGCATACCCGCCTTCGACGACATGCAGGTCCAGCTCAAGCCTGGCTCGACTCCTGTCGTGGTCGACGAGGACGCCTCGGTCTCGTTCGATGCGGCCGACTACGTCGACCTGACCTCCTCAGATGCCCTCGAAGTGGGATCCGGGCAGTTCACCGCGCAGCGGGCGGCCGCATCGTGCTCCGCCGAGGGCTCAGGCAGCGTGACGTATCGCGCCGGCCGTGAAGCGCCATGGTCGGACACCTGCCTGGTCCAGGTGCGGTTGCAGGGGCAGGAGCGCTGGTCGTTCATCGACGTGCCGATCAGCATCCGTCCTGCCGAGCCGCAGCTGCTGCTGTCGTCGATCTCGCACACGATCGCCCCCGGAACCACCGAGACGGTCGACATGTACGCGAACATGGCCGCGTGGGAGGGCGGACGTGAGGGTGACGCGGGATCCCTCGAGTACCGGATCGTCTATTCGGGCTCGGCCTTCATCGTCACCCGAAACGGGCCTCAGCTGACCATCGAGGCACGCGCAGACGCGCGACCCGGCAACGCCGAGAACGTCAGCGTCACGGTGCCCCAGTACGGCGAGCCGTCGGCATCCGTCCGCCTCGTCGTCGGAGCAGCACCGCCGGATGCGCCGCGCGGCGCGACCTTCACGAAGCAGTGCATCGTGACGAACCCCAGCTGCACCATCGACGTCGTCGACGTCGCCGGGGAGTACGACCCGTTCGCCGGGAAGCCCGGATCGGGCCTCCGACTGATGTCCCTCGGCGGGGGCACACGATGCGATGTCGCGTCGATTTCGACCTCGGGAAGCAAGGCGATCACGGCGAGCTGGCCCGGCGGAGGGCAGGCACCGGGTGGACAGTGCATCATCCCCTTCGTCGTGCAGGATGCGCAGGGGCGCACCGGCACCGGAACCCTGACCCTCGATCTGCAGGGCTTCCCGCAGGCACCCGCCAGCGTCACGACGGTCGGATTCACCCGCTCGACCGTGGTGCTCGACGTGCCCCTCGGGGAGGCCGGTCGCGCGCACCCCGGCGTCACGGGGGTCGAGATCCTGCAGGACGGAGCGCCGGCGAACGCGTCGTGCAGCCCGGCGGCAGGTGCCTACCGGTGCACGGTGAACGGACTCGTCAACGGAGCGCCGCACGTCTTCACCGCGGCGGCCGTCAACGCGGTCGGCACATCGGCGGCGACGTCACCGCACACCAGCTGGGCGTATGCCGCCCCTGTGGTGTCGAAGGCGAACGCCACACCCGTCTATCGCCCCGGCAGCACGGAGCGCGGGCGCGGCATCGTCGCTCTCGCGGTCGATGCGTCGGACGACTCCCTCGCGTTCCGCATCGAGGAGACCGGGCAGGTCATCAACCGCACCGGCGCGACGACGACGGCCGACATCGCGCTGGCGCCGGGCCCGCAGAACATCACGATCGTCCCGATCAGCCAGTTCCAGCCGCCGACGGGCGATGGTGGAAACGAGGGCGGAGCCTTCCGCACGTCCGTCACCGCTGCGGGAACCGTCTACTTCGACCCCTCGGGAGCACGCGCGACCGCGACGTCGAACACCTCGATCGACGTCTCGGGAGTGGCAGCGCAGCCGAACGGCAGCGCCCTCGGCATCGACGTCGTGTACCTCGCCTGGCGATCGGGCAACGCGAGCTGCACCGCTGACGGCGACGGTCGTCTGCAGGTCTCGGGTGCGGAGGCGCAGTCGTCGTCACCCACCCTCACCAAGCTCGCCGAGTACTCGACCTACAACGTGAAGGCGTGCGCATCGAACGGCTTCGGCGTCGCCGAGTCGGCGACCACCCAGGTCTTCACGTTCACCTTCGTGGAAGGCCCGAAGGGCAACACGAGCTACACGGTGGCGACCCAGCCGACCGTGCAGAACACCCGATATGTGTACGGCCTGGAGTCGGCGCCGAACATCGCCGCGAAGGACGGCTTCGTGCCGCAGTATGAGATGTACGGGACCACCCGTTCAGACTTCGTTCTCAGCGCCGACGCGTCACCGCTTCCCGTGAGCGCGCGCTCCTGCCACGCGGTGCTCACTATGTACTGCTCCGACGCGGTGCAGATCGTGCCGAGGACAGCACCGACGACGGTGGCCGTGCAGTTCCGCGAGTGCGTGCCCGCCAACCCGGATGACGCGTTCGTCGTCAGCCCTGCCGCCCGCGGGTCGTACTCCCTCGCCGTGACTCCGAGGATCGTCGACGGCATCTCCATGGTCGACTTGAAGATCACGTGGACGGGCGCTTTCAGTTCGCTCAAGCCGATCACGCACCGCGTGACGCTGTGCACCCAACCGGAGCCGGAGCCGGAGGATCCGAAGGACCCCGACAAGCCCGCCGACCCCGCCGATCCTGCCGGATGAACCCGCCGCGATGACGACTCCCTCCTCCCCACCGCCCTGCACACCGCAGGTGCCAGAGACGAATACGGTTGCCCTATGCCTGCTCCCTCCGCTGCTCCCGTGACCATCGCCGCCGAACAGGCCGCCTGGTTCGCCGAGACGTTCTCGATCCTCACCGCCAACGTCGAACAGGCGATCCTCGGCAAGCGGCACGTGATCGAGCTCGTGCTCGCCGCGGCGGTCAGCGGCGGCCACGTGCTGCTCGAGGACTTCCCCGGCACAGGCAAGACGGCTCTCGCGCGGGCGATCGCGCAGACCGTGACGGGAACGAGTACCCGGATCCAGTTCACGCCCGACCTGCTCCCCGGCGATGTCACGGGCATCACCGTCTACGACCAGAAGGAGGGCGCCTTCGAGTTCCACGCCGGTCCCGTCTTCGCGAACATCGTGCTCGCCGACGAGATCAACCGGGCGAGCCCGAAGACGCAGTCGGCGCTGCTGGAGGTCATGGAAGAGGGCACGGTCACGGTCGACGGCGTCACGCGGCCGGTCGGATCGCCGTTCCTCGTGATGGCGACGCAGAACCCGATCGAGCAGGGCGGCACCTACCGTCTGCCCGAGGCGCAGCTCGACCGCTTCATGATCAAGACGTCGATCGGATACCCCGACGAAGCCGCGACCATGCGCATCCTCCAGGGAGCAGCCCAGCCGAAGCACGTGCTCGACGGCATCGTCGGCGTCGACACCATCCTCACGATGGCCGAGATGACCCGCGGCGTGTACGTGAACCCGCTGGTCTCCGACTACATCATGCGCATCGTCGATGCGACGCGTCGAGCGTCCGAGGTCCGCCTCGGTGCCAGTGTGCGAGGAGCCCTCGCCCTGTCACGTCTCGTGATGACGTGGGCTGCCAAGAACGGTCGCACCTTCGTCACCCCCGACGACGTCCGAGAGCTCGCCGTCGTCGCCCTCGCGCACCGCCTGGTGCTCGAGCCGGAGGCCGAGTTCGACGGCGTCACCGCGGTCGCCGTGGTGGGGCAGATCCTGCTCGACGTCGAGCCGCCGCGCGAGAACGGCACTGCGTGAGCTTCAGCACCGAGTCCCGTCTGACGCGCACCACGGCGGGCACCAGCACGTCGACGCGCACGTCGACGGTCACGCGCTACGACCGCACGCGCCGCGGCCCCGTCCGCGGCGCCGTCTTCGGCGTGCGTCGGGCCGCTCGCAGCACGGAGCGCGCAACCCGAGCGGCTGTCGCGTGGGTCCGTGAGACGGTCACATCCGCCGGGATGCTGGTCGTCGCGGCGCTGGTCCTGTGCGTCACCGCCGGGCTGCTGTTCGGCTGGGTCGAGGCGTGGGCGGTGGCGGCGATCGCGCTCGTGCTGCTGATCGCCTGCATCCCCTTCATTCTCGGCACCCACGACTATCGCATCGAGCTGACCCTCGACCGAGACCGCGTGGTCGCCGGTGCCGAGATCGGTGCGACGCTCGACGTGCGCAACAACAGCGAGCGTCTGTCGCTGCCCGGCATCGTCGACGTTCCCGTGGGGGAGGGGCTCGTCGAAGCGCACGTCCCCCTGTTGCGCCCCGCCGCCCACCATCGCGAGCAGCTGACGATCGCCGCCCACCGCCGCGGTGTCATCGACGTCGGCCCCATGACCATCACCCGCGGTGATCCGATCGGCATCCTCCGCCGTGAGCTGCGCTGGCCCGATGTCCAGCGCATCCACGTGCATCCGGTCACGGTACGCCTGCCCAGCACCAGCGCCGGTCTCATCCGCGATCTCGAGGGCACGCCGAGTTCGACCCTCGTCGATGCCGACCTCTCGTTCCACGCGGTGCGCGAGTACGTCGTGGGCGATTCGCAGCGGCACGTGCACTGGAAGTCGACCGCCAAGACCGGCAAGCTCATGGTGCGTCAGTACGAGGAGTCGCGGCACGCTCGCATCGCCATCATCCTCGACCTCGACAGCGAGTCGTACGAGAGCGACGACGAGTTCGAGAACACGGTCAGCGCCGCCGCATCCCTCGCCCTGCAGGGTGTGCGCGACGGTCGTGACGTGCTCTTCTCGGTGAGCAACGAGATCCCCGAGCACAGCCGTGCCGAGTTGCTGTCGATACGCACTCTTCCCACGGTGACTCCCAAGGCCCTCCTCGATGCCACCTCGACCATCGATCCGGCCGACCGCGTGATGCGGCTCGAGGCGGTCGCCGCGCTCACCGCCCAGTCCTACCCCGACCTGTCGATCGGATTCCTGATGACGGGCTCGCGCATGCCGCTCGAGCGTCTGCGCCACGCCGCCATCACTCTGCCGGCGGCGGTCGAGGCGGTCGCGGTGCGCAGCGAACTCGGCGAGCAGCCCACCCTGCGCACGGCGCGCGAACTGGCCGTGATGACGCTGGGCGCACTCGGCGACCTTCCGCAGATGCTCGCCCGCGGAGCACTGCGATGAGCGCCGCGGGTCCGCGGCGCGGCGTCGTGAGGTCGCGCCGGACGTTCGCGCTCTCGGCTCTGACCCTCTGGTCTCTCGGATATGTGCTGGTCGGCATCGGTCTCGCCACGGCGGCTGCATGGCCGGTGTACGAGTCCCCCCGGGCGCTGGCGGTCGGCCTGATCGGCGGCCTGCTGGGCATGGTCGTCGCCGTGCTGACCCGGCTGCTGCGGTGGGGGCTGCTGATCGGTGCGCTCGCGGTGACCGGCGTCTATCTGGTCGTCTCGGTTCCGCTCGCCATCCCATCGGCGCTCTCGTCGCTTCCCGCGTTCCTGGGCGGAATCCGCGACGCGGTGCTGGGGGTGGTGCTCGGCTGGAAGCAGATGCTGACGCTGAACCCGCCCCTCGGTGAGTACCAGGCGGTGCTCATCCCGCTCCTCGTGGTCATGCTGTTCGGTTCCTTCATCGCCACTCTGCTCGTGCTCGAAGGCGGACGCCGGGCGACCATAGCGGTTCCCGTCGTGACCGCGATGAGCGTCTTCGGCATCGCCTTCGGTGTGAGCGGCACGACGGCTCCGGTCTCGGTGCTCGGCGTCGCGCTTCCCGCTCCTCGGGAATGGCTGATCGGCGTCGCGCTCTTCGTGGTCTCTCTCGTCTGGTTGGTCGGACGCTCGCGGCTTCAGCGGGCACAGGCGCTGCGCACCGTCGCGGCGGCGAACATCTCGCGCCGGGCGACCCCGGTGTGGCTGACGATCCGTCGGCATCTCCTGTCGGCCGGTCTCGCGGTGATCGCCCTCGTCGCCGGTTTCGCGGTGGCGCCCGCCGCGGCCGGCTGGAGCGACCGCTCCGTTCTGCGCGACGAGGTCGAGCCGATGATCGTCGTGCAGCAGCAGGCGAGCCCCCTCAGCGCCTACCGGTCGTGGTTCGCCGGCAGCACTCTCGATGACACGGTCGTGCAGGTGGAGGGTGATCCTGGAGCGCTGGAGCGCCTCCGGCTCGTCACCCTCGACTCGTACGACGGCGAGGACTTCCACATCGCGCCGGACGACCGGTTCAGCCGGCTGCCCCGCAGTGCGATGCCCGGCGAGGGCCGCGTGTCGCTCGGGATCACGATCGGCGACGCCTATCGAGGCATCTGGGTCCCCTCGCCGGCCGGTCTCGCCGAGGCGCCGGACTTCTCGGGTGCGCGCGCCGAAGCGCTCGCCGACGGGTTCCACGTCAACTCGGGCGGCGACACGGCGATCACCGTGGCAGAGGCGCCCGGCGGGGGAGAAGGGCTCGTTCCGGGCGATCGCTACAGAGTGCTCGTGGACGCCCCGGCGAGCCCCGGCGACATCACCGCCGTGCAGGGCGGTGCCTCGAACCTCGACACCGACCTGTATCCCGCGCTCACCGAGTGGGCCGAGATGCAGGAGCAGCCCCGCACCGGGGCCGGGTATCTCGAGATCATCGACCGCCTGCGCTCTCGCGGTTACCTCAGCCACGCGCTGATCGACGATGAGGCGGCGGCGGGATGGATCGCCTCGTTGAAGGAGTCCGAGGGGTACGCGTTCGCACCCAGCTATGCGGGACACTCCGCGGCCCGCATCGAGGAGCTGTTCACCGACCTGCTCGAACAGGAGCGCAGGGCAGGCTCGGATGCCGCGCCGGAGCTGCTCGTGTCGGCGGTCGGCGACGATGAGCAGTTCTCAGTGGCAGCGGCGCTTCTCGCCGAGCACTGGGGGCTCGAGTCCCGAGTCGTGATCGGTGCGCGCCTTGCGGCCGCAGAAGAGGTGCCCGGCATTCCCGCCTGCACGGAGACCTGCACGGGCGCGAACATGAGCGCCTGGGTCGAGGTGAGAGGCTCGGGCGGCGAGTGGATGCCGGTCGACACCACACCGCAGTACGCGATGCTTCCGAGTTCCATCACCGAGGGCGAGCAGCTGCCCGAGCATCCCACGGTGCCCGAGCAGCCCCGGTCGGAGGCGTTGGATCCGCCTCAGGCGCAGAGCGATTCCAACAATGACGCGCCTCCACTCGAGTCGCCGCAGTCAGAGGTGCTCGCCGTCCTGCTGCCGATCCTCCGCGCTGTGGGGCTCGGCATGCTCGCGCTGGCATTGCTCGCGCTGCCCTTCCTCGTGCTGCTGCTGGCCAAACGGCAGCGAGCCAGGGCCCGCCGAACCGCCGAAGATCCCGAGGTGCGTCTCGCCGGGGCGTGGGAGGAGCTGGTCGACGTGTACGCCGACCACGATGTGCCGATGGATGCCGAAGGCACCCGCATCCAGCGCGCACTCTCGACCGACCGAGAGGCAGCGGACCGCCTGGCAGAGATCGTCGATCGCGCCGTGTTCGCCGAGCATCCTCCGACGGACGAGGATGCGCGCGCCGCCTGGGAGATCGTCGACGCCGAGCGGACGGAGCTCGCAGCGGCAGGCAGATGGTGGCATCGCATCGTCATGCGCGTGCGACCGACGTCGTTCGTCGGTCGCATACGGGGCGCGAACGGTCGTGGATTCACGGCCGCCGTGCCTGTGCTCGCTACGCTCGGATTGACCTGGTCGCCCGGCGACCGGAAGAAGGGGAACTCATGATCGCGCCCGTGGATACCGGCTACGTCACGATGCTCGCCATCGTTGGCGGCGTCGGCGTGCTCATCGGCCTCGCCGTCTACGTCTGGTACGCGCTGGCGCTGTCGCGCCTCTTCCCGCGCATCGACGGAGAGGGGTGGAAGGGCTGGGTCCCCATCCTCAACGAGGCGGAGATCCTGGCGCGCGGCGGAGTGCCGGCGTGGTCGGTGGTGTTCTACTTCATCCCGATCGTGCAGCTGTACGGCATCTACCTCAAGGTCGTCGCGACCCACCGCATCAATCGGAGGTTCGGTCGCGGTGCGGGAATGACGGTGCTCGCGATCCTTCTGCCCCCGGTCTGGGCGACGGTTCTCGCCTGGGGCGCCCCGCCGTATCCCGAGGGCGAACGGCTGGCCGCTCTGCAGCCCGGCCCGCGCCGAAGCTCGCAGCCCACGGCCACCCCGGCGAGGGACGCATCGGGATACACGATCCCGTCCCTGGCTCCGCATACCCAGAGCCAGCCTGACGCCCCCGCGCCCGTGTTCCCCGACTACGCCGCACCGAGCCGTCCGGCCGTGCAGCCCGACCGGACTGCGACCGCAGCCGCGGCGAGCGGTGGTCCCGCGGGTTCAGGGTGGGGCGCGCCTCCCGTCCCGGGCGCCCCGCCGGTTCCCGTCGCCGGACAGCCCGCTGTGCAGGGTGCGCCGGCGGCATCATTCGCTCCGCCGCAGCCGCCCGCCTCGTCCTTCGCGCAGCAGCCTCCTGCTCCTCAGCCTCCTGCTCCTCAGCCTGCGGCTCCTCAGCCTCCTGCTCCTCAGCCTGCGGCTCCTCAGGCGCCGGCTTTGCAGCCTCCTGCGCCGCCCGCGCCGGTGCGCGCACCTGAGCCCCCTGCGGTGGAGCAGCCACCCGCCGTGAACCCGCCGGCTCCGACCGAGGCGCACCCGACCACCGGCATCATGGCCGCAATGGGTGGCGCGCCTGTGGCTCCGGCGGCGCCGCAGCCACCCGCGCCGCCGGTGCCGGTATCCGACGACGTCGTGCCTCAGCAATCGGCACAGACGCCGGCGGCGGCCCCGGCATCCGCTCCCGTGCCCGAGTTCGAGCGGCCGGCGGAGAACCCGCCTGCCGCGGCTCCCGCCGAAGAGGCGCAGCGGATGTTGCGGCCCGCTCCGCCCTCGTTCCGAGATGGTGGCCTCTCGGATGAACAGCCGCAGGCGCCGGTGATCCGTCCTGTCCCGTCGTCCCCCGCGGCTGCGGGGACCACCGCGGATGTGCCTGCGGCCGCCGTGGTGCCCCCGGCCGATGCAGCGCCCGCACCCGCGGTCGAGGAACCCGTCCCGGCGCCCCTCGCGATGCCGTTCGGAGGCCTCGCGGCCGACGTCGACAAGACGGTCGTCACACCGCGTCCGACGCACGATGTCGACGAGGACCTCGACGCCACCGTCGTCGTCGCCCGCAAGCGCGGAGTCCGCCGATCGCTCGTGCTCGATGACGGACGGAAGTTCTCGCTGTCCGGCGCCAGCGTCGTGATCGGCCGCAATCCGATCGGCGAGCCGGGCGAGCAGCGACTCGCCATCTCCGATACGACCCGCACGCTGTCGAAGACGCACGCTCGTCTCGTCGTGCACGACGACGAGTGGCGTCTCACCGATCTGCACGCCACGAACGGCGTCGTCGTGGTCGAGGAGAACGGCACCGAGACCCTGCTCGATCCCGGAGAGAGCGTCACCGGCAACGGCCGCTTCATCCTCGGTGAAGTGGGGATGCATGTGATCGCGGAGCGCGATTCATGACGCTCTCCTCGGTCGTCCTCAGCGTCGCGTCACTCACCGACACCGGTCTCACGCGCTCGGCGAATGAGGACTCGGTGCTGGTGGCGTCCCCGGTCTTCCTCGTCGCGGACGGCATGGGCGGGCATGAGGCGGGGGATCGTGCGAGCGCTGCGGTGGTGGAGGCGTTCGAGCCGCTTCGCGGGGCGACGGTCGACGTCGCCGACATCGGACAGGCATTGAGTCGCGCTTCGGCTGTGGTCGATGACATCTCCGCCGAGCACAAGCGCGGGGCAGGAAGCACCGTGACCGGTGTCGCTCTCGTCGATCACGACGGCGTGCCGCACTGGCTCGTCTTCAATGTCGGCGACTCCCGTGTCTACCGGCACCACGGCAACGAGCTGACACAGCTGACGATCGATCATTCGCTGGGGCAGGAACTGGTGGATGCCGGTGAGCTCCGCGCCGAGGATCTCTCGACGTTCTCGCAGCGCAACGTCATCACGAGGGCGATCGGTGCTCCCGACAGCACCGCAGACAGCTGGCTGCTGCCCGTGGTCGACGGCGAGCGACTGCTGATCTGCTCCGACGGCCTGAGCGGCGAGGTGAGCGACGAGGCGATCCGAGCGACCCTGACGATGAACGGGCGTCCGGAGACCGCGGCAGCGGCTCTCGTGAGCCGGGCGCTCAAAGCGGGTGGTCGCGACAACGTGTCGGTCGTCGTGATCGACGTGATCTCGGGAGGCGCGAACGGGCACTCGGACGACCTCACTGCGGGCCGCGATGCCGCATCCGCCTCGCTGACCGATTCGATGCTCGAGGGCACGACGATCCCGGTTCGAGCCAGATGACGGACGACGAGACCGAGGTCGAAGAGACCGTCATGCTGACCAGACGCGATCGGCGCCGGGGGAGATCGGTCGCCGAGTCCGGCGAAGTCGCCGAGTCTGCTGAGCCCGTCGAGCCTGCCGAGTCCGCTGAGCCTGCCGAGCCCGCTGAGCCCGTCGAGCCTGCCGAGCCCGCCGAAGTCGCCGAACCCGCTGAGCCAGCGGATGACGTGGACGAGGCGACGGTCGTCGTCGACCGGAGACCCGCGGAGGCTGAGGAGCCAGGTGCCGATCGGGAGGACGACCCTGTCGACGAGTCGACGGTGCTCGTCTCCCGGACGCCGCGTCGTGTGCGACGCAAGAGATCGGAACAGCCCGCCGACAGCGACGACTCTGCCGACCGCGCAGAGGCTGACGTGCCCGCCTCGTTCGAGGCGCCGACGGATGCGCCGGCACCGGAGATCTACCGGCCCCGTCCGGCCCCGCTCGGCCCTTCTGCCCCGCCCGTCGTGATCGGCGCCGCGGCGCCCACGCGCACGGTGGACCCGGATCTCCCGTCGGTCGCGAAGCAGGGACTGCGCTGGAGCCGGGCGGCCCTCATCACGTTCGCAGCAGCCTGCGTCGTCTCCGTCGCGGGTCTGGTGGGTCTGGGCTTCTTCGTCTTCGGGTGACGCCCTCACCCTGACGGAGCCGTGCTCAGCGTCCGCGCACTCCCACCGGCCGTCGGGCCGCCTGGGTGCCCTGAAGCGGCCGCGCCGTGCCGCTGCGGACCATCGCGCCGCGCGTCTCAGTGAAACGTGCTCGGGTCACCCGATGCCGGACCGGGGATGTTGAGCAGTCCGCCTTCGCGTTCGACCTCGACCGGATCCACGACCGGCTGCTCTCTGCGGCGACGCAGCACGATGAGGATGCCGAGCACACCGAGCAGAGTCGCTCCGCCGATCGCGGTGAACAGCGCGGCCTCCCGTGTGAGCAGGAACGGCGACGCTCCATGGTCGGGGTCGGCGGTGGCTGCGGGCGGTCGCACGGCGCTCTCCGAGGTGTCGAAGTATGGGCTCACGGGCCCGCGCGTCGTCTCATCCGGGAGCAGCTCGATGGCGGCGAGCGGCTGGATGAAGCCCCAGCCGTCGATGTCGTCCCGATTGTCGGCGTCGGTTCGCAGCGCGGTGGCGGTGAGCCGATACGCCCAGCCGGCGGGCGGATCCTCGGGGTGCGCTTGCGCCACCAGTGCGGCAGCCGCGCTCGCGTATCCGGTCGCGAAGCTCGAGGCAGGGGCATCGGCGGCGAAGACGCAGTCGCCCCCGCCCACCGCTGCGCTCAGCACCGTGCTTCCGGGGGCTGTCACGCCGACCTGGGGTCCGTGGATCGAGTCATCGGTCGCGCGTCCGGTGGCGTCGGCCGCGCTGACCCCGAGAACCTGCTCATAGGCCGCGGGGTAGCGAGCGCCGTCTTCCGCGTCCGGATCTGACGCCCTGTTCCCGGCGCTCGCCACGACCAGGGCGCCGACGGCGGACGCGTGTTCGACCGCCGCCCGGAGATCGGGGGAGTCGGCTGTCTGCGAGATCGAGACGTTGATGATGTCCGCGCCGTTGTCGGCCGCCCAGTGGATGCCGTCCGCGATGCGCTGCGAGGTGGGCCCGTACCCCTTGTCCTTGTCCTGCTGCTGCTCGCTGCGGAACACTCGCACGGAGAGCAGCCGGGCGTCGGGCGCGAGTCCGACGACGCCGGAGTCCGCGACCGGCTGTGCGGCGATCTGCCCGGCGATCGCCGTGCCATGCCCGGTCGTGTCGGTCAGACCGTCAGCCCGCTCGCCGTCTCCGACGAGATCGACACCGCCGATCACGGCTCCGGCGAGATGCGGATTGCCGGCATCGATGCCCGAGTCGACGACGGCGACGACGACCCCTCGGCCCGTGGCGACGCGGTGGGCCTCGTCAGCACCGAGCAGTGCGAGGGCGGGTGGGACCTCGGGCGTGAACACCACGTTGCCGGGTGTGCAGGCGTCGCCGGACGTCGCCATCGATGCGATCGACGTCGGGACGGCAGGCGATGCCAGAGCGGATGCCGGTGCGCCCAGCAGCGTGGCGCCGAGGACGACGGCCGTGAGAGCGGCTGTGCGGCCGCGCATCAGTCGGTCCCCGAGCCGGGCGACTCTCTCGCAGCATCGGAGGTCAGCGCGGGGCCGGCGGCGAAGAACTCGATCCACGCGTCCGACACCTGTCCGACGTCATCGGGGGAGTACCCGAGCTGAGCGATGGGGCCGCTTGCGGACTCCTCGGCGTTCTGCGCTGCTGCAGCACCGGGGATCGCGAACGCGGTGCCGGATTCGTCGATGAGCACGGCCAGACCCGCCGCGTCCTCGGACCCACCCGTGACCTCGACGAGGGCGCCGCCACCGACCTTCACATCGACGCCGGAGCGCTGCTCGGGCAACTCGGTGGTCGTCGCCGCGAGCACCGTGTGCGCGTCATCGGTGAGCATCGCGCAGGGCGTCTCGCCGGCGGCGAGCGTGGTCAACGGCAGCGTCGGCCAGTCCTCGCCCCCGATGTACGGGCGGGTCTCCACGTCGGCGACCTCGGCGGGGGAGACCTCCTGCTGAGCACCGACCTCCTGGCCGCTGCCGAGGAGGTAGAGCTGATATGCGAGGGGACTGAGCCTGGCGAGCTCGCCGGTGCCGAGCGCCACGTAGCGCTCGTCGGCAGGGCTGCCCTGGGTGTGCACGATCGTGCCGGCTCTCAGATCCGTTCCGGGCACCGATGCGCCGACGCCGTTGATGCGGATCGGCTCGAGCTCGTCACCGGACTCGAAGAGGTTGAGCCATCGTCCGTCGACCTCGAGGACGTCGCTGGTGCCGAGTCCGACGGCGCGGAGCACGGCGTTGGCATCGTCGGCGGGCACTGCGTGGCGTTTGCCGTCTGCGATCACGAACAGCTCGTCGCCGCGCTGGACGACGGCACCGGTTCCCGTCGACACCTCGGCGATCGGCGCGCTCGACAGTGACACGGCGGCGCCGGCCGTGTCATCGATGCACGCCGTCCAGGAGGAGTTGATCAGTGCCGCGGGCGCGGGCAGATCATCGGGCGCACCGAGGATGCCGATCGAGGGGCCGACCGGGATCCCGTCGAGCGCCGCCTGATCCGTGCGCACCACCTTGAACTCTCCGGCGGGGATCAGAAGCCGCGCGCTGGCCGTGTTGATCACCGGGTACAGCGTGCCCTCGACGGAGACGTAGCGGGCTCCGGTGTCGGTGGCGACGATCAGGCGGTTGTTCTGCCAGTCGCCGGGGAGCCCGGGCTGCATGATTCCCCAGAACACCCCGACGAGGATCACGCCGACCGTGAGTGCGACTCCGGCGACGACCGCGCGCAGGGGCTTCGCGGGGTCGAGCTCTTTGCCCCCGGGGGCTCCGCCGGTGAACGCCGAGAGCAGGCGGCGCCTGCTGAAGCCCTGGGCCTCGATCAGATCCTTCTTGGTCGCCATGGGTCAGATGAGTCCGGCCGTCGTGACGCCGAGCGGCAGCAGCAGAGCGAGTGCGATGACCTCGACCGTGTCGCCCAGCCTCGTGAGCCGCAGACGCGCTTTCGGCGTGAGCAGCGTGAGACCGACCAGGATCACGGTGGCCACGACCAGGATGAGAAGCATCCAGGTGCGGACGTCGGGCAGAGCGAGTGCCACCGTCACACCGGTGACGGCGAGCCCGATCGCGCCGATGGCCATGAGGACGAGCACGCCGAGGCGCGCGTGGATCTGACGCGACTGGAACATCATGCCCACGAACGCGAGCACGCAGAGCAGAGCGCCGAAGACGCCGCTTCCGGCGACCAGAGGGGTCGCGATCAGCGCCGCGAGGCCCAGCGCAGCGCGCAGTGCGATGAGAGTGCGTGTCCCCGCGGCGGCGCGGCGCTTGACCTCGTCGGCATCGATGGGCTCGGGTGCGGCGAACATGTCGGCGTCGCTCTGAGGGGAGATGACTCTGATGCGCGTCGAGCTGAGAGCGAGCCACGGGATGCCGTTCGCGAGCAGTGCGGTCGTGGCGAGCATGATCGCGTAGGGAGCGAGCGCATCGCCGAAGATCGCGGCGGTCGTCGCGGTGATGCCGATCGAAGCGCCGAGCGCGATCGGCACGAGATGGATCTCGGGCTTCTCCTGGGTGACGGCGAGGCCGAGGCCGCCGACGATGACGAGACCCAGTCCCATGGCCGCGAGCGGCCAGCCCCAGATGCTCTGCACGGGAACGGCGAGGAAACCCGCGAGCCCTCCGTAGGCTGCGGCGGTGAGTCCCAGGGCGTGTCCGGCTTCCGGCTGACGGAGACGCATGAGCACGGCGGCCGCGACGCTGAGGACGATGGCTCCCGAGCCCGCGATGATCGCGGGCAGGAGGGACGTCGGCGGTGTGGCGACGAGCAGCAGCGCGCAGAGGGCGAGGAAGGTGAGGCTGACGAAGAGCGCTGTGCGCGAGCTGTCCGCGGGCGTCCAGGAGCCGTGCTGCTCTGCCGTCGCGTCGATCACCGCTTCGACGACGTCGTCGTAGACGCGCGGCTCCTGCATGAGGCCGCCGCGGACGAGAGTGAGCAGCTCTCCGTCGTGCACCCCCTGCGCAGCCGCGCCGCGTGCCGGGTCCAGGGGTGTGCCATCGGCTCGCTGCAACGAGTAGCCGCCGTGGGTGAGGGTCGGGTCGAGCACGCCGAGACTCCGGGCGAACCCGGGGATGATCTCGACCAGCGGGACCTGCGACGGCACGCCGACGTCGAGCCGACGGTCGTCGCTGACGACGGAAAGCCGCAGCACGGTGCCTGCCGTTGCGCTGCTCTGAGTCATGGAACGATGCCCCCTCCATGGTGTGCAGCCGGGCGGGAGGAGACCCGTGGCTGCGCATTCCGCCTTTCACCCTAGTTGAGGCGTGCGACAACGCACAGTCGCAGGATGCGACGTTTCTCCATCGACTGCAGGATCTCCGCTCGGATGCATCATGAAATCTGGCGATTCGTTCCGATGTGTTCTAGCCTGTGTCGTGAAACAGATTCGTGGGGGGTTGTTTCGTTGTCGTCCCAAGACTGGGATGCGCTCCCCCGCACGTGTGTCCCATGTGGACCGGAGGGAGTGAGTTATGGCTGATGTCATCTCCGCAGAAGAAGGGGCTCTGCGTCGCGGAGCCCAGGCGGTGCGGGAGACCAAGTCCGGGATCGACCAGCAGACCAAGAAGGTCCGCGGTGAGATCGAGCAGCTGCGTGGTTTCTGGACCGGTGCGGCTGCTGTGTCGTTCACGACGCTGATGTCGCGCTGGGACGAGCAGGCGCGTCAGCTGAACGAGGTCCTCGTGACGCTCGAGGATGCTCTTGCGGGCACCGAGCGTGACCAGGCTGCGACCGAAGAAGCTCACCAGCAGACCATCTCGGGCCTCGGCTCGATGATGGGCGCCTGAGCGTAGACCACAGAGATTTCAAGGAGAACATGATGCAGTCGATGTCAGTTCGCCCGGAGCAGGTCAACGCTCTGGCAGCGCAGATCCGCAGCGGGTCGCAGGGTATTCGTTCCGAGCTGGACCGTCTCGAGTCCGAGGTCAGCAAACTCCGTGCGGCGTGGGATGGTTCCGCGCAGCAGGCATATGACCAGGCTCAGGCCAAGTGGAACCGTTCGCTGAGCGAGATGCAGCAGCTTCTCACGCAGATCGCGGGCAAGACCGAGGAGATCTCGGGCCAGTACGTCCAGACCGACAAGTCGGCCGCTGGGCGTTTCGGGGCCTGATCCGTGGCGCGGGCCCGACGCAGCGATGCGCCGGGCCCGCGCCGTCTGCTGTGCTGTTCGGCGATCGAGTCGGAGGGCGCAGCAGATGTTTCGGAATCATCTGCCGTTGTGAAGGGGAGGGTCGTCGATGAGCATCGCAATCGACTTCGATGGAGTGTTTGCTGAGCTGAAGCGGATCCTGCGTGAGCTGCAGGAGTTCCCCAGCCCGTCTGAGGTGGCGGTCTCCGAGGGAGGGTCGTCGAAGGCCACCGTCGACTTCCGGCGGGCCGTGGCCGATGCCGCGCAGTCGATGGGAGACGCCACGGCGCGGACCATCGCCAAGATCCAGGACACTCACGACGTGATTCGCGCCGCCGTGATGCAGATCGCCGAGCAGGACGCGTCGCTCGCCGACGAGACGAAGCTGATCGTGTCGCTGCTGGACTCGGCCGTCGCCCAGGGCGACGGCGACACCGCGACATCGACAGGCGCTGGGACCGGCGCGACGGGTGGGGGCTCAGCCGGAGTCCAGGCATCTGCACCGACGTCTACGGGTGCCGATGAGCCCGAAGAGGCCGACTACTGATGAGACGCACTCGCCGCGGAGTGATCGCGGCGGTCGGCGCTATGGCGCTGGCCGCCGCGATCGCCGTGCCCTCGAGCGCGACAGCGGCCGCCGCGTCGGGTCTGTGGTGGTTCGATCGCGGCAAGGTCCAAGAGGCGCACGATGCGGGCTTCGACGGGGCGGGAATCAAGATCGCCGTGATCGACAGTCAGATCAACCCCGACGTGGTCGGGCTCCGCGGGGCGAACGTCACCGTCGATGACTCCTCGTACTGCTTCGACGCGACCGGCCAGCCGTATCCGGCGGTCTCTGCCGAGTACGGCAAGTCCTCTCACGGCACCCAGGTGGTCTCGATGATCGCCGGAACCGGCGAGGCTCCGGCCGGGGGCGCCCCGGTCAAGGGTGTGGCGCCGGGGGCAGAGGTGGTCTTCTACAGCACCGGCGTCCTCGACGGCGTCATCGGCGAAGACGGCGGCGATGCGGAGTGCCTCCAGGAGAACGGCGAGGAGCTGGGCGACGACGGTCGTTTCGCTCTCGACCGCGCGATCTCGGACGCCGCGGCAGATGGCGCCGACATCATCTCGATCTCCTCCGGAAGCAGCATCAACATGCGGCAGGGTCTCGCCGACGCCTATGCCTCCGACGCGGTCGTCGTCGCCGGCATGTCGAACGAGGACGGGATCAGCCTGTGGCCCGCGGGGCTCAACGGAGTCGTCGCGGTGCAGGCCTTCGGTGAGGACGGCAAGATCCAGACCGGAACGAACGGCAAGCCGAACCTGGCGGAGGACGTCGTCGTCGCCGCACCCGGGGTCGGGCTCCTCCTGCAGGGGACCCCGGATTCCTGGGACGCCCAGCAGATCGGGTCGGGAACGTCGTTCTCGACGCCTATCGTCGCGGGCTTCCTCGCGATGGTCAAGCAGAAGTACCCGGATGCGACAGCAGGGCAGCTGATCCAGAGCCTGATCCACAACACGGGCACCAAGGGCGAGCACGAGCCGGAGTGGAACGACAGCACCGGGTATGGAGCGGCCTCCCTCACCGGGATGCTCGCGGTCGACCCGTCGAAATATCCTGACGTGAATCCGCTCTTCGACACCGAGGACACGTACGCGCAGCCGTCTCTCGGCGACGTGAACGAGGCGAAGGCGGCGCTCGGAGGCGGCGCGCAGACACCCGTCCCGACGGACGCGCCGGTCGCCGAGCAACCCGATCAGCAGGCATCGCCGATCACTCCCTGGCTCATCGGCGGAGGGATCGTCCTCCTGCTGCTGGTGATCGGCGGGATCATCCTCGCGATCGTACTGACACGCTCCTCACGACGAGACACCACCGAACAAGGGGGAAACCATGGCCGGTAAGCAGATGGGCCCGGGCGGGTACGAGGCGGAACTGAACCGCATCCGGCAGCTCGACGACTCGATCATCCCGCGGCTCTCGGCCGTGACGAATGCGTTCACCTCACTGGAGCGAGCGCTCTCGGCCGTGCGCCTCTCCGAGTTCTGGGAGGGCGAGTCCGCCAAGGGGGCGACCGCTGACATCGACGAGATCCGGTCGAAGGTGTCGGCCATTCTCAGACTCGTCGAGGCCGTGGACTCCGCGGTCGTCGAAGGCAACTCGGCTCGACGCGAGATCGCGGCCGCCGAACTCCCGTCGGCATCGATCGACCCCTTCTGGGCGAACGCTGCCAAGGGCGCGTCCTTGGTGGTGCACCCGGTCCTCGGTCCGCTCGCGGCGGACAAGGCTCTGGACGCCATCGGCGACTTCCTCGGCAACCAGCGGGAGGATGCCGCGCGCGAGGTCGTTCAGAAGGTCGAGGCGTCGCTGACGGAGCCGACGAACAAGCTGGCTCAGGCGGCCCGCGCGATGAACGAGGTCGACTACCGGTCGTCGAAGGCCCCGTCCGGTTCTGACGAGCCGATCCCGGGCGCGGAGATCGACGCCCCGAGGATCGGATCCCCGGGGATCGGCGGCGGCCCGTCCGGGTACACGCCCGGTGGCGGTGGATACCAGACCGGTGGCGGTGGAGGAGGGGTCGGCGAGTATGTCCCGCCGACGCCGACGGACCCGACGGTCCCCGAGTACCTGCCTGACCCCACCTATCCGACGATTCCCGATGGTCCCGGAGACTGGGAGTACGACCCCGACGGACCGGGAGGCCCCGGTGATACCGGCGGCGATGACCCGACGGTCGACTTCCCCGGCGGCGGCGTGCTGCCGGGAGGCACCGGCGGCGGCGGTTCAGGAAATGGAGGCGGGTATCCGCTGCACCCCGGTTCGACGCTCCCCGGCGGAGTCATCGGTGGGGGCAGCGGCATCGGCGGCATCGTGGGCGGCGGCGCAGGAGCCGCTGCCATCGCTGCGGGATCCAAGATCGCCGGTATCGGCAGCATGGGCACCCTCGGCGGATCCGCACTCGGAGGCTCGTCCGGCGCCGGCCAGAGAGGCACTGGCGGCCTGCTGGGCAAGTCCGCCGTCGGCGGAGTGGGTGCGCGCGGCGCGGGTGGATTCGGCTCAGGTGTCGGTGGCGCTGGCGGCGTCGGTGGCGCTGGCGGTGTTGGCGGTGTCGGCGGAGCAGGCGGTGCGGCGGGCTCGTCCGGCGCAGCAGGCTCCGGCATGCGTCCGGGTATGGGAATGATGGGCGGCGCGGGAGGCGCCGACGAGGAGGAGAAGGCCAAGCGCTCCGGTCTCGGTGGTCCGATCGCTCCCAAGCTCGAAGACGACGAGGAGCGCGGTCCGCGTGCCAAGGGCGCCCAGGCGGGCTCCCGCGACGAGCACGCGGACTGATCAGGATCACCGCGGCGGGCGTGGACGGCGGATGCCGTCCACGACCCGCACGCGTGCATGGTCGGTGGTCGGTCACGCCGCGGAGTGAGCAGCCGCACACGGTCGATAGGGTTCAGGTATGTCAGTCGAAACGGTAGAACGGCGTCGGATCGTTCTTCAGAGCGAGGACCGTCGTTTCGACCTCTCGCTTCCCTTCGACGAGACCCTCGATGACGCGCTCGTCCTCAGCGGACTGTCGACGGCCGATCGCTTCGCGACGATCGGTCCCGGCGGATTCGAGATCCCCGGCGACACCGAATGCGAGGACCTCATCGACGGAGGCCTCTACGCGCTGATCGACCGCACGGCACTCGCGCCGCAGGCGCGAGCCACGGGCGCGCCGGAGCGGCCTTCGCGCGCGGACCACGGCGCCCGATGGTGGATGCTCGGCGTCAGCGGACTGCTGCTCGTCGCGGTCTTCGCCCAGGGGGCCGGAGATCCGCTGCTCAGGCTCCTGATCGGTCTCCTCCTCGTGGTCGGCGCCGTGAGCGGTGCCGTCGCATGGTCGCGCCGGGACTCCGCAGCGGGGGTGCGCGGCATCCTCGGCGTCCTCGCGCCTGTCCTCCTGTCGTTCTCGGCCGGAGCGCTCCTGATCCCGGCTCAGCTCGACGCGAGTGCGCACCTCTCCGCCGCATCCGGGTTCCTCGCCGCGGGCATCACCACTTCGGTCATCGCCGTCTCTGCCCGAGCCCGTCCGATGCGCGCGGCCGCCGGAACGGCGACGGTGCTCCTCGTGGGTCTCGCGGCGGTCTGGGGGCTCTCGCTGCTGCTGCGATGGGGCCCCGCCGAGGCCGCAGCCATCTCTCTCGGACTCGTGCCGCTCGGGCTGCGCGCACTGCCCAGCAGCCTGGTGAACCTCCCGGAGGGGTACTTCATCGACTACAAGCACTTCATGACCAGCCGGTGGACGGTTCGAGGAGCGATCCCGGAGTCGGTCGGGCTGCTGCGGCCCGAGCGCATCATCGCCGTCGTCGATGACTCCTCGGCCCGGCTCATCGCCGGAACAGCAGTGCTCAGCGTCGTCGCCGCGCTCATGGCTCCTCTCGCCTTCCTGCGCCCGTGGCCGGACGACCCCTTCGTGATCTCGGGTGGCATCGCACTCCTCGTCTGCGTCGCGCTCGCACTCCTCCTGACCCCTCGGCACACGACGTCGCGCATCCTCCGCTGGCTCCCGCGTGCGGCGGCGGCGGTCGTGTCCGTGGTCGCCGGGTTGCAGGCGGCCGCAGCGCTGGGCTCCGGCTTCCAGGTGCTCGGCGCCGCCGTGCTGTTCGCGGTGGGCCTCGCGGCGGTCGCCGTGATCATCCCCGTCTCTCGCGGTGCGAGCTCGCTCATCTGGTCGCGCTTCGGTGACGCCTTCGAATGGCTCGCCGTCGCCCTCGCCCTTCCCGCCGCGCTGCTCTACGCGAATGTGCTGTCCCTCGTTCGTGGAATGATGGCCGGATGAGCGGGAACGGTGAACCACAGTCCTGGCCGGGCGGTGGAGCGATCCCACCCGTCCAGCCCGGACCCGGCCAGCTCGGGGAGGTCCCGGCGCTCCCGCCGGCGCTGATCGCCGCGGCCCCCGGTGTCGACGGCGCGCCCCTCCGGTCCGCATCCGCGCCTCCCAGCCCCACTCCGATCGTCTCGACACGCGCCAGGACGAGACGACCCGAAGACGGGCTCGGTCCGGCTTTCGTCGGCTCGCCCGCGGGGACCGGGGCGCGGATCGCCGCCTTCACGCTCGACAGCGCCGCCGTCATCCTCGCCGCGTCCATCGTCCTCATCACCACTCGCAGCATGCTGCTGGCCGGCCTCACGGTCGCCGAGCTCGCCATCTTCCTGTGCGTGCTCGAAGCGCGCACAGGACTCACCCTGGGCAACGCCGTGCTGCGTCTGCGCGCGTCTCGCGGCGACCGGCCGTACTCGCCCGGCGTGGGGCGCCAGTTCGTGCGGGGGATCATCACCGGCGCCGGCTTCCTCGTCGCGGTCGGCAGCTGGGTCGTCGTCGCCTCGAGCGCATGGGACCGTGGCGGACGTCGTCAATCGTGGGCCGATCGCGTGGCCGGCACGGTCGTCGTCGCCGTCCCGCCGCGGGCGCCCGCCGATGCGCCGCAGGAGGCGACGGTCGCCGAGGTCGCCACTCCGCTCGCTCCTCCGCAGGTCGTGCCTCTCGGTGCCCATCCGTCCGTCGTCGACGAGGACTCCGAGCCCACCGACGCCCGCGCGGCCTCGCACCGCACCGAGAAGCCCGCCCCCGCGGCCCAGGGTGACGACAAGCCGCTCTTCACGGTCGCCCCGGCGGCTGCGCAGCATTCCGATGCTCCGACTCCGGCATCCGAGTCCGGGGCGTTGCTCCTGATCTTCGACACCGGCCAGCGCGTGCAGCTGGGGCTCCCTCTGGCGGCGAACATCGGTCGCGCGCCGGTGGCGAGTGTGCACGACGATCGGCTGGTGACCGTGACCGACCCCGACTCCTCGGTGTCGAAGACGCACCTCCGGCTCGAGCACTCGCGCGGCAGAACCTGGGTGACCGATTTCGGCTCCACCAACGGGTCCGACATCCGATCCGACGACGGGCAGACGACCGAGCTCGTCGCCGGCGAGCGCGTTCTGCTCGACGATGCCGACCGGGTGCGCATCGGCAATCGGAGCTTCACCATCAGCCTCCTGCTGGCCACCGACAGCAGCGCCGGAGAGAGAGCATGACAGGACCCCGTCTCGCGCCGCCCCGAGTCCCCTCCGGAAAGCTCCCCGTCCAGGCGCCGCCCGAGCTGCAGCCCAATGACGGCGGTATGGGAATCCTCGGATCCCTCCTGCCGATGCTGGGCAGCGTGGGCGCGATCGTCATGGTCACGATGTCGAACCAGTCGGTGACCGGACTGCTCACCGGCGGGATGTTCCTGCTGTCGTCGCTCGGCTTCGTGGCGGTGAACGGATGGCGTCAGCGATCCCAGCGGCAGGCCGCGACGCTCGGCTCGCGCCGTGAGTATCTCGCCTACCTGACCGAGCTGCGTCAGACCGTGCGGGTCGCGGCTCGCCAGCAGCGCCGTGCAGCGAACTGGCACCTCCCCGCACCGTCGGCGCTGCCGTACATCGCCGAAGAGCGCACCAGGGTATGGGAACGCGGGATGAACGACCCCGACTTCCTCACGGTGCGTGTCGGCACGAGCGACCAGCCGCTGTGCATCTCGCTCGAGGCACCGGAGCTGCCGCCGCTCGCCCAGCTCGACCCGGTCGCCGCCTCTGCCGCGCACCGCTTCATGCTGACGCACGAGATCCAGAAGAACCTCTCGCTCGGCATCACGCTGCGCGACTACGCCCGTGTCGAGATCACGGGAGACGAGACCGAGTCCCGCGGCCTCGCGCGCGCCATCCTGCTGCACCTCGCGACGATGCACGATCCCGACACGGTGCAGGTCGTCATCGCGGCGGACGCGGCGGTGCTCCCGCAGTGGGAGTGGGCGAAGTGGATGCCGCACACGCACTCGCGCACGGTCAGGGACGGGCTCGGCGCTGCGCGCATGATCGGATCTCAGCTGTCGGAGCTCGAGGAGATGCTTCCGGCCGAGGTCAGGGAGCGGTCGCGTTTCGCGCGTGACGGATCCGGTGCCAAGGTGCCGCACATCGTCATCCTGACCGATGGGGTCAGCACCTCCTTCAACGACGCGCTCGTCAGCGGCGACGGCGTGCAGGGTGTGACCGTGATCGACCTCCCCTCACGGTGGGGCGATCTCGACGATCCGAACGCCCTGCGCATCGCGTTCGAGCCGGGGGACAAGGGTCGCCGAGCCGAGCTGGTCAGCCTGCAGGTTCCCGCGCGTCCGTTCGAAGCAGACTCGATCAGCATCGTCGAGGCCGAGGCGACAGCGCGTCGACTCATCGCCCTCTACGCGGGTGGCACGACCATCGCGAAGAAGAAGAGCGCGACCGATCAGGCGGAGCTCGTCGAGCTGCTCGGCCTTCCCGACGTCCGCGATCTCGATCTCGATGCCGCGTGGGCCCCGCGTCTCGAGCGCGACCGTCTCCGGGTGCCCATCGGGCAGACCGAAGACGGCAGCCCTCTGATCCTCGACATCAAGGAATCGGCCCAGCAGGGCATGGGCCCGCACGGCCTCATCATCGGTGCGACGGGTTCGGGCAAGTCCGAGGTCCTCCGCACGCTCGTGCTCGCGCTGGCGATGACGCATTCTCCCGAGCAGCTCAACTTCGTGCTGGTCGACTTCAAGGGTGGTGCCACCTTCGCCGGTATGGCGGACATGCCCCACGTCTCGGCGATCATCACTAACCTCGGCGAGGAGATCTCGCTCGTCGATCGTATGCAGGATGCGCTGCAGGGCGAGATGGTCCGCCGTCAGGAGCTGCTGCGGGCGACGGGGCCCTTCGCCAACGTCGCAGACTACGAGAAGGCCCGCCGTGGCGGACGCACGGACCTCGCTCCGCTTCCCGCTCTGCTCATCGTCGCCGACGAGTTCTCGGAGCTGCTGTCGGCGAAGCCGGAGTTCGTCGACACGTTCGTCAACATCGGTCGCCTCGGACGTTCGCTCCAGGTGCACCTGCTGCTCTCCTCGCAGCGCCTGGAGGAGGGCAAGCTGCGCGGTCTCGACACGCACCTGTCGTACCGGATCGGCCTCCGCACGTTCTCAGCCGCCGAGTCGCGCACCGTGCTCGGAGTTCCTGACGCGTACCACCTGCCCACTCAGCCCGGTGCCGGAATCCTGAAGTCCGACACCGAGACGATGACGCAGTTCCGCGCCGCCTATGTGTCCGGGCCCCCGCCCCGCCGTCGGCGCCGCGCGACATCGGGCTCTGCGCAGAGCACCGGGTCGACAGCGGTCGAGCTCTTCACCGCAGCACCCGTGTGGCGGGCCGAGACGCCCGTCGACGAGCCTGAGGTCGTCGTCGACGCCGAGCCCGAAGAGAAGCGCAACACGTTCGAGATCGCCGTCGAGACGATGAGTGGCCGAGGACCGGCCGCCCATCAGGTGTGGCTCCCGCCGCTCGAGACGCCCGCGACGCTCGACCAGCTGTTCGGCGACCTCGTCGAAGACCCCGCCCTCGGTCTCATCTCCCCGCGCTGGCGGGGCGCCGGCGCACTCACCGTGCCGCTGGGAATCGTCGACGTGCCGCTCGAACAGCGACGCGAGAACCTCGCGATCTCGCTCGGAGGGGCGGCCGGTCACATGGCGATCGTGGGCGCTCCGCTCAGCGGCAAGAGCACCCTCGCCCGCACCACGTTGGTCGCGCTGGCGCTCACGCACACTCCGCAGGAGGTGCAGTTCTTCGTCATCGACTTCGGCGGCGGCAGCTTCACCGGCCTGCAGCGGTTCACGCACATCAGCGGGGTGGCCACGCGTTCGGAACCCGACATCGTGCGTCGCACGGTGGCCGAGGTCACGGGCCTGCTCAACGCCCGCGAGGTGTACTTCCGTCAGAACGGCATCGACTCGATCGACACCTACCGCCAGCGCCGCGCCCAGGGACTCGCCGACGACGGCTACGGCGACATCTTCCTCCTGGTCGACGGCTGGGGAACCCTGCGTGCCGAGTTCGAGATGCTCGAACCGCAGATCCAGGCGATCGCCGCGCGCGGTCTCACCTACGGTGTGCACATCGTCATCACGGCGTCGCGCTGGATGGAGGTCCGAGCCAACATCAAGGACCTCATCGGCACCCGCATCGAGCTGCGCCTCGGCGATCCGACCGACTCCGAGGTCAACCGCAAGGCCGCCGAGAACGTCACGTCGATCCCGGGCCGCGGACTCAACGAGAACGGCCTGCAGATGCTGACCGCACTGCCGCGCATCGACGGTGTCGATGACGCCTCCTCGCTGGCCGACGGCATCGACGACCTGGTCACCCGGGTGGCATCAGCGTGGCACGGCCCCGCGGGTCCGAAGCTTCGTCTGCTGCCGTCGCGCATCAGCCACGCCGATCTGCGAGCGGTCGCCGCCGCCGCTTCGACCGACGGCTCGGAACCCCGCGAGATCCTGCTGGGAATCGACGAGGCCAACCTGGCCCCGTTCTCGATCGATCCGCTCGAAGAGCCTCTGCTCTACCTCTACGGCGACGCCGACTCGGGCAAGTCGTCGATGCTCCGTGGTGTCGTGCATGAGATCACGCGTCTCTACGGCCCGACGGAGGCGAAGATCTTCGTCGTCGACTATCGCCGAGCGCTGCTGGGTGAGATACCGCAGGAGTATCTCGGCGCCTACCTCACGTCGCACGAGATGACCGAGGGCGGGATGAGCGAGCTCGCGCAGTTCTTCCAGAGCCGCATCCCCGGCGCCGATGTCACGCCCGACCAGCTGCGCTCCCGGTCGTGGTGGAAGGGCGCCGAAGGTTTCGTGCTGATCGACGACTACGACCTCGTGGCGACGTCGCAGGGCAATCCGGTCGCTGTGCTCGCACCTCTGCTCGCGCAGGCCGCCGACCTCGGGCTCCACGTGATCCTCACGCGTCGCACCGGCGGAGCCAGCCGCGCGGCCTACGATCCGATCATCCAGCGGATGACCGACCTGGGTGCCACCGGCATCCTGCTCTCGGGAAACCCCGAGGAGGGTCAGCTGATCGGCAAGGTCAAGGCGATCCCGGCCATTCCGGGGCGTGCCCAGATCGTCAGCCGAGACCGCGGGCTGGTCGCCGCCCAGCTGCTGTGGGTGCCGCCGAGCTACCAGTAGGACCGAGAGAGAGGCCGTCATGACCTTCGAACCCCTAACGCCGTCTCAGCCGATGGTGCCGCCCGTGCTGTATCTGCCGTTGAGCGTGACGTCGACTCCGGAGGCGCAGCTCGTCGAGATCAGGGAGTTGAAGGACGGGCGGCTCGCTCTCCTCGCATACACGGCGCTCGACCGGCTGCTGACGCTTGCGGGCGAACGGCAGCCGTGGATCCTGGTGCGCACCGAGGACCTCGCGGAGATCAAGCGCGCGCAGCCGTACGACGTCGTGATCTTCGATCTCGATGTGCCCGCGTCGTATCGACGGGACGGGGCGATCGCATGACTCGCATCGCGATGGACCCGGAGGTCATGGCCGTCCACGCGAGCATGCACGAGGAGGCCGTGGAGGCGATCGAAGGCAAGCTCGCCGCCATTCCGACCGCCGTCGACGGTGGCCTCGCTTCCGATGCGGTGGCGGCGATCATGATGCGGGTCGGTGACGGCGTCGACGCGCTGTACCGGATCAACGGCACGCTCGGAGAGATCGTCCGTGCCATCGCACAGGATTCCGCGACGAACGAGCAGGACGTGATCGATCAGCTCACCCCGGTCGCGACGATCGTCGAGGACCTCTGATGACGATCGACACGACCACCCATGGTGACGCCGCGCAGGTGCGGGCGGCTGCGGAGTGGCTCGATCCCGGTCTGAAAGACGCGGCCGACGGGTCGTCCCGCACGACGAGCTTCATCCCCACGGGCGTCCGATCGCACTGGTACGGCGAATCGGCTGACGACTACGTCACCATCCTGTCGCGGACCACGGACGCGGCGGACGAGATCGCAGGGTTGGCGCGCGACGCGGCGGAGAAGCTGCGCTCGTACGCCGGCCAGCTGGAGCGGATGAAGGAGGACTTCGCCGCGCATCGGGAGAAGGCCCGCGGCGAGGGGCTCCCCGTGAACGGAATGGTGATCGGTCGGCCGGTCTCCCTGATTCCCGTGTGTCCTGCGACGCGCGACGATCCGTACTGGGATGAGTGGCAGCAGCACCTCGACCGCATCGACCTGTACAACAAGATCGCCGAGGACGTCGGTTCGTGGTGGGGCGAGCTCGAAGTCTGGATCAGCGAGAATCTCGACGGCTTCCTCGATGGGCTCCCGACGCAGTCCACCGCACAGAAGATCCTCGCCGGGCTCCACGAGGCGGGCGGTGAGGCTCCGAAGATCTACCTCGAAGGGCAGGCGCTCGCGTGGAAGACGACGGCGACCGACCTTGTCTCCCATGCGGAGGATCTCCGCCTCGGGGCCTCCGACTTCGTGCGCGAGCTGCGGTCCGGGAACCCGGCTGTGAAGGCGGCTGCGGAGGCGGCCAACCCCGGCGGAATGCGCTGGGCGGCGGACGAGGCGGAAGACCTCGCTCGGCGACTCTCCCGAGCGGGCAAGGCGCTGCCGGTCGTGGGCTGGGGCATCGACATCTGGAACCTGGGTTCCGACATGTCCACAGGTGACGACCCCTCCTCCACTGCTGTGGAGATCGGCGGCGGTGTCATCGGCGGCATCGCTGCCACCGCCGGCGTCGCGGCTCTCGCCGCGGCGGGTGTGATCACTCTGCCGGTCTGGGGCACTGCGGTCGTCGTCGGCGGGGCTGCGGTGGCAGTGGGCGCCGGCGCTGTCTGGGCGTACGAGAGCTGGGTGCCGCAGGACGTGCGGGAGTCCATCGATGCAGGGATGGAGAACGCATGGGACGCGACCACGGACTTCGCCGAGGACGCGTGGGAGAACACCACCGATTTCGTCGGCGACGTCGGTGACGGCGTCGGGAAGGCGTGGAAGGGTCTGTTCGGGTGATGGGGCAGGAGAAGACCGCGGAGACCGTCTGGGTTCCCGGCCATGCCGGATGGCAGGGCCAGAAGGGGTCGACGACGGGGCTGGTGGTGCTCGGCGTCGTGCTCACGGCAGCAGTCGTCTTCTATGCGGTGACACTGCTGGCCGACCCCGCCCCGGCCATGAAGCTCCTCGGATCGGGGGTCGTGCTGGCGGTCGGCGTCGCGGCGTGGCTGTTGACCGCTCATCTCCGGATCGAACGAGTGAGGGTCGTACGGGTTGCGGTCGACGGATCGACGGTCGTGTTCGGCGGTGCGGCGGAGGTCGTCTGGCCGCTGCGCGCGTTCGTCGCAGCCGGAGCGCTGCTCCTCGCCGGATGGGCGTGGAGCATCTTCACCGTTCCTGCCGAACGGATGACGATACTGACTCTGCTGGGCGTGCCGGTGATCGGGCTGATCCTGCTCACCGTCGGCGTGCGCTCGTGGTTCCGTTCTCTCGACGGCCACCGCCTCACCCTGCGTCGTGACGGGATCGAGCTGCGGATTCCACGCAACCGCGTGAATGCGGCCTGGGATGAGATCTCGGCTGCATCGTTGGAGGGCGATCGCGTGGTCGTCCGGACGACGACGACGCGTCCATCCTCGTGGGCGACGCGCGATCTCGCGAGTGATCCGGTGATCCTCGCGGAACTCGTCTCCTTCTACGGGAAACGCCCCGAGGCCCGCGCCGAGATCGGAGCGGGAACTCTCGCTCGACTTCGCTCGGGAGACTTCTGAGCGCGAGACATGTGAACCCGCGAGCTCAGCGCGTGGCGTCGGCCAGATGACGCGCGTCGTGACTCAGCACCTTGACGATGATGCCGTGGCGACGCAGCTCCTTGGCGGCACGCGCGCCCTCTTCGGAGTCGCGGCCGAGAGCGTTGATGTTCGCCACGACCAGGACGTCACCGGGCTTCAGTGTGCTGATCAATCGCGACAGCCGATCGCTCCAGCTCTCGAGGATGTCGGGAGCGGGGTGCCGGAATCCTTCGATCGGCACCCCGAAACGCGTGAGATCGTCGCGCTGCTCGACCACCGAGGGCATGCCCTCGCGGGAGACCACGAGCCCGACCAGACGTGAACCGTCAGGGCGTGCGAGCCAGAAGTCGCGATTCTGCTGCAGTTCTGTGAAGCACTTGGGGCACTCCGCAGCCGCGTGCGGCAGATGCAGCGGGCTCGTCAGGGCCTCGTCGACGGATGCCGTCGCCTTCATGGGATCGATCGTCTCGCTCATCGCGCACCTCCGGCATCCATTCTGCCCTGCGCGGAGCCGGAGCGGTGACCTTTCAGAGCATCCCGAGGGCTGTGACCGCGTCCCGTTCCTCGACGAGCTCGGCCACCGAGGCATCGATGCGCGTGCGGGCCCACTCGCTGACCTCGAGCCCCTCGACGATCTGCCATTCTCCGTCGACCGACCGCACGGGGAACGACGAGATCAGGCCGGCGGGCACGCCGTACTCGCCATGCGAGACCACGCCGGCCGAGGTCCAGTCGTCGGTGCCGCGCACCCAGTCGCGCACATGCTCGATCGTGGCGTTCGCGGCGGAGGCGACGGACGATGAGCCGCGCACCTCGATGATCTCGGCACCTCGCTTCGCGACCCGGGGGATGAAGGTCTGCTCGAGCCACGTGGGCACATCGCCGACGATGGCCTCGAGCGCATCCGCGACGGGCCTGCCGCCGACGGTCGCGTGCGAGACGTCGGGGAACTGCGTCGCGGAGTGATTGCCCCAGATCGGCACACGTCGCACGGTGTCGACCGGCACGGCGAGCGTCTGTGCCAGCTGGGCTCTGGCGCGATTCTCGTCGAGCCGGGTGAGCGCCGCGAATCGCTCGGCCGGAACGCCGTCCGCCGAGGCCGACGCGATCAGCGCGTTCGTGTTCGCCGGGTTGCCGACCACCGTGACCCGCACGCCATCCGCGGCATGGGCGGCGATAGCGGCACCCTGGGGACCGAAGATGCCGGCGTTGGCCGCGAGCAGGTCTCCGCGCTCCATGCCCGGCCCGCGCGGTCTCGCGCCGACGAGCAGAGCGAGATCGCACCCGTCGAAGCCGACGGCCGGGTCGTCCGTGACCTCGACGTGCTCGAGCAGTCCGAAGGCGCCGTCCTGCAGTTCGAGGGCCGCACCCTCGGCGGCGCCGAGCCCCTGAGGGATCTCCAGCAGCCGCAGCCGTACCTTCTCGTCGGGGCCCAGCAGGTCTCCCGCGGCGATCCTGAAGAGCAGTGCGTAGCCGATCTGTCCGCCCGCACCCGTGAGCGTGATGGTGGTCGTCATGCCTCGAGCCTACGACGGTGCGAGCCCGTGGTGCAGAGTACCCTCGTGGCATGACCTTCAACCCTGACGCAGACGTCTCCGGCAACACGGCCCGCCGACGTGGCCGTGGTGCCGTCGTCGCCGGAGCGGGCGGCGTCGGCCTGCTCGGCATCATCGCCCTGATCGCCGGACCCCTGCTCGGCATCGATCTGACCGGCCTCCTGGGCGGCGGCACGACCGGTGGCGGGACGGAGCCGCAGGGGGGCAGTGTGATCGAGAACTGCCAGACCGGCGAGGATGCCAACGAGAACGTCGACTGCCGTGTCGCCGCATCCCAGCTCGCGCTCGACGGCTACTGGGAGGACTACATCGATCCGTATCGGCCGCCGCAGCTGATCGTGGTCGATGGAGCGACCTCGACCGCCTGCGGCACCGCGTCGAACGCGGTCGGTCCCTTCTACTGCCCGCCGGATGAGACGGTCTACATCGACCCCACGTTCTTCGATCTGATGGAGCAGCAGTTCGGAGCATCCGCCGGCAACCTCGCCCAGCTGTACATCGTCGGGCACGAGTGGGGACACCACATCCAGTACATCACCGGCGTCATGGACAGGTACCCGAACAACGGCACGGGGCCGGACAGCAACGGCGTGCGCGTCGAGCTGCAGGCCGACTGCTATGCGGGTGCGTGGATCGGGCAGATGACGAAGGAGAAGGACCCCGACGGGGTTCCTTACCTCCTGCCGCCGACCGAGGCGGAGCTCGAGGACGCCCTGAACGCCGCGAACACCGTCGGCGACGACAACATCCAGCAGCAGTCGTCCGGCACCGTCAATCCCGAGAGCTTCACGCACGGCACGAGTGTGCAGCGCAAGGCCTGGTTCGCCCAGGGATACACCAACGGTCTGGACGTCTGTGAGCAGCCGCTGACCGTGTCCGGCGGAGAGCTGTAGGCAGGCGCGATGGACCTGGACGCGCTGTACCCGCCCATCGAGCCCCATGAGACGGGCGAGCTGCTCGTCGGTGACGGACACCGCATGTACTGGGAGGTCAGCGGGAACCCCGAGGGCAAGCCCGTGGTCTTCCTCCACGGCGGACCGGGCAGTGGCACCTCGCCCTGGCAGCGACGATTCTTCGACCCGGAGGTCTACCGCATCGTGCTGCTCGACCAGAGGGGCTGCGGGCGCAGCACCCCGCACGCGAGTGCGCCGGACGCCGACCTCCGCTTCGTCACCACCGCGCACCTGATCGCCGACATCGAGCTGCTGCGCAAGAACCTCGGCGTCGAGCAGTGGCAGGTGTTCGGGGGATCGTGGGGTAGCGCGCTCGCACTCGCCTATGCGCAGGCTCATCCGGATGCCGTCAGCGAGCTGATCCTGCGAGGCATCTTCACCCTTCGGCGCGCAGAGCTCGAATGGTTCTACGAGGGCGGGGCCGCCGCGCTGTTCCCCGACCTGTGGGAGGAGTTCATCGCTCCGATTCCGGTGCTCGAGCGCTCGCACATGATCGAGGCCTACCACCGGCGTCTGTTCGACGCCGACCCTGCGGTGCATGGTCCGGCGGCGGTGGCCTGGTCACGGTGGGAGGCGTCGACCGTGACCCTTCGCCCGGACGCCGCGCAGATCGAGGCGATGTCAGACCCGGACACGGCTATCGCCTTCGCCCGGATCGAGAATCACTTCTTCGTGAATCGCGGATGGTGGAGCGAGGGTCAGCTGATCGACGGTGTCGACGGCATCCGCCATATCCCGACGGTCATCGTGCAGGGACGCCACGACGTGTGCACGCCGATGATGACGGCGTGGGATCTGCACGTGGCCTGGCCGGAGGCGGAGTTCGTCGTGGTCGACGACGCGGGTCACTCGGCGACGGAGCCCGGCATCCAGCGAGCGCTGCGTGCAGCGACCGACCGCTTCTCGGCCTGACGGCTCGCGGCCGCAGGGAGTGCGTCAGGCGCGCAGAGCCGCAGTCAGCGTCTTCACCAGCCGGATCAGACCGCCGTCGGCGCGGAATCGCGTGAGCCCTTCGCTGACCGTCGCCCCCGTGCGCGCGGAGACGAACCACGGCGGCTTCGGGAGGATGCTGAGGCGTCCGCCGCCATTCGCCACCGGGAGCGACCGGGGGAAGGGACGGAACGGTCCGCGGATCACCGAGCGCTCGACGCGGTCGAGCAGGAGCGCGTTGTGGACCACTCCGATGCCGCTGCCGACGTCGGCGATCGTGCTGCCGGGGAATGCTCCCCAGGTCATCGTCGGGGTGATGAAGCCGAAGGCGGTCCAGCCGTTGATCGCGATAGACCCGTAGCGCAGGGCGGCGATGGCACGGTCGAATCCGGCGCCGAGGGCCTTCTCGGTCGACGGCTCGATGAGCAGGTTCGCCCCGAGGGTCCCCTGCAGCCGGTCATTCGCATAGGCCACCGCCGAGTCGAGGAACTCCTGACCGGTTCCGGCGAGCGAGACGACGCCCAGCACCGGGGCGAAGTACTCGGTGCTCTGCAGCGCCGTGGCGTCGTCGCCGTCGGAGACCTCGACCAGCACTCTGTCGCCGAGCACGAGGGCATCGGGGTACGCGTCGGTCGCGAGGTGCATCCGCGAGGGGGAGCCCGGGTACCAGATCGGTCGTTCCGGAGCGTTCGCATAGGCGCGGCGGAGGGCCGCCCGGAAGTCATCGGCCTGCGCCCAGTCGGAGGACATGATGACGACCTGTCCGGCGATGCAGTTGTGGCCGCTGTTCTGCAGGCGCATGGTGGCGACGTGCTCGGCCTGGTACGTGAGATCGGCGTCGGTCCACTCGCCCGGCACGATGATGATGGGCGATACTCCGCCGAGCTCGGCGGTGATGGGCTTCTTCAGCAGCGGGCGGTCCTCACGGCGTCGCCGGGTGGCGGCAGCTCCGGTACCCCACACGATCGTGTCGAAGGTCGCGGCCGATCCGGTGATGTGCACGTGCGCGAGGCCGGAATGCCCGGTGAGGTAGGTGCCGACCTCGGGCCCGCCACGGGTGATGCGCAGCAGTCCTGGGCCGATGAGCGGTGCGAGCGCCCGCTTGTAGACGGGCACCAGCGCATCCTGGGTCGGATTGACCTTGAGCAGCGCCGTGCGATTGTGCGCGAGCAGTTCGTAGAGCACGTCGAGCACGGGGATCGAGGTGATGTTGCCGGCGCCGAGCACGAGCCCCACGCCCCCCGATTCCGAGGGCGTGCGCTGGGCCAGTCCGGCCGCGGCGCGTGCGCCGTTCGGGGTCACCCCGGGTTCGAGCCAGACCTCGCCCGTGTAGCCCGAGAGCAGGAACCGATCGAGGCCCGTGAGAGGGAAGGCATGCACGCGGGTGCGTCCACCCGGGGCGCGGTCGATCGTGATCCCGTCGAGCGGGTTGGTGCCGTGCGCGAGGCGCGCGAGGGTCTCGATGTAGGCGTCGAGGGCGCCGAGAACGCTGTAGGGACCGCTGAGCCATTCCTCGCCACGCAGCGGATGCCGGGCGTCGAGGCCCTTCGAGGCGGCTGCGGTGTGCGCCCAGTCCTCAGCAGCGGCGGCGACGCTCGAGCGGACGGCCCGCAGGAGCGTGACCCGCTGAGCCAGTGTCAGCGCTGCCCAGGTTCGGGTGCCGGCGTGCAGGTCCTCGATCGCGGTGTCGAGGCGAGTGCGTTCGGCCTCGCCCAGCTCGGGGCTCGCCGTCGAAGCGGCGGGCGTTGTCGCAGAAGTCATCGGCGTCTCCTTCGGACGGGATCCCAGCTTATGTCGCGTACTCCGGTCGGGTGTCGATGTCGGCGCGACGCAGACGGTAGTGGCGGAGCGTCAGCAGGCTCGCTGCCATCAGGAACGAGGGAAGGATGCTGAACGCGAGCACGATGCCCGTGATCGCGGCATCCGGTTGTGAGGCTGTGGCACCTGCGACGCTCGACACGTAGCCCGTCGCGGCGAGGGTGAGGGACACAGCGCTCGCTCCGAGCGCGAACCCGATGGTCTCTCCCGCCGTCCACACTCCCGTGAAGGTGCCCGCCTGCCCGCGCCCGCTGTGCCGCTCATCGTGCGAGATCACGTCGGGGAGCATCGCCATGGGCAGCGACTGCAGTCCGGCGTAGGCGATGCCCGCCACCGCGATCGAGCCGTACATCCATGCTCCCGGCGTCCAGACCGCGACGACGAGCGATGCGGCGGCGGTCAGGAAGACCCCGCTCGCGATCGCGAACGCCCGCTCCTTGCCCAGGCGTCGCGCCACGATCGTCCAGCCGGGCGTCGCCACCAGGGCGGGACCGACGAGCGCCAGGAAGACCAGCGTGACGGCGTCCTCCGAGCGCAGCACCCAAGTGGCCACGTACTGCGCGCCGGCGAGCATCGTGCCGGTGGCGAGCGCCTGCAGCAGGAACGTGCCGAGCAGTGCGCGGAAGGGCTGGCTGCGACGCAACGTGCGCAGGCCCGCAGCGTACTGCTCACGCAGGCCCACGGGGGCGAGGGCCTTCGGTCGGTCAGCCGCGGCCATGCTCCGCGCGGCCGCATCGGCTGTCCGCGATGCGATGAGCATGCCGATGCTGATGACCACACCGGCGACCACGCCCATCAGCAGGTATCCCGTGACGGGGTCGGCGGTCGCCCGTCTCAACTCGGGTCCACCGGCGCCGAAGAGCAGGATGGATGCGGTGAGCACGACCACGCGCCACCCGAGCAGGCGGGTGCGCTCGTCGTAACCCGACGTCAACTCGGCGGGCAGCGCGACGTAGGGCACCTGGAACAGGCTGAATGACGTCGCGGTGGCGAGGAACGCGAGCAGCACGCACACCGCGCCGGCGAGGGGCCCCCACGACGGCGGCACCGCGAAGGTCAACGCGAAGAACACGGGGAGTGTCAGAGCGCCGACGACCATGAGTCCGCGACGCGAACCGGTCTTCGCGTACTGGCGGTCCGAGGCTGCGCCGATCAGGGGGTCGATGATGACGTCCCAGATCTTCGCCGCGGTCACGATGAGACCGGCCGCGAGTGCGGCGACGCCGAGATTGTCGGTCAGGAAGTACGTCAGCACGAGCCCGGGCAGCGTGGCATAGCCGCCTGTGCCGAGCGAGCCGATCGCGTACAGGGCGACCGTGCGAACGGGCAGGCGGACGGACGCCCGTTCGGGCCGAGCCGCGGTGCTCATCGCGCCAGTGTATCGGTGCGCGACGAGGCCGCTTCAGGTCAGATCAGGGAGAGTTCGCGGAGCTTCGACTCGACGTCCGCGTTCGACGGCTCGACGTGGTGCGAGGAGTCGGGGTAGACCACGACGGGGATGTTCGTGCGACCGGAGATCTCCTTCGCGACGTCGGCCGCGGAGGGGTCGGCGACGAGGTCGACATAGGTGTACTCCACGCCGAGGGAGTCGAGCTGCTTCTTGGTGCGGATGCAGTCGCGGCACCAATCGGCACCGAACATCGTGATGGCGGAGTCTGCAGGAGAAGTCATGTATCCAGCGTAGAGCCGCTCGGCTGGGCAGGCGCCGAGACGGCGGATGCGGCGATGCGACTGATCCGCCATTGATAGATAAGGGTACCCTTACCTATACTCGGGCGTATGAACAGCGCATGCGAGCACCTCGAGGATCCGGACTGGGAGAACATCGAGGGAGTCGTGCTGATCGCGGGTGATTCGACAGATGCCGGGGCCATCGCCGCCATCGCCGCTCGCATGCCGTGGGATGCCGAGGGGGTCATCCTCATCGAGGCGGCCGCTCGCATCCAGTTCCGCCACATCGACGTGCCTGAGGGAGTGTCCGTGCGGTGGCTGCTGCGCGGTGACGGTGCCCGTCAGCATGCGAAAGGCGAGCGCCTCGCGAACGCGGTGCACTCCTGGTGCGTCGAGTGGACGTGCGCGGAGCCGGCGCTGCAATGGACGGTCTGGCTCGGTGCGCACACGCCGCCGCACGTCGCACGGATGGCGCGCAGCCTGCTCGGCGTCGCGAACTGACTGACGGCAGGGTCCGGCCCGGGCCCGCCCGCCGTCAGTCAGGGGCAGTCAGCGCGTCGCGAGCGCAGGAGCGCCGCCGACGGTCGCGCCTGCGCTGATCGCATCGAGCGCACGACGCAGCGACGAGCTCGACGTGTGCGCGGTGTACGGGAAGTACACGACCTCGACGCCGACCTCCCCGAACTCCCTCTCGAGCCGCAGGCCCTTCTCGGTGCCCCGCCAGTCGTCGCCCTTGAAGAAGTGCGTGAACTGCACGTCTCGCCACGAATCCATCTTCGACGGCGTGGTCTCGACGTACACATCATCGACGAACGAGATGTGACGGACGATCTCCGCCCGCTCAACGGTCGGGATGACGGGCTCGATACCCTTCACCTGCCGCAGCATCTCATCGCTGACGACACCGGCGACGAGAATGTCGCAGTGCTGCTTGGCGTGACGAAGAAGGTTGAGATGCCCGACGTGAAACAGGTCGAAAGCACCCACGGCATAGCCGATGCGCGTCCCCATGATCTCCCCAGATCAGTATTTCCCCAGAGGCGGATCCCCATCCGCCCAGCGACTCCCACAGCCGCATCCCGTCACTCTAGCAGGTCGCGGTTTCCCGACGCATAGGAACACATGGAACTATGGAGTCCGCAGTGATGCCGGCACAGGCGAAGGGGGGCGGACAGTGGGGACAGCGGTCACCGTCATCGTGCCGACCTTCAACGAACGCGACAACGTCGCTGAACTGGTGGCCCGCACCGCGCTCGCGCTCGCCGCGTACGACGCCGAGATCCTGTTCGTCGACGACAGCACAGACAGCACGGCCGCCGAGGTCGAGCGGGTGGCAGCCGATGCTCCGCTGCCCGTGCGCGTGATCCACCGGGCCGACAACACCGGTGGGCTCGGGGGAGCGGTCGTCGTCGGGCTGGAGGCCGCACAGCACGATCTCTGCATCGTCATGGACGGCGACCTGCAGCATCCGCCCGAGCTGCTTCCCGTTCTCCTGGGAAGGCACGGCGAAGGCGGTGCCGATCTCGTCGCCGCCTCGAGATACATCGGCGGCGGCGACACGAGCGGCTTGGGAACGGCGGTCCGCTTCGGTGTCTCCAGGGCGGCCACCTGGCTGACACGGGCGATGTTCCCGATCCGTCTCGCCCGCAGCACCGATCCGATGACCGGGTTCTTCCTCGTCGACCGGTCGCGTCTGGACCTGGCCGCCCTCAAGCCGCAGGGATTCAAGATCCTCCTCGAGATCCTCGCTCGCACGGACCTCCGCATCGCCGAGGTGCCGATGGAGTTCGGCGAGCGTCGTCACGGGACCTCCAAGGCGAGCCTGCGTCAGGGGGCGACTTTCGTGGCGCACCTGGCCAGACTCCGATTCGGCAAGATGTCGCTCTTCGCGATCATCGGAGTGATCGGCGCGGCCGCGAACCTGGGGATCATGTGGCTGCTCACCGCCGCAGGTGTTCCTTATATATGGGCCGCGATCATCGGCGCCGAGGTCACGATCATCGGCAACTTCCTCCTGCAGGAGCGGTTCGTCTTCGCAGACATGCGCACGGACGCACGCGGACTGGGCGGCCGATTCGCCGCGTCGTTCACCTTCAACAACGTCGAAGCCGCACTGCGGATCCCCGTGATGGCGCTCATGGTCGAGACCTGGCATATCTCCAGCGTGCTCGCGACGGGGCTGTCGCTCATCGTCGCCTTCTTCGCGCGATTCCTCTTCCACTCCCTGGTCGTATATGCGCCGAAACGGCGTGTGAAGGCGGACGCGACGACGGGCGAGCCGAAGCCGGACACCGCGACCGTGCGCATCATCCGGGCCATCGACGCCGAGGCGATGAAGCCCGGCGAGCTCTGAGCTGCGCGGAGAATCCCGTAGATAACGATGATGTATCGTTCTCCCTGGGGGAGGGATCCGAGCTCCGTCGGTTCCGACGAGCGCTGTTGCCGGCTTGACCGGCTGCGATGCTTAAGGAGAACTGTTCAGGCTCGGCGTAAGAAGCAAGATTCTTCATGAAAAGGGCCCGACTTTCGATATGACTTTGCTCCGCGACATTTTCCCCAGACGCCAGCGAGACCGTCCCCGCGAGCGACCTATGTTGGTCGCCAGCGTGATCGCCGCGATCGTCGTGTGCTGCGTCGCGTCTCCGCAGCCCGCGATGGCGGCGGAGACCTACGACATCCGCCCCGGATCGACGAGGACGATTGCGATAAGTTCCGCGTCGAGCGCCGATGGGAGTGCTCGGGCGACCCTGAGCCTCAGCACGCTCCCGAAGGCCGGGACGAGCGTCTACACATCCGTCGAAGCCCGGACGGGCAAGGGCGGTGCCTACGTCGCTCAAGCGCGCGTCTACTCGACTGGCATCACGGTTGTCACCATCAAACGCAACAACACGACAGGCGCCGGGCACACGTCGACTTCGCTCTCCTCCGCGAAGCAACTGCCAGTGAAGCTCCGTGCCGGAGAACGACTCTCGATCAACCTGACGGTGTCGGGAACTTCCGAGGTCAAGCTCACGACGACGACTCGGATCGGTCAGGGCGCCAGCGTTTCTGTGAAGGCGTCTGACAAGTCGAAGAATCGACTGCAATCCGGGTCGAGCCGACTCACTCTGTACGCGCAGCAATCAGGCGGCAAGTTGAGCGCGCGCGTACTGGAGCTCAAAGCCGTCGCTGCACCGCAGGCGCCCGCGCCGGCTCCCAAGCCCACGCCGTCTTCCCCGCCTGCACCGGCTCCCAAGCCCACGCCGGCTCCCAAGCCCACCCCGTCTTCCCCGCCTGCACCGGCTCCCAAGCCCACCCCGGAACCGTCGCGGCCGGCGACCTCCAGTGGCGATCTACCAGACGCCACGAACACGGGGGTACCGCAGGGAACTGCTCTCTCCGTGCACAACGGTGACCTTGTCGTCGAGAAAGCGAACACGGTGATCGACGGTGTTGAGGTGCGCGGTTCCATCATCATCAAAGCGCCGGGGGTCGTCATCCGGAACTCCCGCATCGTGGGCGGGCAAAACGCCAACAGCGTCGGTCTGGTGTCCAACGTTGTCTCCGGTCAGCCCTTTACGATCAGGGATTCCGAGATCTACGCAGCGTACGAGAATCCGCGCTGGAACGGCATATTCGGGTCGAATTTCGTCGCAGAACGCGTCGAGATCTATAACGTGGTGGATCCGATCCGCATCATCGGCAACAACGTCACGGTGCGAGCCTCATGGCTGCACGACAGCTCGTATTGGGCAAGCGATCCGCTCCGCAACGGGGCGGCGACGCACGACGATTCGATTCAGATCGAAGCGGGCGGTTCCATTCTCATCGAGGGCAACAGGCTGGAAGATGCGCATAATGCAGCGATCCAGGTGACTCAGAACAAGAGCCTCGCACAACTGGGCACTCTGACGATCCGGGATAACTACATCCAGGGCGGGGCATGCAGCATCAACATCGCCGCCACGCCGCAGCCCATCCGCCCGTCGATCGTGGGCAATGTCTTCGGGCCGGAGCGTCTCCACCGCACATGTGCGGTGATCGCTCCTCAGACCAATGCCCCATCACTCAGTGGAAACATCTGGGAGGCCACCAAGGCCGTTGCCAACTCCTTCGTTGTCCTGGACTGACATCGGACGCCGATGCCCAGCGGCATGACCGACGATGAGGCCCGGCGCTCGTGAGCGCCGGGCCTCATCGTCGTGATATCCAGCCGCTCGGTGGCCGAGGGGGGCTGGTGTGGCCATCCTCGCCGGGGAAGGAAGCGCGGGTCAGGCGGCCTGCTTTGCGCGCCGACGGCCGTACTCGTCATGCGCATAGCCCGTCGCGGCGGCGACCATCCCCGCCCCGCGGTACGCGGTTCGTAGCCCGCGGGCACGATGAGGCAGAGATCCTGACACGGCGCCGAGCACCCATCGACCAGCACCGCCGACGATACGGACTGCACCCCGTGCCGCCATTCTCGCGCGAGCACTGACGCGTGCCACCGCGGTATCGGCGAGTGCGATCGTCACCCGAGTAGAGGTGTTACCGAAACGGAACGTCCGCATGAGTATCCAGGCGCGTGTGAATCTCCCAGCGTCCTCCTGTTCCACCACGACGGCATCCTCGGCCCACCGGATGGTTCCCCCTCGCGCGGTCAAGAGCCGAGTGAACATGCTGTCGCTACCGCCGGTCAGACCGAATCGCTCGTCGAACCTCAGCCCGAGGCGCTGAATCTCGGCGATGTCCAGGAGCAGATTGTTCGTCGCAGCCTCGGTCATCAGCTGCTCATGCCTGCGTTGTGGCCGTATGAAGGCGCCGCTCGCACGGACCCATTCTTCAGTATCGCTGGGGAAGGTGGTGACGACCTTGCCCGCCACCGCGGTCGGCGAGAAGCGACGGTAGACGCTCAAGAGCGCGGTAAGCCAGCCCGGTTCGGGTGCCTCGTCGTCGTCGATGAAGATGACCGTCGCGGCATCCGCGCACTCTGTCAGAGCTCGATTCCGCACGGCAGCAATCCCCGGCGACGGTTCCACGACGTACTGCACGCCGAAGGACTCAGCAGTCGCGCGTCCTGACCCAGCGGGGTCGTTGTCGATCACGAGGATCATGGCATTGTCCGGCGGATGCACCTCATGGAGCTGCATCTCGACCGCGTGCAGTGCGCGCACCAACGCCTTCGGCCTACGAAATGTCGGTATCGCGATCACATGTCGATTCACCGTCGCTCTTTCCTTCGCGCTTGGTCTCCCGCGACGCGCAGATAAGCGTCTGCGTGGAGTCTCCCGGCCTCGGACCAGCCTCGTCCGGAGAGATCGGGGCCGACTGGGCGATCCGCGGAACGCGACTGAGAGAGCGCAAGGTCCAACGCAGCGCCATCGAGGGCTCCGTCGAACTGCAGCACCCACCCGGCCCCAACCTCTTCAGCGAGCGCGGCATTGGTCGGGTTGGCGGGGACGACTACAGGCCGTGACAGAGAAAGAGCGGCCAGGGCAGCCCCGGAATTGTGCATCTCCCGATATGGCAGCACCACGACCTCGCTCGAGGTCACGAGAGCGACGAGTTCTGCCTCGCTCACATACCGGAGCTCGGCTTGAGCGTCCGGCAATGCAGGTAGCCGTTGGGCGACGAAGGCAGCGGTGTCTTCGTCGGCTGGTTTGCCGGCGAGCCTGAGCGAGATTCCGGGGGTCTTCGCCTCGCCGAACGCCTGTAGCAGCCGGTCGATGCCTTTATACACTTTCAGCAAGCCGACATATCCGATCCGACCGGGCACCATGTCCTCCTGGCGGAACTGGGCAAACCACTCGACGTAGTGTCCATGCGGAATCACAACCGAGGGCGTCCCGGGTTCATCCGGGGTCGTCGGAGTCAGATGAATCCGAAGCTTCGTCCGTCGTTCGAGCATCCGCATCAACGTCGCGTCCATGCGACCTGCGTCACGCAGGCTGAGATTGTGCACCGTCCGAACCACCGGAATGCGACGCACTCTGATGCGCAGCAGCAACAAGGCCATCGCGACACGCTTCGCTGAGCGCGTGAGCGGCGTACGTCCCGCCAGCAGAGTGTCCGCCCAATGCACGTGCAGCACATCGACCCCGCCGAAAAGCGCGGAGTGCCACCGGAAAGGCAAGTGCTCGATCCGAGGTTCGGCCTCGAGGGCAGCGGCGAGCTGCACGATGTACGGATTCGTCGTCGGCCTCGGCACGCCGAACGTCTGCATGACACGGAGAGTCCCCACAACGCCCCCTTCCCAATGAGACAATGTACCGTCTGAACCCGCCAGCGGGCGCAGCAGGGCATACTGATCCTCGTGAGCACGCATGCTGAAGTTGGGGAATCCGGCGCGTCGGAGTCATTCGCGCAGACGCTCGCGCGTCTCCGTTCCGCGCAGAAGGGACGTGCTGCAGGCGCGCCCGCGTACTCGCTCTACGTGAATCGACCGGTTGGGCGGTTCTTCGCGGCGGTCGCATACCGTTTGGGTGCGACCCCCAATCAGGTGACCCTGGTCAGCGCGCTGTTCACGTTCACGGGCATCGCCCTGATCGCAGCCGCCCCGGTGACCCTGCTGTCCGGTCTCGCGATCTGGCTTCTGCTCGCGGTCGGCTATGCGCTCGACTCGGCAGACGGGCAGGTTGCTCGTCTGCGCGGGGGTGGGTCCCTTGCAGGGGAGTGGCTCGACCACTTCATCGACGCCTTGAAGATCAGCAGTCTCCACCTCGCGGTGCTCGTTGGCCTGGCGCGCGTCGATATCCTGTCCATCGGGATGCTTGCTTTTCCGTTGATATTCGCTGTGGTGGCCAACACGACCTTCTTCGGGATGATCCTCAACGACCTCCTGAAGGGCAAAGCGTCCGTGGCCTCATCCACGGCCGTGGGAGGTGGTGGGAGCATGCGCTCGTTCCTGCTGTTGCCGACCGACTTCGGCATCCTCTGCGCCGCTTTCGTTTTCTGGGGCTGGACCTCCGGATTCATCCTTCTCTACGGCGCACTGGCTGTGTGCTGCCTGGTCTTTCTCATCGCGGCCGCGATCAAATGGTTCCGCGACATGAGGCGGATCGATGGCGAGCGGACCCGATGAGCATCCGGTCGGCGCTCCTAATCGTCAACTACGGTTCGCACCGTCTGCTGGAGGAGAACCTCGCGAGGACTGCGGTTCCCGAGAACATGGATGTCGTCATCGTCGACAACCTCAGCACGCCCGAGGAGCGTGCGGAGCTTGTCGCACTCAGCGCGCGTGCCGGCTGGAACCTGCTGACGCCGGCGTCGAATCTGGGGTTCGGCGGAGGCATGAACCTCGCGGCCAGCGCGGCGATAGCGCGCGGAGCGGAGGTGCTCGTGCTGCTCAACCCTGACGCATACATCCCCGAGGACGGACTCGCGCGCCTCGTGGCGGCGGGCTCCGAGCCCGGCACCCTCGTCGCGCCGATGGTGTTGCGTCCCGACGGCGGCCACTTCTCCTCGGCGATGGAAGTGGATCTCGCCACAGGATCCCTTCGCAGGGCGGTGGGCGGGCGCCGGTATGCCGCCTCAGCCATCTGGGTCAGCGGAGCCTGCCTAGCGGTGGGGGCTGAGCTGTGGAACCGCGTCGGCGGCTTCGATGACGACTACTTCCTGTACTGGGAGGATGTGGATCTCTCCGTCCGCGTGGTTGCGGCTGGCGGTCGAATCAAGGTGGACGAGAGCATCGTCGCTGTCCACAGCCCTGGCGGCACCCAGGGGGGCGGCCGGTCCAAGTCAGCGATCTATTACCGTTTCAACACCCGTAACCGTCTGGTGTTCGCTGCCAAACATGTGCCGCCGGCCGCACAGCGACGTTGGGTGCGTACCGCGCCGAAAGCGGCGTGGGACATTCTGCTTCGAGGTGGGAGGCGCCAGTTCGTGCGGCCGCTTCGCACTCTGTGGCCCGCGGCTCGGGGAACATGGGAGGGATGGCGCTTCGTGCGCACTGCAAGAGAGGCAGCGACGCGTCATGGGTGAGAGTTCGTCGAAGCGGGTCGTCGCATTCATCGGCGCGTACCACGGTCTGGGCAACCGGCTCCGGGTGACGCTCGGAGCGCTGTCGCTGGCGCGGACGCAAGGGCGTTCGTTCTCCTACACCTGGCCCACCGGGAGGCGATTCGGCGCCGATCTGACGGACCTCTGGCGATTCGACGAACGCAGGATCTCGGTTGCGGAATCACGCCTGCTCTCGCTGCGGCATCCCTACCGGAATCACTCGCTCGAATGGATGGAATCGGCTGCAGACGACAGCGTCTGGCAGATTCGCACTCCGCACGCCCTCACTTTGCCGCCGGATTCCGAGCCGTGGGGGCGACTGCTCCAGCGGCTCGAGCCGGTTGCCGCCATCGAGGATCGGGTGCGCGCCTTGCATGGTGAGAGATTGATGGGCCGACCCTACGTCGGCGTGATGGTCCGGACTCACGCGGTCTCGAACGCTCAGACACTGGAGCACTCTCCCGTCGAGTGGTATGTCCAGCGGATGAAGGAGATACGCGCGGAGCGCGATGTGAGCTTCTTCGTATCAGCGGACACGCCTGAGGCGCAGCAGACTATCCAGGACGCCATCCCCTCCACCTTCGCGCTAGAGGACAAGGGCGGGTACAACACCCGGAGAGCCTTGGAGTCGTCTGTCGTCGACCTCTACCTTCTCGCCGGAGCCGGGCATCTCATCGGTCCGCACTTCTCCAGCTTTCCTGAGGTGGCTCAGCAGCTGGCGGGTCCCGGACTCCGTCTCGAGACCAGCCGGTCGACGGCGGACTCGAGACTCACCGCGGACGACGTCCTCGAGTTCGCCGCTGATCCGCTGCGGCCGTTCGACAGGTCGATGCGATGACCGACGGGCAGACGAAGGGCCTGACGTTCGTCACGGTCACCTTCCGTGCGGAGGACGCACTTCTCCGGCTGCAGGCCCGTTCTATGGCGCGGTTCCTCGATGCCTCGGTGGTGGAGACCATCATCGTCATCGACAACGGCTCGCCGGGGCTCGGGACGCGTGCTCGCAGAAGTCTCCTCTCCGAGTACGGAGTGCTTGCGCCGCGAGTCCGGATCGGCCGCGCCGAGGAACTGACCCATCTGCCGTTTGCGTCGGGCTGGACCCTCCAACAGGTGCTGAAGATCTCGGTCTCCACAACCGTCGAGACGCCGTGGTATGTGTTGCTCGACGCGAAGAATCACTTCGTGAGGTCGGTCGCACGCAGCGACTTCGTCACGCCCGATGGGCGGGCTCGTGGCGGCTTCCACAGCTACGCAGCGCATCCGCTTCTTCCTCGGCTGCGCACGACACTGGCGTACCTCGGATTGAGCGAGTCGCTTGCCGACCGATTCCCACCGACGTCGACGCCGTTCGTGATGAACACAGAAGTGGCGCAGTCCGTCATCGCCGACGTCGCCGACCGTTCGGGCCGCCCTTTCGCGGAGGAGTTCGTGAAGCAGAATCTCTCGGAGTTCTTCCTGTACTCGGGCTGGGTTGCGCGACGCAGTGGAGGCTGGTCGGAGATGCTCGACGGAGAAGCGATCCAGTCGCCGACCGTCTGGGGCGGAGCCGCTGACGGCGCGGGCGTGGGCGCCGCGCTGGCGGAGGTGACCCGATGGGAGGCTCCCCTGTTTGCTGTGCATCGCAGGGCGCTGGGACGGCTGGATGCTTCGGGTACTGCGATGCTCGCGGATTTCTGGACTGGACGAGAACTGTTCGCCGATGAGCGGGAGGTCCGGCGATTCCTTCGTACCGCCAAGCGGGATCGGGTGCTCGATGCCGTTCGATCCCGGGTGAGACGGACCGTCGGGTCGTAGTTCTCATCGACGTGTGCACCGGTCGGCGACTTTTTGCTTGCCTTGTGCGCGAACCGTGATATTCTGGCGCTGAAGGGCCGTCTGCGTGATTGGGGCGCGCGGCCCTCTCCCGCGTGGGGCGGGAGATTCACTGGGGAATTATCTGTCGCGTGTCTTCGCGTGACAGCCGTCGTCTGGGGAGATGACCATGGGGAACAAATATTCGAGCGTACTCGGATGCGGGAGAACCGCGCTCGGCGCGTCAGCTGTGCTCGTAGCTGGGCTGCTGCTCGCTGGATGCACCTCGGAACCGATCGCTGACGGATCGCAGAACTCTGATCCTGTCGCCACGGCCACTGTGCCTGCGCCGCGCGGGGGGACGGTTGACGACGTCGTCGTGGCTGAAGAGGATCAGCCCGTTCCAGCTGCCGCCGCGGCAGAGACTCCGCTGGATCGACCCGCGGAACTCGACGACGGGATGGTCATCGCCGTCACGGAGGCTGAACGTGTAGAGACCAAGGCTGAAACCCCCGGGGAGATCGCCGGTCCGGCCGTCGCGGTGCGACTGAAGATCACGAACGGCACCGATTCGACCGTCGATCTCAGCTCGGTGATGGTCTCGCTGACCGGCGCTGACGGCGCCTTCGGTCAGCCGACCACTTCCGCTCCCGCCGCGCCCTTCTCCGGCGAGATCGCCGCGGGCGGCGATGCAGTGGGCACCTATGTCTTCGGTATTCCCGCAGAGCAGCGGGACGACCTTTCCATCACAGTCGAGTATGTGGCGGGCGCGCCGGTTGCGCTGTTCGTCGGTGAGATCTAGGAGATACCCGAATGAACCGTCCTTCTCGCCTCCACCGCCTCTTGGCGATGCTGGTGGCCTCGACAGTGATAGGCGTGGGCTTCGCGACCGGAGTGGGGGCTCCTGCATCTGCTGCTGATCAGCGCGCGCCCATCGAACAACGCAATGAGAGCACGGTGACGGCCGACCCCTTGCCTACGGTGCAGATCGACTCCGGCATCGTCCTGGCGCAGGTGATCAACGGCAACACCGTCTACGCAGGAGGTACCTTCTCCAATGCCCGCCCGGCGGGTGCGGCGCAAGGGGCCAACCTCATGCCCCGTAGCAATCTGCTCGCCTACGACATCAACACCGGAGTCGCGACGGCCTTTGCGCCGCAGATCAACGGCACGGTGCGAGCGCTCGCAGTGTCGCCCGACGGCACGCGTCTTTACGTCGGTGGCTCTTTCAACTCCGTCGACGGTCAGACCCGTTTCAACTTCGCAGCGTTCGACACTGCCACGGGGCAGCTGGTCTCCTCGTTCAAGCCGGCCATGGGCGGTTCGTATGTGAACGCAATCGTCGCGACCGACTCGACGATCTACATCGGTGGACTGATCGGCGCCGCCGGCGGGCAGGTGCGCAAGAATCTCGCCGCAGTGAGCCGCGCCGGCGCGGTTCTCGGGTGGGCGCCCACGACCGATCGTCAGGTCGACACGATGGTAATGGATCCGACTCAGGAGAAGCTCCTCATCGGCGGTCGCTTTGCGATGGTGAACGACGCCTCGCAGAGGGGCCTCGCGGCTCTGGACGTGAACAACGGTGCGGTCCTGCCCTGGGCGGTCACCGCTACGGTCAAGAACGGGTGGGGAACCGGCAGCAGCGCCGGAAAGGCCGGGATCTCGACCCTGACGACGGACGGCTCAGCCGTCTACGGCACAGGGTGGGTGTTCGCCGACAAGACGGTCGGCAACCTCGAGGGTCTCTTCGCTGCCGAGGCGGGCACTGGAGCGGTGCGCTGGATCGCGGACTGCCACGGCGACCACTACGGCGTGTACTCGGACGGCACGAACGTCTACAGCACGGGTCACGAGCACGATTGCCAGACCGCCGGCGGCCTTCCGCAGGCGTACCCCGCGCCCGGAAACCTGAGGCACGCCACGATCTACACGGCGGCGCAGAAGGGAACCCTGACCACGTCGCCCTCAGTCAACTCGATCTATGCCGACTGGGGCGGTTACCCTGCGCCGGCTGCGGTGAACTGGTACCCGGATTGGACTACAGGCACGGCGTCGGGCTCGGGCCAGGCGGGTTGGACCGTCACCGGCAACGGGGAATACGTCGTCGTCGGAGGCGAGTTCCCCTATGTGAACTCCCAGCGCAACCAGGGGATCGCACGTTTCTCCACGCACCCCGCCGGTGGCGCCAAGCAGGCTCCACGGCTCACGGGCGCCGCATGGGTGCCCGTTGCGAAGTCCGTTCGCGCCGAATCCGTGCGTGTCTCCATTCCCGCGAACTGGGATCGGGACGATCTCAACCTGACATACGAGCTCTGGCGCGACGGCGCAGCGGCACCTGTCTCCTCAAAGACTGCCAGCTCCACCTTCTGGAATATGCCGCAGGTGACGCTCGAGGACACGGGGCTGCCCTCCGGCTCTGCTCAGACGTACCGCGTGGTGGCTCGAGACGGTGACGGCAATGCTACATCGAGTGCTTCGGTATCGGTGACGGTAAGTTCGACGCCGCCCTCTGAGTACGCGAACGCTGTGCTGAACGACGACCCGGCCACCTATTGGAGGCTCGGCAATCGAGATGGTGCTGTCGACTGGGCTGGGTCCAACGACGGCGTCGTCGGTTCGGGCGTGACTTGGTCAGCCGGAACTGCGATCGGGGCGGACGCAGGCGGTGGTTCCGCTAATTTCAATGGCTCGGCTTCGAGCGGTATCGCTTCGCCTCGGAGCGTGGCCGGTCCGTCGACGTACTCCGTGGAGATGTGGTTCAACACGACCACCTCTTCGGGAGGCAAGCTCATCGGTTTCGGTAATGCTGCGACGGGCAACTCGGGAAGCTACGATCGTCATCTCTATATGCAGAATGACGGGCGCCTGGTCTTCGGTGCTTACCCCGGCGCGGTCAGAACCATCACCTCTCCGTCGTCATATCGGAATGGTGCCTGGCACCACGTGGTGGCTTCTCAGGGCGCCGGCGGCATGAAGCTCTACGTTGACGGCGTGCTCGTCGCTTCCGACCCGAACACGACCACGGCCCAGGCGTATGACGGGTTCTGGCGCGTGGGCGGAGACAACCTGGGCGGCTGGCCGAATCAGCCGAGTTCATCGTCGTTCAGCGGGCGGATCGACGAGGTCGCTGTGTATCCCACAAGTCTGAGCGCTGATCAGGTCGCCGCTCACTACGCAGTGGGCGCGGAACTGGCTCGACCCAGCGCGGACGCCGTTGCAACAGGTGACGACCTCGCGTGGACGCTCGACGCATCGGGATCCACCGCGCCGGCAGGGCGGTCGATCGTTCAGTACTCCTGGGATTTCGGTGACGGGCAGACCGCGACAGGGGTCACCGCATCGCACGTCTATCAGGCGGCTGGAACATACGAAGTAAGGGTGACCGTGCGCGACAGCGCCAACATGACAGCGACGAAGTCCATCTCCGTCGTCGCCACAGCGCCGCATCTCGCTCCTACCGCAGTCATCACCTCTGCACCTGCGGGTCTGTCGGTGGCGTTCGATGCCTCCGCGTCGACCACGACCGACGGTGCGACTCTCGCCTCGTACGCCTGGACTTTCGGGGACGGAGCGACGTCCACAGAAGCGGCGCCCACCCATACCTTCCCGGCAGCCGGAGAATACACGGTGTCCTTGACGGTGACGGACAGCGAAGGAGCGGTGAGTACGCCGGCGACCTCACAGGTCACAGTGACGCACCAAGCGCCGACGGCGGGTTTCACTTCGACGGCGACGGGACTCACCGCCACCTTCGACGCGACGTCGTCGACAGCTGCAGACGGCGCGGCCCTGACCTACGCGTGGGACTTCGGCGACGGAAGCACCGGTTCAGGTGTGAGCCCTTCGCACCCGTACGCAGAGACTGGTACCTACTCGGTGACTCTCACGGTCAGCGATAGCCTGGGCGCGATCAGCGAGCCTGTCGTGAAGAGCATCAGCGTCGCGGCTCAGAACTTCGTCGCCCAGGATGATTTCGAGCGTCAGTCAGGATCTGGTTGGGGAACCGCACCCGTCGGCGGCGTCTGGACCGGTGCGGCCGGTCTCAGCGTCGAGACGGGAACGGGGCGGATCACGATGAATCCGGGGCAGACTCGTTCGAGCATGCTCAGCGGCGTGAACGCGGGAGACCTGAATGTCACTGCTCAGGTTTCGGTGAATAAAGTCGCGAACGGAGGTGGCGTGCACTTCAACCTCCTTACACACAAGAGCTCGGCCGGTGATTATCGGGCGAAGCTCCGTATCTCGTCGACCGGTGCGGTTACGGTCAGCCTCGCCCGACAGCTCGGAACAACCGAGACGCAGCTGGTCAGCAAGGTGCTAACCGGCTACACGCAGACCGCGAACGCCGAGCTGCTGATGCGGTTGGAGACCGTAACGGTTTCGGGAGTGACCGCGCTGCGGCTCAAGGTCTGGCCAGCAGGCGGCAGTGAGCCGGCCGAATGGTTCGTCACCGCGTCTGATACCACAGCCGAGCTGCAGGGCGCTGGACAGATCGGGGTGCTCTCGTATTTGTCGGGGAGCACGACGAACGCGCCGGTTGTCGTGGCCGTGGACAATGTGACGGCGATCGGACCTGCAGTGGACCCGCCACACGCCGATCCTGTCGCGACCTTCACAGCGAGCGCCACCGATCTCGCCGTGGCTTTCAATTCCTCAGGGTCCGCAGCGTCGGACGGAGCGACCATTGCCGCCTACGCATGGTCGTTCGGCGATGGTTCGACATCGGCCGAGGCGAATCCTACGCACACCTACGCTGCTGCAGGCACATACCCCGTCACCTTGACGGTGACGGACAGTGAGGGCTCGGCGAGCGCGGCGTTCGCCGGAAATGTCACGGTCACCGCGCCGCCGGTTGCGGGCGACCCCGTCGCGCAGGATGACTTCGACCGAAACATCGATCCGGGACTCGGCACTGCACCGTTCGGCGGCGCCTGGACAGGCACAGCTGGACTCAGCGTCGCTGGCGGAACCGCGCGATTCACGACCGGGCCAGGCCAGACGAGGTGGGCTGCACTCGCCGGGTTGAGCGTGCTCGACTCCGACGCGCGCGTGGTCGTCGCTACCGACCGTGTGGCGAACGGTGGTGGTGCTCACGTCAACCTGACTTCGCGCAAGACGACGGCCGGAGAGTATCGCCTGAAGCTGCGGATCGCCTCGTCCGGCGTCGTCACGGTGAGTATCGCCAAGGTAGTTGGCGGTGTCGAGACGACCATCGCGAACCGCTCGTTGTCGGGATACACTCATTCGGCCAACGCGCAGCTGAATCTGCGTCTGCAGCTCCTGAGCGTTGGCGGGACCACCACCCTCAACGGGAATGTGTGGCCGGTCGGAACTACAGAACCGGCCGCGTGGACGGTCACGACGACCGATTCGCAGGCGGAACTGCAGCAAGCCGGGCAGGTGGGCATGCTCACGTACCTGTCCGGTAGCGCGACGAATGGGCCGGTTGCCGTACTGTTCGACGACTTGCTGGTGAAGTAGAGTCACTCCGAGACTCACGAAGGTGACGCCTGTCCGCCCCCGGTCGGACGGGCGTCACTTTTTTACCGCGTCAGCATGAGCTTCACGAACTCGACCAGGCTCTTCAGATCGTGCCGGAACACCGGGAAGACGAGGAGCAGACCGACAACTGCTCCGCCTGCCAGGATTCCGACGCCGATCGATGCGACGGAGGGCAGGCCGGTCGCGTTCGTGCCATAAGCCGCGAGCGCAACGCCGCCGGCGAGCAGAAGAACTCGCGCGGCTCCTGCATAGAGGCGACGTACCGGCATGGGCGTGATCCGCGCGAGCCATGCGATCGAGAGCGGCCAGGCGATGGCGGGTGCGATGGCGAACGCGACTGCGACGCCGACTAGCCCGAACATCGACCCCACCGCGATGCACGCTGCTTTGATGAGCGTGGTTACGATGGTGTAGCGGAACAGCTGCTTGCCGAGACCACGCGAGAGGTAGACCCAGTACCCCACGTACGACAGGGTCGTCAGCATCCCAGCGATGGCGAAGCACCTCACGATAGGGGCGGCGTCGCCCCACTGCGAACCGAGCATCACCGAAACCACCGGTTCTGCAAGGCCCACCAGCAGTGCGAGCGGGATCCCGAGAGCGTAGCCGAGGGCGAGCTGCGCAGAGGCGATGTAGGTGTCGAAGCGCGGCCGATCCTCCTGCACTCGAGACAGGACGGGGAGCGCGACGCCCTTCATCGGTGCCCGCACCTGACCGAGAGGCGTCATCACCAGTTGGAATGCGCGGTTGTAGAGACCGAGGGATGTCGTTCCGAAGCGCAGTCCGATGATGACTGTGTCGATCTGCGATCCACCGTAGATGAGCATGTTGGTAGCGACGATGTTCCACCCGAAATGGAGCATGCTCCGAATGCTGTGCTTGCGCGATGGCAGCCTAGGCAGCCACCGACCCGCGATCACGGAGCCCACGAGCATCGCGGTTCCGAGCACCAGTTGTTGAAGGACAAGTGCCCAGTACTCGGCTCCGAGCAGCGCTGCAGCGATGCCGGCGGCGAGAGCCAAGGCTGTCGCGGTCACCTCCGTGATGGCGAGCGCTCGGAACTTGAGCTCGCGCGACAGATTCGCGCGGTGCTGGGTGGCGAGACCGTTCAAGAGGAACAGCGGCGCGAGCCACTGCACGACTCCCAGGATCTCAGCCTCGCGCGTGATTGATTCAATCGGCCAGGAGAGGAAATACAGTGCCACCGTGAGCAACACCCCGATGCCGGCGTTGACCCAGAACAGGTTGTCGCGCTGCCCGGTGGTGAGCTCGGGGGCTTGAATGGAGGCAGAGGTGAGTCCGAAGTCCCGGAAAATTTCGCCGACACCGACGACGACGAGGACGATGGCCAAGAGACCGTAGTCGTGAGGAGACAGCAGACGGGACAGGATCACCACTGCGAGTAACTGGAGCACGATCTTTGCGATCTGAGCCAGGATCGTGAAGAACGCTCCCCGTGCGGCGGTGTGCGCCAGTGACGGACTCACGACTGTCGCATTGCCTGGCGGACGCGGCGGCGCGTGCCGCGCAATACCCTGACGAATGTGCGCGGGTCGCGGAGGCCTTCGGTGAAGAACCGAAACCGACGATATCTCGGGGGCACGCGGCCGGCCAGACGCGAGCCGATCAAACGAGCCAGGAGATAGCGACGCCGGGTCGTCTGCAGCGGCTGCGCACCCGCTAGCCGCGACATACCGAGGGGGCGAACGGCGATGACACCTTCGGAGACTGCCTCGAGGATGACGTCTCTCCCGCGTTGCGTTCTTGCGATCAGCGCGCTCATGCCTGCGTCCTCGGCGAATTGCGGGTAGCCCCGTTCGTCTGTCGCCCAGGAGTCGGCCGATACGATGTCGGCAGATTCGCCCACACCGTCGACGCAGACTTTGCAACGCCATTGAGTCGTCGGTCCGAGAGTGCTGCCCCAGGAGCTCTCATACTCCGCGTCCACGCGATTCTCACCCGATACGGCGGTGAACCGACCCGGCCATCCCTGGCCGCGGTACCAGAGGTCATCGACTTTCGATTCCGGCGGCATGCCCAAAGACGACAGGAGAGTGTCCGTAGCCTTCTGGCTGGGCGTCCCGGCGCAGAAAAACGAGAGAATGAGCGGAGCGTCGGTGCCGCTGCCGGCAAAGGCGCGCAGCGCTGATGCCTCGCAGGGCTTGGCGGTGACCGCCGAGGCGGTGAGCGCATCGGGGTGAGACAGGGTGGCAAGCGGCGCGTAGCGTGAGCCGGCTGCGGCGATTGCCTGTTCTCTGGTCATGATCTTCACGGCGACGGAGCGCCTGGGTTCCGCCGGGTCCTTCGCACCGCCGATGATGCTGGCTGCGCGCCCGGTGGCCACAAGCCAGGAGTGCAGGGCCGTGAGCGCTCCTCCGCTGCTGCCAGCGAACCGCACCTCCTCGTCGACAGCCCACGCCTCCCACGCTTCGACATAGTCGCCGAGCAGATCGTGACGGTGACGCCCGGGGATCCGTGGCGCACGAACGATCACACCTGGACACGACCTGTCGAACAGGCGCTGGGCATCGTCGATCTCGTCGGGCGCTCCGATCGAGACAGGCCGCAGGTACCCGTCCGCGTCGTAATCCATCCGCAGCGCTCGGTCGAGATGCGTGCACAACCCACAGCCACTGCATGCGTCGCGACTGACGACCTCGTCTACCCGAGTGCGCACCCCGCTCACGCGAGCTGCTCCAGCCTTTGTGCGACGGAACCGAGGAGGGATCGACCCGTGGCTCGGGCATCGACGGCGCGCTGCGCGAGACCCGGCGCCCTGACCTGGGCCATCACGGCGTGAAGGCCCAGATCCCGGTCATCCAGCGGAACCACGTGCTCCCAGCCCAACTCGCTCATCAATGGCCGGAATTTGCGAGAGTAGGCCATCGCGACGGCTGGCGTTCCGGTGGACAATGCGTTCAGGCACGCGTGCATCCGCGCCCCGATGACGAGCTCGGAGCCGGCGATCACTGAGCGAGCATCTTCGAGATCGATCGGCACCCGCACGTCGATGAGGCCGTCGAACTCCTTCTCGAGTTCTCGCGAGACGGGCACGTCGTTGTCAGGGTCGTGAGAGTCGAGGACGTGGGGGAGCAGGGTCACCCGGCGTCCTTCCGCGATCAGGGCGGGAATGAGTGAGCGGATGAGTTCCCGGTAGCGCTCGCTGTCCACGTGATCGCTCCCTCGCCACAGCAATCCGGACACGTTGAGGAGCACGTCCGACAATTCTCCGGTCGTCGCTGGCTGGTCGATTCCGAAGACCAGGTCGGTGGCGCTGACGTCCACCGGGCGGCCTAGCCGAGCCGAGGCCGCTGCGCTGATCGGGTCTCGCGCGAACACGAGGGAGGACCGCCGCAGATTACGTCGTGCGAGCAAGCGGCCCTGCCTGCTCGTGAACGGGCCGATCGTCTGCGGAGCAAGGGCGGTGGTCATGCCGGTCTGGCTGGCGAACTCATGGACGAGCGACATCTTCGCATGGCGCTCCGCGCCATAGATGTCAGCGAAGCTGTCCCCGGAGCGAGTGTCCCAGAGGAGATCGAACTGCGACAGCCAATCCATCATTCCTGCCCGCCCCAGCACACGCTCCTTGACAAGCGATCGCGGACGGCCCCACGGGATGGACTGCGGGCGGTTGCCGAAGTCGATGAGCGTGAATTCGGCGTCCGGCCAGACGCGACGGAGCAAATCTACGGAGCCGCGGCCCAGTGCTCTCACTCCAAGGTTGGGCGATGTGTCCCCAGCCCATGCAACCAGTACTCGCACTGTTTTTCCTCCCCAGGATGACCGTAGCCACCGGTCACATCATACCGTGGCGGTCGTTCGGGGTTCCTATATTGCAGGGCGCCGAGTGGCCCCGCCGAGTATCTTCTCCATCCCGCGCGCGAACGGGCGGGGGGCTTGGAATAGCCACCTGATGGGGATGCGCTCTTTCCGCAGAGCGAGCGCCCAGCCGACGAGCACCGCTGCTGCGAGGTTGACGCAGGCAAGTATCAACGGTTGCAGATGGTCGCCCGCAGCGAGGGTGACGAGTGCCATCACGGGGAAGTGACTGACGTAGAACACGATCGAGGATCGTCCGACGAACCGCAGCATCGGTTGCCCACGGCCCCGGCGCTCGAGTCGGGAGAACAGGGCAGCGCACAACAAGGCTCCGGCGACGCTGATCGGCGCGCCCCATACCGAATACTGCAGTTGGTCCGTCCACAGGCATGCCGCAATGCCGAAACCGATCACGGGCACGCCGGCCAAAAGTATTGCGCGACCGTGAGTCGCCTGCTCGAGCGCACTCGGGTGCCGGGCCAGCCAGTTGCCGACGAAGAAGAAGACAGCGAAGTACGCGAGTCGCTGCTCGACACTCCCATAAGGGAGCACGAGCCCCGCTGCGGCAGCCAGACCTATTGGAATCCACGCGGGAAGCCGAGAGAACATGGGCGCGGCGAGATAGTAGACCGCGATGAAGAAGAGGAACCAGAGGTAGGAGGTGGCGTACCACGCGCGCCAGTGCCACCAGGGCAGGCCCTCCACATCCAAGAATGTTGCTTTGGCGATGAGCACCCACACCACATACGGCCACACGATCATGGCCAGCTTCCCTGCGATATACGTCGGTAGCGGTTTCTGCAGCGAGCGCGCCAAGAGCAAGCCGGAGAGAAGCATCAGCGTCGGCATGCGATACGGCATGAAGAAGGCATTCGCCGAACGGATGAACTCGGGCATCTGAACGTCGTAGAGCTCGGGGACCGCGCTGGCATGCCACAGCAGCAGCAGCACGATGGCTAGACCACGGACGCTGTCCATCCACCCTATGCGCGTCGAATCGTCGGTCGCTGCTCGGCTCACAGTGGACGACGCTATCATCGACTCTCGGGGAGGCACAGTGGCTGGAAATCCGCTCACCACGGTCGCGGTGCTGTTGATCGCAGCGAACGCGGGACTGGCGCTGTGGTTGCTGTATCGCCGCGACTCCCGATGGGCCGTGGCGCTTTGGGCTGCTGCGCTGTTCTTCACGCCCGTGTACGTCAATTTTTCCATCCAGTCGATCACCCTGACTGTGCTGGACATCCTGACCATCGCGAGCCTCGCCGCCTGCGCGCCGCAATCGAAGCTCCGATGGACCGTGATCGACACACTTGTGGTCGGCGCATTCGTGTCGATCTTTCTCGGACTCCTCTTCGGCGGCGTCCCTGGGCACGTCCAGTACTCCGTGCTCTCATGGCTACTGCCATATGCCTGGGGGCGAGTGGCGTTCGCCCAGGTGGGCATGGAGTGGATCGCGATCTGCATCAGTGTGGGGGCAGTGGGTGCCTCCGTCCTTGCGATCGCGGAGTTCCTGAGCGGCAGTAATCTCTACGTCACCCTTCCCGGCGTCGCCGGGGAGATGTGGACGAGTCTGCAGTACCGGGGCGGATTGCTCCGTGCGGAGGGGGCGTTCGGCCATTCAATCTCGCTCGGCTCGAGCCTGGCGGTCTCGAGCGCCTTCCTGCTCGCCACGCCGTGGCGACTGTGGGTGAAGGCGACGGCCTTCGCGATCGTGACGACCGCAGTGGTCATGACCTTCAGCCGAATCGGACTCGTCGGACTTGTGCTCGTCGTCGTCTTCGCCGCCCTCTTCCTCGGGAGATACATCCGGCCCGCGCATCGCATTGCTGTCTCCTGCGTGACTTTGATCGCGACTGCGGTCGCGATGCCCCTGATCTCCACGGTCTTCGATGACGCGGGGGAAGAAGCGGCAGGAAGTGCGGAGTATCGGGCCGACCTGTTGCCCCTAGTGCGTCAGATGGTCTACATCGGAGTGACCCCCGCTCGAGAAGTGTCCGCCGACGGTATCGACTACTACGGCGGCTTCCAATCCATCGACAGCGCTCTGATCCTCACTGGACTGAGGCACGGGCTCATTCCTTTGGCTCTATTCGTGGTGATGTTGGCCGTTTGCGCCGCGGTGGTGTTCAGCGGCAGGGGGAATCCAGCCGCGGTGGCGGTGCTGAGCCAGCTGCCGGCGTTGGCTACCGTCGCGCTCATCACGCAATACGCGCAGTTCCTCTGGTTCGTCGCGGGCGTGGCCGTCGCGGCTTGTAGTGTTGAGTCCTCTCGTCGTCGGTCCGCTCTCATCACGTCCGGCGATGAGCGATCTATCTTGGAGGTCCCGTGAACCCGTCACAGAACGCAGCCGCACGACTCCCGGGTGTGCTGCTCCAGCTGTGGTGGGTCGTCGTCCTCGCAGCGATCGTCGGCGGTGCCGCCGCATTCGGATACAGCTCGACACGTACGCCCATCTACCACTCGAGCGCCTCGATCTATTTCTCCATGCGATCGGCGACAAGTGGCTCCGACATCAACCAGGGCTCCGCGTATACGCAGAACCAGATGCTCTCGTTCGCTTCGCTCGCCACCTCCGGCGCCGTGCTCGAGCCCGTGGTCGAGGACCTAGCCGAGGCGGGCATCGACATCTCTCTGCCGCAATTGCGGCGGGCGGTCGCTGTGACCATCCCGCAGAACACGGTGATCCTCGATATAACCGCCGCGTCGGCCGACCCCCGCGACGCCGCAGAGATCGCCAACTCCGTCGCTGACAATCTCACCGAGGTCGTCTATGACATCGCGCCGAAGGACGATCGCGGTGAATCTACAGTGGGTGCGCGCGTGATCGACCCGGGCGTCCCCGCCCAATTCCAGTCCTCACCCAATAAGTCGCAAGATGCGGTGCTGGGTGTCGTGCTGGGCGCATTCGGTGCTCTCTTCGCACTATCGGCTTGGGCACTGTTGGACCGCCGAGTGCGTTCCGTCGCGGCCCTCGAGGGGGTCACCGACCTGCCGGTCCTCGGTTTGGTTCCCCGTCGCCGCAACCCCGCGCAGGGTGCAGCCTTCCTCATCAGCCCCAATGGATCGGCAGCAGAGGCATTCCGGCAGGTTCGGTCGGCACTGCGATTCTCGGCGGTCGAGCATCAGATCGGCGTTCTCGCGGTCACTTCCTCCATCGCAGGGGAGGGCAAGACGACCATGTCGGTCAACACAGCCCTCGCGTTCGCCGAGATGGGAAATCGAGTGCTTCTCGTCGACGCCGATCTTCGGCGGCCTAACGTCGCGAACGTCCTGGGTCTCGAGAATGCGGTTGGCTTGGCATCGGTGCTTGTCGACGCCGTCACCTTCGACGATGCCGTGATCAGCACCGCAGGAGTCGACGTGCTCACTGCAGGTGAGCACGTGCCGAATCCTGCGCAATTGCTTGCCTCCCAGAAGATGACGGAGCTGGTGGAGGGCCTCCGCCCGCGGTACGACTTCGTGGTTATCGATACAGCTCCGCTGCTCTCGGTGGCCGACGCAACGATCATCTCCCAGTATGTGGACAGCACGATCATTGTTGTGAATACGCGAAAGACGACACGTGCGCAGTTGGAGCGCTGCCTGGCCGCGCTCCGAGGGGTTGGGGCGAATCTGGCTGGCCTGGTGCTCAACAACGTGCGCGAGCAGAAGAAAGAGAAGTACCTGTATACGATGGAGCCGTAGCGACGTGAGGCTGATCTGGGGTCAGCCGGCGACATCGCTCCAGAGCGGGAGGCTTCGGTGACGGCGATCCTGTTCGTGTGCAAGGCGAACATCTGCCGTTCGCCCGTCATGGCCTTTGCCTTCGCCTCATCCTCCGCGAAAAACGTCGACGTGGCGGTGAGCAGCGCTGGCACGGCAACCTCGTCAGGCCTCGGGATCTGCGAGATAGGTGCTGCGGTGATCGCAGCCGAGCCCGAGGGCATCGCCTACGCAGAAAGACATCATTCCACTGCCCTGAATGCGGGGCAGCTCGCGCGCCATGACTTGATCGTCGTTGCATCCCGCGAGGAGCGCGCTGCAACCGCTCGACTGCTGCCCAGCAGCAGGGGTGGCCTCTTCACTCTCCGGGAAGCCGTCGAACTGGGACGAAAACCGTTCGATGCAGCGGAACTGAAGTTGGTTCAAGGTACCCTGCGCGCCGAGTCCCTTGCTGCGTACGCCTTTCTTCTCGATGCACGACGGGGAACGCTCGACCTTCAGCCGCGAAGAGGGCTGTTCACACGGGCGGCTTCGCCGATGGCGCAACTGGACATCCCGGACTTTCATCATGGACGACGGAGGGCGCACGTCCAGGGGGTGAAAGGGGTGCTCGCAGAGACATCAGCTCTCGCGACGCAGGTCTCTCGAGGAATGCATCAGATTCAGCAGCTCAGCCAGTCGTGAGTGGGCCCGTGGCCAGGCCGAGGGCTTGGGCGATTCGTCGTCGATACAGCTCGGGGGCGTGCCGCTCTTGGGCGTCGACGCGGCTTCGCGGGGTCGTCGCTACCATTTCGGGCCAACGGGCGACGACGTCGGCGAGCGCCTGAGCGAGTGCCTCTGGGCTGTCGGGCGCGATCAATAACGCTGTGTCGTACCCATTCGCAGCCTCTCGCAGACCGCTGCTGTCGCTAACCACGACTGGACGGAGGGCAAGCACGCCCTCAACGGCCGTATTCCCGAACGGTTCATCGACCCGAGAGGGGACGACGAGAACATCGGACTGGTCGAGGAACGGCCATATATCCGGGTGGAAACCGGCGAATGTGACGTCTATGGCCAGCTCTTCGGCGAGGGCTCGCAGCTCCTCCTCGAACCACTCATACCCCGGGAAAACGGCCCCGAGTAAAGTGACGGTCGCCCTTTGCCCGGTGCGCGCTAGCTCGCCAGCGGCGCGGATCGCGACGTCCGGCCCTTTTCGCGGAGAAAGGCGCCCGACGTAGAGAACGCGCAGGGTTCTCTCCAATCGCGACCGCGGCGGTGATGGATCAGGAGGTGATGCGACGCCGTTGTATACGACCTCCACGCGATCGGCGAGCTGAGGTAGGGAGCGACGGAGAGTCTCGAGGCTGAACCGACTATTGATGAGCGTGCGATTCGACGCCAGGTGCGGGAGGTAGAGCAGCGCGTTCACCAGGCGGTTGCCAGAAGCTTCCGCTTCGTGAATGTGGCTTACCGTATGGCAGCGACGCAGCCGAGCGATCACTGGCCACTGCGGAATGATGAGGGTCGACACGTAGACGACATCAGGGCGCACCCGACTGATCAGCCGCCAGGATGCGCCGAGGCCGCGGAACATATCGCGGAAGAGCGTCGGCAGGCCCCGGGGCGTGAGCAGGACCTTTCTCAGGACGAGCATCGGGATGATGACGACTTCTGCCCCGGCCCTGCGGAGTTCGATGTCCAGCATTCCGCGCCCCGGCAGTGCGACGACGACGCGCGCACCGCTCGCGACGAAGCCGATGACGCTCTCGAGCAGCATGCGGTCGGAGCCGAACATCTCGGCACCCGGGTGCGCGACGAGGATGGTCCGGGAAGTGGAGCCGGTCACCAGTCCTCCGCCCGTCGGCGGGCACGGCGAGCGATCCGGTGCACGCTCTGGCCCGATGAGAGCCGTCGAGCGAGATCTTCGTAGGCGTCTGCCACCTTGTCCCAGCGGAACACCGCCTGCGCGCGCTCCTGGGCGCGGCGTCCGCTTTCGCGCGTCCCGGCACGGTCGGCCTCGGCGCGTTCGAACGCGGCCGCTGCCTCTTCGGGTGTCGTGAAGAACCACCCGTCGCCGTCGAGCACCTCGCGGTTGAACTGCACATCGAAGGCGATCGTCGCTGTTCCGGCACCCATGGCCCGCAGCAGCGACGGGTTCGTGCCGCCGACGGAATGACCGTGGTCGTAGGTGAGGGCATGGAAGTACAGCGCGTCGAGGAGCTCCTGGTCGTACACGCCACCGACAAGACGGATGCGTTCGTCGCCCCGGGCGGCCTGCTGGATCTGCTCAGTGTACTTGTTGCTGTACGGGGCGGCGCCCACGACGACGAGAGGCAGGGTCGCAGAGCTCCGACGAAAACCCTCCACGAGCTCGAGCACGTGATTCTCGGGTTCGAAACGGGCGACGATCAGGTGATACCCGCCGGGGCTGAGGTCGAGTTCGTCGAGGCGCGCGTCGGCGACGGCGTCGAGGATCGGAGCGCCGTAGCGGATCATCTCGGTGGGCACGTCGAACTGATGCGTGTAGTAGTCGGCGATGCCGGGCGCGTCCGCGATCAGCGCGTCACTCGTGCGCACGCCGAACTGCTCCGCCCACCGGTAGTAGGCCTTGCCGCGCGGGCCCCATTTGGATCGCCGCCACTCGAGCCCGTCCATGTGCAGGGCGGTGGGCACCCGTCGCAGTCGGAAGAGAGGCACGAACGGCGAGTTCGCGGCGTTGAACACGAAAGCCGCGTGCGAACGCCGTCGGAAGATCAGGTGGAGCGCCGAGAATCCGGTGTGGCTCAGCGTCTCGACCTGCTTGACGGGGATCGCGGGAAGGTGCACCACCCGCATCCCGAGGTACTTCTTCTCGCGGCTCTTCGAACCCCGCGTGTAGACGACGACATCGTGACCCCGATCTGCGAGTCGTCGGCCGACCTCTTCGACAGCCGTCTCGAATCCGCCGTAGGCCGCGGGCACCCCCCGTGTCCCCACCATCGCAATGGTGAGGGCATTTCCCTTGATCATGTACTCAGTATGCTCCGCTGGGCTGGACCATGACCTTGGCGGTGCGCCACATGATCTGCAGGTCGTTCATGACCGACCAGTTCTCGACGTAGCGCAGGTCGAGGCGAACGCTCTCGTCCCACGAGAGATCGCTGCGCCCGGAGACCTGCCACAGGCCTGTGATGCCCGGCTTGATGTAGAGCCGACGGAACACGGTGCCGTCGTAGGCGGTGACCTCGGTGGGCAGCGGCGGGCGCGGACCCACGACGCTCATGTCGCCGATGAGGACGTTCCAGAACTGCGGCAGCTCGTCGAGAGACAGCTTGCGCAGGATCCTGCCCACCCGCGTGACGCGGGGGTCGTCCTTCATCTTGAACAGCAGGCCCGCTCCCTGGTTCTGCTCCTTGAGCGTCGCGAGCTGCTGCTCGGCGTCGGTCTTCATCGAGCGGAACTTCATGATCTTGAAGGTGCGACCGTCGCGACCGACGCGCTCCTGCGAGAAGAACAGCGGTCCGGGCGAGTCCAGCTTGACGAGGAGCGCGAGGATCGGCGTGATGAGTGCGATCGGGATGAGAGCGACGGACGCGACGGCGATGTCGAGTGCGCGCTTCAGCACGTGCTGACCGCCCTCGTACGAGGGGATCTGCACCTGGATCAGCGGAAGACCTTCGACAGGAGCGAAGGAGATGCGCGGGCCCGCGACATCGGTGAGGCGGCTCGAGAGCACGAGCTCTGCGGCGGTGCCCTCGAGCTGCCAGCTGAGGTGCTTCACGAAGTCGGGCTCGCCGTCTGGGCGGCTTGCGACGATGATCGTGTCGGCGCCCAGTTCGGCAGCCACGGTGGAGACGGAGTTGACGTTGCCGAGCACCGGGAACTGCTCGCCGCGTGCTTCGACATCTCGCGCGTTGCCGTCGAGCAGCGTCGCGCCCACCACCTGGTACCCGGAGGCGCCGATCGGGTGCAGGGTGCGGATGACGTACTCGACGTCGTCGCGGTTGCCGACGACGAGCGTGCGCGAGGCGAAACGACCTCGCGCACGCTGCGCCGTCAGCCAGTGCCGCCACGCCCAGCGCGTGACGAGCAGTGTGAGGACACCGAGCGGCAGGCCGACGAGCAGCACGAGCTGCATCGTCTGCCAGCCGAGCACGACGCTGAGCATGGCGATGATCCCGAACGCCAATCCACTCGCGTGTGCCACACCGCGGTACTCGGTGGCGCTGGCGCGGAACAGCGCTGCGTCACGGGTGTGCAGCGCGCCGAGCATCAGATACCAGAGCGTGGCCAGCAGAATGCCGTTGCGCAGGGCCTCTTCCCCTGCGACACCGGTCATCATCTGGACCGCTGCTGTGATTCCGACCGCGAACAGGATGACCCCAGCATCCGTGATCCGCAGTCGCATCCGATAACGCCGCTCCCACTGGCGACGTCGCTCCAGCGTTGCGGACACGCGCGGTGTGACCACCGTGCGCGTGACCGACTTCGCGGCTCGCGGAGCAGAGACCGGCGTGAAGACCGAACCCGCGCGAGTGATGCTCACAGCATCCTCGACGGACGTCATGCCGAGGCTCCTTGAGCCGTGAATGTACGCAGAATTCCCCAGTGCGCCATAGTTATCCCCAGATATTCCCCAGACCACGGACCCCACGTCCATGGCATCGTCTGCGTTCCCGACCCCTCGGGTCCTGCTGCATCCGTGATCCCACATCACGGGTTGCGGTCACCGTCCCACACGGTGGTGCTGGCAGCAGGCACTGCAGACTTCGATCACTCTAGCGGAAGGGAGCGTCGAGCGATAGGTAAATCTGGCGACTGGAGGAATCGATTTTGGTATGCCAAAGTCGGAGCCCCGCCCCCGATATTCTGACCGCGTGACCACCACTTCAGCGCCTCGATTCCGTCTCAGCCGCATGCTGCCGAGGGATCCGGTTCAGCCTCATCGCACGGCCAGCACGCTCGAGCTGTTCTTCGATCTCGTCTTCGTCGTCGCGGTGAGCATCGCCTCGGCCCAGCTGCACCACGCGCTGAGCCACGGCGACTTCGTGCACGGAATCACCTCCTACGCGATGGTGTTCTTCGCGGTCTGGTGGGCGTGGATGAACTTCACCTGGTTCGCCACCTCCTTCGACACAGACGACTGGTTGTATCGCGTCACCACCATCATCCAGATGGGCGGGGTGCTCGTGCTCGCTGCCGGCATCCCTGCGGCGTTCGAGGAGGCGGACTTCACCGTCCCGGTGATCGGCTACATCGTCATGCGTGTGGCCATGATCGCGCAGTGGCTGCGGGCGTCCCGCGGTGCGGGAGATCTCAAGGGCGCCGCGCGTCGCTACGCCATCGGGATCGCCGGCGTGCAGGTGCTCTGGGTGCTGTTCCTGCTCATCCCGTCGGGCCCCCTCCAGCTTGTGGCCTTCGTGGTCTTCGCTCTCGTCGAGGTCAGCGTGCCCGTGTTCGCCGAGCACCGCAGACAGACGCCCTGGCATCCGCATCACATCACCGAGCGCTACGGGCTGTTCACCCTGATCGTGCTCGGCGAGAGCCTCCTCGCCTCCGCCAATGCGATCATCGACGCGAAGAACGAACTCGACTCCTTCGTCCCTCTCATCTCGATCTCCGTGCTGACCCTGGTCGTGACCGCATCTCTCTGGTGGATCTACTTCTGGGCGCCGCACCACAGGGCGATCACGACGTTCGGCCGCTCGCTCCGCTACGGGTACACGCACTATCTCGTCTTCGCCGCGGCCGCCGCCTTCTCGGCGGGCATCGAGGTCGAACTCGACGTCCTGATAGGGGAGAGCCATCTCTCCACCATCCAGGCGTCGTTCACCGTGACCATCCCGATCGCGATCTTCCTGCTCGGCGTCTGGTGGATCGCGATCCGCGAGAACGCCGACAGGGTGGTGAACACCGTCGTGCCGGTCGGTGCGGCTGTCGTCCTCCTCGACGCCCTGCTGCCTATCCCCGTGGCGGTCAGCGCCCTCGTGCTCGTGGTGATCGTGGTCGTCCTCGTCCTCCATCCGCCGGTGCGTCGAGAGCCATAGATTCTGCATAGACGCGGCATAGCTCGCTGATCGTCTCCTCCGTGACCATGGGTACATCGACACCCATCCACATCGAGAGGAGCACGATCATGAGCCGCATCCCCGAACCCGTACAGACCCCTGAGGGCCCGACCTACGAGGGGCGGCTGCTCGACCGTGCCGATGAGGAGGTCGTGGATCAGGGCGCCGCCTTCGACATCCGCACCCTGGTGACGCGCCGCGGCATTCTCGGACTCGCCGGACTCGGGGTGGGCGCGATGGTGCTCGCCGCGTGCGCCCCGTCGGGCGGCGGCAGCACGAGCGAGTCGACATCGACGAGCGATACGGGGACGACGTCCGGATCGTCGACCTCGACAGCGGCCGGCGAGATCCCCGACGAGACCGCAGGCCCCTACCCCGGAGACGGATCGAACGGACCGGACGTCCTCGAGGATTCGGGCATCGTGCGACAGGACATCACGACGTCGATCGACGGGTCGGCGACAGCCGACGGCATCCCGCTGACCTTCGAGTTCCAGGTGGTCGACCGCGCGAACGGCAGCGTCCCCTTCGAGGGCGTCGCGGTGTACGCATGGCACTGCACGGCTGAGGGGGAGTACTCGATGTACTCGTCGGGGCTCGAGGATGTCACCTACCTCCGAGGAGTGCAGGTGGCGGATGCCGAGGGGAAGGTCTCGTTCACGTCGATCTTCCCCGGCTGCTACTCGGGCCGCTGGCCGCACATCCACTTCGAGGTCTACCCCGACCTCGCCTCGATCACCGACTCGGCCAACGCCATCGCCACGTCCCAGCTGGCACTGCCCGAAGATGTCTGCGCCACCGTCTACGCCGATTCCCGCTACCCGGGCTCGACGCAGAACCTGTCGCAGACGAGCCTCTCCGGCGACAACGTCTTCGGCGACGACTCCGGCGCCCTTCAGCTGGCCGCTGTCACCGGCGGCGGCAGCGGATACACCGCGACGCTCGTGGTCGGCGTCGACACGGCCACGACGCCCGGCGCAGGCTCCGCGCCGTCGGGCGGCGCGGGCGGCCCCGGTGGTGGCGGCGAGCCGCCGTCCGACTGAACCCGAACCCCGACAACCCCTCCACGCGAAAGAACAGAGACCATGCTCCAGAACCTCACAGGGTGGCACGCCCTGATCATCCTCGCGATCGTCGTCCTCGTCTTCGGCGCCGCGAAGCTCCCCGCCCTCGCCAAGAGCGTCGGCCAGTCGATGCGCATCCTCAGATCGGAGGTCGCCGAGCCTTCGAACGAGGCACGGGTCGAGCCGACGCCGAGCGGCCGGGACCGTGTCGACGCTCGGGAGTCCGCAGACCTCCCGCAGCCCGTCCTGCGGCCCGCGGAGTAAACCGTGTCCTCGCTCGCCGCTGATGCCGTCGAGGCGAGCACCGCGCCCGCCCTGGCCCGGATGCCGCTGTCCTCGCACCTGCGGGAGGCGCGCACGCGCTCGTTCCGTGCGACGGCGGCGCTCCTGACCGGGGTGGTCGCCGGGTATCTCCTCTCGGACCACATCCTCGAGGTCGTGCGAGCACCGATCAGTGCGCTCGCCGAATCGCGCGATGCGAGCCTCAACTACGACAGCATCACCGGGGCTTTCGACCTTCGGCTGAAGATCGCGCTCTTCGCCGGTGTCGCGCTGTCGAGTCCCGTCTGGATGCACGAGCTGCTCGCGTTCCTCGCTCCGGGTCTGAGCACCAGAGAGAAGAGGTACACGTTCGGCTTCCTGGCGGCATCCGTTCCCCTGTTCATCGGCGGATGCCTGATGGGCTTCCTTCTCTTCCCCCACATGGTCGAGCTGCTCGCGAGCTTCGCCTCGACCGAGGACAGCACGCTGCTGCAGGCGTCGTACTACGTCGACTTCATCCTCAAGATCGTGCTCGCGACCGGGGTCGCCTTCGTGCTCCCGGTGTTCGTCGTGATGCTCAACCTGCTCGGTGTCGTGTCGGCGGCGGCGATCGCGCGGAGCTGGCGTCTCGTCGTCGTCGCGATCGTCCTCTTCAGTGCGGTCGTGACCCCCGCGGCCGACGTGCTGTCGATGTTCCTGATCGCGATTCCCATGACGCTGCTGTTCCTGATCGCCCTGCTGCTCGCATGGCTGCATGATCGCAGGGTCGGGGAGTCGGCCGTCGGCACAACGGAGGCATGACGATGTTCGGACTCACGATCGAGAAGCTGTTCCTCGTCGCGCTGATCGCAGCCGTGATCATCGGTCCTCGGCGACTGCCGGAGTATGCGGGCCGTCTCGGCGCCCTCGTCCGCCGGGTGACGCTCACCGTCGGCGAGGCGGCGCGGCGAGCCGAGCAGGAGGCCGGAGTGGCGAGCATCCGCCAGGAATGGACCGCCGTGGATCCTCGGCGGTACGACCCGAGGCAGATCATCCGCGAGGCGTGGGATGCGGGGGAGGAGTCGGACGGCTCGAAAGCCGCTGAGGCCCCGCAGCCGGAGCCCGAGGGGCGCTGGATCGTGGCTGGATCGTCCGGTCATCCACGGCGCGTGTGGAAGCCCGCTGAGGCGGAGGCCCGCGTGCGCGGCGCCGACCTGCTAGACTGATGGAGCAACGTGAGTTCTGGCCGCCCTCTAGGCCACCACGGAGCCACTGATCAGGGCCATTACGGACCAAGCGCATCGATGCGCGCGGCATCCGCCTTCGATCTCACATCTTGCGGGTCGCGACAACGCGTGCCCGTCACACAGCAATGAGTATCACCATGAGCACGACCACTCTTCCTCCTTCCGATCCGTTGACCTGGAAACAGGCCGACACAGATGTGCACGTCGCGACCCGCGGCGGCGAGTTCGCCGGGTTCGTCGAATTCGACGGCACCGCGCATGTCGCCCGCGACCAGCGCGGTGACGACCTCGGCTCGTTCGAGTCGCTGGATGCCGCCCGTGACGCCCTCGAGAGCGCGAATGCGCCGAGATCTCGCCCGCGCAGCCTCACCTCTCCCTTTCGCCGCGCCCTCCGCAGTCGACCGCGTCGCGCACGCGCCTGACCGTTCCATGCGGGGGAACTGTGAATCGTCAAGGGATGCTGATGTATTCCCCAAATCGCATGAGGGCAGGGTTAGCCTGAGTTAAGCGTTCGGCGATCTGCCTTGGGCTTCACATCAGCTCAAGGGCTCCGATCGACGGGAGAGCAACATCTCCATTTCACAGGTCGAAAAGACCGACGCAGTTCTCGGACCGGTACGTCAGACGTATTCGGGCAATGCGGACATTCCTCCGATGACCCACGCGTACAAGCAGGTCTCGCAGGTCATCCGCGAAACCGGCCTCCTCCAGCGCGCCGGATGGTTCTACATCTTCGTGGCCGCCGGCATCGCCGTGGCTCTGGGCGGAGTCATCACCGGCTTCATCCTTCTCGGCGACAGCTGGCTCCAGCTCCTGATGGCCGGGGCTCTCGGCATCATCCTCACGCAGGTGGCGTTCCTCGCCCATGAGGCCGCGCATCGTCAGATCCTCTCCACGGGCCCGGCGAACTTCCGCCTCGCCCGCATCCTCGCCGCCGGGGTGGTGGGAATCAGCTATTCCTGGTGGGACTCCAAGCACACCAAGCACCACGGCAACCCGAACCAGGTCGGCAAGGACCCCGACATCGAGGTCGACACGATCTCGTTCCTCGAGACCGACGCCGCGCAGTCCCGCGGTATCGTCCGTCTGATCACGCGCAAGCAGGGGTGGCTGTTCTTCCCGCTGCTGACGCTCGAGGGCCTGAACCTCCACTACCTGGGCGTGAAGCACCTGGTGACCAGCAAGAAGGCCAAGGGTCGCTGGATCGAGCTGGGCCTCATCGCCCTCCGGTTCGCGATCGTCCTCGTGCCTGTGTTCCTGATGCTGCCGCTCGGCATGGCATTCGCCTTCATGGGTGTGCAGCTCGCCGTCTTCGGCGTCTACATGGGCGCGTCCTTCGCGCCGAACCACAAGGGCATGCCGATCATCGATCCCAACGCCCGTCTCGACTTCTTCTCGAAGCAGGTGCGCACCTCTCGCAACATCCGCGGCGGATGGTGGGCCACCTGGCTCATGGGCGGACTCAACTACCAGGTCGAGCACCACCTGTTCCCGAACATGCCCCGCCCGCACCTCTCGAAGGCTCGCGAGGTCGTGCGCGACTACTGCGCCGCCAACAACGTGCCCTACACCGAGACCAGCCTCGGCCGGTCGTACGCGATCGTGATCGAGTACCTCAACCGCGTCGGTCTCGCCGCCGGTGCTGATCCGTTCGACTGCCCCGCAGCGGCCCAGTTCGTCCGGGCGTAAACACTCTCGCGGCATCGCAGCCGACCCGCACATCGAACGGCCCCATCCTTCGGGATGGGGCCGTTCGCATGCCAGACGGTCAGTTCCGCCTGATCCAGCGGAACGTCGCGCGGCTTAGGATGAAGCCGACCACGAGCCATGCGGCGAGGGCGACCGCCACGAGCCCGAGATCCCATGATCCGCTCGGCTCCGCCGACGAGAACGACTCGGGCAGGATCGCCGCGCGCATACCCTGAGCCATCCACTTGAGGGGAAAGACGGAAGCGACGTTCTGCAGCCATTCCGGCAGCGCGGTGAAGGCTATGTAGACGCCGGAGATGAACTGCAGCAGCAGCACGACCGGGATCACCACGGCGGACGCCGTCTTGCCCGACCGCGGCACGGCAGACAGCGCGATGCCGAGAAGCGTGCACGAGAGCAGGCCGAGCACGAAGACCCAGGCGAAGCGACCCCAGGCCTCAGCATCCGAGGGCAGCTCGACCTGATAGAGGACGACCGCGACGACCAGCAGCAGAGTGATCTGCAGGATCGCGGTGACGAAGACCTCACCGATCTTGCCGATGAAGTACGTCGCCGGTGAGATCGGCGTGCTGCCCAGCCGCTTGAGGGTTCCGTCGCTCTTCTCCACTGCGATCTCGATCGACAGGCCCTGCATCCCGGAGAGGAAGATGCCTCCTGCGACGAGACCGGGAAGGTAGTACGTCGCCATGCTGATCTTGTCGGGCCCTTCGCCGATGTCGCCCGTGAAGATCGTCGCGAAGATGAGGTACATGAGGGTGGGGAACAGGAAGGTGAAGAAGACCTGGTCGCTGGCACGGAAGTACTGACGCAGTTCGAACGGGATGCGGCGGACCCCGAGGCGAACCGTGCGGGCGAGCCCGAAGTTCGGCGTGGCAGTCGTGGTGCTCATGCGGACTCCGCCACATCTGCCCGCAGGGCCTCTGCGGTCGGATCGGAATCGGATGCGGCTCCGTGCTCACGGATGAGGCCGAGGTAGATGTCCTCGAGAGTGGGACGCACGACCTCGAGGCCGTCCGGCTCGCCGCCCGCGCGCTGCAGCTCGGAGACGACCGCACCGGGAGTGGTCGTGCGCTGCTCGCGGCGCACGCCGGCGGCATCCCTCCAGCGAACCATCGGCGTCCTCGCCTCGGGCCCGCCGATCTCGTCGATCTTCCCGATCGCCACGATGCGCCCGTCTGTGATCACCGCCGCGCGATCGCCCAGCCGGGCGGCCTCATCGAGATAGTGAGTGGTCAGCAGGATGCTGGTGCCCTCGGACTTCAGGGTGCGGATGAGCTGCCAGAACTGCTGTCGGGCCTCGGGATCGAAGCCGGTCGTCGGCTCATCGAGGAACAGGAGTTCGGGGCGTCCGATGATCCCGAGGGCGACATCGAGACGGCGCTGCTGACCACCGGACAGCTTGCCCGCTCTGGATCGCTGCTTGTGCTCGAGCCCCACGGCGGCGATCACCTCGTCGACCGAACGTGGGTGGGGGTAGTAACCGGCGAACTCGGTGAGCAGCTCCCGCACGGTGAAGTTGCCGGCCTCTCCGGTGGACTGCAGAACGATCCCCAGTCGCGCCTTCCACGCCAGACCGCCGCGCTGGGGGTCGACACCGAGCACGCGCACGTCGCCGGACGTGCGGTGGCGATAGCCCTCGAGGATCTCGATGGTCGTCGACTTGCCCGCGCCGTTCGGGCCCAGAAGAGCGAAGGTCTCTCCCCGGCGGATGTCGAAGCTGATGCCGTCGACTGCGACGGCACCCCCGTACTCCTTGCGGAGATCCCGCACCTCGATCACGCTGTCTGTCATAGGTACAGCGTGCACGCTGACGGCTCCGAGCGATAGCAGGACGGGTGAACGAAGCGGGGGCGTGGACGGATATCCGCCCACGCCCCCGCTCGGTCAGTCAGGAGAAGTCGCTCAGCGGGAGGCCTTCTGATCGGACTCGACGACCTCGATGGTGATCTTGCCGTCGATCGTCTCGGCGTTCTCGTCGAGGAGCTCGTCCTCCAGCGCCTCGTCACCGCGGAACTCCGCGTCGCCGGTGACCTCGTCGACCGCGTCGTCGGAGTCGTCGATCAGCTCGGCTTCCTCGACCTCGACGGTCTCGGCGTCGGTGTCGTCATCGACCTGCGACGCGGCCGCTGCAGAGCCGACGGATGATGCCTCGTCGCTGAAGATGCCCTCCGGGCGGATCAGCTCGCGCACCTCGGCCATGAAGCTGGCGAGCTGCTGCTGCTGCCAGCGCAGCTGGCGCGCGTGGTCCTCGGCATCCCGCAGCACGGCGGACGTGTGACCCGTCACCGAGTCGACGATCTTCTGCGACTTCACGCGGGCACGGTCCAGGGTGTCGCGGGCGCGCACCTGAGCATCCGCTTCGATGGTCTGCGCCTGCGACCGCATCAGGCGCTCGTAGTCGTCAGCCTTCGCCGAGATGCGCTGCGCGTGATCGAGCGAAGCGGCCACCTGCTCGTTGGCATCGGTGGTGATGCGCTCGGCGTGGGCGACGGCCTGGTTGTGCAGCACCAGGAACTCCTGCTGAGCGTCGTCCTGCCGACGGGTGAGCGTCTCCTCGAACTCGAGGACGCGGGCGTTCATCTCGCGCACCTCGCGCTCGGCCTCGGCGCGCAGCTGGGTGGTCTCGCGGGTGACGAGCGAGCGGAGCGCCGCAGCGCCCTTCTCCGCCTCGGTGCGGATGGCCGTGGCCTCCTGCGTCGCCTGATGCACCCGCTCTGCGGCGTGCGCGGCCTCGCGCTCGAGCGTCGCCTGGTGGGCGGTGTACTCGGTGTCGATCTTCAGGCGCACCTGGTCGGCGTCGTGCTGAGCGTGCGCGATGATGCGGGTGACGTCGGCATCCGCCTCGGCCCGCTGTGCGGTGACCTCTTCGCGCGCGGCCGCCATCAGACGGTCGGCCTGCACGGCGGCGTTCTGGATGAGGACGTTGGCCTGCTCCTCGGCCACCCGGAGGATCGCCTCGAACTGCTCCCGCGACGGTGCCTCCTGGCCATCCGCGCGCGGGGTGTCGACGAGCTCGTTGGTGAGGGTGGCGACCTGCTGCTCGGTCTCGGCAGCCTTCGCCTTGGTGGCGAGGAGCTCCGCCTCGAGCTCTTCGCGGGCGATGCGCTCTTCTTCGCGAAGCGCCTCGACTGCGTCCTCGTGGCGTGCCTCGGTGGCGGCGAGGTCGGCCTTCGCCTGCTTCAGCTGATTGCGCAGAGTGCTGAGGGCCGAGTCGACCTCCGCCTTGTCGTAGCCGCGGAACGAGGCCGTGAAGCCGGACTGCTCGCGCGGCGTCTCTTCGATCAGCTTGTCGAAGAAGTCGGGGGTCCGGTCGTTGTCGGGGGATTCACTCATGGGTCGGCCTTTCCGGCGCAGGTCACAGGGACTGAGAGCTGTGATGAGAAATGGTGCCGTCGCGAGGCCGACTGTGGGCTGGCCGGTGCGTGATCAGCAGTAACACAGCCTAGTTGCGACGGCTGTGAGATGCACCCGATGTTCCGGTACGCACTGGGCTTCTCTACTCCGCGATCCACGACTCGGTCGCATCGTCGCGCCGGTGCCGCAAGGGCGGCCCGGGCGAGACCTGGACGCCCTCAGCGCGTGCTGCGGCGGAGACGGCGGAGCGCAGGTCTGACCAGAACTCGGAAGTGTTGGGAACGCCCAGATGCTCGCGGATCCTCTCCACCTGCAGACGGGTCCCGTTCTCATCGTCGACCACCCGCACGATCGCGTCATCCGGTTCGACGAATCGGATACCGTAGCCTCCGCTCGCGAGCGGGGTGAACTTGCGTGGCTGCTGACGCACGACCCCGTCGACGATCTCCCTCGCCGTGGCCTCAGACGTCTGCAGCACGAGCGTCGTGCCCAGTTCCTCGAGTATCCCGGTGAGGCGGTCGGCCACGTGACGCTGCCCTGCTCTGCCGCCGGCGGCGCCGGTGGAGCGACGGACCCAGCGGGGCAGGAGGATCGCGAGCACGATGATCGCGCCGATCGCGGCGATGTAGATGAGCGGATTGTCCACGGATACAACCTACGTGCACCTCGTCCCCGAGGCCTTGGAGGAATTTAGCTCCAGTGCTACATTCGGAGCATGACGATCATCCGCGGTGTCCGTGCTCAGCTCCGTCGGCGACTCCTGATCACCTATCGGGTGGATCCGGAGGTCGCCGCCTCCCTGCTGCCCACGGGATTCCGCCCGCAGATCGTCGACGGGTCTGCGGTGGCCGGCGTGTGCGTGCTGGGGCTGGAGTCGATCCGACCGAGCTGGGCGCGGGGCCGGTGGGGTCTGCGCTCCGAGAACGCCGCCCACCGGGTCGCCGTCGAGTGGGACACCGCGGATGGCGTGCAGAAAGGCGTCTTCATCGTCGGTCGGCACAGCTCGGCGTGGCATCCGGTCATCTTCGGCGGACGGTTGTTCCCGGGGGTGCATCGCCGAGCGAGGTTCGAGATCGAGGAGGGGGATGATCGCTACGCGGTCACGATGGATGCCGGCGAGCACAGTCTCTGCGCGGATGTCGAGGTGGGAGGCGCATGGTCGAGCTCTCTCTTCGCCTCGATCGACGAGGCCTCGGACTTCTATCGCGCCGGTCGGCTCGGCTGGTCGGCGGCGCGGGGAGGGCGCAGCGTCGAATCGGTCGCGCTCACCACCGACGCGTGGAGGGTCGAGAACGCACACCTGCACAGCGTGAGCTCGTCGTTCTTCGACGCTCTTCCCGCCGGCTCAGCGGTGTTCGACAGTGTCGTCGTGATGCGCGATCTTCCGCTGACGCTGTCGGACGTGCGCGAGTCCCGGATCGACGCGGTGCTCAGCCCAGCAGGAACATGATGAGGATCAGCACGGGCAGGCAGCCGAGAGTGGTCAGGAATACGGTGTCGCGCGAGATCGTCTCGCCGATGTCGTAGCGCTGCGAGTAATTGAAGACGTTCTGTGCGGTGGGGAGCGCGGCGAGGATCACGACGATCAGCACCTCGGCCGGCGAGAGCCCGAAGACGAACTCGGCCACCACCCACGCGATCAGCGGCATCGCGATGAGCTTGAGCGAGGTGGCGAGGATGACGTCCCGCCGGTGGCCGGGGGCGCCGAGTACGCGCTGGCCGTGCAGCGAGATGCCGTAGCTGATCAGCAGAACCGGCACGGCGGCATCGGCGATCAGCTGAGCCGGCTCCATGATGATGGGCGGTACTGTGAGGCCCAGCACCGAGATGAGCGTGCCGAGGAGCGACGCGATGATGATGGGATTCGTCGCCGTGCGCACGAGCGTCTTGCGCAGCGAGACGCGATCGCTCGTGACGGCGTCGAGGATCGTCAGCGAGATCGGGGTGAACACCAGCAGCTGCATGAGCACCACCGGTGCGGGGTACGCGGCGCTGCCGAGAAGGTAGAGCGACAACGGGATGCCGATGTTGTTCGAGTTGACCTGCCCCGCCGACAGCGCTCCGATCAGGGTCTCTCCGACCGGGCGCTTCCACCAGAGCCGCGCGATGAGTGTGTAGATCCCGATGATCGCGACGGCCGCTATCGCCGACACGGGGAGCAGCGAGGAGAAGAGCATCTTCGCATCGGCGTGGGCGAGCACGGTGAAAAGCAGGAACGGCGACAGCACGAAGAAGATCAGACGCCCGAGCACGTGCCGAGCGTGCGGTCCGAGCAGGTCGATCCGGCCGAGCAGATAGCCGAGTGCGATCGCGACTCCCACGACGGCGAATCCGGTGAGCGTCTCGAGCATGGTTCGAGCGTATCCAGCCCGGACGCACGTCGTCGCCACCGGCACGGTCCGCGCGCGGGAGTCCGCCGTAGCAGTCGGAGTGGGCCCGCGTCAATGGATGAGCTCCGATCAGCGTCAAGACGGGGTGCGGCCATACGCTGAGAACACGACGAGCAGCATCTGCCGCTCTCCGTCGGTCGAACCAGACGGTGCCCTCGAGTTCTCTCGGTCTTGAGCGCCCACATGGGGGTGGGTGCGCTTGCGGACCTTCTCATCGACTGCTCCGGTCCCCCCCGTTCGGGCGCGGGGGACCGGAACCAACTCCCTCGGGGGTGGCCGCTACTTCAGGCGGAGCATCCTCTGCACGGCCTTCACGCCGGCGTTTGCGCTGCGGGCGCGCATCGCGGACTCGAGCTCCTCGAGCGATTCCTTCGTGTCCACCCGGGGCTCGCCGAGGTAAAGGTCGCGGAACACGAGATACCAGAAGTCGCTCAGCATGAGTCGATAGAGATCGTTGAGCGCGCGGTCGGTGAGGAACTCGAAGAGCTCCACATGGGCTTCGATCCATCCCTCGCCCGTCTCGACGGACTGGATGGCGTCGGCGATCAGTTCGCACGCGATGGCGAGATCCGCCTCGGACAGCGCAAGCGCGGCCTCACGGATGATCTCCCCGCCCTGAGAGGCGGCGAACTCGCGGGTGATGCGGGACCGCTCGTCGGTGATGTCGGTGACCATCGAGTAGCGGTTCGCGTGGACCTCCATCAGCCCGGCGCGCGCCAGTCGCTGCACGGCCTCTCGGACGGGGGTGCGGGTGACTCCCAGATCGTCTGCGATCGCCTTGTCGCTCAGTTTCGCGCCCGGCGCGTAGGTGCCGTCGGCGATCGACGTCGCGAGTCGACGAAAGAGCTCTTCAGCTCCGAGGTTCCGCTGCGCCCCAGGCACAACGGGCAGTTCAGGTCCCATATCGGTATATTACGGCGCATAGGTATGGCGCGGCTGTCCGCCGAGCAGATGCGTGTTTGACCTGCGGCCCGTGCACCTGCTCGACGCATCGAGACGGTCGTCCCGAGACGTGTCGTCTCGTGGCTGGTGCGCGTGACGACAAGCACAGAACCAGCAGCCCAGGGGAGCGGAGCAGACACCGACTCTCACCGGAAAAAGCGGAAACCCCCGCCATGTAGAAGCTAGGCGAGGGTTCCTAAGGTGACTGTAATGATCACCCTGTGGCTCCGACGGGCGTCGATCCCGTGACCTCACGATTTTCAGTCGTGCGCTCTACCAACTGAGCTACAGAGCCATGCGACCGGCTAGACCTGTCGCATCTAGACGAAAGGCCCTTCTCGAAGAAAAGGGCCCGTCGCTTAGAGCGACCCTGACGGGACTTGAACCCGCGACCTCCGCCGTGACAGGGCGGCACGCTAACCAACTGCGCTACAGGGCCATACTTGTTTTCAATTGTACCGGAAGGAGTGACCCCAACGGGATTCGAACCCGTGCTACCGCCGTGAAAGGGCGGCGTCCTAGGCCGCTAAACGATGGGGCCGAAGTCTGTCCCGGAGGACTTCCTTGCCGACGCTCAAGCATAAGGGAAGATCTGAGCAAAACGCGAATCGAGGGCGAGCCTGCTGTCTCCCGGGCGTGTTCAGGAGGACGATGGACTCACATCGCTGTGCCCTCTCCCGCTGTCCGCCCCCTGGTGCGGATGTGAAAGAAGTTGTTAGTGTGGCATCTGTGAAACCGGCGAAAGGGGCCGTGTGAACGACCATCACTCCACGTCGGATGCTGCTGCGGCGGCGTCCGACGACTGCGGCTGCGCGCCGACCCCTGCGGAGAGCCGCGCGTTCTGGAAGGACCGTTCGGTCACCCGTCGCAGCGCCCTCACGTTCGGCGCGCTCAGCGTCGTCGCCCTCAGCGCCTTCGGCGTCTCCTCAGGAGTGACCGCCGCGTACGCAGCCTCGTACCCCAGCTGGGACGACGTGCAGAACGCCATGAACAACGAGTCCGCGAAGGCAGCGGAGGTCACGCGCATCGAGGGACTCATCCAGTCGCTCAAGCAGCGGGTGGCGGATGCGCAGGCCAAGGCCGTGCTCGCGGGCGAGGAGTACAACGCCGCGCAGCTCGCCTACTTCGACGCCATCGCCGTCGCGGAGGAGCTCCAGTCGAAGGCCGATGAGCAGGCCGTCGCCGCCGATGACGCCACGAAGAAGGCGGCCCAGCTCGCGGCGCAGCTGTATCGCAACGGCGGCGACGACACCGCCCTCGAGCTGTTCTTCGCCGGCTCGGCCGACAACGCCGACCAGCTGCTCTCGCGTCTCGGCACGATGGACAAGGTCTATCAGTACAACCAGACGGTGCACGACAACGCGGTCGCTGCCCGCAACTCGGCCCAGCAGCTCACCGATCAGGCTGTCGTCGCCCGCACGGAGCGCGATCGCCTGCAGCAGATCGCCGAGCAGAAGATGATCGAGGCTCAGGCCGCTGCGGACGCCGCTCAGGCTGCGCTCGACGAGCAGTCGGCGAACCTCGCGACGATGCAGGCACAGCTCTCAGCCCTGAAAGACGCCACGGCGACGACCGTGGCCGGGTACAAGGAGGGCGTGCGCGTCGCGGAGGAGGAGCGCAAGCGTCGCGAAGCGGCCGAGGCCGCGGCAGCCGCCGCAGGCAACGGCGGCGGAGGAGGTGGCGGCGGAGGCGTCGGCGGCTCGCCGGGTTCCGGCGGCTGGGTTCGACCGCACGGAGGACACCGGAGCGCCGGATTCGGCCCCCGGCCCAAGCCCTGCGCAGCCTGCTCCGGCTACCACTACGGCGTCGACCTCGCGAACGGGTGCGGCGCGGCGATCTATGCGGCGCAGTCCGGAACCGTCGACTACGCCGGTCCGCGCGGCAACTACGGCAACTACATCCGCATCCAGCACGGTGGGGGAGTCTCCTCCGGCTATGCCCACATCAGGGACGGCGGCTTCGCCGTCCGCAGCGGGTCATGGGTCAACTCCGGTCAGGTCATCGCCTACGCGGGCAACACCGGAGCATCCGTCGGCTGCCACCTGCACTTCGAGGTGTACATCAACGGCGCGTACACCAACCCGATCACGTTCCTCGCAGATCGCGGCGTCTCGGTCTGAGAACGACCACGACGAGAAGACCCCCGGCCGCTGAGCGGAACCGGGGGTCTTCTCGTCGGAGCCTGGGGTCAGTGACCCTGCTCGCCGAAGCGGACGATCGCCTCGTCGAGGATGCGCTGCGCCTCTGCGGCGTCGCCCCATGCGTCGACCTTGACCCACTTGTTGGGCTCGAGGTCCTTGTAGTGCTCGAAGAAGTGCTCGATCTCCTTCTTGGTGTACTCGGCGACGTCGCCGATGTCCTGGATGTGGGCCCAACGGGGGTCCTTCGACAGCACGGCGACGAGCTTGTCGTCTCCGCCGGCCTCGTCGCTCATCTTGAGCACGGCGACCGGGCGCACCTCGACGACGACGCCGGGGTAGATGGCGTGGTCGAGGAGCACGAGAACGTCGAGCGGGTCGCCGTCCTCGCCGAGGGTGTTGTCGAAGTAGCCGTAGTCGGCGGGGTACCCGAAGGTCGTGTAGAGCACGCGGTCGAGGTGCACTCGTCCGGTCTCGTGGTCGACCTCGTACTTCACGCGGCTGCCGCGCGGGATCTCGATGACGGCGTCGTGTGCGCCCATGCGTGTGCTCCTCAGAAATGACGGTTGGATGCCGCGCACTAGCCTAGCCGGGCCGTCGACGGGTGCTGTCAGCGTTCGGCGGCCGGGGCGATGCCGAGCAGTGCATCCTGGACGGCCGCCGTGCGGTCGCGGATGGCGGCAGCCACCGCGGCGACCGCGGGCTGGCGCAGCGAGTCCGGACGCAGCACCATCCAGTAGGGCAGGCGCTCGGCGAAGTCGTCGGGGAGGAGCCGCACCAGATCGGCGTGGCCGTCGGCCAGGAAGCACGGAAGGAAGCCGATCCCCGCGCCGGCGCGTGTGGCCTCGACATGGACGAAGACGTTGGTCGAGCTGAGCGAATCCGGCATCCCCGGCACGAGTCGTCGAGGAGCATCCAGATCGTCGACCTGGAGCATCGAATCGACGAAGTAGACCAGCGGATGCCTGCTCAGCTCATGGGAATCGGCGGGCGTCCCGTGCTCGTCCAGGTACCCGTGCGACGCGTACATGCCCAAGGTGTAGAAGCCGAGTCGGATGGCCTCGGCGCGGTGCACCTGCGGTTCTCCGACCACCACTTCCAAGTCCAGCCCGGAACGGTACTGCAGAGCCCGCCGGGTGACGTTGACGATCTCGACGCTGAGTCTCGGATACTTTCGCCGCAGCTGCGCGACCGCGGGCGCGATGACGAACGCACTGAACCCGTCGGTGGCGGAGATCCGCACGACCCCGGCTATCTGATCGGACTCGGCTTCTCCTTCATGGATCGTCGCCACCGCCGTCTCCACGTCCTCGGCGGCGCGCACCGCCCGACGCCCGAGGTCTGTCAGCTCCCACCCTCCCGAGCTGCGGGCGAGGACCCGCCCGCCCAGGACTCTCTCCAATGCGGCGATGCGTCGCGAGACTGTCGTGTGATTCAGACCCAGGCTCTGGCCGGCAGTCGTGTAGCGACCGGTGCGCGACACGGCGAGAAGGATGAGGAGATCGTCGGCGTGCGGCTCGGAGGTACTCGGGGAAGATGTCACATCTGCAATTGTGCACTCCGTCTCTGCTCGACTGGTCATTGGCGCACAGAGCCGGGCATGCACATACTGGCGGAGGCCGCCCGCAGACGGGATACCGGCCCGCCAGGCAGCCGTCGACGAGGACGCTGCAGAACACGAAGGAGTGCATTCATGGGCGTCGAGCAACCGGTCGACTCGCAGGTCGAGACCCGAACATCCGGGCTGAAGAAGATCGTGGCCGCCTCGATGGTGGGCACGGTGGTGGAGTGGTACGAGTTCTTCCTCTACGCCACCGCCGCATCGCTCGTCTTCGGCACCTTCTTCTTCCCCAACGCCGGCACCGAGCTCGACGGCATCATCGCCGCATTCCTGACCTACGCGGTCGGATTCATCGCCCGTCCGCTCGGCGGCATCGTGTTCGGCCAGATCGGCGACAAGCTCGGCCGCAAGCACACCCTGCAGATCACCATCATCCTCGTCGGGGTCGCGACGTTCCTGATGGGGTGCCTGCCCGGCTTCGATTCGATCGGCTACTGGGCGCCGGCGCTGCTCGTGCTCCTGCGATTCATCCAGGGGTTCGCCGTCGGCGGTGAATGGGGCGGTGCCGTGCTGCTGGTCGCCGAGCAGAGCCCCGACAGGTCTCGCGCGTTCTGGTCGAGCTGGCCCCAGGCCGCCGTCCCGGTGGGCAACCTGCTGGCGACCCTGGTGCTGCTCGGCATGTCCTGGGCGCTTCCCGCCGACCAGTTCCTGAGCTGGGGATGGCGCGTGGCGTTCTGGGTCTCGGCGATCGTCGTCGTCATCGGCTATTACATCCGCCGGCACGTCAGCGAGGCGCCCATCTTCCTCGAGGCCCGCGCACAGGTCGAGGCCGACAAGGCCGTGAGCTACGGAGTGCTCGAGGTCGTGCGCAAGTACCCGCGCGGCATCTTCGGAGCCATGGGCCTGCGCTTCGCGGAGAACATCCTGTACTACATCATCGTCTCGTTCACGATCGTGTACCTGAAGACGGTGCACGCCTACGACACGAGTCAGCTGCTGCTGGCGCTTCTGGTCGCGCACGCCATCCACTTCGTCGTGATCCCGCAGGTCGGCCGGCTCTCGGACGCCTGGGGACGCAAGCCCGTCTACCTCGCCGGCGCGGTGCTCGGAGCCAGCTGGGCGTTCTTCGCATTCCCGATGTTCGACACCCAGAACCCGTTCGTGATCATCGCGGCGGTCACGATCGGTCTGTGCTTCCACGCGCTCATGTATGCGGGGCAGCCGGCGATCATGGCCGAGATGTTCCCGACCCGCATGCGCTATTCCGGCGTCTCCCTGGGGTACCAGGTCACCTCGATCGTCGCGGGCTCGCTCGCGCCGATCATCGCCACGGCCCTGCTGCAGGACTTCGGCTCGTGGCTGCCGGTGGCGATCTACGTCGCGGCAGCTTGCGCCGTCACCGCGGTTGCGGTGGTCACCCTCAAGGAGACCCGCGGGGTGTCCCTGCACGACATCGATGACGCGGATGCACGCAAGCACGGGCTGAACACTCCCCGGGTGAGCGCGGCATGACCGAGCGAAGCATCGAGCGGCCGGATGCGGCCGGTCTGTCGCTGAGCGGCCGCCGAGCCCTGGTGACGGGAGGCGCCAGCGGGATCGGCCTGGCGGTCGTGCGAGCATTGGCCGCGCGTGGCGCTCATGTCGTGGTCGCAGACAAGGATCGCGCGCAGTGCGAGGCCGCCGCGGCCGAGGTCGGAGGCTCGAGCTGGGTGGTCGATCTGCTGGAGCCGGCCGCCGTCACCGACGACCGGCTGGCCGACGTGCTGGCCGGTGTCGACATCCTGGTGAACAACGCCGGGATCCAGCACATCAGCCCGATCCAGGATTTCGATCCCGAGGACTTCCGACGGATCGTGACCCTCATGTTGGAGGTTCCGTTCCTGCTGATCCGCGCGGCTCTGCCGGAGATGTACGCGAACGGGTTCGGCCGGATCGTGAACGTCTCATCGGTGCACGGACTGCGCGCATCGCCCTACAAGTCCGCCTACGTCGCGGCCAAGCACGGGCTGGAGGGACTGTCGAAGGCCACCGCGCTCGAAGGAGGGGAGCACGGCCTCACCAGCAACTGCGTCAACCCCGGCTACGTGCGCACGGCGCTGGTCGAGAAGCAGCTGTCCGACCAGGCGCGTGTGCACGGCATCCCTGAAGCCGAGGTGCTGGCGAAGATCATGCTGACCGAAAGCGCGATCAAGCGCCTGATCGAGCCCGACGAGGTGGCATCGCTGGTCGCCTGGCTGGCGAGCGACGAGGCGTCGATGGTCACCGGGGCGAGCTATGCGATGGACGGCGGCTGGTCGGCGCGATGAGGAACGATCCGCGTCCAGAGCCGATCCAGGAGCGATGACAGAGGTCCGGTGAGCCAGAGCAGCAGCAGGGCGAGGTACCCCACCCCTCCGAGGCTGATCGCCAGCAGCATCGCCACCGCCGAGAGCAGGATCGAGGCGATGTCGGCGGCGGCACCGTGACGGATGCGTGAGGGCGGCGTCTTCGTCAGGTCAGGGTGCCGCAGCAGATAGATGCGCGCGCCGAGCGTGGTGATCTGCGTGGCGATGAGCGTGCCGATGTAGAGGACCACCTGCAGCGGGTCGGTGTCCATCTGACCGAGCATCGCCGTAGGCACCGGCAGCCAGACGATCGTCGCCATCCAGGCCACGTTGAGCCAGAGAAGCGGTCTCGTGATCCGCGTGACCTCGTCGTACTGTCGGTGGTGCCCCATCCAGAAATTGGCGATGAGGACGAAACTCAGCCCGAAGCTCAGCAGCTGTCCTGCATGCTCCTGCAAGAACTCGGCGGTGCCCAGACCTCCGGCGGCGGCCTCGGACACGGACTCCATCAGCGGCAGGATCAGCAGCGTCATCGCGATGGCGACGACCGCGTCGACGAACGCCTTGAATCGTTCGGTCCTGAACCGCAGCACGTGATCCGTCACGGCGCCAGGCTAGAGCGCGATGCCCGTCGAGCGCGAGCGCTGTGCGGTGATCCGTCCCCGTGATCTACCGTTGGTCTGTGCCGTCGCTCTCTCCCGTCATCGCCGAGATCCGCCTCGCCGTGCGCACCGCGCTCGCCGATCTGCCCGAGGGGTCGACAGTCGTCGTCGCTCTCTCCGGGGGAGCGGACTCCCTCGCGCTCGCCGCGGCGACCGCTTTCGAGGCGCCCAAGCTCGGGCTTCGGGTGGGCACGCTCACCGTCGACCATGGGCTGCAGAACGGGTCGGATGCCGTCGCCGCGCGCGCTGCGAGAGCGGCGGCCGCGCTGGGGCTCGACGCGCTGGTCGTGCGCGTGGAGGTCGGCGCTGACGGAGGCCCTGAGGCAGCGGCGCGAGACGCGCGGTACCGGGTGCTGAAGGACGCCGCGACGGATGCCGGTGCGGCGGCCGTGATCCTCGGGCATACGCTCGACGACCAGGCCGAGACGGTGCTGCTCGGTCTCGCACGCGGATCCGGCGCCGCGAGCCTGCAGGGGATGGCTCCCGTGCGAGAGGACGATGACGGACTGCGCTGGGTGCGCCCGATGCTCGGGGTGCGGCGCGAGACCACACGAGCGTTCTGCGCGGAATCCGATCTCGAGGTCTGGGACGACCCGCACAACACAGAGGATCGGTTCGCCCGGGTGCGGGTGCGCGACCGGGTCCTTCCGGTGCTCGAGACCGAGCTCGGCCCCGGCATCGCCGAGGCGCTCGCGCGCACCGCCGAGCAGCTGCGCGAAGACGCCGAGGCGTTCGACGAGATGATCCACGAGACGATCGAGGACATCGTCGAGCACGCCGAGGCGGGGATCTCCGTGAGCGTCCCCGCACTCGCCGCGAACCCCGCCGCTCTCCGCAACCGCATCATCCGACTCGTGGTCGACAGCGAGTTCGGCGTGAGCCTGACCCGATCGCAGACCCTCGAGGTCGCTCGTCTGGCGATCGACTGGTCGGGTCAGGGGCCCATCGATCTGCCGGGGTGCTCGGCGGCTCGAGCGGGCGGTCGCATCGTGTTCACCGCGCGCTGAGCCGCGGCATCCCACCCTCGCAGAGACGGAGAACCCCCGCGGTCTCCTCCTCAGGAGGGGGCCGCAGGGGTGTCGTCCAGCAGGCTGGCGGGGCTACTTCTTTCCGCCCAGCAGGCCGCCGAGGATGTCTCCGATTCCGCCGCCGCCGGACGAGCTTCCGCCGCCGAGGATGCCGCCGAGGATGTCTCCGATTCCGCCGCCGCCCGTGGAGCCGCCGCCGCCGAGGATGCCGCCGATGACGTCACCGATTCCGCCGCCGCCCGACTGCGACTCTGCAGGCGCGGACTTCGCGGACTTGTCCTTGGTGGCGTTCGCGATCAGGCCCATCACGATCGGAGCGAGGATCGGAAGGAGCTTGCCGAAGTCGATGCCGGCGGTCTCCTTCGACTCGGTGAGCTTCTGGGTGACCTTCTGCTCGTCGTCGCCGAGGATGTGCGAGACGATCTTGCCGCCGTCGGTCTGATCGATGTCGTCGACCTTCGCCGCACCGGTCCGTCCCTCGTGGCGCTTGAGCGCGTTCTCGATCGCGGAGGAGCCCTCAGCGGTCGAGGCGTTCTTGGCGAGGCCGCCGAGCAGCACCGCTCCGCCCTGTTCGACCGCCTCCTTGGCGACGTCGGGGGAGACTCCGAGCTTCGCGGCGATGTCGTCGATCGGGACCTGCTTCAGGATGTCGTCGAGAGCCATGGGTGAATCCTTCCGTCCGGGGCGTCCGCCCGTCACACCGTCAGAGTAGTGGGGATGCCGGCGCGCATCCGGAATTCTGGTCGACGATCTGCGGATGCTGTGCAGGACCATGGTGATGCGTCGCCTAAAATCGATCCATGCGCGCCGCGGAGATCCAGGACGACCTTGCTCAGATCCTCGTCACAGAGGAGGAGATCATCGCGAAGCTCGATGAGCTCGCGGCCCAGGTGGCGATCGATTACGAGGGCAAGGAGATCATCCTCGTCGGCGTGCTCAAGGGCGCGGTCATGGTCATGGCCGACTTCGCCCGCGCACTTCCGTTCCACGCTCCGATGGACTGGATGGCCGTCTCGAGCTACGGTGCGAGCACCAAGTCGAGTGGTGTCGTGCAGATTCGCAAGGACCTCGACACGGACCTGAACGGCAAGCACGTGCTGATCGTCGAGGACATCATCGACTCGGGTCTGACCCTCAGCTGGCTGCTCGAGAACTTCGAGTCGCGCGGCGCGGAGTCCATCGAGGTGCTCGCCCTCCTCCGCAAGCCCGAGGCCGCGAAGGTGGTCATCGACTGCAAGTACGTCGGCTTCGACATCCCGACCGACTTCGTGGTCGGCTACGGCCTCGACTACGACGAGCGCTACCGCAACCTGCGCGATGTGGCCGTGCTGGCCCCGCACGTCTACAGCTGAGCGGACGCTCCGGCGCACCCGCTACGCCGTGGGTGAACGCACAGCGGCCACCTAGGGCGCGCGCGATACGCTGATCCGACCATGGATGTCAAGAAGCTCACGCGGAACCCGCTGATCTACGTCGCTCTGATCGGACTGCTGCTGTTCGGCGGCTTCCTGCTGATCTCGAACCTCGGCGCCCCCAAGCAGATCACGACCCAGGAGGGTCTCGAGCTGCTCGGCGGCAAGACGGTGACCGAGGTCGTCAACACCGACGGCGACCAGCGGGTCGACATGACCCTGTCCAAGGCCTTCGAGGGCGCGGACAAGGTGCAGTTCTACTACGTCGACGCCCGGGCCGAAGAAGTGGTCACGGCGATCAACGACGCCGACCCGAAGGACGGCTTCAACGATGCCGTTCCGCGTGCGACCTGGTTCGACGGCATCCTCTCCCTTCTTCTTCCTCTCGTGCTGCTCGGCCTGCTGTTCTGGTGGCTCCTGTCGTCGATGCAGGGCGGCGGCGGCAAGGTCATGCAGTTCGGCAAGTCCAAGGCCAAGCTCGTCAACAAGGAGACCCCGACCGTCACCTTCGCCGACGTCGCCGGTGCGGATGAGGCGATCGAGGAGCTCCACGAGATCAAGGAGTTCCTGCAGGACCCGGCCAAGTTCCAGGCCATCGGCGCCCGCATCCCGAAGGGCGTGCTGCTGTACGGCCCTCCCGGAACCGGAAAGACGCTGCTCGCCCGCGCGGTCGCCGGCGAGGCGGGAGCCCCGTTCTACTCGATCTCGGGTTCCGACTTCGTCGAGATGTTCGTCGGTGTCGGCGCATCGCGAGTGCGCGACCTGTTCAACGTGGCGAAGGAGAACTCTCCCGCCATCATCTTCATCGATGAGATCGACGCCGTCGGTCGTCACCGCGGTGCCGGCATGGGCGGCGGAAACGACGAGCGCGAGCAGACGCTCAACCAGATGCTCGTCGAGATGGACGGCTTCGACCCGAACGCGAACGTCATCGTGATCGCCGCGACGAACCGTCCCGACATCCTCGACCCCGCGCTGCTGCGTCCGGGCCGCTTCGACCGCCAGATAGGCGTCGACGCCCCTGACCTCCGCGGCCGCCAGAAGATCCTCGAGGTGCACAGCAAGGGCAAGCCGCTGTCGAAGAGCGTCGACCTCGAGGTCGTCGCCCGCAAGACTCCCGGATTCACGGGTGCCGATCTCGCGAATGTCCTCAATGAGGCCGCGCTGCTGACCGCCCGCTCGAATGCGCAGCTGGTCGACAACCGTGCGCTCGACGAGGCCATCGACCGTGTGATCGCCGGCCCTCAGCGTCGCACCCGCGTGATGAAGGACAAGGAGAAGCTCATCACCGCGTATCACGAGGGCGGTCACGCTCTCGCAGCTGCGGCGATGAACTACACCGACCCTGTGACGAAGATCACGATCCTGCCTCGCGGCAAGGCCCTCGGCTACACGATGGTGCTGCCGCTCGACGACAAGTACTCCGTCACGCGCAACGAGCTGCAGGATCAGCTCACGTACGCGATGGGTGGCCGCGTCGCCGAGGAGATCATCTTCCACGACCCGACCACCGGTGCCTCGAACGACATCGAGAAGGCGACCTCGATCGCCCGCAAGATGGTCATCGAGTACGGCATGACCACCCAGGTGGGTCCGGTCAAGCTCGGTTCCGAGGGTGGCGACATGTTCGTCGCGCGCGACATGGGCCGTGGCCGCGAGTACTCCGAGAAGGTCGCGGAGCGGGTGGATGCCGAGGTGCGCGCACTCATCGAGCAGGCGCACAACGAGGCGTACGAGGTCATCAGCGCCAACCGCGACATCCTCGACAGGCTCGCTCTGGCCCTCCTCGAGGAGGAGACGCTGGACCACAATCAGATCGCCGAGATCTTCACCGAGGTGAAGAAGCTCCCCGAACGTCCGCTGTGGCTCTCGAGCGAAGACCGCCCCGTCTCGGAGCGTCCCCCGATCGAGGTCCCGAAGAAGGACGTCTCGCTGGCTGCTTCGATCCAGGCGCCGGCGTCGGCTCCGCGCACACAGCCAGGATCGGCGGGAGCCGGTCAGGCTCGACCAGCGACGGCCTGACCCGTGTCTGTCGACCGCGCGCGTGTCGAGCGACTCACCAGGGAACTGCTCGAGGCGATCGGCGAAGACCCTGACCGTCCCGGGCTGAAGCAGACGCCGACGCGGATGGGCGATCTGTATGCGGAGTTCTTCGCCGGGGTCGGCGAAGACCCCGCAGCGCCTCTCGCGCACACGATCAGCGTCGCCCGGGGTCCCGCACCCGACACGCTCCCCTCGGGGGCCGTGCTGCTGCGGGACATCCGATTCCGGTCGGTGTGCGAGCACCACCTGCTGCCGTTCGCGGGGCGCGCGCACATCGCCTACCTTCCGGGCGAGCAGGTGGTCGGGCTGGGCGCGCTCGTGCGCGTCGTCGAGATCCTCGCCACCCGCCCCCAGGTGCAGGAACGACTCGGCGAGCAGATCGCCGACACCATCGCGGAGCACCTCGACACCCGCGGAGTGCTCGTCGTGCTGGATGCCAGCCACGGCTGTGTGACGATGCGCGGAGGACGGCAGCCGGAGGCGTCCACGCTGACCATCGCCGCCCGCGGCGAGTACACGGACCCGATCGCGAGGGCGGAGCTCATCGCGCTGATCGGCGCCCCGAGCGCGGGGCACGCATGACGGGGATCTGGGGGATCGTCAACGTCACGCCCGACTCGTTCAGCGACGGCGGTCGGTATCTCGACGTGGATCGGGCCGTCGAACACGGCCTGCGGCTGCGGACCGAGGGAGCAACCGTGCTCGACGTCGGCGGCGAGTCGACGAGGCCGGGAGCCGAGCGCGTGGGGGCGGAGATCGAGCAGGAGCGCGTGCTCCCCGTGATCGAGCGACTCGTCGCTGAGGGCGCGCCTGTGAGCATCGACACCATCAACGCGTCGACTGCGGCGGCGGCCGTCCGAGCGGGCGCTCGGATCGTCAACGACGTCTCCGGCGGGCTCGCCGACCCCGACATGCTGGCTGCCGTCGCCGAGTCCGGCGCGGACTATGCGATCGGCCACTGGCGTGGTTTCTCCGCTGACATGTACGAGCACGCCGAGTATCGTCGTGCCGCCCGCGAGGTCGCGGGAGAGCTGCGCGAGCGCATGGGCGAGGCCGCGGCTGCGGGAATCGCGCCGTCGCGCCTGATCGTCGACCCGGGGATCGGATTCTCGAAGAAGGGCGGCCAGAACTGGGGCGTCCTCCGCGGCCTCGACGAGATCGTCGCGCTGGGGCCACGCGTGCTCGTGGGCACCTCCCGGAAGAGGTTCCTCGCGGAGACCATCGGCGCCGACCCTGCGGCGGTGTCCGAGGCGCGTCGCGACCTCGCGACAGCGGTCACGAGCGCCCTCGCCGCCCGCGCCGGAGTCTGGGCCGTCAGAGTCCACGATGTCGGTGCCACCCGCGATGCGCTGGCCATCGTGCATGCCTGGGAGGGATGAACCATGGATGTCCTCGACGAGATCGTCCTCACCGGACTGACCGTGTTCGGTCGGCACGGCGTGTACGACCACGAGCGGGAGAACGGTCAGGAGTTCACGATCGATCTGCGCCTTCGGATGCCGCTGGACGATGCGGCGTCGTCGGACGACGTGGCCGACACGGTGCACTACGGAGAGCTCGCCGAGAGAGTCGCAGAGGTCGTCGCGGGCGAGCCGGTGAACCTCATCGAGACGCTCGCCGATCGCATCGCGGCTGTCGCGCTCGCCGACGCCCGGGTGCACTCCGTCACCGTCACGGTGCACAAGCCGCATGCTCCGATCGCCCTGACCTTCTCGGACGTCGCCGTCACCGTGCACCGGGCGCGACAGCAGTTCGCCGACGAGGAGTCGCGATGAGTCGCAATCTGGCGAACCCGCCGAGTCTCCCGGGCCCACGACCCGGGCGCGAGGATGCCGTCGCGGTCGTCGCCTTCGGCGCGAATCTCGGTGATCGCGAAGGCACGATCCGCGCCGCCGCCGAGCGCATCTCGCGACTGCCGCTGGTCAGAGACGTGCGGTTGTCCTCGTTGATCGAAACCGTCGCGCTGCGGCTCGACGGGCCGGATCCAGACGCCCCGGGGTATGTGAACGCGGTCGCCCTGGTCACCACCCGCCTCGCTCCGTCGATCCTGCTCGGCATGCTGCACGCGATCGAAGACGAGTACGGCCGCGAGCGCCTGGAGAGATGGGGCGATCGGACACTCGACCTCGACCTGATCGCCTACGGTGACGAGTCGGCGGAGGGTGACGGACTGCAGCTGCCGCATCCCCGTGCGTTCGAGAGGTTGTTCGTCCTCGAGCCGTGGCTCGAACTCGATCGCGACGCAGTGCTTCCCGGTGCGGGTCGGGTCGCCGACCTCGTCGCGGATCTGCGACGCCGGGAGCAGCGATGAAGCGCACCTCGATCGGACTCCTCGTGCTCCTCGCCGTGCTCGCCGCCGGCGGGGGCTTCGTCCTCGACCACATGCTGACGGCGATGGGCCGCACGACCTTCACGCCGTCGTTGCTGCTGCCCGTGCTGCTCCTGCTCATCAGCGCAGCCTCGCTGGGCGTCGCCTGGCCCGTGCGCGCGAGTGTTCGCAACGGCGTCCGCATCGATCCGTTCCGTGCGACGCGCGCGGTGACGCTGGCCCGCGCGTCCAGTCTCGTCGGGGCGATCATGGCGGGGTTCGGAGCGGGCCTCTTGGCGTTCCTCCTCTCCCGGCCGATCGATCCCCCGGTAGGGTCGACTGTGGCGATGCTGGCACTGATCGGAAGCGCGGTCGTGCTGGCCGTCGCCGCGCTCATCGCCGAACAGTTCTGCATACTTCCGAAGGATCCTGATGACTCAGAACCCAGAGATCGAGCCGGGGATCCCGGCCCCGCTGAACTCGGCGGAGGTCACTGACCGCGCGGCCCTCGACCAGGGCACGTACCCGCAGCTGCGCACCGCGCGCAGCGAGGCGAGACTCGAGCTCGACGGGACCTGGCATCAGATCTCACCTCGCTACGTGGTCTCGCAGAACGTGCAGAACCTGATCTTCATCGCCGTCGTCCTCGCGGTCGCGGCGGTTCTCGCGCTCGTGCTGCATCAGACCTGGGCGTGGATCCCGGCGGGTGTCGTCGTGCTCATCACGCTGATCACCATGGTCATCCTGCCGAGGCAGGCGAGGGCCATCGGATACATGCTCCGCGAAGACGACATCGTCTTCCGCAAGGGCATCCTCTGGCAGCGCATGATCGCCGTGCCCTACGGACGTATGCAGCTCGTCGACATCACCCAGGGGCCGCTGGATCGCGCGTTCGGCATCTCCCAGCTGAAGATGGTCACCGCCGCCGCGACGACCGGAGTGCAGATCCCCGGGCTCACCCAGGCGGCGGCAGAAGCGCTGCGGGACACCCTGATCGAGGTTGCCGAGACTCGCCGGACGGGCCTGTGAGCGAGCACCAGCCGCCGGCACCGACGGGAGAGCGGCCCAGCGCGGCCACCGGGCGCGAGACCCTCGCCGACGGCGAGTGGCATCGGATGCATCCGCTCACCCCGCTCTTCAAGGGCGGGCTGGCCCTCATCATCATCGCGGGCATCGCGATCGCCAACCTTCGCGACCGTCTGATCGCCTGGTTCGTCGACCTCTTCACCCCCGAAGAGGCGCAGTACGACTACAGCGGCGGCGACCCCGTCGACTGGGTGCTGCAGAACAACCTCATCGTCATCGTGCTGCTCAGCGTGCTCGGACTGGTCGTCGTCCTCGTGCTCATCTTCTGGTTCATCTGGCGCTTCCAGCAGTTCCGGATCACGGGGGACCACGTCGAGGTCCGCAAGGGCATCGTCTTCCGCTCGCACCGTCGCGCTCCGCTCGACCGGGTGCAGGGCGTCAACCTCACCCGTCCGTTCCCCGCGCGCATCATCGGACTCGCGAAGCTCGAGGTCGTCGGTGCCGGCACCGATTCCAACGTCGAGCTCGAGTACCTCGCGACTCCGCGCGCAGAGGCGGTGCGCACCGACATCCTGCGCCTCGCCTCGGGTGCGCGCGCAGCCAGACTCACAGCTGCGGACGCCGCGGCCGGCGTGCGCTCCTCTGACGCCGCAGGCTCGGGGACGGTCGCGCCCGGTTCGGCACGGGCACAGCTCGTCGGATCGATGAACGCCGGCGTCAACGATCTGATCAGCGGCGTCGACCTCGCCGACGTCGAGCCCGAGAGTGTGGTGAAGATCCCGACGGGGCGTCTCGTCGGCTCCCAGCTCATCTCGAGCGTCCTCTGGCTCATCTTCTTCGGGATCATCTTCGGGGTCGCGGTCGGCGGCGTCGCGATCGGCTCGCTGATCGACGGAGACCCCATCGGCGGGTTCCTCGGTCTCGGGATCACGCTGGGCATCGCGATCCCCATGATCATCGCGATCGTCGGAATCACCTGGGCGCAGATCTCGAAGTCGCTGCGCTACTCGATCGCCCCGACGCCCGACGGCGTGCGGATCACGTACGGTCTGCTGACGACCGTGACCGAGACGCTGCCGCCTGGACGCATCTTCGCCGTGGAGGTCACGCAGTCGCTGCTGTGGCGGCCGTTCGGCTGGTGGACCGTCAGGATCAACCGCATGAGCGGCAAGAGCGCCGCTCAGCAGTCGTCAGGTTCGGCGCAGCAGTTCAGCGTCGTGCTGCCGGTCGGCAAGCGCGCCGATGTCGAACGCGTGCTCGCGCTGATCCTTCCCGATGCTCCGGTCGCCGACATCCCGCTCGTGTGGGAGCACGGCATTCTCGGGCCGGTCGAGGGCGACCCGTACCGGACGATGCCTCGGCGCGCATGGTGGCGCAGGCCCGTGTCGTGGAAGCGTCACGGCTTCGCGTTGACCGAGTTCGGACTCCTGCTCCGGCGTGGCATCGTCTGGCGCAAGCTGGCGATCTTCCCGCTCGCCCGGCTGCAGGGAGTGTCGCTCTCGCAGGGGCCGATCGACCGTGCGCAGCGTGTGTCCGGTGCGCAGGTGCACTCCGTGCAGGGGCTCATCACGGGCTATCTGTCGGGTCTCGAACGCGATGACGCGCTGTACCTGCTCGACAGGGTGAGCTCGGCAGCGGTCGCCGCCGCCGCGCGCGATCACACCCACCGGTGGGGCGAATACGTGACGGATGCCGAGGGAGCGCAGGTTCCCGGGTACCCGGTCGCCGGGGCGGATGCCGCTGCAGGCGTCTCCGGGACCCCGCTGCCTCCTCCGGCTCCGCCTGTCGCGCCACCGGCTCCGCCTGTCGCGCCACCGGCTCCGCCTGTCGTGCCTCCGGCTCCGCCTGTCGCTCCGCCCGTACCTCCGGCCCCGCCCGCAGCGCCGGCTCCGAACGGTGAGTGATCCGACGCGCCGCGATGGGCGCCTCGGAGTCGGCATCATCGGCGCGGGACGAGTGGGGCCGGTCATCGGCGCGGCTCTCGCCGGAGCAGGACACGCGATCATCGGCATCACGAGCGGCTCTGACGACGACCGTGCGTCAGCGGTGCTGCCGGACGTCCCGATCCTCGATGCGCTGGAGGTCGTGCGTCGCAGCGAGCTGGTCGTGGTGGCCGTTCCTCACGATCAGCTGGCGGGCCTGATCGCGGGCATCGCCGAGGTCGGAGGCTGGCAGCTCGGCCAGCTCGTGCTGCACACGGACCCCGGTCACGGCATCGAGGTGCTGCGACCGGCGGCCTCGAGCGGTGCGATCCCGCTCGCCGTGCATCCGGCGATCACCTTCACGGGCACGTCGATCGATCTGCGTCAGCTGCAGGCGAGCCATGCGGCGGTCACCGCTCCGGCGGCGGTGCTTCCCATCGCACAGGCTCTGGCAGTCGAGATGGGATGCGAGCCGGTCGTGATCTCGGAGGCGGATCGGGAGGCCTACGCCGACGCGATCCAGACCGTCACCGAGTTCTCACGCTCGATCATCGCGCAGTCCACCTCGCGCCTCGGTGAACTCGGCGTCGAGAACCCGGGGGGATACCTCTCTGCCCTGGTGCAGTCGACGGTCGAACGGGCGCTCCGCGATGCGTCAGGGCCGCCCCCTCTGCTCTGACGTCAGCGACCGCCCGAGAAGCCGCCTCCACCGCCTCCGCCGGAGAAGCCGCCGCCGAACGATCCGCCTGCGCTCGACGACGAGCTCGCACTCGGTGCCGCGTACGTCGCGGACGCGTGCGACGTCGCAGCGAACGCCACGAGCTGACCGCGGACGAAGGGCGCGCTGGGATCCCCGATCCACGACGCGCCTCGTTGCTCGTAGGCGTACACCTGCTCGAGAATGGCGCCCCATTCGTTCTCCATGCCGAACAGCATCGCGTAGGGGAGCAGGCGCTCGTAGACGACGATCACGTTCGCGCTGCCGTCCTGTCGCCTCTCGGCGCCCGTGTACGACTGGAGCATCCGGAGTCGGTCGGCTTCGGCGACGCGGATGAACTCTCTGACGCCCATGAGGTATTCGTACTGTCGGGCGCCTTCGGCGGTGAGGACGGTGTGCTTCGAGAAGCCGTAGAAGGAGGACAGGAGAACGAGGAAGACACCGAACGCGATCGCGACGAACGCAGGAATCGCTGTGACACGTCCGCCGATGATCCCCCAGAGGCCGAGGGCGAAGCCTGCGAGCACGACGCCGATCGCACACCACTGCAGGATCATCGCGCCCCTGCTGCGCGCCTTGGTGGTGAGGCCGCCTGACACCGCTGCCTCGATGCCGCTCTGCGACAGCGTCTTCATGCGAGCGGCGAAGTCCTCGCTCGAACTCGGAACCTCGGCGACTCCTGCGGCGTCGGCGCCGACGAAGAGCGCATCCAGTGCCCGGGCGTCGAGCTCGTCAGGAATCCTCCCACCCGGAAGGCGTCGCAGCCGTGGCTGCTCGACGTCGGTGCCCTCCTCGATGCGCAGCAGGCCGCGTACCGCGAGGTGGATGATCTCTGCGGGGATCGGGTCTTTGGCGCCGGGCACGATCCCGGCGGCCAGCAGTGGCGGCAGCGAATCCGGCGCGTCGTACTGCGCGACGATGATGCCGCTGGATGTGCGTCGCTTCTTCTTGAACGCCGACACGGCGATCCAGCTTCCGACCGAGAGCCCGAGCCCGCCCAGTGCCGCGATCGCGGGAACGGTGTCGGTCACGGGATCGGGCTGCCGAGCCGATGGCTGCACAGCGGTGCCAGGGTCGAATCCGACGGCGATCGTGATCCCCTCGCCGGGGGAGAGCTCTTTCGCCTCGACAGCGAACTGCGCGCCGTCGGGCGACGCGACGAGGTCGCACTCGTTCGTCGATCCCTGGTAGCCGGTATAGCAGCGGGCGTTGCCGGTCAACCGATCCGTCATCGTCTCGTCGAACACGATCTCCGCACGGAAGTCCTCGACGGGCTGCGTGCTGTCGAGAGGAAGGAGGTCCCAGTAGAACTCGTCGACTCCGGAGTCTGCCGCCAGGATCACGTCGCGCATCTCGTATTCGATCACGTAGGTCGTGAGTCCGCGCACGTAGTCGTCGTCGCCGGTGAGCACCAGCAGCAGCCCGTCCTCCTGCTCGGTCTCGTAGGGCACGTCGGCCCCGGTCTCGTCGGTCACCGACAGCACTCGCACATCGAGCCACGCGTTCTCGTAGCTCGTCGGAAGTCCGCGGACGATCCCCTTGTTCTGATCGACCTCGGGGAATCGAGCCGTGAGGGACTCGGTGACGTGCATGTGCGAGCGGCCGTCGTCGTCGAGACCCACCTCGTACCGTGCATCCCACGATGCGTAGGAGAAGTCGTCCACGTCGGCGCGGATCGCGGTCGAGGCGCCGGCGGCGGGTGCGGGTCCCGCTGCTGCTGCAGCTGCCGGTGTCGTGGGCACGAGCAGTGCAGCGGCGGTGAGACCGATCGTGACGAGCGTGCGGGCGAGTCTGGTGGCTGCCATGCTTCGAGGCTACCCAGACTCGACCGCAGGGTGAGGGGTCGGACCTCGGTAAACTGGACACGACTTTCAAGGAGCCCCGAATGACTGACGCGTCTGCCGCGCCCGAGACGACCACCGCCGCCACCGAAGAAGACGTCCACGAGCAGAAGGCCGTGCGCCTGGCGAAGCGCGAGCGTCTGGTCGCGAACCGCGCGGATGCCGGCGGGGGAGCGTTCCCTGTCAGCGTGCCGGTGACTCACCAGATCCCGGCGCTGCGCGCCGAGTACGGCGAGCTCGAGGCGGGTGCCGAGACGGGCGTCGTCGTCGGAGTCGCAGGTCGTGTGGTGTTCAGTCGCAATACGGGCAAGCTGTGCTTCGCGACGCTGCAGGCCGGCGACGGCTCGCGGATCCAGGCGATGATCTCGCTCGCGAACGTCGGGGAGCAGTCGCTCGCCGATTGGAAGGAGTACGTCGACCTCGGGGATCACGTCTTCGTGCACGGCGAGGTGATCTCCAGCCGCCGCGGCGAGCTGTCGATCATGGCCGACGGGTGGGCGATCGCCTCGAAGGCGATCCTGCCGCTCCCGAATGCGTACTCGGAGCTCAGTGAAGAGGGCCGGGTCCGCAGCCGCTACCTCGACCTGATCGTCCGCGAGCAGGCGCGCACGACGGTCCGCGCTCGTGCGGCGGTGAACGCGAGCCTGCGAGCGACGTTCGGCAGCCACGACTACCTCGAGGTCGAGACCCCGATGCTGCAGGTGCAGCACGGTGGAGCATCCGCTCGCCCGTTCGTCACCCATTCGAACGCGTTCGACACGGAGCTCTACCTGCGGATCGCGCCCGAGCTGTACCTGAAGCGTGCCGTGGTCGGTGGCATCGAGCGGGTGTACGAGATCAACCGCAACTTCCGCAACGAGGGCGCAGACTCGACCCACAGCCCCGAGTTCGCGATGCTCGAGGCCTATCAGGCCTATGGCGACTACAACCAGATGGCCGCGCTGACGCAGGAGCTGGTGCAGCAGGCGGCGATCGCGGTCGCCGGTTCGACCACGGTCACCTGGGCGGACGGCACCGAGTACGACCTCGGTGGCGAATGGGATCGCATCTCGATGTACGAGTCGCTGTCGGCGGCATCCGGTCGCACGATCACCCCGAGCGATCCGGTCGAGGACCTGATCGCCTTCGCCGAGGCGAACGGCGTGGACCTGCCCGCTCAGGCCACGCACGGCAAGCTCGTCGAAGAGCTGTGGGAGCACTTCGTGAAGGGCGACCTCGTGCGCCCGACCTTCGTCATGGACTTCCCCGTCGACACCTCGCCCCTCGTTCGCGAGCACCGCTCGATCGAGGGCGTCGTGGAGAAGTGGGATCTGTACATCCGCGGGTTCGAGCTGGCGACCGGATACTCCGAGCTCGTCGACCCCGTCATCCAGCGCGAGCGCTTCGTCGAGCAGGCGAAGCTCGCCGCCCGCGGTGACGTCGAGGCGATGCCGGTCGATGAGGAGTTCCTGCGGGCGCTCGAGCACGGCATGCCGCCGTCCGGCGGCATGGGCATGGGCATCGATCGCCTGCTGATGGCGATCACCGGGCTCGGCATCCGCGAGACCATCCTCTTCCCCCTCGTCAAATAACGGGCGTCGCGCCGCGTCTGAACGCCCACTCCGGCAGCATCGCCGCGTCGATCATCGACGCGAGCAGCGCGGCAAGACCGTACTCGGGATCGATCGCCCGCACGAGATCGAGGTACTGCGCGGCATGGCTCGAGCGGCCGAGTGCCCACGAGAGCCATGCCGCAGCGGTGAGCGGAGCGGGTCTCGCCGCATGCGGGGCGAGAGCGGCAGCCGTGCGGACGAGTGAGAGGGCGACTGCGAGTCGCTGCGGATCAGGAGTGGGTCCCCGGCCGAGGAAGACATCGCCCAGGTCGTCGGGCACCCTGGTCGTCGCGCCCGCGAAGTCGAGCTGCGCCTGGAGCGTGCGCTCGCCGCCGCGCGCATCGGTCGCCCATTGGGTCAGCGCGACGTCTCGGAAGAGCGGGCGATCGAGGCACCAGAGGAGGGCCGCGGTGGCGAACGGCGGCAGATCGTCCGGGGATGCCAGAACGGACTCGAAGAAGGCCGGGATGTCCTCGAGGAGCACGAGCGCCGCGATCGCCTGAGGGTTCTCCGTGCTCGTCGCCCCAGGTGTGCCGCCTCGTTCGAGGAGACCGCTGACGTCACGCAGTGCGCGCCCCACCCGCTCCTTGTCGGCGAAGCCGGCCGCAGGAAGAGCAGCACCGGACAGCTGGTCCCCGGAGACGTCACCGACACCCGGCACCTCGGGTGCGCGGCGGTCGAGACTGCGGACCTGCGGATCTCCGTCGAGGTAGCTCGACCACCCGTCGGGGGTCACGCAGAGCGCATCGACGATACGCAGTCCGGCGTCCTCCGCCCGACCCAGCACTTCATCGACCTCGACGGCGAAGGGGAGCACCAGCCCGTCGCGTGTGCGCTGCACGGTGTCATCCGTATAGACCACGAGGGCGACCGCATCCGTCCGCTCGACTCGCGAGACGAGGCCGACCGCGGCATCCGCGTAGTCGGCGAGGTCGTCGTGGCTGCGGGGGAGGTCGAGTCGCATCGCGCCGTACGTGCGGGTGCCACGGAACGGCAGCAGGACGAGGCTCTCAGTCGGGGTGAAGCCTGCGAGAGAGGGGACGATGCTGAGGAACTCAGCGGAGCCGGAAGCGCGGAGCAGTGTTGTCATCCGGCGAGTCTCATCGCACGAGCACGCTCGCGGTCGGTCTCCACAGCGCCGATGGTCTATCCCCCTTCTGCGCCCGAGTGTGGAGGAGCAGTGGGGTAGTGAGTCGCGTACCATGGAGCCATGGAGAACTTCTGGCTCGCAGCCGCATGGTCGCTCATCCCGACCATCGGGGTGAGCGTCGTGTTCTTCTTCGTGCTCCGCGGAATCCTGCGGTTCGATCGCACCGAACGCAAGGTGCACGCACGGATCGAAGCCGAGGAGCGGGCCGCACGCGGTCTGCCGCCGCGCTCCTGAGCGGCGTCGGAACCATCGGCTACTGTGTAGCCAGCGCACCGTCATCGGTGCCCACTGAAGCGCCCGGCGTCGAAGTGCCGAGCGGCCGAGAGGACGAGGGATGACGCCCGAGATCTGGGCTTGGTGGACCGCGGCGTTCCTGATCGCCCTCGACCTGACCATCCGCATCACGGCGATCATCATCATCCCGCGCAACCGGCGTCCCACGGCGGCGATGGCCTGGCTGCTCGCGGTCTTCTTCATCCCGTTCGTCGGCGTGTTCCTCTTCCTGCTCATCGGAAATCCACGGCTGCCGCGAGCGCGGCGTCGCAAGCAGGATCAGATCAACGAGTACATCGCCGAGACGAGCGAGCACCTGCACTTCGGCACCCTGCGCCCGAATGCGCCGAGCTGGTTTCCCCCGCTCGTCGAGATGAACCACCGTCTCGGAGCGCTGCCGATCTCCGGCGACAACGGCGCGCATCTGATCGCGGACTATCAGGACTCGCTCGACGCGATGGCCGACGAGATCCGCAAGGCCCAGGACTACGTCCACATCGAGTTCTACATCCTCCAGTCCGATGCGTCGACGGACAACTTCTTCCGCGCGATGGAAGAGGTGGCAGAACGCGGCGTGCATGTCCGCGTGCTGCTGGACCACTGGGCGAACAGGTGGAAGCCGAAGTACCGGAAGACCGTCGCCCGGCTCAATCGGATGGGCGCGAACTGGCACCTGATGCTGCCGGTGCAGCCGCTGAAGGGACGCATGCAGCGGCCCGACCTGCGCAACCACCGCAAGCTCCTCGTGGTCGACGGCAAGGTCGCGTTCCTCGGCTCCCAGAACGTCACCGACTCGACCTACAACCTTCCCAAGAACATCAAGCGGGGTCTGCACTGGGTCGACCTCATGGTCCGCATCGACGGGCCCGTCGTGCTGAGCGTGAACGCCATCTTCCTCAGCGACTGGTACAGCGAGACCGACGAGGTGCTGCAGGAGATCGACATCTCGCACGCCGAGGCGGGCTCGGGCGACCTGGACTGCCAGGTCGTGCCGTCGGGACCGGGGTTCGAGGTCGAGAACAACCTGCGTCTGTTCCTCGGGCTGCTCTACGCGGCAAAAGAGAAGATCATGATCGTCAGCCCGTACTTCGTGCCGGATGAAGCGCTGCTGCTCGCGGTCACCGCAGCGGTCGACCGAGGGGTCGCGGTCGAGCTGTTCGTCTCCGAAGAGGGCGACCAGGCGATGGTCTACCACGCCCAGCGCAGCTACTACGAGGCGCTGCTGAAGGCCGGGGTGCGGATCTGGATGTATCGCAAGCCGTACATCCTGCACACGAAGAGTCTGACCATCGACGACCAGGTCGCCGTGATCGGCTCGAGCAATATGGACATGCGCTCGTTCGGTCTGAACCTCGAGGTGTCGATGCTCGTCCGCGGCGAGGAGTTCGTCCTCGAGATGCGCGCGGTCGAAGACGTCTACCGCTCGCTCAGCCGGGAGCTCACTCTCGAGGAGTGGATGCAGCAGCCGCTCCGGTCGACAGTCCTCGACAACCTCGCCCGTCTCACCTCGGCGCTGCAATAGGGCGCCGATAGGGGGGGTGCTTTCGGCAGACCGCGGCCGGTACCCTGTGTGCATGGCTTCCCCGTCGCGTGTCGTCGCCGCTCTCTCGTCCCTGGCCGCTCTGCTGCTGATCGCGGGGTGCACGATCGGCCCCGGGGCCACAGGATCGCAGGCGACCTCGAACCCGTCGAGCGGGCCCGGGCAGAGCACCGACGATTCGGACGACGTCGAAGGCACGCTGCTCGACGACGGCCGCATGTTCGCCGTGGTGACGTGGGGCTCCTCGACGTGCATTCCCCAGGTCGACGCGGTGACGGCCGAGGGGCAGACGGTATCGGTGACGCTGGTCGAGCCGGAGTCAGAGACGGACGGCGAGAAGGCGTGCACCGCTGACCTGGCCTCCCGCGCGAGCATCGGCGCACTGCCCGAGGGAGTCGACCCGACGAAGGAGATCACTCTGCAGGTGACGTACGGCGACATGGTCGACGACGTCGAGCTCGACGGCGACCCGTCGTTCACCGGCACCCCCGGCTCATCGACGGAGTACGCGCCGAGTGCCGGCTGGTTCGATGACGGCTCGCTGGTGCTGCTCACGTGGGGCTCGTCAGGCTGCCCCCCGGTGGTCGAGAGCCTCGAGGGATCTGGTGCATCGGGCACCGCGACCTTCACGACCGACGACGATCAGGTGTGCACCATGGACATGGCACCGCGCGCGACGATCCTGGAATTCGGCGAGGACGCCGTCGATGATGACGCCTTCACCCTCACGCTCGTCGGCGGGAACCTCGACGGCACGGTCGAGGTGCGCAGCTGACGCTGTAAGAAGTGCGCGCCCCGGTGGATCAGAGCGATGCGACCGGGTGATCGGCGGGGAGCGCCAGCAGAAGAGCCCCGGGATCGACCCGGCACGTGACGCGCACCGCTGTCCCGAACTCGTCGCCGTCGAGCTCGATCGGGGTGGGAGACGTCACCGCGGCTTCGGCGACGGCTCCGCGGAAGTAGTGCACCGATGCGTCCCGGCCCCGTCGCTCGAGCACGCGACGGCCGGCGCGCGAGCGTCGCAGCACCGAGTTGTCCCACCAGATCTTGCGCCACACGCCGAGCCAGCCCCAGACGCCGGTCGGCTGGATCACGGCGACGTCGAGGACGCCGTCGGTGATGGAGGCGTCGGGGATCAGCGCGATTCCCGCAGGCAGGGTCCCGCAATTGGCGAACAGGATGCTGTGCACCTTCGTCGAGTGCAGGCGGCCGTCGTCGATCTGGAACACGGATCGGAACGGCTCGGCGCTCACGAGCGACCTCGCCGCGCCGTCGACGTACGCGATCCAGCCGACCGACTTCTTGAGGTCGGGGCGCGTGTTGGCGATCATGTCGGCATCCAGCCCGACGCCGGCGAGAACGACGTAGGCGTGCTCCTCGTCTTCCCCGCTCTCTCTCGTCAGACGCGCCCAGCCGATGTCGATCGCGTGGCGGAATTCGCCCAGCGCCGCGCGGATCATCTCGTCGGGGTCGGCCAGCGGGAGTCCGAGATTGCGCGCCAGCAGGTTGCCCGTGCCACTCGGCAGGATCGCGAGCGGCACCCCGGTGTTGGCGATGGCCTCGGAGACAGCGCGTACCGTGCCGTCTCCGCCGGCCACCAGCACGACATCCACGCCGCGTGCGAGGGCCTCGGCCGTCGCACCCTGACCTGGATCCTCGATCGTGGTCGGATAGAAGGCCGGATGCTCCCACCCGGCCTCGTGCGAGAGAGCGCGGACTCGCGCCCGCAGCTGCTTCCCGTCGACCTTGATCGGGTTGTAGACGAGCGCTGCCTGGCGTCGGCCGGTGGCGCTCGTGGTCATGGCGCTACTCTAGCCCGGGCGTCGGCCCGCCCGGACGCGGCGGACGCGCCCGGGCCGCACCATAGACTTGATGGATGATCGACCTCGCACTCCTCCGCGAAAATCCGGAGATCGTCCGCCGCTCTCAGGCCGCCCGTGGCAACGACCAGGGCACCGTCGACACCGCGCTCGAGGCTGACCGATCGCGCCGAGCGGCGCTCGCCGCGTTCGAAGAGCTGCGCGCCGAGCAGAACGCCTTCGGCAAGCTGGTGGCGAAGGCTCCCAAGGAGGAGAAGGCGGCGCTCGTCGCTCAGGTCAAAGACCTCGCCGAGCGCGTCAAGCAGGCGCAGCAGGCCGCGAACGAGGCGGCAGACGCCCTGGCGGTGGCTCTCGCACGCATCGAGAACGTCGTCGTCGACGGCGTCCCCGCGGGCGGCGAGGCGGACTTCGTCGAGTTGCGACGCGTGGGCGAGGTCCCCGCATTCGACTTCGAGCCGCGAGACCACCTCGAGCTCGGCGAGATCCTCGGCGCGATCGACATGGAGCGCGGCGCGAAGGTGTCGGGCGCCCGCTTCTACTTCCTGCGCGGGATCGGAGCGCGGCTCGAGATCGCGCTCATGAACCTCGCCCTCGACAAGGCGCTGCAGAACGACTTCATCCCGCTGATCACGCCGACCCTGGTGCGGCCCGAGATCATGCAGGGCACCGGATTCCTCGGCGAGCACGCCGACGAGGTGTACCACCTGGACAAGGACGACGACCTCTACCTCGTCGGCACCAGCGAGGTCGCACTCGCCGGATACCACAAGGACGAGATCCTCGACCTCGGCAAGGGCGCGCTGCGGTACGCCGGATGGTCGACCTGCTACCGCCGCGAGGCGGGCTCCCATGGCAAGGACACCCGCGGCATCATCCGGGTGCACCAGTTCAACAAGCTCGAGATGTTCGTCTACACCAACCCGGAGGACGCCGAGGCCGAGCACCTGCGCCTCGTCGCGCTGCAGGAGGAGATGCTGACCTCGCTCGGTCTCGCCTACCGCGTGATCGACGTCGCCGCCGGCGACCTGGGCTCCAGCGCCGCGCGCAAGTACGACATCGAGGCGTGGGTCCCGACGCAGGGCGCGTTCCGCGAGCTCACATCCACCTCGAACTGCACGACGTATCAGGCGCGCCGTCTCGACATCCGCCACCGACCCGAGGCTCAGGAGGGGCAGACCGCGAAGACGCAGCCGGTCGCCACCCTCAACGGCACCCTCGCGACGACCCGATGGATCGTCGCGCTGCTCGAGACGCACCAGCAGGCCGACGGATCGGTCCGCGTGCCGGAGGTGCTGCGCCCGTACCTCGGCGGGCTCGAGGTTCTGGAGCCGACCGCGTGACAGCTCCCTGGCTCGTCGGGCTCGACGTCGACGGCACGATCATCCTGCAGGACGAGACGATGAGTCCCGGTGTTCCCGAGGCGGTCGCGCGCCTGCGAGACGCCGGCCATGTGGTCACGATCGCCACCGGACGCAGCTGGATGGCGACGCGTCGCTATGTCGAGCAGCTCGAGCTGACCGCCGATTTCGTGGTGTGCTCGAACGGTGCGGTGACCATGCGCCGTGTGGGAGACGACTGGGAGCGGTGGCACATCGAGACGTTCGATCCGTCTCCCGTGCTCGCTCTGCTGCGCGAGCGGCTCCCGGAAGCCCGCTACATGGTCGAGCTCGGGTCAGGGCTGCGGCTCTACACCGAGCACCTGGACGACTGGACGCTCGACGGCGGACGGCAGGTCGGCTTCGAAGAGCTCGTCGCCGAACCGGTGTCCCGTGTCGTCGTCGTCTCTCCCGGGCACGACGAGGAGGACTTCCACCGCCTCGTGGCGGACGCCGGGCTGAATGAGGTCTCCTACGCGATCGGCTGGACGGCCTGGCTCGACATCGCACCGCAGGGAGTGGACAAGGGCACGGCGCTGGAGCGCGTGCGCACCGAGCTCGGCTTCGAGCGCGGGCACGTCTTCGTGGCCGGCGACGGGCGCAACGACATCGGCATGTTCGGCTGGGCGCTGGGTCTCGACGGCCGGGCGGTCGCCATGGGGCAGGCGCCGACAGAGGTGAAGGATGCGGCGGGCGAGGTGACCGGCGATGTCGAGGACGGCGGTCTCGCGATGGCGCTGAACACGCTTCCAGCGGCCGCCCAGGTCAGCGCGGGAGAATAGAACTCGGCTAGACTCACGGCTTGTCGGCAGATTCGTCTGTCGGGAGGGTTGTCCGAGTGGCCGATGGAGCTGGTCTTGAAAACCAGTGGGCAGAGATGTCTCGTGGGTTCGAATCCCACACCCTCCGCATTCCAGGGACGGTGCCTCCGCGCCGTACGCTGAACCGAAAGGCCCCGAGTGAGTCCCACCACGCGACGCCGCCGCACCATCGCGCGCCACGGTCAGCTCCACACGCCGGGCCCCCTCAGCCAACTGCTCAAGTTCATCGCGATCGGTCTCGCCGTCGTCCTGGTGAGCGGCTTCGGCGTCGTCTCCTACATCGTCTACGACCTCTCGAGCACCGTCTCGGCCAACGCTGTCGAACTCGACAGCACCGAGGAGCTGCCGCCCGACATCAGTGAGTACAAGGGCGGATTCAATCTGCTGCTCACCGGTGTCGACACGTGCGAAGAGGCGTACGCGCAGTACTTCGGCGACCGCTGCACGGGCGCGGACTCCGAAGGCACCCTCAACGACGTGAACCTCCTCATGCATGTGTCGGAGGAGCCGCGCCGGATCACCGTCGTCAGCCTTCCGCGCGACATGATGGTCCCGATCCCCGAGTGCGAGGACGCAGAGGGCGAGGTGCACTCCGCGATGAACAAGCAGCAGATCAACGTCGCCTACACCGACGGAGGACTCAACTGCGTCGCGAAGACGGTCTCCGACCTCTCCGGTCAGGACATCCAGTTCGCGGCCTCGGTCACCTTCGGCGGCGTGATCGAGATCACCAACGCGATCGGCGGCGTCGAGGTGTGCCTCGCCTCCCCGATCAAGGACCGGTACACGGGCCTCGACCTCGCAGCCGGAAACCATGTGATCGAGGGCATCACCGCGCTGCAGTTCCTGCGGACCCGACACGGAGTCGGCGACGGAAGCGACCTCGGCCGCATCGGCAACCAGCAGCAGTACATGTCGAGCCTCGCGCGCACGCTCATCAGCGGCGAGACGCTCGGCAACGTGCCGATGATGCTGAAGCTCGCGACGACCGGTCTCGACAACGTCGAGGCGAGCACGTCGCTGGCCGACCCGATGAAGATCGTGCAGATCGCGCTCGCGGTGAAGTCCGTGCCCTTCGAGGACATCGTCTTCCTGCAGTACCCGACCTTCACGGACCCGGACGACCCCAACCGCGTCGTGCCGGACAAGACGTCAGCAGAGGCCATGTGGGACGCGATCAACCAGAACGCTCAACTGCAGGTCACGCATCAGAACACCGAGAACGACGGCGTCGTCGTCACGGACCCGGGAACGCAGGCACCGGCGGAGCCGGGAGCGGAGGCGGCGACGCCGGACCCCTCGGCCGCACCCGAGAACGTGGTGGCGCTGCCCGACACGATCAAGGGCAACTCGGCCGCACAGCAGACCTGCTCGAACGGGAACGTGCGCTGACGCGCCGACTGCACTCTCCGTCACGAAGAACCGCCCCTCGCCTACAGCGCGAGGGGCGGTTCTCCGCATTCAGCCCTCTTGCGCGTCGGGCTGATCGGTCGGCGGGTAGAGCACATCCATCAGAGCGCTGATGATGCCGGGCATGTCGACCGAGCGATCGATCATCCACTGCAGTTGGAGTCCGTCGGCGACCGCCTGGATCACGCGCGCCATGGTGTCCGGATCGAGAGTGGCTCGACGGCCGGCATCGTGGGCGAAGGCGTCGGTGATGCTCTCACGGAGTCGCTCGCTGCGCTCGAGGAAGTACTGATGCGCGGGATGCGCGGGGTCGACGGCATCGACGGAGAGTCGGGAGAACAGCTCCACGACGCCCGGGACCTCGGTGTTGTGGCGGATGACGTCGACGAACGCGGACTTCGCGTCTGCGGGGTTCGAGGTCTGCGGCGCCATCCCGTCGTGTTCGTCGCGCGTGCGCAGCACCTCGGTGAACAACTCCTCCTTGCTGCCGAAGTAGTGCAGCAGGGCGGCCGGGGTGACGCCGACGAGTTCGGCTATCTGCTTGAGTGAGGCGTTCTGATACCCCTTGCGGCCGATCACATCGAGAGCGCTCTCGAGGATCTCCTCGCGCCTGGCGACGCCCTTCGCGTATGAACCTCGTCGTGCCATTCCTCGAGAGTAATCCTGAACAACGTTTGAGATCCAATACTTACTGGCATATAGTTTTCACAAGACACCGTTGTCGCGCGCGAAAGGAAGACCATGACCGACACCTCGGCATCCGATCTCACCCTCGAGGAGAAGGCGTCGCTCACGAGCGGCGCGGACTTCTGGACCACGAAGGCCATCGATCGCGTCGGTCTGCCGTCGATCATGATGACCGACGGGCCGCACGGCCTGCGCAAGCAGTCGGGGGGAACCGACCACCTCGGCCTCTCGAGCAGCGTGCCGGCGACGTGCTTCCCACCGGCCGTCGGCATCGGATCGTCGTTCGACCCCGAGCTCATCGAGCGGGTCGGCGCCGCCATCGGAGTCGAGGCGGCCATCGAAGACGTCGCGATCGTGCTGGGCCCCGGCATCAACATCAAGCGGTCGCCGCTGTGCGGCCGCAACTTCGAGTACTTCTCCGAAGACCCGATCGTCTCGGGAACCCTGGGTGCCGCCTCGGTGCGCGGTGTGCAGTCGCAGGGCGTCGGCACGTCGCTGAAGCACTTCGCCGCGAACAACCAGGAGTTCGACCGGATGCGGGCGAGCTCCGACGTCGACCCGCGACCGCTGCACGAGATCTACCTGCGTGGCTTCGAGCGCGTGGTCAAGGACGCTCAGCCATGGACGGTCATGTGCTCGTACAACCGCATCAACGGCGTCTACGCATCGGAGGACCCCTGGCTGCTCACCCAGGTGCTCCGCGACGACTGGGGCTTCGACGGTCTCGTCGTGTCGGACTGGGGTGCCGTGAACGATCGTGTGGCGGGCGTCGCCGCCGGCCTCGATCTCGAGATGCCGTCGTCGGGAGGTCGGACGGATGCGCAGCTCGTCGCTGCCGTGCGCGCCGGCGAGCTCGCCGAGAGCGTGCTGGACACAGCGGCCGACCGCGCGATCGATCTGGTCCGCAAGGCGCAGCGGCGTCCGGCCGTCTCCGGCCCGCTCGACGTCGACGCGCACCATGCGCTCGCCAGGGAGGCGGCCGGTCGCTCGATCGTGCTGCTCAAGAACGACGGAGACCTGCTGCCGCTCGCCCCCGAGCAGCGCATCGCGGTCATCGGCGCCTTCGCCACCGAGCCGCGATTCCAGGGAGCAGGATCGTCGCTCATCAACCCGACCAGGGTCGACAAGGCGCTGGACGAGCTGCGCGCGATCGGTGGGGACCACGTCGCATATGCGCCGGGCTTCGCCGTGGAAGGCGGCGACACCGCCGCATCCGGTCGCTCCGCTGACGACCTGCGCGCGGAGGCGGTCGCCGCCGCGTCCGCAGCGGATGTCGCGGTCGTGTTCCTCGGCCTCCCCGCCGCAGAGGAGTCGGAGGGCTTCGACCGCGAGCACATCGACCTTCCGGCGGCTCAGCTGGCGGTGCTCGACGCCGTGATCGAGGCGAATCCCGCGACGGTCGTCGTGCTCTCGAACGGCGGCGTCGTCGCGCTGCCCTTCGCCGACCGGGTGCCCGCGATCGTCGAGACCTGGCTGCTCGGACAGGCGGGCGGCGGAGCGGTCGCCGACGTGCTCTACGGCGCCGTGAACCCGTCGGGCAAGCTCACCGAGACGGTGCCGGTGCGTGTGGAGGACAACCCGTCATTCGGCAGCTTCCCCGGCGAGTTCGGTCATGTCCGCTACGGCGAGGGAGTGCTGGTCGGCTACCGCTGGTACGACGCGAAGGGACTCGATGTCACGTTCCCGTTCGGCCACGGGCTCTCGTACACGGCCTTCTCGTACGGCGAGGCAACGGTCGAAGCGGCCGAGAACGGTGACATCGCCGTGCGCGTCGACGTGACCAACACCGGAACCCGCGACGGCCGCGAGATCGTGCAGGTGTACGCCGCTCCGGTGTCCTCGGTCGTCCAGCGCGCGCCTCGCGAGCTCAAGGCCTTCGCCTCGGTGGCGATCGCCGCGGGCGAGACCCGGACGGTCGAGCTGGTCATCCGTCGCGAGGACCTCGCCTACTGGGACGTCCGCGTCGACCGCTGGATCGTCGAGCCCGGCGAGTACCGCATCGATGTCGCGGCATCGAGCCGCGACATCCGCTCCACCGCGACTGTCGAGGTGGCGGGTGATGTGGTCTCGCTGCCCCTCACCATGAACTCCTCGATCGGCGATGTGATGGCGCACCCCGTCGCGGGGCCGATCATGATGGGCGCGCTCGGCGGCTTCCTGGGCGAACTGAGCGGCGCCGATTCGTCGGCGGCATCGATGATGCCCAACGACGAGGCCTTGGAGAAGATGATGGCGTCGTTCCCGATCGGCCGCCTCATCGGATTCCCGGGGGTGGACGTGACGCACGAGCAGGTCGAGGAGCTGCTCGCCGGAGCGAACGCCGGCGCGCTGCCGCAGGCCTGACCGCACGCCTCGGCGCCGAGAACTCAGGCGCCGAGGCGGGCCCCGTCGTCGAGCAGGGGAGCGAAGCGGAGCCCGAGACCGTGGTGCGCGTTCTCGGTGAGGTGGCCGTCGGCGATCGTCACCGGCGAGGGGTCGGCGAGAGCTCCCAGTGCACCGAAGCCGGCGTCTTCGACGTCTTCGACCAGGACCTCGTGGCGGGTGTCTGGCAGAGTCAGCGCGAGCTGACCCGAGAGCTCGGGCAGAAGGTGCGGGTGCAGGGTCGCACCGTGCGCGGCGACCAGCTCGGCGATGCGGAGGAACGGCGTGATCCCGCCGACCCGCACGATGTTGGGCTGCAGGATCTGCGCCGCACCCGCGCGCAGGAAGTCGCCGAAACGGTGCGCGGTGTGCAGATTCTCGCCGAGCGCGATAGGCACGTCGATGCGCCGTGCGAGTTCCTTGTGTCCGTCGAGGTCATCGGCGCGCAGGGGCTCTTCGATCCAGGCGAGGTCGAAGCGCGACAGGACCTCGACGGATGCGGTCGCCCGCGCCAGATCCCACCGCTGGTTCGCGTCGATCATCAGCCCCCGATCAGGGCCGAGCAGCTCGCGGACGGAGGCGACGCGATCGGCGTCCTCGGCGATGTCGGGCTTTCCGACCTTGATCTTGACCGCCTCGAACCCCGCATCGATCCAGCGCTGCACCTGGGCGAGCAGTTCGTCGAGCGAGTAGTGCAGGTTCACGCCTGAGCCGTAGGCGCGCACCCGTTCGCGGCGGCGGCCGATCGACTCCGACACCGAGACGCCGGTCGACCGCGCCTCTGCATCCCACAGCGCCAGGTCCAGACCGGCGAGTGCGATCGTTGTGATCCCCCCGCCTCCGGCTTCGTGCAGGTGCTCCCACATCCCCTGCCAGCTCTCGCCGGGCATGGCGGAGCGGCCGACCGCGGCGGGAGCGATGTCATGCTCGAGCAGCGCCTGCACGGCGGGCGCGCCGATCTGCGGACTCCACGAGAAGCCCCATCCCTCGCCACCGTCAGAGCGCACGACATGAGTCGCGATCACGCCGACGGAGGTGACGTCGGCAGCCCACGGACGAGTCAGCGGCACCCTCTGCAGACGAGTCGACAGGCGCCGGATCGTGGTCACAGCAGTGCCAGCTCTGCACGCCAGGTGCGGGACGGGCGCCAGCCGAGGAGTCGGGCGGCCTTGTCGGACGAGAAGGCGGGGGAAGTGCCGGTCAGCGCCGCGGCCGCGTGCTCGGTGCCGGGGTGGAACTCGGGCAGCAGCTCGCTCAGCGGGCGGCGGGCGAGGGCATCGTCGGCTCCCACGAAGAATCTCTCGCCGTTCGGGATGTGGTCGAGCGCGGCGAGGAGGGTGTCGGTGAAGGCTGCGACGTCGCGGGCGTCGACATAGTTGAAGAGCGCCGGCGCGGAGAGCGCCGGATCGTCGAGACGATCGAGAACGGTGTGGCCCTGCTGGGTGAGAGCGCCGGCCCACTCCTCCGGGGCGATCACGTAGCAGGGGCGGAAGGAGGCGAAGCGCACGTCGTCGCCGGCCTGACGCCGCAGCATGTCGACGGTCTGCTCGATGAGCAGCTTCGACAGGGCATAGGCGTTCCAGGGCTCGGTCGGCGACGTCTCGTCGAGGGGGAGGCGCTCAGGGGTCCAGCCGCGAGGTGCGCCATAGCCGACCACGGTGGGACTCGACGCCGCGACGACGCGGTGGATGCCGGCCCGTACGGCTCCGCCCAGCACCGACTGGGCGAGAGCCGCGTTCGTGCGGATGATCACGTCCTCGGGTGCGCTGAAGGGCACCGCGATCGCCGCGAGATGGATCAGTGCATCCGCCGACGTCGCGGCGAGAGCGGATGCCGTGGCATCCGCGTCCGTCAGGTCGAGGGACGCCTGCGTGATCCCGTCCCGGTCGAGGGCCGCGCTCGGCTCCCGGTCGATCGAGACGATCTCGTGCCCGGCATCTGCGAGGCCCGTCACCAGGGTGCGTCCGAGTCTGCCCGAACCGCCGGTGACGATGATCCTCATGGCCGCGCCAGCAGAGCGATCCCGAGCTCGTCGACCTTCACCGGAAGGCCCGTCTCGAGTGAGCGGTTGCCCGCGATGCCCACCGCGATCGAGCGGATGCCGTCGGTCCAGTCGGCCGGACGCGCGAGGGGGTCGTCCCCGGGGCCCTCGAAGACATCGGACAGCAGCAGCTCGTCTCCACCGCCGTGGCCTCCGTCGCCGCCGTCGATCGGGACCTCGTAGGCCTCTTCCCAGTGGCGCTGCACGATCAGACGCTCGCTCTCAGGGCGCAGTGCGGTCGTGCCGTGGCCGCCGGAGAGGCTGGGGTCGATGTGCGGGTGCAGTCCCTCGCCCGCGAGCACGGCGCCGCGCTCGACCACCTCGAGCTCGACCCGGCCGAGGGTGCCGTTGACGGCGACGCGGTAGCCCTCCCAGGGGGAGTGCGCGTTCAACGAGTACGACATCGTCGCGCCGGACGCATAGTCGACGACGAGTGCGAGGTTGTCCTCGATCGTGATGCCCTCGCTGAACACGTCGAGATCGCGCCGGTACCCGTCGTGCTCCTCGGCGTCGAGGTAGAGCGCGGTGAGACGCTCATCGGTGCGCAGATCGAGTTCGAACAGGTCGCCGCCGTCGTGGGTGCCTCGCGCCGGTCGCTCGCCGAGGCCACGGCCGGCCGCGTTCTCGGCTCCGTAGAAGCGCAAGCCGCCCGAGGCGAAGACGCGCGTCGGCTGCGAGCGGATCCACCAGTTGACCAGATCGAAGTGGTGGCTCGACTTGTGGACCAGCAGTCCACCCGAGTTCTTCTTCTCGCGGTGCCAGCGGCGGAAGTAGTCGGCGCCGTGGTTCGTGTCGAGCATCCACGAGAAGTCCACGGACGTGACGTCGCCGATCGTGCCGTCCTGGATCACCTGGCGCAGTGCGCTGTTGCGGGGCGAGTAGCGGTAGTTGAACGTCAGCACGACCTGGCGACCGGTGCGCTCGACGGCGTCTTCGATGCGGGCGGCGCTCGCCGCGTCGATCGTGAGCGGCTTCTCGACGACGACGTCGGCGCCCGCTTCGAGCGACCGGACGATCAGCTCGGCGTGGAGGTCGTCGCGGGAGCAGATGATGACCCGGTCGACCCGCTCGTCGCTGATCACCTGCTCGAGCTCGTCGGGGGTGGCGAGGCGGGGCGCCGGCGCGCCGACCTCCGCGATGCGGTCGGCGTAGTGCCCGGCCCGCACCGGGTTCGGCTCGATGATCGCCACGAGCTCGGCGCGGTCACGGTGCGTGCCGATGATCCCCTCGACGTACATCTGCGCGCGGGCTCCGGCACCGGCGAGGGCGTAGCGGGTCTTCGTCATCGTGATCTCTCTTCGATCTCCGGTCAGGAAACGTTTTCTCGACGATAGCACAGGAGAGGTGTCAGGCCCCGGGACCGCCGACGGTTCAGGGCGTGTGCACGGTGGCGGTGCTGCCGCGCACGATCAGGGTCGGCGTGAAGGTGAGCGCTGCCGTGGGATCGCCGCCGGTGAGCTGGTCGTGCATCGCAGCCCATGCGGCTGCGCCGATCTCGACCGCGGGAACGGCCACGGTCGTGAGCGGGGGTGAGGTGTAGGCGGCGAAGGGGATGTCGTCGAAACCCGTGATCGACAGCTGCTCCGGCACGTCGACACCGCGCACGGTCAGGGCCGAGAGCAGCCCCATGGCGACGAGGTCGTTGTAGGCGATCACTGCGGTGGCTCCGCTCGCGAGAACCTGGTCGGCGACCGCGGTGCCGCTGTCGAAGTCGACGCCTGCGGTGATCTCCTCGACTTCGAGCCCGTCGGTCCGGGAGAGCTCCGCCGCGATCGCATCCTGCCGCGCCCTGTGCGTCACGCTGCGGGTGGCGCCGGCGAGATAGACGAGCCGGCGGTGGCCGAGCGAGGTGAGGTGGTCGACGATCTCGCGCATGCCGGATCCGTAGTCGGCGCCGACCACGGGAGTGCTCGTCTGCGGGCCGCGGTTGATCACGACGGCGGGGGAGAGCGTCGGCAGCAGTCGGCCGAGGTCCTCCTCGGGCATTCGAGGGGCGCAGAGGATCACGCCGTCGGTGCGCAGCCTGGTCGCTCGGGCGAGCGCCTGCTCTTCATCCAGGTCCTCACGCGAGTCGGCGACCAGCACGTGATATCCGTCGGCCGCGGCCGCGCGGCTGAGGCCACGCAGGATCGCCTGGAACGTCGGGTTCTCGAGGTCGGGGATCACGACGGCGATGGTCTGGGTGCGGCCGAGCACCAGGCTCCGTGCGACGGGGTTCGCCGTGTAGCCGAGTTGCGCAGCGGCTGCCTGCACGCGCTCGGCGAGCGCCGGATCGACCGTCGGGTTGCCGTTCATCGCGCGCGACACCGTCGACAGAGAGACGCCGGCGAGTTTCGCGACGTCGGTGATGCCGGGGCGTGACGATTCGCGTGCCATCGGCATCCCTTCGTGTCCGCGAGAGGTCGCGGCTGTCGTCATACTACGAGAAAACGTTCTTCAGGGAGGGTCTCATGGCTGGAGCATCCGAGGACCGCGCCGAGAAGCAGGATCGGCTGGCGCGCGTGCGCCGAGAGGTCGACGGGGCGCCCGTGGTGCTCGTCTCTCACGAATCGCTGTCGTGGTACCTCGAGGGCGTGCGCACGCATGTGTCGCTCGCGGGTCCTCCGGTGCTCGCGGTGCGGGCGGAGGCGCAGGGCGATGTGCTCTTCATCGCCGAGAACGAGGCCGATCGGCTGATCGCCGAGGAGCTGCTGCCGGAGGATGTCGCGCGCGTGGTGCGCGTGCCGTGGTGGATCCCACCCGCTGCCGCCGCGGCTGAGGAGGCCGGCGTCGCCGAATCGCACGTGGCGGCTGAACTGCGCGCGGCTCGCGCGCGCCTGCTGCCGGCCGAGCGTGCCAGATATCGACTTCTCGGACGGGAGACGGCAGAGGCGCTGACGGATGCGCTCGCCCGCGTCGGTCCGGAGCAGAGCGAGCGGATGGTCGCCGCAATCGTCTCCGCCGAGCTCATCGCCCGAGGGATCGATCCGCTCGTCGTGCTGGTCGCCGGTTCCGAACGGACTGCGTTCCGGCATCCGCTTCCGACCGCCGGGCTGCTCGGAGAGCGGGCCATGATCGTCGTGTGCGGGCGTCGGAACGGGCTCATCGCCAACGCGACACGCTGGGTCGGCGCATCCGTCGATGACGAGCCGATCTGGGGCGTGGAGCGGGCTCTCCTCGATGCGTCAGTGCCGGGAGCCCGTCTGAACGACGCGTTCACGGCGGGCATCGCGGCGTACGCCCGCTATGGGTTCGACGCCGACGAATGGCAGCGCCACCACCAGGGCGGACCGACCGGGTATGCCGGTCGCGATCCCCGCGCCACGGCATCCACTGCGGATCTGATCGTCGAGGATCAGGCGTTCGCCTGGAACCCGACCGCACCGGGCCGCAAAGTCGAAGACACCCTGCTGCGCACAGATGACGACTGGGAGGTGCTCACGGTCGATGAGCGCTGGCCGTCGGTCGAGTACGAGGGGCTGCACCGGCCGGTCTCGAGGGCCTACGGGACCTGATCGGGGGCTCGATGGCGGGGCTCCGGGCCGAAATGCATGCTCAGGTTGCGGATGCACGTGAGCCGCCGATGTCCGGGGAAGGCCGCCCCGGGTCAGCCGCCGGTCGAGCTGCGTACGATCAGCTCGGGCGGGAACACGGTCTGACGGGGAATGCTCTCGGGGTCGGCCGCCTCTTCGAGCACGATCCGCAGCGCCGTGCGACCGATCATGCGGCTGGGCTGCCGGATGGATGACAACGGCACCGCGGCGGCGGCCGCGAACGGATTGTCGTCGAAGCCGATCAGCGCGATCTCGTCGGGGACGAGCAGGCGTCCGCCCGACACGAGCGACTGCAGCAGGCCGAGGGCGAGCAGATCGTTCGCGGCGAAGAGCGCGTCGGGCCACTCGCGCCGAGGGCGGGTGAGCAGGCGCGCTCCGGCGGCGACGCCCTCTTCGACCGTCATCGCCGCCGTCGGCACGACCTCGAGCTCGACGTGCACCGCCGCGTTCTCGGCCGCCGCGCGAGCGCCCGCGAGACGGTCGGTGACCTGACGCATGTCGAAGGGGCCCCCGACGAAGGCGATCCGCCGCCGACCGCCCTCGATGAGGTGCTCGACCGCCAGTCGCCCACCCGCGACGCTGTCGACCGACACCGACGAGAACCCGCTGTCGGCGCTGAATCGGTCGACGAGAACCGTCGCGATCCCGCTCGCTCGGAACTTGCGCAGCTGCGTCATGACGTCGCCGTAGGGGGCGATGAGCAGGCCGCGCACCTGCTGCTCGCGAAACAGGTCGAGATAGACCTTCTCGCGGGATGGGTCGTCGTCGGTGTTGCCGTACAGGATCGCGATGCCGTGGCTGGACGCCTCGTCTTCGGCACCGCGCACCACATCGTTGTAGAAGGGGTTCTGGCCGTCGAGCACGACGAATCCGACGGTCGTGCTCACGCCGGCTCTGAGCTTGCGGGCGGCGTCGTTTCGCACGTAGCCGAGCTCTTCTATCGCCTGCGTCACTCGCTCGACCGACTCGCTGGAGACCTCGTCCGGTCGGTTCAGGACGTTCGAGACGGTGCCGACGGAGACGCCAGCGCGAACGGCGACATCGCGGATGCTGACCGGCATTCGGCAGTCCTCTCGTCGTCGGGCGGATCACGCTTCGGCATCGGGGGTTGACCTGAGACCGGCATCACATACACTAGCCTGAAACGAGCTTGAATCGATTCAGGTAAAGTTCATTCCGATCATCATCCCCCTCAACGGAGAGGAAAGCCAGTGGTAGACGCAGCCTCCGCCCGCAGCGCTCCCCCCACCGCGCTCGAGCTGCATCGGGTGGTGAAGTCCTTCGGCCCCGTCGTCGCACTCCGCTCCGGCAGCCTGACGCTCCGCCCCGGCTCGATCCACGCCCTCATCGGCGAGAACGGCGCGGGCAAGTCCACGCTCGTGAAGATCATGGCCGGTCTGTACCGCCGCGACTCGGGCGACTTCCGTCTGCACGGCGACGATGTCGATTTCACCAGCACCGCCCAGTCGAAGGCCGCGGGCATCGCGGTCATCTACCAGGAGCCGACGCTGTTCCCCGATCTCTCGGTCACCGAGAACATCTTCATGGGACGTCAGCCCACCGGCTTCCTCGGCCGCATCGACCGCAAGGCCATGCGCACCGAAGTCGACCGGATCTTCCGCCGCCTGGGCGTGACGCTCGACCCCGACCGCATCACCGAGGGTCTGTCGATCGCCGACCAGCAGATCATCGAGATCGCCAAGGCCATCTCCCTCGACGCGAGCGTGCTGATCATGGACGAGCCGACGGCCGCACTCAGCGGCGTCGAGGTCGACCGACTCTTCGCGGTCGCGCGGAGCCTCCGCGACGAGGGACGCGCGATCCTCTTCATCTCGCATCGCTTCGACGAGGTGTTCGACCTGTGCGACACCGTCACCGTCATGCGTGACGGGGCATACATCGACACCACTCCCATCGCCGAGACCACGGTCGACGAACTGGTGCGCCAGATGGTCGGCCGCGACGTCACCGAGCTGTTCCCCAAGCAGGAGGCCGCCATCGGCGAGCCGCTGCTCGAGGTCACAGCGCTCACCCGTCCCGGCGTCTTCCATGACATCTCGTTCACGGTGCGCGCGGGCGAGATCGTCGCACTGGCAGGTCTCGTCGGTGCCGGTCGCTCGGAGGTCGCCCGCGCGATCTTCGGCGTCGATCCCTACGAGGAGGGAGAGGTGCGGATGCTCGGCGCGGGCGTCGCCCGCCGCAACCCGACCGCCGCGATGCGCAGCGGACTCGCGCTCGTTCCCGAGGACCGCCGCAAGCAGGGCCTCGTGATCGACGCGAGCGTCGGAGGCAACATCACGCTCGCCATCCGCCGGCGCCTCTCGAAGTGGGGACTCATCACGAGCGGCATCGAGAACCGTGCGGCGAAGGAGTGGGCGTCGCGCCTCGAGGTGAAGACGCACGCGCTCGACACCGTGGCGTCCACGCTCTCGGGCGGCAATCAGCAGAAGGTCGTGCTGGCCAAGTGGCTGGCCACCGACCCGCGCGTCCTCATCATCGACGAGCCGACCCGCGGCATCGACGTGGGCACCAAGTCCGAGGTGCACCGACTGCTGTCGCAGCTCGCCGGCGAGGGCATGGGCATCCTGATGATCTCGTCCGAGCTGCCCGAGGTGCTCGGCATGGCGGACCGAGTGCTCGTGATGCGCGAAGGACGCATCACCGCCGAGATCTCCCGCGACGACGCCACCAGCGAGAACGTCATGTTCGCCGCCACCCACTCATCGGAGCTGCACTCATGAGCACCACCACCGCACCCGCGGCCGCCGCTCCGGCGATCGCGAAGAAGCCCGGCGGCATCGGCCGTGCACGCGAGTTCGGCATCCTCGCCGCGCTCGTGCTCGTCGTGATCGCCGCGACCGTCAAGAACCCGGCGTTCCTCTTCAGCTCCGACGGCTGGCGCGATCTGCTGCTCACGCCGTCGATCCTCATGCTCGTCGCGGTGGGCCAGGCGATCGTCATCATCACGCGCAACGTCGATCTGTCGGTGGGCTCGGTGATGGGCCTCACGGCCTACCTGACCGGACGCCTCTTCGTCGACGTCCCCGGCATCCCGATCGTGGTCGTCGTGATCGCGGCCGTCCTGCTCGGTGCCTTCCTCGGCCTGGTCAACGGCGCATTGGTCGCCTTCGCGAAGGTGCCGGCCATGGTGATCACGCTCGGCACGCTCTATGCCTACCGCGGCATCAACGTGCTGTGGACCGGCAGCGATCGCATCAACGCCTCCGACATGCCCAAGGACTTCCTCGCACTCGGCACGCAGCAGATCCTGTTCATCCCTGTGCTGACGATCATCGCGGTGATCGTGCTCGCGCTCGCGGCCTGGTATCTGCGCAACATCCGGGGCGGACGCGAGTACTACGCGATCGGCTCCGACCCCTCGGCGGCCGAGCTCTACGGCCTCAAGGTCACCCGTCGGGTGCTCTCCGCGTTCGTCCTCTCGGGTGCACTCGCAGGTCTCGCCGGCGTCTTCTACGCCGCGCGATACGGATCCATCAGCTCGCAGGCGGGAAGCGGCTGGGAGCTGGATGCCGTCGGCGCAGCCGTCATCGGTGGCATCGCGATCACCGGCGGTGTCGGCACGGTCTGGGGCGCGGCCATCGGCGCGATGCTCCTGATGACCATCAACCGCGCGCTGCCCATTCTCGGCATCCCGGACTTCTGGCAGCGTGCCGTGGTCGGTGTGCTCATCATCGGGGCCATCGTGCTCGACCGGGTGCTCGCGGTCAGACAGAGACGCCAGCTCATCGAGGCGAGGGACGAATCATGACCACGACAACGACGACGACGTCGACCCGCGTCATCCGCGACTACGACCGTCCGCTGTGGCGGCGCATCTTCATCAACCGCGAGTTCGCGATCATCGCGCTCCTCGTGCTGGTGACGATCGTGGCGGCCGTCACGATCCGCGGCTTCGCCCAGCCGATCACCGCGAACTACCTCCTCCTCGACGTCGCACCGATCCTGCTCATCGCGCTGCCCATGACGCTCGTCATGATCACGGGCGAGATCGACCTGTCGGTGGGATCCATGGTGGGGCTCGCCAGCGTCGTCACCGGAGTCCTCACCGAGTCGGGTGCTCCCTTCGAGGTCGCCGCCCTTGCGGCCCTCCTCGTCGGCGTCGTCGGCGGAGCCTTCAACGGGTTCCTCGTCACGATCGTCGGGCTGCCGTCGCTCGCCGTCACGATCGGCACGCTCGCACTCTTCCGCGGGCTTGCGGTCGGCCTGCTCGGCACCACGGCCGTCACGGACTTCCCCGAGACATGGACGGCGCTCGCGAAGGCGAAGATCGCCGGGACGACCATCCCGTACATCGTCATCCCGTTCCTGATCCTGCTGGTGCTGTTCGCGGTGCTGCTGCACTTCACGCCCTTCGGCCGTGGTGTCTTCGCGATCGGTCTGTCGAAGGACGCCGCGCGGTTCTCGGGCGTCGACGTCGAACGGACGAAGTTCATCCTGTTCGTGCTCTCGGGCGTGGTCGCCGCCTTCGCAGGCATCTTCTACACGCTGCGGTTCGGCAGCGCCCGAGGCGACAACGCCACCGGGCTCGAGCTGCAGGTGATCGCGGCCGTGGTGCTCGGCGGAGTGTCGGTGTTCGGCGGACGGGGACACCTCCACGGCGTCGTCGCCGCCGTTCTCCTGATCGGGGTGCTGGGCAGCAGCCTGCGCCTCGCCGGAGTCACATCCGACGTCATCAACATCATCACCGGCGGGCTGCTGATCTTCTCGGTCGTCGCAGCGAGCGTCCTCGCCTGGGCGCAGCGCGTCCGCGCGAAGGCCGGTCCGCCACTGCGCGTAGCAGCCTCTCCCGCACCATGAGGCAGCCTCTCATCGCCGGCACCCGCCAGCGGTGATCATCACGAAAGGAAGAACAATGACGTTTGCACGTAAGAAGATCGCGGGGTTCGCGGCGGTCGCCGTGGCCGCAGCGCTCGTGCTGAGCGGCTGCGCCGACACCAGCGGCGGATCCGGAGGCTCGGGTTCAGAGGGTGAAGGCGGATCCGACAACCTCGCGATCACGTTCCTGCCCAAGAACCTCGGCAACCCGTACTTCGACACCTCGAGCGAGGGCGGCAAGACCGCCGTCGACGAGTTCGGCGGCACGTTCGCCGAGGTCGGCCCGGCCGAAGCCACCCCCGACGCCCAGGTCAGCTACATCAACACCGCGACGCAGCAGGCCGTGGGCGCGCTCGTCGTCTCGGCGAACGACCCGAAGGCGATCTGCGACGCGCTGAACGAGGCCCGTGACGCCGGCGTCAAGGTCGTCACCTTCGACTCCGACACGAACCCCGAGTGCCGCGACCTGTTCATCAACCAGGCCGACTCCGAGGGCATCGCCAAGGTGCAGGTCGACCTGATCGCCGACCAGATCGGCGGAGCCGGCGAGGTCGCGATCCTGTCGGCATCCGCCAACGCGACCAACCAGAACGCCTGGATCGACCTGATGAAGGAGTACGTCGCCAGCGAGTACCCCGACATCACGATCGTCGAGACCGTCTACGGTGACGACGACGACCAGACGTCGTTCGACAAGACCGCTGCGCTGCTGCAGAGCCACCCGAACCTGAAGGGCATCATCTCGCCCACCACGGTCGGCATCGCGGCTGCGGCGCGGTACGTGTCCACCTCGGACTACAAGGGCAAGGTCGCCATCACCGGTCTCGGCACGCCGAACCAGATGCGCGAGTACGTCGAAGACGGCACCGTCACCGCGTTCGCGCTGTGGAACCCTGCCGACCTCGGCTACCTGGCCGCGTTCGCCTCCAAGGCGCTGATCGAGGGTGAGATCACCGGCGAAGAGGGCGACACCTTCGAGGCCGGAGACCTCGGCGAGTACACGGTCGGCGCCGACGGCGTCGTTCTTCTCGGCGACCCGTTCGAGTTCAACGCAGACAACATCGGCGAGTTCGACTTCTGAGTCGAGTTCGTGAGGGGCGTCGGGGCTTCGGCCTCGGCGCCCCTTTCCGTGTGCGCCGCGGTGTGCCGTCTCCGGCGCCTGACAGGGCTGGCATCCGCACCCCCGATGGATCCTGCACCGGCATCCATCGGGGGCTCGGGCGGTCGGATGAGGGGCTGCGACGGGCGTGAGGGAGTCAGCGCGGGTCGAAGCGCTCCGGTTCGTGCGTCGCGGCGACGAGGGCGCGCAGCTCCTCGAGGGATGCCGGGGCGGCGCCGAGAGCCCGTGCCTGCACGAGCACGTTGCCGAGGGCTGTCGCCTCGACGGGGCCGGCGAGCACGGGACGGCCGGTGCGATCCGCGGTGGCCTGGCACAGCAGACGGTTCAGCGAGCCGCCTCCTACGAGGTGGATGCTGTCGAGTTCGCGCCCTGACAGATCGGCTGCCGTCTGCACGGCATCCGCGAAGGCGGTCGCGATCGACTCGACGATCGATCGGGCGAAGGCGGGTCGCGTCGTCGGAGCCTCGGGCCCGAGCAGTGTCGCGATGCGCGCGGGCATGTCTCCCGGTGCGCTGAGCGACGCGTCGTTCGCGTCGAAGAGGGGCACGTCGTCCGTCACGGCGGCGGCCGCAGCCAGCAGCTCGGGCAGGTCGATCCGCGAGCCGTCCTCCGCCTCCCACGCGCGCACGGTCTCGCTCAGCAGCCAGAGCCCCGTCACGTTGTGCAGGAAGCGGTAGCGACGGTCCACGCCGAGCTCGTGCGTGAAGTTCGCCTCGCGCGCGGCATCCGTCAGCACCGGCTCGGTCAGCTCGACGCCGACCAGCCCCCAGGTGCCGCACGAGATGTAGGCGGAGTGCGGGGTCGACAGGGGAGCGGCGACGACGGCGGATGCTGTGTCGTGCGACCCGACCGCGATCACCGGCAGCTTCTTGCCGATGCGCTCGACCAGGTCCGCGCGGAGTGTGCCGATCGTCTCGCCCGGATCGACGAGCGTCGGCAGGATGTGCGTCGGGATGCCGATGCGCTCGGCGAGCTCGGCGTCCCACTCGCCCGACTCGACGCCGAGGAGCCCGGTGGTCGAGGCGTTCGTCCGCTCGGCCACCGCTGTTCGGGTGAGCAGGAACGCGATGAGGTCGGGAATGAGCAACGCGGTGTCGGCGTCGGCGAGGCGGGCATCGACGCGGTACTGGTACAGCGTGTTGAACGGCAGGAACTGCAGTCCGTTGCGGCCGTAGAGCTCGGCGAAGGGCGCGACCGTGTGCACCTCGTCGACGCCGCGCGCCGTGCGCGCGTCGCGGTAGTGGAACGGCTCGGCGAGGAGTTCGCCGTCTCGCAGCAGGCCGTAGTCGACGGCCCACGAGTCGATGCCGACGCTCTCGATCGCCGGTTCGCGCCGTACCGCCTCGGCGAGCCCTGCGACGACGTGCTCGTAGAGAGCGCCGAAGTCCCAGTGCAGACCGTCTTCGCGCTCGACGGGCCCGTTCGGGAACCGCGAGACGAGTTCGAGGTCGAGCCGGCCGTCGCCGATCCGGCCGATCATGACGCGACCGCTGGTCGCCCCGAGGTCGACGGCGGCGACGGACAGCACCGTCATCGCAGGAACGCCGCGGCGACGCCGGAGTCGACCGGGATGTGGAGACCCGTCGTGCGGCTCAGCTCGGGACCCGTCAGCACGTAGACGGCATCCGCCACGTTCTCGGGAACGACCTCGCGCTTGAGGATCGTGCGGTTGGCGTAGAACTGGCCGAGGTCCTCTTCGGCGACACCGTAGGTCGCGGCACGGTTCGCGCCCCAGCCGGAGGCGAAGATGCCCGAGCCGCGCACGACACCGTCGGGGTTGATGCCGTTGACGCGGATGCCGAACTCGCCGAGCTCGACGGCCAGCAGCCGCACCTGGTGGGCCTGGTCGGCCTTGGTCGCCGAGTAGGCGATGTTGTTGGGGCCGGCGAAGACGGAGTTCTTCGACGAGATGTAGATGATGTCGCCGCCGAGCTTCTGGTCGATCAGCACGCGGGCCGCGGCCTTCGACACGAGGAACGAGCCCTTCGCCATGACGTCGTGCTGCAGATCCCAGTCCTTCTCGGTGGTCTCGAGCAGCGGCTTCGACAGCGAGAGACCGGCGTTGTTGACGACGAGGTCGACGCCGCCGAACGCGAGCACGGCGTCGTTCAACGCCGCTTGGATGGCATCCGCATCGGCGACGTTCGCCGCGACGCCGATCGCGACGTCGGTGCTGCCCAGCTCGGCGGCGGCCGCCTGTGCCTTCTCGAGGTCGAGGTCGGCGATGACGACGCAGGCGCCCTCTGCGGCGAGGCGGGTGGCGATGGCCTTGCCGATGCCGCTGGCGGCTCCGGTGACGAAGGCGATGCGTCCCTGGTGCGACTTCGGCTTCGGCATGCGCTGCAGCTTGGCCTCTTCGAGCGCCCAGTACTCGATGTCGAACTTCTCGGCGTCAGAGATGGGCGAGTAGGTCGACAGTGCCTCGGCGCCGCGCATGACGTTGATCGCGTTGACGTAGAACTCACCGGCGACGCGGGCGGTCTGCTTGTTGGCGCCGTAGGAGAACATTCCGATGCCGGGCACGAGCACGATGAGCGGGTCGGCGCCGCGGATCGCGGGCGACTCGGCGGTCGCGTGCGCGTCGTAGTAGGCCTGGTAGTCGGCGCGGTACTCGGTGTGCAGTTCATGCAGACGGGCGATCTGCTCATCGGCGGATGCCGTGACCGGCAGGTCGAGGATCAGCGGCTTGACCTTCGTGCGCAGGAAGTGGTCGGGGCAGCTCGTGCCGAGAGCCGCGAGTTCAGGGGCGCGCTCGGAGGCGAGGAAGTCGAGGACGACGTCGGAGTCGGTGAAGTGGCCGACCATCGGCTTGTCGGTCGACGCGATCCCGCGAATGGTGCCGGCGAGGGTCGCTGCGCGCTCACGCCGCTCGGCCTCGGGGAGTGCCTCGAAGCCGGCACGGACGCCGCCGAACGGATCGGCCTTGCCGTTGGCCTCGATGTAGGCGGCCGCGGTGTCGATGATCCAGAGGGAGTTGGCTTCGGCCTCCTCCGACGTGTCGCCCCAGGCGGTGATGCCGTGGCCGCCGAGGATCGTGCCGATGGCCTGCGGGTTCTTCGCCTTGATGGCGGCGATGTCGAGTCCGAGCTGGAATCCGGGGCGACGCCACGGAACCCACACGACCTTGTCGCCGAAGATCTTCGCCGTCAGCTCTTCGCCGTCGGCCGCGGTGGCGATCGCGATGCCCGAGTCGGGGTGCAGGTGGTCGACGTGCGCGGCGTCGACGAGCCCGTGCATCGCGGTGTCGATCGACGGAGCTGCACCGCCCTTGCCGTGCAGGCAGTAGTCGAACGCGGCGACCATCTCGTCCTCACGGTCGAGGCCCGGGTAGACGTCGACGAGTGCGCGCATGCGGTCGAGGCGCAGCACGGCGAGACCCTGCTCTGTGAGCGTCCCCAGGTCGCCACCGGATCCCTTGACCCACATCAGCTCGACCGGCTGACCCGTGACGGGGTCGGTCTCCGTGCCCTTCGCCGACGTGTTGCCACCGGCGTAGTTGGTGTTCTTCGGGTCGGCGCCCAGGCGGTTCGACCGCTCGATGAGGGCGGCGGCGGTGGGGTTGGTCATGGCTGTTCCCTGTTCTGTGGAGACGTGGCGAGGATGCGGGCGGCGAAGCGGTCGATCGATGCTGTCGCTGCCGCGAGTTCGGGCTGATTGAGGTGGCCGTGGCGGGTGCCCGCCTCGGTCGAGATGTCGATTTCGACGCCCGCGTCGCGCAGCAGGGCGCCGAACGCCTCGCCGGAGACACGGAGCTCGTCGACCTCGCCGTTGATCATGATCGTGGCGGGGAAATGCGAGAGCTGGGCGGGGGACGCGGTGCCGGGCACGGCGTAGACGTCGCCACCGTCGACCGGCCCGCCGAGGTAGTTCTCGTACATGCCGCGCACCGGGTCGGGGCCGAACACGTCGGCATCGGGGTCCGCGTCGAGAGCGGCGCGCAGCGCAGCATCCGGGGCTGCCTGCACGGCGTGGAGCGTCGGATAGGCGAGCACCGCGAGCGCAGGGAAGGGCCCGGGACCGTGACTGAGGCGCAGTGCCGCGCCGGTCGCGAGGTTGCCGCCGGCGCTCGCTCCGCCGATCGACCACGGCCCCTCGGTGAGGCCGGAGTCGACCGCCCAACGGAATGCGGCCTCGACCTCCTCGGAGGCGACCGGGTAGTGCACGCCCTCTCGCTCGGGTGCCCCGGCTGCCGCAGCCCAGGTGCGAGGGAAGGGAGCCAGCGCGTAGTCGACCGACACCACGGCGATGCCGCGCTCGGCGAAGCTCTGCGCGACCCAGTCGGCCTCCGGCATGTCGATCTCACCGGCGGCGAACCCTCCGCCGTGCACCCAGACGAGTCCGGGGCCGACGGGAGAGGTCGGGGTGTACACCCGCACGCGCAGCGGTCCGTGCGGTCCGTCGAGCACCTGCTCGTTCACGGTGTCATCCGTTCTGTCGGGGGGCGTCGGGATGCGGGGATCGGCTCCCGCATCCCGACGGGTCGGGGTGCGGGCTCAGGCGCCCCAGCCGGCCTGCACGCCACCGACGCGGTCGGCGGCGATCTTCTGCTGGTAGCCCGACTCGGCGTAGGCCGCCATCGGGTCGGCTGCGAGGCCGCGCGACTCTCGCCATTCGGCGAGCGCGGGGCGCACGTCGGTGTAGAACGCGTCCATGAAGACGGCGTTGGCGGCGAGCACGTCGCCGGACTTCTGCGCCGCGGTCAGGGCGTCGCGGTCGACGATCAGCGCACGCGCCGTCATCTCCTGCACGTTGAGCACCGAGCGGATCTGACCGGGGATCTTGTCCTCGACGTTGTGGCACTGGTCGAGCATGAACGCCACATCGGGGTTGTTCAGGCCGCCGCCGCGCACGACCTCGAACAGGATGCGGAACAGTTGGAAGGGATCGGCCGCGCCCACGATGAGATCGTCGTCGGCGTAGAAGCGCGAGTTGAAGTCGAACGACCCGAGCTTGCCGAGGCGCAGCAGCTGCATGACGATGAACTCGATGTTGGTGCCGGGAGCGTGGTGGCCCGTGTCGAGGCACACCATGGCCTTGTCGCCGAGGGACGAGACCTGGGCGTAGGACGTGCCCCAGTCGGGAACATCGGTGTGGTAGAACGCCGGCTCGAAGAACTTGTACTCGAGCACGAGGCGCTGGTCGTCGCCGAGGCGTGCGTAGATCTGCTGCAGCGACTCGTGCAGGCGGTCCTGACGGCCGCGCAGGTCGGCCTGCCCCGGGTAGTTCGAGCCCTCGGCGAGCCAGATCTTCAGGTCGCGGCTGCCCGTGGCATCCATCACGTCGATGCAGGCGAGGTGGTGGTCGATCGCCTTCTGGCGGATCGACGGGTCTTCGTGGGTCAGCGCGCCGAACTTGTAGTCGTCGTCCTGGAACGTGTTGGAGTTGATGGTGCCCAGGGTCACGCCGAGGTCCTCGGCGTGCTTGCGCAGGTCGGAGAACGAGTCGACCAGGTCCCACGGGATGTGCAGGGCGACCGAGGGTGCGAGCGCCGTGTACTTGTTCACCTGCGCGGCATCCGCGATCTTCTCCCACGGGTCGCGGGGCGTGCCGGGCGTGCCGAACACCTTGAAGCGCGTGCCGGAGTTGCCGAACGCCCAGCTGGGGAGTTCGATGCCCTGCTGTTCGAGGGCGGCGAGGTTGTCGGACGAGAGGATGCTCATGAGGCGCTGCCTTCGGTGTCGGTGCGGTTGTCGATGTCTGATGCGGGGGAGTCGCCGGCGTCCGCGAGCTGGTCTTCGAGGTGGAACACCTCGGCGAGTGCGGTGGCGGCCTGGTCGGGGCGTCCGTCGAGACCGATGAAGAATCGGCTCATCTCGGACTCCCAGCGCGCGGCGACGGGGGAGGCGGCGAGATACGCCTGGGCGGCGGCATCGTCGTCGGTCTCGTAGTAGCCGACGAGCGTGCCGCCCTCGGCGAGGAACAGCGAGTAGTTACGGCGGCCGGCGGCCGCGATCTCGGCCAGCATCTCGGGCCGGACCGGCGAGTGACGGGCGAGGTATTCGTCGAGCAGTTCAGGACGCACCTGCAACTGGAACGCGACGCGGGTCATGATGGTTCTCTCTTCATCGAGCGGATTTTGAATCGTTTCATTCAATGTCTCAACCCTAGACACGGGCGAGCGACGTGTCAAGCGAGCGTCGGCGGTCACACGGCGGTGATGACCGCGTTGTCGAGCTGATCGGCGTCCACGCCCAGGCGCACGGCCGCGTTCGTGAGCAGCACCCAGCAGACGCCCGCCGTCGGGTGCACCCAGAACTCCGTGCCCGCCCACCCGCCGTGGCCGAAGACGTCACGGTCCACCAGCCCCGGCGCTCGTGAGCGCAGGTTGAACGTGAAGCCCCAGTCCTGACCGCGCTCAGAGGGGTACGGGTCGAGGCGGGGGATCGCGCCGGTCAGCGGGCGGAGCATCATGGCCAGTCCCGCCGGAGACAGGATGCCGTCTTTCGCGCCCTGGCCGATGCGCAGCAGCTCGGCGCCGAGGTGCAGGAGATCCTCGGCTCTGCCCAGGAGTCCTGCGCCGGGAGCACGCGTGGCGTGGAACCGGTCGAGGTCGAGTCCGCCGGCCGCGGCATCCGGAACCCCGAGGGACTTGCTCGGGTCGAGGGTCAGGCCGATCGCGCCGATGCGATGCGCCCAGTCGAATGTGCCGGCATCCCAGGTCGAACCGGTCGCGTGCTCGATCAGCGCCGCGATCCCCTCGAAGGCCAGGGTGGAATACCGCGACGCGGTGCCGGCGGCGAAGTCCCGCCCCTGGCTGAGCAGCTCGTCGCGCAGCGGAAGCGCGGTGTCGAGAACCGGCTCGGAGATCCCCGAGGTGTGGGATGCCAGGTGCCACAGCCGCACGATGTCGTCACGAGAGGTGCCGAACTGCGGCAGGGCGTCGGCGAGCGGAGTGTTCGGGGTGAGCAGACCCCTCTCGATGGCGCGCGTCGCCGTGATGCCGGTGAGCACCTTCGTGATCGAGAACAGCGGATACACGGCATCCGTCGCGGCCCCGAAGCCCTCGAGGTCGACGATCCCGTCGGCGGTGGCCATGCCGAGCACGGCTGTCGGCAGGCGCTCCGCCTGCACGTGACCACGTGCCCAGTCGAATGCTGCGTCGAAGGTCATGGCTGCTCCTGCTGATTCGGATGGTCGCGCTTCCCAGACGGGTGCGGTGACTCTACGATAGGACCATGGCACAGAAAGCGCTTTCCCATCCGGCCGCGCTCATCGACGGTGATCACCCCACCCGCTCCGTGCTGCGCCTCGTCGCCCGCCGTCCCTGGCGACTGACCTTCGCGATCACGGCCTTCGCGATCAAGGAGATCCCGCTCTGGTTCCTGCCGGTGATCACCGCCGCGATCATCGACGTCGTGGCGAGCGACGGCGATGTCACCGAGGTGCTGTGGTGGTTCGCGCTGGCCGCCGTGCTGCTGCTGCAGAACTACCCGAACCACATCATCTACACCCGCAACTTCATGACCGTGGTGCGAGACCTCGGTGCCGATCTCCGCAACGCCCTCACCGCGCGACTGCAGAGCCTCTCGATCGGGTACCACACGAGGATGAGCTCCTCGATCGTGCAGACGAAGGTGGTGCGCGACGTCGAGAACGTCGAGCTCATGCTGCAGCAGGTCACGCATCCGCTCCTGTCGTCGACCATGGTGATGCTCGGCGCACTCAGCATGACGGCGGTCACCGTGCCGCAGTTCCTTCCCGTGTACGCCCTCGCCGTGCCGATCGCGATCGGCATCCGCTACGGCATGCGCAATCGATCGCAGCGTCGCAACGAGGTCTTCCGGCGCGAGATCGAGACGCTGTCGGCCCGCGTCGGCGAGATGGCGTCGCTGATCCCGGTGACCCGCGCTCACGGGCTCGAGGAGACGGCGATCAACCGCGTCGCGGGCGGGGCGGATGGCGTGCGCCGCGCCGGACTCGACCTCGACCTGCTGAACGGCCGGGTGGCCTCGATCTCCTGGGTCGCGATGCAGCTGCTCGGCGTCGCCTGCCTCATGCTCGCCGCCGTGTGCGCGCTCACCGGCTTCCTCCCGATCACGCCGGGCGAGGTCGTGATGCTCTCGAGCTACTTCACGCTGCTGACCGGCGGGCTCACCCAGCTGCTCATGCTCATTCCCGTCGGCGCCCGCGGGCTCGAGTCGGTGCGCTCGATCGCCGAGGTGCTGCAGGAGCCCGACGTCGAGCAGAACTCCGGCAAGCGCGTCGTCTCGGCGGTCGCCGGCGAGATCGTGCTCGACTCTGCGACGCATCGCTACGCGGATGCCGACGACGACGCCCTGTTCGAGATCGATCTGCGGATCGCCCCCGGTGAGACGGTCGCCTTCGTGGGATCGTCGGGATCGGGCAAGTCGACCCTCCTGAACCTCGTGCTCGGATTCGTCCGTCCGACGAGCGGCCGCATCGTGCTCGACGGCGCCGACATGCAGGAGCTCGACCTGCGCACAGTGCGCCGGTCGATCTCGGTCGTGCCGCAGGAGTCGGTGCTGTTCGAGGGGTCGGTCTTCGACAACATCGCCTACGGCATGCCCGACGTCACGCCCGATCGCGTCGAACAGGCGCTGCGAGACGCCAACGCGTGGGAGTTCGTGAGCGAGCAGCCGCAGGGGTGGGACACGGTGGTCGGCGAGCGCGGAGCGCGCCTCTCGGGTGGTCAGCGCCAGCGTCTGGCGATCGCCCGCGCGCTCGTGCGCGATCCGCGGATCCTGCTGCTCGACGAGGCGACGAGCGCGCTCGACCCCGAGTCCGAGGGACTCGTCAAAGAGGCCCTCGAACGGCTCATGCGCGGTCGCACGACGCTCGTGGTCGCGCACCGGCTGTCGACGATCCGGCAGGCCGATCGCATCGTCGTGCTCGAGCACGGACGTATCGTCGAACAAGGCTCGCACGACGAGCTGCTCGCCGCCGACGGGCGATACGCCCGCCTGCACCTGGTGCAGAACGGCATCAGATGACCCCGGCTCAGCGTCCTGAGGAGGAACGATGACAACCGAGAAGACCCTTCGCGCGGCCCTGGTCGGCACCGGGGCGGTGGCGAACGCGCACGCCCGCGCAGTCGCCGCCTACTCGCGCGCCGAGCTCGTCGCCGTCGCCGACCTCAGCCGGGAGAAGGCGCAGGAGTTCGCCGACCGATACGGCATCGATGCCGCCTACGGCGACCTCGACGAGATGCTCGCCGCCGAGCACCCCGACGTCGTGCTCATCTGCACGCCGCCCGGGCCGCACCGTTCGCAGTCGCTCGCAGCCTTCGCAGCCGGCGCGCATGTGATCGTCGAGAAGCCGCCGGCACCGTCGCTCGACGAGCTCGACGAGATGCGCGCGGCGGCCGAGGCCGCGGGCAGGCAGCTGGCGGTCGTCTTCCAGCAGCGCACCGGCACGGCCGCGGCGCACGTGCGCGGGCTGCTGCAGAGCGGAGCCCTCGGCCGCCCGCTCGTCGCCGTGTGTCAGACGCTCTGGTTCCGTGACGCCGACTACTTCGCGGTGCCGTGGCGCGGCAAGTGGGAGACGGAGGGCGGCGGAACGACCCTGGGCCACGGCATCCACCAGATCGACCTGCTCGCTCACCTGCTGGGCGACTGGTCGTCGGTGCAGGGCAGGCTCTGGCGGCTCGACCGCGAGACCGAGACCGAGGACGTCTCGACCGCGACCATCGTCTTCGGCCAGGGAGTGGTCGCGCAGCTCGTCACCAGTGCCGTGTCGCCGCGAGAGACGAGCTCTATCCGCATCGACACCCAGAAGGCCACGGTCACGGTCGACCACGTCTACGGCCACGGTCATGAGAACTGGCGGATCACCCCGGCGCCCGGCTTCGAGTCGGAGGCCGAGGGATGGGCGTTCCCGGATGCCGAGGAGCGCAGCGACCACGAGCCGCTGCTGCGCGACGTGTTCGACGCTCTGCTGGAGGGCGCACCCCTGCCTCCTACCGCTGATGCACCCGCACGCTCGCTCGAGATCGTGGCGGCCATCTACGCCTCGGCCGCTGCAGACGGCACGGTGATCACCCCCGAGCTGCTGGGCTCGCACCCCACGCACCGGGCCGGCTTCGCGAGTCCGGTCACCGATCTCCGCAGATGAGAGAGCTCTACCGCGACCCCGTCTACGACGGAGCCACCGACCCGCGGGTCGTGGTCGACGCCGACGGGCTGTGGAGGATGTTCTACACCCAGCGTCGGGCGAGCCTCGCCGATGCGGGACCGGGGGTGTCGTGGGTGCACGGCAGCCGGATCGGGGTCGCGACATCGACCGACGGTCTGGACTGGCGCTACGACGGAACGCTCGAGCCCACGGCATCCGATCTCGTCCTCGAGCCCGGCCCGCCGCCCGCCGAGGTCGACCGCACGCACTGGGCCCCGGAGGTCTTCTGGGACGGTGCGCGCTGGCGGATGCATCTCACCGAGATCGACGGCATCCCCGACCGCTGGCCGGGGTTTGCTCGCGCCATCGTCGAGTACGTCTCCGACGACCTGCGGCACTGGTCGAGACGCGGCCCGCTCGTGCTGAGCAGCGATCGTGTGATCGATGCGGCCGTCGCGCGCACGCCCGACGGACTGTGGCGCCTCTGGTACAAGGATGAGGCGGCGGACTCGGTGACCATGGTCGCGTCATCGCCCGACCTCGTGGACTGGTCCCTCGACGGCGTCGCGATCGGAGGACGGCCGCACGAGGGGCCGACCGTGTTCGAGCTCGGCGGTCTCTGGTGGCTGATCGTGGACGAGTGGAGGGGGATGGGCGTCTATCGCTCCGACGACGGCACGCGCTGGACGCGTCAGGGTGATGCGGATGCCGTGATCCTCGCTGATCTGCCGACCGGAGGGGTCGGCAGTCACGGCGCGCAGGTGCGCGTCGGCGACGACCTGTGGTTCTACTTCTTCGCCGCCGCCGCGGAGCGGGCTCCGGCCCACGCTGCGACGGGCGAGCAGAGGCGATCCGCCGTGCATCGCGTGGGGCTCGAGGTCGAGGGCGGGAAGCTGATCGTGAGAGGATCGAAGACCCCGCGGTAATCGATGTAATCCCCGCCGCGAATTGCCGGTTGCGAAACGTTTCAATCTGGATTAGCGTGCAGGTAAGCGTTTTCCCCGCACGATGGAGATCGCATCCCGCACCACATGGACACAGGCGTTCCGCGGCCCTGCCGAACGAGGACGTTCATCAGAGAGGACAACGATGTTCAGCAAGAAGCGTCTGGCGGCCGCAGCGGCCGTCGCCACCAGCGCAGCGCTGGTACTCGCCGGCTGCGCCGGCGGAGGCAGCCCCGAGGGCGAGCCCACGTACGACCCCGACGAGAAGGTCACCCTCGACCTGGCGTTCTGGGGCAACGACGTCCGCGCCGATCTCTACAACCAGGCGATCGAGGCGTTCAACGAGGAGTACCCGAACATCACGGTGAACGCGACGTTCCTCGGGTTCCCGGAGTTCTGGGAGAAGCGCCAGACCGAGGCCGCCGGCGGCGGACTCCCCGACGTCATGCAGTTCGACTACTCGTACCTGCGTCAGTACTCGGAGAACGGCCTGCTGCTCGACCTCGAGCCCTACCTCGGCTCGGTCATCGACACCGAGCCGCTCTCCGAGAACATCCTCGGCATCGGCGTCGTCGATGACACGACCTACGGCATCACCACCTCGACCAACGCGTGGGGCGTCTTCACCAACCCCCAGCTGCTCGAGACCGCAGGCGTCGAGGAGTTCCCCGGGGGCGACTGGGAGGACTACGACGAGTGGATGGGCGAGATCACCGATGCCGGCGCGGGTGAGTTCTGGGGCGGGTCCGACTGGACGGGGCGCATCCAGAACTTCGAGCTGCAGCTGCGCAGCGAGGGCAAGAACCTGTTCGACGAAGACGGCACGCCCGGCTTCGACGAAGACCGTCTGAAGGAGTTCTGGGAGGCCGGAGACGACATCCGCGACGGAGTCGTCGTTCCGCAGCAGGTCGTCGAGGAGCTCAACCCCCTCACCGCGTTCGACGCCGCGAAGAACGCCAGCGAGCTGACGTGGGACAACTTCGGTGCGGGCTACCTCGCCAACCTCGGCGAGAGCTACACCGAGCTCGGCCTCGTCGCCCCGCCGGTCACGAAGGAGGGCGCGAAGGATCTGTACCTGAAGCCCTCGATGCTGCACACGATCTCGGCCAAGACCGAGCACCCGGAGGCGGCGGCGACGCTCGTCAACTTCCTGGTCAACTCGCCCGAGTCCGGCGAGATCTTCGGCACCAACCGTGGCCTCCCCGCATCCGCGACCGCTCTCGAGGCCGCAGAGCTCGATCCCATGAGCCAGCTCGTCAAGGACTACGAGGAGTCGATCGCCGACCGCCTCGGCGACGCTCCGCCCGTGCCGATCGTCGGCTACGGCACCCTCGAGGAGAAGTTCCGGGTGCTGGGCACCGAGCTGAACTTCGGCACCACGACGGTCGACGAGGCCGTGACGCAGTTCTTCTCCGAGATGGACGTCGTCCTCAACCAGTGATCCCGTCGGTGGGCCGGGTGGCATCCGCCCGGCCCACCGCATCCCATCCACTTCGGAAGGAGCTGTCATGAGCACGACGGCGACCAGGACGATCGTCACGGGCAAGAAGTCCGGGCGAGGGCGGGCGCTGCGCAGCGGCCGCCGCCCCGAGAACGAACTCGCGCGGCCGGGCCAGCGCGCACGTCTGCGGCGTGAGACGGCGACCGGCTATGCGTTCCTCACCCCGTGGCTCATCGGCTTCTTCGGTCTCACTGCCGTGCCGATGATCTACTCCCTGTACCTCTCCTTCACGAAGTACAACATCTTCCAGCCGCCCAAGTGGATCGGGCTGGACAACTACATCCGACTCTTCACGAGCGACCCGAACTTCATCCAGTCGGCGCAGATCACCCTCGTCTACGTCTTCATCGGCACTCCGATCACCCTCGCGGCCGCCCTCGGCGTCGCGATGCTCCTGAACTACCGCGACAAGGGCGCCGGCTTCTTCCGCTCCGCCTTCTACGCGCCGTCCCTCATCGGCGGCTCGGTCTCGGTCGCCATCGTGTGGCGGGCCATGTTCTCCTCCGACGGTCCGGTCGACAGCGGTCTGCAGATCTTCGGCGTGGATCTCGGCGGATGGATCGGCAACCCGAGCCTCGTGCTCCCGATGATGATCCTGCTCGCCGTCTGGCAGTTCGGAGCCACGATGGTGATCTTCCTCGCGGGTCTCAAGCAGATCCCCAAGGAGCTGTACGAGGCCGCAGAGATGGACGGCGCGAACGCCTACCGTCGGTTCCGCGCGGTGACGATCCCGATGCTCTCCCCGGTGATGTTCTTCAACCTGCTGCTCGGTCTCATCGGCGCGTTCCAGGTGTTCGCCTCGGCGTACATCATCTCGAACGGCACCGGCGGCCCCGCCGGCATGACGAACTTCATCACCGTGTACCTGTACAAGCGAGGGTTCTCCGACGGACAGATGGGCTACGCGGCCGCGATCGCGTGGGTCCTGCTCGTCGTCGTCGCGATCATCGCCTTCATCCTCTTCCGCACTCAGAGGTCGTGGGTGCACTACTCGGGAGACGACAAATGAGCACCTCCAATCAGGCGACCACGTCCGGCGCCGCATCCACTCCGGTCTTCGCCGCGCAGCAGACGACGCCCGTCGGTCCGCCCGCCCCGCGTCGCCGCATCAAGCGCAAGACCTGGCAGACCGTCATCTGGTTCATCGGTCTCCTCGTGCTCACCGCGGTGGTGCTCTACCCGCTGCTGTGGCTGTTCCTGTCGACGTTCAAGCCGAACTCCGAGTTCGGTCAGAACCCCGGTCTGCTGCCGCAGGCGCCGACGCTCGACAACTACGGCAAGGTCATGGAGGGCATCGCCGGAGTGCCGATGTGGCGCTTCTTCCTGAACTCGCTGATCCTCGCGGTCTCGGCCGTCGTCGGCACGGTGCTCTCGTCGGCGCTCGCCGCCTACGCCTTCGCACGAGTGCAGTTCAAGGGACTCGGCGTGCTGTTCGCCGCGATGATCGGCACGCTGCTGCTGCCTTTCCACGTCGTGATCATCCCGCAGTACATCATCTTCAACCAGCTCGGATGGGTCGACACCTTCATCCCGCTGATCCTGCCGAAGTTCCTCGCCACCGAGGCGTTCTTCGTCTTCCTTCTCGTGCAGTTCATCCGCCAGATGCCCCGCGACATGGATGAAGCGGCGCGCATCGACGGAGCAGGCCACCTGCGGATCTTCTGGTCGATCATCCTGCCGCTCATCAAGCCCGCCCTGATCACCTGCGCGATCTTCTCGTTCATCTGGGCGTGGAACGACTTCCTCGGCCCGCTGCTCTACCTGACGAGCCCCGAGAACTACCCGCTGCCGATCGCGCTGCGCCTCTACAACGACCAGACCTCGTCGTCCGACTACGGCGCGACGGTCACGGCGTCGTTCGTGGCGCTCGTGCCGGTGCTGCTGTTCTTCGTGGTCTTCCAGCGCTTCCTCGTCGACGGAGTCGCCACGCAGGGACTGAAAGGCTAGTCATGTCGGTCATCAACGCAGAGCGTCGGGCGCACCGGGCGGCGAAACGAGAGGCACGGTCGGGCGCCGGCCCGACGGTCGCCGGTGTCGAGCCCGGGGTCAACCCCGGAGCAACCGCCAAGTTCGGTCTGTTCGGCGAGGTGCTCACGGTCGGGCTGCTGATGACGATCATCGCCCTCGGCGTCGTCACGCTGCCGATCGCCCTGGCTGCCGGCATCCGTCACCTGCGTCGTTTCGTCGCCGCGGAGGACTCGCGCACGGCCCTGTTCTGGGACGACGTGCGCACCGGCATCCTGCCCTCGCTCCGCGTCGGGGTGCCGGCTGCGCTGATCGCCGCCGTGCTCACGGTCGACGTCGTGCTCGCGGGCTCGGGCGCACTGCCCGGTGGCGAGTTCATCGCGGTCATCGGCTGGGCGGGGCTGCTCGCTCTCGCGGTCGCCGTGCTGCTCGCCGCCGGCGCCTGGTCGCCGACGACCGGGTGGACCGCCGCGGTCCGCGCGGTGCCGGGGATGATCACAGCGGATGCCGCCGGAGCCGCATACATCGCGGCCGCGGCCGTCTTCACCGGCGTCGTGACCTGGGCGCTCGCGCCCCTGTTCATCGCGGGCATCGGCTGCGCGGCGCTCGCCGTCGTCGCGGTTCCCGGGCGTCGCCGGCGCGGAGTTCACCCCGCGGAATGAGAAGGTAGTCGTGGCGCACGCGCGGACGGACGGAGGCAGGCCATGGCGGTAGGGGTGAAGGACGTGGCGGCTGCGGCCGGCGTCTCGGTCGGCACCGTCTCGAACGTGCTCAATCAGCCCGAGCGCGTGTCCGCCAAGACGGTCGAGCGCGTGCAGCGGGTGATCCAGGAACTCGGCTTCGTGCGCAACGACGCCGCCAGGCAGCTGCGCGCAGGTCGCAGCCGCAGCATCGGACTCGTCGTGCCCGACATCGGCAACCCGTTCTTCGCCGAGGTCGTGCGCGGCGCGGAGGACCGGGCAGCGGATGCCGGCATGACGGTGCTGCTCGGCAACAGCGACGAGCGAGACGAGCGCCAGGTCGCGCACCTCGAGCTCTTCCAGGAGCAGCGGGTCAACGGCGTGCTACTCACACCCGCCACCGACGACCTCTCGGCCGTGCATCGATTCGCCGCAGGCGGCATGCCGGTGATCCTCGTCGACCGCGAGGTGGAGGAGGGGCTGCTGCCGTCGGTCTCGGTCGATGACGTCGAAGGCGGACGCCTGGCTGCCGATCACCTGCTGGCTTCGGGACGTCGCCGGCTGGCATTCGTCGGAGGACCGCAGTCGGTGCAGCAGGTCGCCGATCGTCTGCGCGGCGTGCAGGCGGCGGTCGCCGCTCACCCCGATGTCACTCTCGAGATCTTCGAGCAGTCCGCGCTCACGGTGCTCCAGGGCAGGGCTGCGGGCGAGGCCATCGCGGCGCGTGGGCCCGAATCGCGCCCGGATGCCGTCTTCGCCGCGAACGACCTGCTCGCCGTCGGGCTGCTGCAGGCGTTCAGCTTCGGCTCCGGCATCCGTGTGCCCCAGGACATCGCCATGGTCGGGTACGACGACATCGACTTCGCCTCGGCGACCGTCGTGCCTTTGAGTTCGGTGCGCCAGCCCGCCAGGCTGCTCGGCTGGACCGGCGTCGACCTGCTGTTGAAGGAGCTCGACGGGGTCGAGCACGACCGTCGCGTGCGGTTCCAGCCCGAACTCGTGGTGCGTGAGTCCAGCGCCGGCTGAGGGATCGTCTCGAGTCACGCGCCGTCACCCGTGCCGTGTGCATGACCGGAGCACGGATGCGGGAGCATCCGTCGGTTCTCGTCCTGCAGATGTGCTTTCGTCCTGCAGGCGGCCCGGCCGAGGACCCTGAGCCCCGATTCGTTCCAGCCACGGGAACCCGTTATGATTGCAAGGTGCATCCGCTCTTCACGGTTCGGATGCCTGGAGACGTCGCATAGTCCGGCCGAGTGCACCACCCTGCTAAGGTGGAGTCCCCTCACGGGGACCAGGGGTTCAAATCCCCTCGTCTCCGCAGAAAGAATCCCTGCCTCGGCAGGGATTTTCTGTTCTCAGGCGCTGACTCCGAGTTCCTGAGCCGCGATGGCATCCGCGAGGTACGACGCCGTGGTGCTTCCGCTCGCGGAGGCGACGGAACGCGGAGTTCCCTGCGCCACGACAGTGCCGCCGAGCTCTCCGGCTCCCGGTCCCATGTCGATCACCCAGTCGGCCTGTGCGACCACGCGCATGTCGTGCTCGACCATCACGACCGTGTTGCCGGCGTCGACGAGATGCTGAAGATGGACGAGCAGCCGATCGGTGTCCGACGGATGCAGTCCTGAGGTGGGCTCATCGAGCAGGTAGAGGGTGTCGCCGTGCTGGGCGCGCCGCAGTTCGGACGCCAGCTTCACGCGCTGCGCCTCGCCGCCGGAGAGCTCGGTCGCCGACTGGCCCAGCGGCAGATACCCGAGCCCCACGTCGAGGAGGGCATCGAGGTGTCGCGCGACGTCGGCATCGTCCTCGAAGAGGACACGCGCGTCGTTCACGCTCAGGGCGAGGACGTCGGCGATGGTGTGCCCGTGGAGCTCGATCTCGAGGGTCTCCGGGTTGTAGCGCGTGCCGCCGCAGGTGCCGCAGGGGGCGTGGACGGTGGGGAGGAAGAGCAGCTCGACCTCGACCGTGCCCTCGCCCTTGCAGGTGGGGCATCGCCCGCTCGCCAGGTTGAACGAGAAGCGGCTCGCGGCGTAGCGCCTCCGACGTGCTTCCGGTGTCGCGGCGAACAGCGCGCGGACGCGGTCGAAGAGCCCGGTGTACGTCGCCACGTTCGATCGAGAGGTGCGGCCGATCGGCTTCTGACTGACCTGCACCACGCGTCGCACGCGGTCGGCGGGGCCGGAGGCGCGACCCGTCGTGTGGGCGATCGGTGCGGAGAACAGCGGATCAGCTGCTGCGCTGCCCTGCTCTTCCCTCGTCGACGTGTCGGTCGACGAGCCGTCCACCTCGCTGGAGAGGCTGCTCTGCAGCAGGTCGGGCAGGGCCTGGGTGACGAGAGACGACTTGCCCGAACCGGAGACGCCCGTGACGGCGGTGAGGCAGCCGAGGGGGATCGACACCGAGACGCTGCGGAGATTGTTCCGCGAGACGTCGACGAGCACGAGTTCGGCATCGGGCTCGCGAGGGGCCCGCGGCTGTGCCGTCGGCTGCTCGGCCCGCAGGTCGTCGGCGAACAGATATCGTCTCGTCTGGGAGCGCTCCGCGTCCCGCAGCCCGTCGATCGGGCCGGAATAGACGATCTCACCGCCGGTGGATCCCGCTCCGGGGCCGATGTCGACGATCCAGTCCGCATGCCGGATCACGTCGAGGGAGTGCTCGACGAAGAAGACCGTGTTTCCGGAGTCTCGCAACGAGCGGAGGATGCGCACGAGCGCTTCGCCGTCGGCGGGGTGGAGGCCGGCAGACGGCTCGTCGAGCACGAACATGACCCCGAACAGCTGTGACAGCACCTGGGTCGCGAGCCGCATACGCTGCAGCTCACCCGACGAGAGCGTCGGGGTCGAGCGATCCAGCGAGAGGTAGCCCAGACCGAGCTCGATGATGGGGGAGATCCGATCGCGCAGCTCGTCGACCAGCCGGTGCGCCGCGAGCTTCTTCTCGGGTGGGAGCGCTTCGCCACCGGCACCGGGGGCATCCGTTCCGTTGCCGGAGGAGTCGAGTGCCGTCTCGAGGAGTGCCTCGAGGTCCGCGAGTGGCATCGCGGCCATCTCTGTGATGTCGAGACCGGCGAACGTCACGGCGAGCGCCTCGGGCTTCAGGCGGCGTCCGTCGCACATCGGGCAGCGGACGCTGACCATGAAGCTCGCCGCCTTCTCGCGCATCTTCGCGCTCTTCGAGTTGGCGAAGGTGTTGAGCACGTACTGCCTCACGCCGACGAACGTGCTCATGTACGAGGGCTCGATGCCGGCCGCGACGGCTTTGCGCACCTGCGCCGGGCCGCGGTCGGTGAACACCGGAACCTGAGGCGACTCCTCGGTGTAGAGCACCCACTGACGCTGCTTCTCAGGCAGATCGCGCCACGGGATGTCGATGTCGTAGCCGAGCGATATCAGGCTGTCGATGAGCTGCTTGCCGTGCCAGGCGCGCGGCCAGGCGTCGAGCGCACGGTCGCGGATCGACAGCGACTCGTCGGGGACCATGAGGTGCAGCGGCACGTCGTACACCTGCCCGATCCCGTGGCAGCGCGGGCACGCGCCCTGCACGGTGTTCGCGGAGAAGTCCTCGGCGAACAGCGGCTCCGCCCCACGGGGGTACGTGCCCACTCGCGAGAACAGCATGCGGATGACGTTGCCGATCGACGTGGCGCTGCCGACGGTCGATCGGGCGCTTCCCGCGGTGCGCTGCTGGGGGAGGGCCACCGCCGGAGGCAGCCCGCCGATGGCGTCGACGTCGGGGATGTCGACCTGGCTCATCAGGCGCCTCGCGTAGGGCGCCACCGACTCGAAGTACCGACGCTGCGCCTCGGCGTACAACGTGCCGAATGCGAGGGAGCTCTTGCCCGAGCCGGAGACGCCGGTGAAGGCCACGAGGGCGTCGCGGGGTATCGCGACGCTCACGTCGCGAAGATTGTGCACCCGTGCTCCGGTCACGACGATGGCGTTCGACGTGCCGGACAGCTTCGACGGTGGGGTCCCGCCCATCATGGACCTCTTCTCGTTTCCCGCGGGGAGCGGGGGTGAATGCGATGATCGCCGTCTCTCCGTCACGCTACCCCGACCGTCGGACTTCGTCGGTGTGGTTGACAGCGGTCGGTCGGGCCTGCGAGCGCGGACACCCGTATGCCGGCGCAGCATGCATCGGAGTCCTGGTCCCGCTGTGCGAGAAAGCGCTATCCTGAAGCTCTTCCCGCCTCGGATCCAGGAGCGTCCCTCATGCCCATCGCCGCCGATGACCCCCGCCTGACGCATGCCTACGAGGCTGCGGCCACCCGCTACACCGACGTGCCGTTCCAGCGCGCAGGCTCCAGCGGGGTGAAGCTGCCGAAGGTGTCGCTCGGACTCTGGCAGAACTTCGGTCGCGACCGCACCTTCGACAGTCAGCGCGAGATCGTGCTGCACGCGTTCGACCGCGGTGTCGTGCACATCGACCTCGCGAACAACTACGGTCCGCCGTACGGGTCCGCCGAGTCGACGTTCGGCGCCGTTCTCGACAGCGGGCTCGCCCGCTACCGAGACGAGCTGTTCGTCACGACCAAGGCCGGCTACGACATGTGGCCGGGGCCGTTCGGCGACGGCGGATCGCGCAAGTACCTCATGCGCTCGCTCGAGCAGAGTCTGCAGCGCATGAACACCGACTACGTCGACGTGTTCTACTCGCACCGCCCCGACCCCGAGACCCCGCTGGAGGAGACGGTCGCGGCGCTCGCCGACATCGTGCGCAGCGGCAAGGCGCTGTACGTGGGCATCTCGAACTACCCGGCCGAGCTGGCGCGTCGCGCGTATCAGCTGCTCGCGGATCAGGGCGTGAGGCTGCTGTTGCACCAGCCGCGGTACTCACTGTTCGACCGCACTCCCGAGGCCGAGCTGTTCCCGGCGCTGCGCGAGCTGGAGATCGGCAGCGCCGTGTTCTCGCCGCTCGCGCAGGGCCTGCTCACCGGCAAGTACATCGATGGTGACGTCCCGGCCGACTCGCGTGCCGCGAACAGCCATTTCCTGAACGGGTCCGCGCTCACCGACAGCTACCTCGAGCGCATCCGCGGCATCGATCGCGTCGCGAAGGACGCGGGCCTCTCGATTCCCCAGCTCGCCGTCGCGTGGGTGCTGCGGGACTCCGTGGTGACCACCGCGATCATCGGTGCATCGCGCACGGGCCAGATCGACGACGCGGTGGCGGCCAGCCAGGTCGAGCTCTCCGACGACGTCGTCACCGCTCTCGAGGAGTTCGCTGCGGCGCCCGGCGCCAGCGTCGTCTGACTTTTTCCCTGGCGCTGCGTAATATTCCGGGCGGCAGCGAGTCTGTCTAGTGGGGCCCCTGTCACAGGGGGCGTACACAACGGACCTGGGGAGCACCAATGACCATCGCCTACGCGGATCCACGGACGCACCACTGGACCCATCGCGGTGCCGTGCCGCTGCCCGAACTTGCCTTCCAGCACATACTCGGGGCGATCCTGCGGGGGGACTATCGGTCGGGCGACACGCTCAACACGATGCGCTTCGCCCGAGAGCTCGACATGTCGCTCAACCCGATCCGCGAAGCGATCATCCGGCTGCGCGACATCGGACTGGTCGAGGTCACTCCCGCGCGCTACACCAAGGTCGCGGACCTCACCGCACGCGAGTCGCGTGCCGCCATCAGCTACGCCGGCGTGCTCGCGGGGACGGCGCTCCGCACGGCACTGCCCACGGCCGCGGAAGGCGTCCGCTCCGATCTCGCGGCGTATGCCGAGGAGATCGGTCGCGCGCAGGCCGCAGCCGACCGCGACGCCGCGGCCATCGCGTTCCTCACCGCCGTCGACGACCTCGTGCGGCATCCGCGACAGGCGATGCACCTGGTCGAGGCCACGATCCTCGCTCAATGCGCGCTGCAGTTCTCCGAGACTGTACCCGGAGACGACGCGACACCCGGGCTGGTCGCTGCGGCCGAAGCCGTCGCCCACGCGATCCGTGCGGAAGATCCGGATGCCGTCGAAGGGGCCGTCCGCGCGCTCTTCGAGCACCTCGCCTAGGCGGCCTCCCCGCCTGACCCGTCGCTAGAGTCGGATGCATGACTGCGACGACGGTGTTGTTCATCGGTGGAACCGGAATCATCTCCTCGGCGGCGAGTGCGCTCGCGGCGTCCCGGGGGATCGAGGTCACTCTGCTGAATCGCGGACAGTCGCAGCGCGAGCCCGCTGACGGCGTCGAGGTGCTGACGGCGGATGTGTCGGATGCGGCAGCGGTCGACGCCGCCCTCGCCGGTCGTGAGTTCGATGTCGTCGCCGACATGATCGCCTTCACGCCGGATCAGGTGCAGCGGGACATCGACCGCTTCGAGGGCCGGACGGGACAGTACGTCTTCATCAGTTCGGCATCCGCCTACCAGAAGCCGGTCTCTCGTCTTCCGATCACCGAGTCCACACCGCTGCGCAATCCGTACTGGCAGTACTCGCGCGACAAGATCGCCTGCGAGGACCTGCTGACCGCGGCGTACCGGGATCGCGGATTCCCGGTCACGGTGCTGCGGCCTTCGCACACCTACGACAAGTGGACGATCCCGGCGTTCGGAGGGTGGACGGCGATCGACCGCATCCGCCGGGGTGAGGAGATCATCGTCCACGGCGACGGCACGTCGCTGTGGACGCTCACGCACTCGAGCGACTTCGCGGTCGGCTTCGCGGGGCTGCTCGGCAACCCGCTCGCCTACGGCGACACCTTCCAGATCACGAGCGACTTCGTCTACACCTGGAACGAGATCTACGCGATCCTCGGTCGCGCGGCGGGAGCAGAGCCGAAGATCCGGTACGCCACGAGTGCGGCGATCGAGGATGCCGCACCCGACCGCGCCGGGCAGCTCACGGGTGACATGGCGCACTCCGTCGTCTTCGACAACACCAAGGTCCGCCGCCTCGTGCCGGACTTCGCCCCGCTCGTGCCACTGCACACCGCGGCGCGCGAGATCATCGACTGGCACGACGCGCATCCCGAGCTGCAGCGAGTCGACCCGGCCGTGAACAAGCTCTTCGACTCGCTCCTCGCCTGAGAGCGGCGCTCAGCCGGCGGCGAGCACGGCGAGGACGTTGCCGGCGGGGTCCGTGAACCAGGCGATGTCGGGCCCTCGATCGGGACCGCCTCGCAGGATGCCCTTCTCATCGGTGGCGAACTCCGAGTCGTCGTAGATCTTGGTCACGACGCCCCGCTCGTTGAGCTCGTCGACGGCTGCTTCGACGTCGTCCACCGGGAAGTTCAGGATCGTGAAGCTCGCGGGCTCATGGTTCGGCTTGCCGTAGACGAGGATCGATCCGCCGTCGGGCAGGCTGATGTCGAGGAACCCCATGGCATTGGTGGTGACGTCCATGCCGAGGGTGTCGCCGTAGAAGGAGCGGGCGGCGTCGATGTCGTCGACGCTGAACCCGCTGAACGCGTGTGTGGTCTGAAAGGCGGTCATGCCCTCAGCATGCGCCGCTCGCCCCGCGGTGTCCAGACCCTAGGGGTGCACCTGGTTGAGGAGATCATCGCCCGCGAGGAGGCGGGTCACGTTCTGGTCGACCAGGCGTGCCGCTCCGACCGGACGGTTGCCGGCGATGTGAGGGGTGATGAGCAGGTTCGGTGCGTCCCACAGCACGTCGGATGCCGGAAGCGGCTCGGACTTCGCGACATCGATCGCCGCGGCGCGCAGCTGTCCCGACTCCAGCGCCGCGATCAGCGCAGCCTCGTCGACGGTCACACCGCGACCGACGTTCACGAACACCGCGCCTGGCTTGAGCGCGAGGAAGAGCTCGGCGTCGAACAGGTCGGCGGTCTCGTCGGTGGCGGGCAGGATCGAGACGAGCACGTCGGTGTCAGCCAGCACGGCGGCTGCATCGGCATCCGAGTGCACCCGATACCCGGATCGCTCTCCGGCGGTGCGGGCGATGCCCTGCACCTCCGCGCCGAGTGCGGTGAGGAACGGCGCGAGCGTCGAGGCGATCGAACCGAATCCCCAGATGGTCACGCGGGCGCCGGACAGCGTGTAGAGCGCGCGAGTGGGCGCGGCGCTCTGCTCCTCGTTGAACGCCTCGTCCCAGACGTGCTCGCGCTGAGCGTCGCGCAGCCGGTCGAGACGTCGAACGGCGCTCAGGATCAGGGTCAGCGCATGCTCGGCGACGGGTCCGTCATGCAGCGAGCGACCGGAGCAGATGCGCACGTCGGCGCCGAACCCGGCGTTGAGAACCGCATCCGCGCCGGAGGCGAGGGCCTGGACGAGACGCAGGCGGGGCAGTGCGCGGGCGGCTTCCCGGAGCCACGACGAGGAGTTGTGCCAGACGACGAGCGCTTCGGCGTCACGGTGCTCGGCGGGAATCTCGGCGTCGATGTCGTAGACGACGGTCTCGACGTCTGCGGTCACCGGCAGCTCGATGGTGTTCGGGATCAGGATCTTCATGTGCGCCTCCAGGTCTCGGCGGTCAGTGGTGAGAATCGGTCGACTCGCGCCAGATGACGGTCAGCAGACCGTCGGGCTTCATCGGCTCATCGCCGCCGCGGACGGCTGCGATCAGACGGTGCATCGAGTAGGCGCCCAGTCTCTCGCGGTCCTGCGACACGCTCGTCAGCGACGGCACGAGGAACGCGCTCTGGGGGTGATCGTCCCACCCCGTGACGGCGACGTCGTCGGGCAGCGTCCATCCGCGTCGTGTCGCCGCTCGGATGGCTCCGGTCGCGATCACGTCGTTGGCGGCGATCACGGCGAGCGGCGGTGCGTCTGCGGGCAGCCTGTCGACGGCGGCCTCGCCGGCGCTGCCGCTCCATTCCTCTCCGAACACACCGAGCGACTCGAGTCCGAGACGCTCGATCGCTTCGAGGTAGGCCGCGCGACGGGCTCGTGCCGACGGGAAGTCGTCGGGGCCGGCCAGATGCACGAATCTCCGATGTCCCTGTGCTGCGAGGCGTTCGATCATCTCGGTGATGGGTCGGGAATCGGTGAAAGCGCCGGTCATGTGCATCGCGTCGTCGAACTCGCCGACCGAGAGCACGACGGGGCCGTCGGCGGGGGAGTCGGTGGCGGGCAGCGGCGTGAACGCGAGCACGCCCTCGTACTGCCCCGACCCGATGAGATCGGCGAGGCGATCGTCGCGCGCGGTCGCCTCCTCGGGCAGGCTCACCACCTCCACGACGTAGCCTGCCTCGCGCGCGGCGGAGATCGCGCCGGAGAGCAGAGTGAGCGGATTCATCGTGGCGATCGGCACGACGACGGCGAGGCGGCCGGTGCGCTGGGTGCGCATGGACCGGGCGGCCAGGTTGGGTCGGTAGTTCAGCTCGGATGCTGCGCGAAGCACCCGCTCGCGCGTCGCCTCGGAGATCCCCGGCCGCCCGGTGAAGACGAAAGAGACGGTGGACTGCGAGACCCCGGCGAGGTGGGCGACGTCGTGGCTGGTCGGGCGTTTCTCCACGGCATCCTCCTTTCCGGGCTTGACGTGGCGGGTGTCTGTCTCGATAGTATCTACTACGTCTTAGTAATACGTAGTAACACCTCATCGGGGAGGCAGCGAATGCTCAGGATCGGCATCATCGGCACCGGCGGGATCGCCGACGCGCACATCAGCGGATACCTCGCCTTCGCGGGCGACTGCGAGATCGCCGCGCTCGCCGACGTCATCCCCGGGCGGGCCGCGCAGAAGGCCGAGGCGTTCGGGCTCACGCGGGCGGCGACGTTCGATGATCCGCTCGCGATGATCGCCTCGGGTCTCGTCGACCTGGTGAGCATCGCGACCCCGCCGTCGACGCACGCCTCGCTCGCGACCGCTGCGCTCGATGCCGGCATCCACGTGCTGGTCGAGAAGCCCATGGCTCCGTCCCTCGAGGAGTGCGATGCGATGCTCGCCGCGCAGGAGCGTTCGGGCCGTGTGCTGTCCGTCGTCGCGCAGAACCGATTCCGCGACGATCTCGCCGCGCTGAAGGAGGTCGTCGACTCGGGTCTGCTCGGATCGATCTCGCACGTCCGGGTCGACTCGGCGTGGTGGCGTGGGCTGCCGTACTACGACCTCTGGTGGCGCGGCACTTGGGAGAAAGAGGGGGGCGGCTGCACACTGAACCACGCCATCCACCACATCGACCTGCTGCTGTGGCTGCTCGGACGCCCGGCCGAGATCACGGCCATGCTCGCCAACGCGCAGCACGACAACGCCGAGGTCGAGGATCTCTCGGTCGCCATCTTCCGCTACGAACGGGGGCTCGCGCAGCTGACCAGCTCCGTGGTGCACCACGGGGAGGAGCAGGCGATCGTGATCCAGGGGGCGAACGCCCGGGTGTCCCAGCCGTTCTCCGTCGTCGCCGAGCAGTCCCGCCGCGACGGATTTCCCGCTGACGGCGGAGACCCCGAGGCCGTCGCACGCATCGAGGAGCTCGTCGCCGGCCGCGCCCCGCTCGCCCACCTCGGGCATGAGGGCCAGATCGGCGACCTGCTCAGCGCGATCCGTGACGGGAGAGTCCCGATCGCCGGCGGACAGGACGGCCGCGATGCGGTCGAGGTGGTGACCGCGATCTACAAGTCCGGCTTCGAGCGCCAGTTCGTCTCGCTGCCGATCACGGCATCCGATCCCTACTATCGGGCGGGACAGCTGGTCGCGAACGCCCCGCATTTCTTCGAGAAGACCGCGTCGCTCGTGGAGGCGGCGTCGTGACCGCATCCTCGTTCCCCGGCGGCACATCGCTGTCGCACCTCGACGTCTACCCGGATGCCGCGCCGGACGGCATCTGCGGCGGCAGCCCTCACATGCACCTCGTCTCGACCGAGGCCTATGTCGTGATCTCCGGTGAGGGAGCCCTGCAGACGATCGACGCCGCCGGGTTCCATGAGACCCCGCTGAGGTCGGGGTCCGTCGTCTGGTTCACCCCTGGCACCATCCACCGTGCCGTGAACGGCGGCGACCTGCGGGTCGTCGTGCTGATGAGCGACGCCGGACTCCCCGAGGCGGGTGATGCGGTGATGACGTTCCCCGCCGAGATCGTGGGCGACCCCGACGCGTATGCGGCGGCGGCCTCGCTCGGAGACGATGCAGATGAACGCGCCGAGCGAGCGGCCCGACGACGCGATCTCGCCGTGACGGGATTCGAGACGCTGCGGGATGCCGTCTCGGGTGGTGATCACGGCGCGCTCCGCGCGTTCCATGCCGCCGCCGGTGTGCTCGTACGCCACCGCGCCGAGGCGTGGGGCGACCTCGTGCGCCAGGGTCCGCTGGCTCAGGCCGAGCGCTCGGTGGCGCTCGCCGATGCCGTGGCATCCGGTTCGGTGGCGCACCTGGCCGATGCTCGCGTGCACGAAGCCGTACCCTCGGGGGGAGACCGCGGATTCGGCATGTGCGGACGCCTGCGCACCTATGACATGAACCACGAGGAGACCCGGCGATGACCCGCACCTACACCTTCGATCCGCTCCCCGAACCTGTCGTCGCACCCGGCGAGTTCGTCTTCGCCGCGATCGGACTGGATCACGGTCACATCGTCGGCATGGTCGAGCAGCTGATCGAGGCCGGCGCGACCCTTTCGCTGGTCTTCGATGAGGACCCGGTGAAGATCGCCGACTTCCTCGAACGCTTCCCGCAGGCGCGTGCCGCCGCGAGCGAGCAGGAGGTGCTCGACGACTCGGAGGTGCGGCTCGTCGCCAGTGCATCGATCGCGAATCGGCGGGCTCCACTCGGCGTGCGCGTGCTCGACGCGGGCAAGGACTTCTTCGCCGACAAACCCGCCATCACGACGATGCACGACCTCGATGCCGCTCGAGAGGCCGTCGAGCGCACCGGGCGGAAGTTCGCCGTGTACTACGGCGAGCGCGTGCATTCCGAGGCGGCGATCCTCGCCGGCCAGCTGATCGATCGGGGCGCGATCGGCACCGTGCTGCAGGTCGCGTCATTCGGCCCCCATCGCATCGGCACGGGGCGGCCCGACTGGTTCTACGACCCCGAGCAGTACGGCGGCATCATCTGCGACATCGGCAGTCACAACTTCGAGCAGATGCTGTACTACACGGGCGCGACGACCGGCGAGATCGTGAGCTCGACCGTCGCCAACTACGCGCACCCCGACACTCCGGGCCTGCAGGACTTCGGAGACGCCCACGTCGTGCTCGACAACGGCACCACCGGCTACGTGCGCGTCGACTGGTTCACCCCGGCGGGGCTCGACGTCTTCGGCGACGGTCGCACCGTGCTGCTCGGCACCGACGGATACATCGAATTGCGCAAGTACACCGACATCACGACCGACAACGGCGGCGGACAGGTGCTGCTCGTCGATCAGGACGGACAGTTCCGCTTCGACGCGACAGGGAAGACGGGGTTCCCCTTCTTCGGCCAGCTGATCCGCGACTGCATCGACCGCACCGAGCACGCGATGACACAGGCGCACGCCTTCACGGCGGCGGAGCTGAGCATCATCGCCCAGCGGGACGCCAGGGTGCTGGCCGGCTGACGGCATCCGCCTCGCTCGTGTGCTCGGTCGTTCGGTCGCCCGCTCGGGAGGAGAACTGCGCTTCGGGAGGACGGATGCGGCGAATTCGTCCTCCCGACAAGGAGATCTCCTCCCGGCGGGGTGCGTTCCGGCGGGATCAGCCGACGAGCTGTGATGCCTGCCGGGCGGCGCCGAGCGCGACGTACTCGCCGGGCTCGGGCACCTCGACCGGCAGGCCGAGGATCTCCGGCGCGATGCGACGCACGGCCTCCGACTGCGCTCCGCCGCCGATCAGCAGGGCGCGTTCGAGCGGGATGCCGAGATCGCGCAGTGCATCGAGCCCGGCGCCGAGTCCTCGGAGCATCCCCTCGACGGCGGCGCGGGCGAGGTTCTCCCTCGTCGTCGAGGCGAGTGTCATCCCCGAGAGGGAGGCCGTGGCATCCGGCAGATTCGGGGTGCGCTCGCCCTCGAAGTAGGGGAGCAGAGTGAGGCCGCCCGCGCCGGGGGCGGCCCGCAGCGCGAGGTCGCTGAACTCGCTGTGCGTGACCCCGAGCAGCGCAGCGGTCACATCGACCACCCGCGCGGCGTTGAGCGTGGCGACGAGAGGCAGGAAGTTGCCCGAGGCATCGGCGAAGCCCGCGACGGTCCCGGTCGGGTCACTCAGAGGAGTGGTGCTGATGGCGCAGACCGTGCCCGAGGTGCCGATCGACACGACCACATCACCCGGCACGGCGCCGAGTCCGAGCGCGGCGGCCGCGTTGTCACCCGCTCCCGCACCGACGCGCCGGTCGTCGGCATCCGTCACCCACTCGTCGTGGGCGAGCACCCGGGGGAGGGTCGCGTCATGGCCGAGCGCCGCCACCAGCAGCTCGCGGTCATAGTCGCCCGTCGACGGGTTCCAGTATCCGGTGCCGGAGGCGTCGGACCGATCGGTCACCAGCTCGTCGAGCACGGGGTTGTCGGGTCCGAACCCGCGTAGACGCCACGTCAGCCAGTCGTGCGGCAGAGCGACGGCGGCGACCCGTGCCGCGTTGTCCGGTTCGTGGTCGCGCAGCCAGCGCAGCTTGGTGATCGTGAACGAGGCGACGGGCACGAGGCCGGTGCGGTCGGCGAGTTCCGACGCACCGAACTCGCCGATCAGATCCTGCGCCGCACCGGCGGAACGTGTGTCGTTCCACAGCAGCGCGTCGCGGATCACCGCGCCCGACTCGTCGAGCGCGACGAGGCCGTGCTGCTGCCCGCCGATCGACCACGCGGCGATGTCGCCGAGCGACCCCGCCTCCGCGATCGCGGCGTTCAGCGCCTGCCACCAGGCTTCGGGGTCGACCGACGTCCCCTCCGGGTGCGACGCGCGACCGGAGCGGACGACCGCCCCGGTCGACGTGTCGACGACGACGACCTTGCACGACTGGGTCGACGAGTCGACCCCGAGAACCAGTGGCATGACGATCAGCGAGCGCCGAGCAGGTGCTCGGTCGCGAGCTGCTGCAGCCGGACGAACCCGAAGCCCTTGCCGCCGAAGTACGAGTTCGCGTCGAAGTCCTCGTATGCCGAGCGATCGGCGAGGAAGTCGTCGTAGCTCTCTCCGGGGTTGAGGGTCGGCGTCGAGAGCTCGTCGACGCGGGCGGCGGCGAGCGCCTCCTGCACCTCGGGGTCGGCGCGGAATGCGGCCGCCCGCTCCTTGAGCAGCAGGTACGTGCGCATGTTCGCGGCGGCCGACTCCCACACGCCCTTCTCGTCTTCGGTGCGGCTCGGCTTGTAGTCGAAGTGACGGGGGCCGTCGTAGGCGGGCACTCCACCGGGGCCGCCGTTCTCGAGCAGATCGACGAGCGAGAAGGCGTTGTGCAGGTCGCCGTGTCCGAAGACGAGGTCCTGGTCGTACTTGATGCCGCGCTGGCCGTTGAGATCGATGTGGAAGAGCTTGCCGTGGAACAGCGCCTGAGCGATGCCCGCGGTGAAGTTGAGTCCTGCCATCTGCTCGTGCCCGACCTCGGGGTTCACGCCGACGAGCTCAGGGCGCTCGAGCGAGTCGATGAAGGCGATGGCGTGGCCCAGCGTCGGCAGCAGGATGTCGCCGCGCGGCTCGTTGGGCTTCGGCTCGATCGCGAAGCGGATGTCGTAGCCCTTGTCGGTGACGTAGTCGCCGAGCAGGTTGACGGCCTCGCGGTAGCGCTCGAGCGCCTGGCGGATGTCCTTGGCGGAGTCGTACTCGGCACCCTCGCGGCCACCCCACATGACGAAGGTCTTGGCCCCGAGCTCGGCACCGAGATCGAGCTGACGGAACACCTTGCGGAGTGCATAGCGGCGCACGTCGCGGTCGTTCGAGGTGAAACCGCCGTCCTTGAAGATCGGCGCGCTGAAGAGGTTGGTGGTGACCATCGGCACGACGAGGCCGGTGTCGGAGAGCGCACCCTTCAGGCGGTCGATCTGAGTCTGGCGCTCGGCATCGGTCGAGCCGAAGGCGAACAGGTCGTCGTCGTGGAAGGTCAGGCCGTACGCGCCGAGCTCGGCGAGCTTCTCGACGGCGTGCACCACGTCGAGCGCCGGGCGCGTGGGGCCGCCGAACGGGTCGGCGCCGTTGTAGCCGACGGTCCACAGGCCGAAGGAGAACTTGTCGTCACGGGTGGGGGTGGTCATGGCTGCTCCTGTGCAGGTCATCGAATAAGTTGTGATTCACAACATATCTCATGACAGAAGGTGCGTCCACCCCCTACAGTGAAGGGATGCCGACGCAGCCGAGCCCCGCGCTGGGCACCCGCCCGCACAACCTCGCCCTCCTCCTGCGGCTCGTGCACGAGAACGGCGCGCAGTCGAGAGCCGCGCTGACCGAGCAGACCGGGCTCAACCGCTCGACGATCGCCGACCTCGTCGCAGAGCTCGTCAGACGCGGTCTCGTCGACGAGCGCATACCCGACGTACCCGGCCGTGTGGGGCGCCCCTCACCGGTCGTGACGGCGTCGGCTCGCGTCGTCGCCATCGCGGTGAACCCTGAGGTCGACGCGATCGAGATCGCTGCGATCGGCCTCGACCGCAGCATCGTCCTGCGCGAGCGACTGCCGAACGAGACCGTTCCGACGCCGGATGCGGTGGTGTCGACGATCGCCGAGCGCATCGTCGCCTGGCGCGAAGGGGCGCTCGCCGCGGCACGGATCGCGGCGATCGGTGTCGCGGTCCCCGGCCTCGTGCGAACATCCGACGGTGTCGTGCGCAATGCGCCTCATCTCGGTTGGACCGATGTGCCGCTCGCCGATCTCGTCCGTTCGGCGACGGCGTCTGCGGCCTTCGTCGACAACGACGCCACGCTCGGAGCCATCGCCGAGCACCGCTACGGCGCCGGCCGGGGGATCGACGACGTGGTCTACCTGAACGGAGGTGCGTCGGGTATCGGCGGCGGACTGATCATCCACGGGAAGCCGGTCGCCGGGGCGGGCGGCTACGCGGGGGAGTTCGGTCAGAACAGACCCCGGATCTCGGCAGACGCCGACCGCCGCACTCGCGACGGCGTGCTCGAGGCCGAGGTGAGCCGCCGGCTGCTTCTCGATGCGGTCGGCCTCGACTCCGCCGACGATGAGACGCTCGCCGCCGAGCTCTCCGAATCCGACTCGCCGGTGGTGGCCGCCGAGATCACGCGTCAGGCGCATGTGCTCGCGAGCGCGCTGGCCAATGCCGTGAACGTGCTCAATCCTGCTCTCGTGGTGCTGGGCGGATTCCTCGCCACCCTCGCCGATCTGCGGGCGGATCAGATCGTCGACGATGTGACGGCGCTCGCGATGTCGGAGAGCGCTGAGGCGCTCGAGATCCGCCCGGCCGCTCTCGGCGCTGACAGGCTGCTGATCGGCGCGGCCGAGCTGGCATTCGCCGACCTGCTCGCCGATCCGGGCGAGCGGAGCTGACCTCCGAGAGGCGATCGATCGGATCCGACACGGAAAGTCGGGTCGCAGATCGCCCTCGGGCCGCACGATGGTGGGGAAAGGAGGACCTCATGATCGGAACGCTCAACGCACTGGTCGATCTCGTCGAGGCAGGCACCGGCGACGAGATCGACGTCGCCGGGTTCGCTCGCGTGCACGGCACGACGGAGTACCACCTGCGCCGGATGTTCTCGGCTCTGGCGGGGATGCCGCTGTCGGAATACGTCCGCCGTCGGCGGATGACGCTGGCCGGCGCAGAACTCGCCGCCGGCGCCCCGAACGTGCTCGACGTCGCCGTGCGACACGGGTACGGCTCGATCGAGGCGTTCGGCCGCGCGTTCCGCGCCGTGCACGGGATCAGCCCGGTCGATGCGCGCCGAGACGGGGGTCCTCTCCGCACACAACCCACGCTTCGGTTCCGCCTGAGCGTCGAAGGGAGCACCCCGATGCACGTCACCATCACCACCACCCCCGAGCTCGTCCTCGTCGGCCATGCCGCACGAGTGCCGCTCATCCACGAGGGCACCAATCCGCACATCCAGGCGCACATCTCCTCGATCGCCCCGGAGGAGCATGCTCGCCTCAAGGCGCTGAGCGATGCGCAGCCCGAGGGGATCCTGGCCATCACGGGGGACATCGCTCAGGATGCGCCGGAGGGCACCGAGCTCACCTACCTGCACGGAGTCTCCGTGCGGCCGACCACCTCGGTGCCCGACGATCTCGATGTCGTGAGGGTCGAGGCGGGCGCCTGGGCGGTCTTCGCCGCCACGGGGCCGTTCCCTGAGACCCTGCAGACACTGTGGGCGGCGACGGCGACGGAGTGGTTCCCGTCGAATCCGTGGCGGCTGCGGCCCGCGCCCTCGATCGTCCGGTATCTCGAGTTCACCGGGACGCACGCGTCCTGCGAGCTGTGGCTCGCGGTCGAGCCCGCCTGAGCGCGTCAGGGTGGTCGGCGCGGATGCGCGCCGACCACCCTGACGTCCGTCGCCCGTGCGACACTGTGCCGACGGTCGGATGCCGGTTCCGCCGTGAGAGGACCCGCGATGGCGCTCGACCCGAAGAAGACCCTCGACGCCTATCAGGCGAAGCACGGGGAGTTCCGCATCCTCGATGTTCCCTCGATGCAGTATCTGATGGTCGACGGGGCGGGCGATCCCAACGCCGCCCAGGCATACCAGGACGCAGTGTCCGCACTCTTCCCGATCGCCTACGCGCTCAAGTTCGCGAGCAGGGAGCAGCTCGGGATCGACACGGTTGTGATGCCGCTCGAGGGGCAGTGGCACGCGCCCGACATGGAGTCGTTCACATCGCGCCGCGACAAATCGGCGTGGCGGTGGACTCTCCTGATCATGGTGCCCGACCACGTCACTCCGGAGATGTTCGACCACGCGGTCGACGCGGTCGAGGCGAAGCTGGCGAAGAAGAAGCAGCCTGCACCCGCCCTCCGCTCCGTGCGTCTCGAGACCCTCGACGAAGGGCTCAGCGTGCAGACGCTCCATATCGGCTCCTACGACGACGAGGCCCCGGTGCTCGACGAGCTGCACCATCGATTCATCCCCGAGAACGGCCTGTCGATGACGGGCCTGCACCACGAGATCTACCTCAGCGATGTCCGACGGGTCGAACCGGCGAAGCTCCGGACGATCCTGCGCCAACCCGTCGAGAGAGCGACCTGACGAGGGCGGCTCTCGGCACCGACGCAACCCCCTCCGACGTCTTCGCGCCGACAGATATCCTGCTCGGATGACCTCAGCGAAGGGTGCCGCGCGCACGGCGCAGCGTTCCGATGCCTTCCGGCGCGTGGCGCGGGCGGGATTCGTGGTGATCGGCCTCGTGCACATCATCATCGGGGCGGTCGCCGTGTCGATCTCCAGCGGTGGCGGTGGAGACGCCGATCAGGACGGCGCGATGGAGCAGATCCGCTCGACGCCCGTCGGCGGGCTGGTCCTCGGCGTGATCGCGGTGGCCCTGATCGCGCTCGCGGTCTGGCAGGTGGCCAGCGGTCTCCTCACCGGCGGCAAGGAGACCAGGAAGTGGGGGATGAGGATCAAGCTGATCGGCATCGCGGGCGCGTACCTCGTGATCGCCGGCTTGGCCCTGATCTTCGCCTTCGGCGGGCACGTCGAATCCGAAGACACCTCTCGGGCGCTCAGCGCCGTCGTGCTCTCGGCGCCGGGTGGCATCGTGGCGCTCATCCTTCTCGGCCTGACCGTCGCGGGTGTCGGCATCGGATTCATCGTCATCGGATTCACTCGGGGCTTCGAGAAGACGATGGATGTCCCGACGGGCCCGTCGCGGCCCGGGATCATCGCCCTCGGAGTCGCCGGCTACATCGCCAAGGGAATCGCGATCGCGGTCACCGGAGCGCTCTTCGTGGTTGCCGCGTGGACGCAGGATCCGCAGAAGGCCGCTGGTCTCGACGCGGCTCTGCGGAGCCTCGTCGACCTGCCGCTGGGCCGAGCGATCCTCTGGCTCGTCGGGGTCGGACTCGCGATCTACGGCGTCTTCTCGATGGTCCGCGCCCGCTTCGCGCGTATGTGAGTCTCGGCCTCAGGCGTTCGCAGGCTTGTCGTTCCACAGCAGGAGGAACGCGCCGAGCCCGATCATGAGCACGCCGCCGGTGGCGCCCATCGCCTCGATGCGTCGCGGAGAGCGTCCGAACCATTCGCGCGCGGCGCTCGCCAGCAGCACCCAGATCGCATCGCAGGCCACTCCGATCGCGACGACGATCGTGCCGAGCACGAAGAGCTGCATCGGCACCGACCCTGCGTGCAGGTCGACGAACTGAGGAAGGATCGCCAGGAAGAAGGCGATCGACTTGGGGTTGGTGACCCCGACGACGAACCCCTCACCGAGCAGACGCACGCCTGATCGCCGCGCCACAGGTCCTGTCACCGTGGCCGCGGCATCTTTTCGATGCCGGATGGCCTGGACGCCGAGGAAGACGAGGTAGCCGGCGCCCAGCACCTTCACGATCGTGAACAGCACGATCGACTGCGCCACGACGGTGCCGACGCCCAAGGCGACGGCGACGACGAGCAGGATCGACCCGAGCGCCGTGCCCAGGATGCTGAGGAACCCGCCCAGTCTCCCCAGGGCCATCGCCCGGCCGATCGTGAACAGCACTGTCGGTCCGGGGATCACGACCATGACGAACGCGGCCACGACGAAGGTCGCGAGGGTCTCGGCGCTGAACATGGTGCGAGCTTAGGGCAGCCCGAAGAGGCCCCCCGAAAAGTTTTCTCCCGCGCCCGTCATAAAAAGTCCGCGCCGGGGTCTGGGTATGTGACGGGCGGCTTCTGCTTCCTGTCTCGCACTGGGGACACACACGACTTTCGGGGACAGGCATCCGCCTCTCGCGCTCCGCCGTATCCGGCGGGTCGAGGGCATGCCGGGATTGGGACATTCATGAGCATTCGCTCGCACCACCGCACGACGGAGCGGCCATTACGCTCCGCAGTCGCGCCTCGCCGACGGGCGATCACGCGGCTGCTCGGCGTGCTCGCCATCGCCGGCGTGCTCGTCGCCGGAGCGACGCTCGCCCCCAACAGTGGAATCACAGCCGCGGCGACGGTGCCCGGCACACCGGGAACCCCTCAGCCGGGTACTCCGGTGTACACCGAGGACTTCTCGAACCAGAGCGCAGCACTCGCCGCACGGTCGATCACCACCTACGTCGGCGGTGCGGCAGCCGCGAACTCGACGTACACGGCTTCGACGCAGTACACCCCGGCCGGCAACCAGTGCAACGGCTGGATCATGAGCGGTGCGACTCCGACGGCGCCCGTCACTGACCTGGGCTGCCTGAACAACGTCAGCACGACGTGGACGACGCTGCAGCAGATGGCTCGTGCGCTCGGAGTCGCGCAGGGCCAGACGACGACGCAGGCCGCGACCAACCAGGTGCTGACGTCGTACACGAATGCGACGAACGGAGCGATCGCCGCGGGCACGCAGTTCCGTACGGTCAACACCATCCCGGCCATCGGCGGTCACTACTACGCGGTCTCCGCATACTTCGCTGCGGTCAACTGTCCCGCAGCCGGCGGAGCGAACCAGCCCAAGGAGACCTTCAGCCTCCTCGTGAACGGCACCCCGATCGTGCTCAGCACGGGACTCAACCCCTGCACGAACAACACGGTCTGGGAGACGCAGATCGCGAAGCTGCAGTCCGCGGCGTACCAGGTGCCGGTCGGAACCACGGCGAACCTCGGTCTGATGCTCTACAACGCGACGGCCACCGGCGCGGGCAACGACGTCGCCTTCGATCTGCCGCAGATCGTCGATGTGACCCCGCAGCTCGACAAGGCGTTCAGCCCGACCGTGATCACCAACGGCTCGACCTCGAAGATGACGCTGACCGTCACGAACACGACCGACCTGATGGCCAAGAGCGACTGGACCATCACCGACGCGCTGCCGACGAACCTCAAGATCGCGGCGGCGCCGAACGTGGGCGGCACCTGCACGCAGCGCACCGGTGCGGCTTACGTGGTCACGGCGCCGGCCGGCGGAACCTCGGTGTCGGTCACCGGCGGCGACCTCGCCCTCGGACAGGCATCGTGCACGATCACGGTCGATGTCACCTCGACGGTGAACGGCACCTACATCAACGGTCCCGCCAACATCACGACGAACCTGAACCCGCCGGCCAACGCGTCGCTGGAGGTCATCCAGCCGTCGATCGACATCGTCAAGAGCATCACCGCCGTGAACGGCGTCGCCGTGACGAGCGACACCGATCCCGACAAGGTGTACTCGAAGGTCGGCGACGTCATCACCTACAGCTTCGTGGCGACCAACACGACTCCCAAGGCCGCGACGAACACGACGCTCAACACGAACCTCACGAACGTGCGGATCACCGAGGACACGTTCTCGGGTGCGGGCGACATGACGACGCTGTCCTGCACACCGATTCAGGGATCCACACTCGCCAGTGGCGCCAAGATGACCTGCACGGCCACCTACGTGGTGCAGCAGCCGGACCTCGACAGCGCTCCGCTGACGAACGTCGCACGGGCCACCGGAACGCCGGCGGTCGGACCGAACGTCACGGACACCGATGACGAGATCATCCCCGCCACCTGGACGCCCGCTCTCGTGCTCGACAAGACCGCCTCGGTCGTCGACATCGATCAGGACGGCGTGACCGGGCTCGGCGACCACATCATGTACGCGTTCACCGTCACCAACACCGGAAACATCACGGTCGCGAACATCACCGTGGTCGATGACCGCCTGACGCAGCGCAACATCACCGTCACCTGCACGCCCACGACGATCGCGCCGACCCAGATCTCGACGTGCGCCGCGAATGCGCCGTACGTCATAGGCCAGGCAGACGTCGACGCGAAGAAGGTCATCAACACGGCCTACTCCACGGGAACCGACCCCAAGGGCGGTCCGGTGCGCTCGAACAACGACAGCACCGAGACCCCCGTCGAGCCGTTCCGCATCCCGCTGAAGATCGAGAAGGTCGGCGAAGCCGCAGCGAACACCTGGGTGCGCATGGACGGCTCCTCGTTCGCGGTGCTCGCAGACGCGAACGGGCAGCCGGGCACGGCGCTTCCCTTCACCATCAACGGGGTCGAGACCGGTCTGTTCCAGATCGACAGCATCCCGGCCGGTACGTACTGGTTGAGCGAGCTGACGGCACCCGACGGGTTCAGCCTGCTCGCCGCTCCCGTGAAGTTCGTCATCAACCCGGACCGCACGGTGAGCATCACCGCAGGCGGCGATCAGGCGGTGACCTCCACCGGTCAGATCATCACGGTGCGCGACGTGCCGGCGCTGACCCTTCCGACCACCGGAGGGACGGGCGCACTGCCCTACATCCTCGCCGGTTCCCTGACCGTGCTCGGCGCGGGCGGGCTGGCCCTCTGGGTCCGCCGACGCAACACACGTGCCGACACCACAGACCCGCAGATCTGATCTGCACTTCTCACAATCCACCATCTGCAACCCACCAGGGCGACCTGGCCACCTAGAGAGAGACACAGTGAACACTCCCAACAACGGACGCGGATCCCGCGTCGCGGCAGGTCTGCTCGTCGCAGGCGTCGCCGCGCTGACCCTCGCAGCGCCTGCAAGCGCCGCGACGCCCAACCTCGTCGACCCGGACGCCGTCGGTTCGCTGACGATCCACAAGTTCGAGGCACCCGAGACGCCCACCGGCCTGCCGAACGACGGCACCGAGCAGAACGTCGCACTGGCACCGCTGCCGGGCGTGGGCTTCACGGTCTACAAGGTCGACACGATCGACCTGACGAGCAACCAGGGCTGGGTCGACGCGAACGATCTCGCCGACCTGAACCCCGACAGCGTCGCTGACATCACGGCTGCCGGATACACGGCCAGCGCGATCGGCGGTCAGACCCTGACCGACGCGAACGGTGAGATCGCCCTGGCGAACCTCGACCTCGGCCTCTACTTCGTGGTGGAGACCGCTCCGCTCGCTGGCTCCACCGGCGTGGCCCCGTTCCTCGTGACGGTCCCGCTGACGGACCCGGCCGATGACAGCACGTGGCTGTACGACGTGCACGTCTACCCGAAGAACGCCCTCACCGAGGCGACCAAGACCGTCGAGGACTCGGCCGACATCAAGCTCGGCGACGAGATCGACTTCACGATCACGGCAGGCATCCCCAACGTCGCAGTCATCGACGGCTACAAGATCGTCGACACGCTCGACGCCAAGCTCGACTACGTGAGCGCCGCTGTGACGCTCGTTGACGGAACCCCGCTCGCTGCGGGTGACTACACGGTCGTCCACGACGCCGCCACCAACGCGGTCACGGTCGAGTTCACCGCCGCGGGTCGCGCAGTTCTCGCGGCTCACCCCGCCACCGAGGTTCAGGTCGTCATCACCGCCGAGGTCAACACGGTCGGCGAGATCGCCAACACGGCAGTGCTCTACCCGAACGCCGGTTCGTACACGGTCGCACCGGGCGAGCCCGGCGGACCCACCGTCACCCCCGAGGTCATCACCAAGTGGGGCGACATCACGGTCGAGAAGACCGACAAGGCCGGCGCACCGCTCACCGGTGCAGTGTTCTCGGTGTACCCGACCCAGCAGGACGCGATCGACGGCACCAACGCCATCGCTCTCGCCGGTTCGACCGAGTTCGCGGTCGCCGCTGACGGCACCGTGACCATCTCGGGTCTGCGCTACTCCGACTGGGCTGACAACGCCACCGTCGCCGTGGGCGAAGAGGGCTACCAGTCGTACTGGCTCGCTGAGATCGTCGCACCCGACGGATTCGAGCTGCTCGCAGCTCCGATCGAGTTCACCGTCACCGCCGCCACCTCGGCTGTGGGCGTCGACCTCGAGGTCGTCAACGTTCCCTCGAACGCCGGCTTCACCCTGCCGCTGACCGGTGGCACCGGCACGACCCTGTTCCTCGCCGGCGGCGTCATGCTGCTCGGTGGAGCGGTCCTGCTCGCCATCCGCAGCCGTCGCAAGGCCGCAGCACAGGCGTAACCCGAAAGACCGGCCGTGCGGGGGAGGTGAAGAGATCCCTTCCCCCGCACGGCCCATTCGTTTCCACCTACTTCTTCTCCAGCTCCGATCAGAAAGCGCAGCATGACCCTCATCGACGCGTCCGCACCGGACGCCCCAGCGCGACCCGCTACGGGTGCCACCGCCCAGAAGGCGCGGTGGGGATGGAGCCAGTCGATCGTCATGCTCATCGCGACCATCGGCATCGTGGTCCTCGTCTACCCGACCGCGGCCTCCTGGTTCTCGGCCTGGTCTCACGACACCGACGTCGACGGGTACATCCAGTCCGTCGAGCAGATCCCCGATGAGGCGGTCGACGAGATGCTCGCCGCCGCTGAGGAGTACAACGAGAATCTTCCGACCGGGCCGCTGCGCGACCCGTATGCCCTCGGAGCAGACGGACAGCAGACGGCGATCGGCGAGGGGGCCTCGGCGTACTTCGACACTCTGACCACCGAGGGAACCGACACGATGGCGCGGATTCGCATTCCGAGCATCCACGTCGATCTGCCGGTCTTCCACGGCACCGATGAAGACACACTGTCTCGCGGTATCGGGCACCTCTACGGCTCATCGCTTCCTGTCGGTGGACCGGGGACGCATTCGGTGCTCACCGGCCACAACGGCTTCGTGCAGGCCACCCTCTTCGATGACATCGATGAACTCGTCGAGGGCGACGTCATCATCGTCAGCGCACTGGGCGAAGACCTCTACTACGAGGTCGATCAGACCAAGACCGTTCTTCCCGACGACGCGGAAGACCTGCGTCAGGTCGCCGGCAAGGACTACCTCACGCTCGTCACGTGCACGCCCACCGGCGTCAACACGCACCGCCTGCTCGTGCGCGCAGAGCGCATCGATGCTCCGACCGAGGACTCCGCGGTGACGACCATCGCGGACACCACCGACCCCGCCGGCTTCCCGTGGTGGGCACTGCTCGTCGTCGGGGTGCCGGCACTCACGTTCATCGTCGTCAAGCCTCGCCGTGCCCGGAAGAACCGCAGCGGCCGACGAGCGACGCACGTGTCCGCTGGCTCCGACTCATGACGGTCGACGTCGCAGTGGACCGCACCGCCGCGAACGGCGACGAACCCGGCGAGCCCGTGACACGCCGCCGCCCGCGGCGACGTATCGGTCTGCTGTCGACCAGCATCCTGCTCGTCGGACTGGGAGCATCCTTCCTCTCCGCATCCGTGCTCGCCCCCGATGCGGTCGACAAAGTGACCGGTGACGTCAAAGTCTCGGTGCTGAAGACATTCCATGAGGTCTTCGCGCCCGACGAGCTTCCCGTCATCAGGCTCGGGGTCGAGGGCGGGATGGTCGAGCTCGACCGATGCGACGGCACGTTCACCGAGATGATCAGCTACCGCATCGACGACGTGCTGCCGCTGTTCGCCGCACACAACAACTGCGGGGGAGACGTGATCCTCGGCTGGGAGCTCGGTCAGCGGGTCACCGTCGAGGGCTCCGACGTGATCTACGAGGTGGTCGAGGAGCGGCACACGCCCAAGTGGTCGAACGTCGAAGAACTCACCGGTATGACGGGGGAGTTCATGGTCCAGACGTGCTTCTACGGCGAGAACAAGATGCGCTTCCTGTCGCTCGCGCCCGTGGACCCGGCGGCGAGCGGCAGCTGATGTCCTGCACAGCGAGAATCTCGGGTTCTGACCGTCACGTTTTCCGGTCATACCGGTCTTGTAGGTATGGCCATCGGCCTCGCGTCGGGTTCCCGGCCGACGCCCGCACAGCAGAGGTCGACCACTCCCCGGCCGAACCTTCTCAGAGCGGATTCGACCCTTACGAGAGTCGGAGGGACGAGGCATCCCCACTGCCTCGTCCCTCAACCGTCTCCGGCGCTGCGCTCGCGATGCCGGACTCGACAGCATCCGGAGCAGCATGATCCTCGGTACGTATCTCGACGACGACGACATCTCGGGTGAGCCGTCCGATGCCGAGATCATCGAGGCGGTGCGGGGTGGCGACATCGGCGACTTCGCCCTCCTGTGGCGCCGGCATGTCGAATCCGCGCGCCGAGCCGCGCGAGCGATCTCGCCCTCGGCGGATCCCGACGATCTCGTGAGCGAGGCGTTCGCGTCGATACTCCGGGTGACCAAGGCGGGCGGCGGGCCGAGCGACGCGTTCCGGCCATATCTCCTCGCCACGCTGCGCAACACGGCCGCGCGCTGGTCCCGCAACGGGACCGACCTGTCGATCGACCTGATCTCGGAGGGCGATCTGTCGTCGGAGGGCGGCGATGCTTTCGAGCGCATCGCCGAGCGATCCAGCATCGCGGCCGTGTTCGGCACGCTGTCGGCTCGGCATCGCACGCTGCTCTGGTATCTCGAGGTCGAGGGCATGAAGCCGCGAGAGCTCGCGCCCCTGATGGGGATGACGGCCAATGCGGTCTCCGCTCTCGCGGCGCGCGCACGCGACAGCTTCAAACGCGCCTGGCTCGAGGCGCACATCCACGATCCCTCGCGGTCTGAGGACTGCAGGTGGTTCTGCGAGCGCGTGGTCGACCGTCGCGGTCGTCCGGTCGCGGTCGGCGACGCCGACCGTTTCAGAGAGCACATGAGCGTGTGCGGCGGATGCCGGATCGTCGCCGCGGAGATCGATACCGTCTCGCAGCGGCTGCGGGCGATCCTGCCTGCCGCGCTGTTGGGAGGCGTGGCGGCGGCGATCTACACCGGTGATGCCTCCGCGGAGGCGCAGGTCATGGGCGCGAGCTCCGTGGTGGGGTCCACCGGGTCGTCTGGCTGGGCCGATGCAGCAACCTCCTCGATCGGCGCGGGGGCGCCTGTCGCCGCGCACGGAGCAGCGGCGGTGGTACCGGCCGGTGGCTTGGCCGCCTTGGCGGCGACCGCCGTCGTCGTGGTCGGCGCCGTCATCCTGGCGGGCAGCGTCCTGAGTCTGTCGGCCGAGGAATCGGACGATTCGGAACTCACCCGGTCGATCTCCGAGGCGTCGGTCTCCGGTGAGGCGGGCCCGGTTCTCGAAGATCTGCCGCGCTTCCCGACTCAGCCGCCCGCATCCGAGCCGATGCCCGAACCGCAGCCCCTGCCGTCGCCGGAGCCCGAGGTCGATGCGGGACTGGAGCCCGATTCGGACGCGAGCCGTGAACCGGAGACCCCAGGACCCGGCGAGAGGCAGCCCCCACTGACCCCGCTCAGTATCGCCCCGGCCCCGTCGACAGCGGTTCCGACCCCGACTCCGACCCCGACCCCGACCGACGCTCCGTCGGAGACACCGCCGCCCATCGACCTGGCGGAGTTCCGCATCACCCGGTCGATCGCCCAGGACTCTCTCGTGCCGGATCTGATCGAGGGGGTCGGCGCTGCAGGCGCGGTCGTCACGGTGACCGACGAGAGCGGCGTCATGCTCGACACCGGGGTGATCGACGAAGACGGCGCATTCGTGCTCGACGTCTCGGGCGAAGCCCTGCGTCAGGGCATGACGCTCAGCGTGAGGCAGTACGACGCGGCGACCGGAGTCACCGAGTGGGCGGAGGCGATGGGGCCGCTCACCTTCGCGACGCCCACGATCGCGGCCGCGGACCAGGATGCCTGTCCTGAGGCGTCCCTCGGCGCTGTCAGCTGTCTGCATCTGAGTGCCGCACCGGATGCGTGGGTCGAGCTGCTCGATGAACAGGGGCGATCGCGCACTGTGCGGCTCGCGACCGACGACATCGACGGGATCGTCGTCCGATCCGGTGTCGGTGAGCCGTTCGTCGCCGCCCGGTACATCGAGCCGTCCACGGGTCGTGCCGGAGTGACCGTGCTGCTGCCGGCGGCGATCGAATGAGTCCTCACACTGCGCTGCGCGCGGTCGCCGACAGCCGGAGCCAGAGCCAGAGTCGCGTGGCCGGCGAATCGATGTCGATCCCGAGCTCGTTGCGCACGACATCGAGCCGATACCGGACGGTGTTCTGGTGAACGTGCAGTGCGCTGGCGGTCTCACGCACACTGCCGAGCTGGTCGAGGAAGACCCGCATGGTGTGCGTCAGACGGGTGCCCTGCGCGGCATCATGCTCGGCGAGGATGCTCGCGGCGTCGCCGACCGTGGCATCCAGGCCGTCGATCAGGTCGGCGACCTGGAGGATCGCCAGGCGATCGCGCATCTCGTCGAAGGTCGCGATGCGGAGCTCATGGTCGTCGCGGAGCGACGAACTCACGAGCACGCCGGCCGTAGCCCCGGCCTCACGATAGGAACGGCCGATGCCGTTGATGTCGTACGCGCGCGTGCCGATGCCGGCGATCAACGCGTCGTCGATCCGGATCACCGCCTGGGTGAAGGTCTCGACCGCAGCCGCGTTCGGGCCCGGGATGAGCGTCACGACCTCCGAGCCGACGACCGCGCTGTGGGAGCCGGGGAAAGCGGCGCCGGACACGCTCATCGCCAGATGGAGTACTCGCTGCAGACCGCGCATCGCCTCCACCTCGTCGAACGTGGTGATCCGGAAGCACACGACCGTGCATCCGGCTTCGGGACGGATGAGGAGCTGCGACGCCGCGCCGCGGGCATGCCGTCGATCTTCGAGAAGCGTGCGGAGCAGGTCGGATGTCCGACGGTCCCGGTCGCCCGCCTCCGCTCGAGCACGAAGCAGATGCTGGGCCACGATCGGTTCCATCTCCTCCAGCAGGGACCGGGTCCGGGCGGCCGGCGATGGATCGATCTGGATCACCCAGAGAGAGCCGAGCAGCTCGCCGGACGCTCGCACGGCGATCCCGACGCGTCCGAACTCGTCGGTGCTCGAGGGGAAGTGCCGTGCCTCGCTGGCGCGGAGCAGCGACCGGTAGCGCGAGTCGGATGCGATCGAGATGTCCTCCTGCAGCAGCAGAGTGGTGCGTCGACGGACGTCGTCGATCGGCTGCTCGCTGTGCGTGGAGTAGCCGACGATCTGACCGGTCGAGTCGACGATGCTGACGGCACCGTCCGCGAGGGTGGCGATGGCGTTGGCGAGGCCGAAGAGGTCTCCCAGTCGCACACCCGAGACCCGGCCGATCGAGTGACCGCTCAGCAGCGACCGCAGGACGTTCGCCAGCTGTGCCCAGTCCCCGTCACTGTGGTGGAGGACAGGCAGGGCGACGTGCAGATCGAGGGCAATGCGCTCCAGGCCATCGCCGTCATCGGGAGCGCGCACCACCAGCGCGGCCGCCCCGACATCGGCCAGCTCGGCGACGAGGGCCGGAACGCTCGTCGTCGCGACACCGGCCCCGAGGACGATGCGATCGGTGTAGTCGGATGCGGATGCCGACGGATCGTAGAACTCCACGCCCACGTACGTCCTGGCATCGAGCCGCGTGCTTCGACGGGGGGAGAAGAGCCTCCCGTCGCTCAGACGGAGCGCGTCGCGCAACGTGGGAGCTTCGGCGCGGATGTCATCGAAGGCCATGGAATTTTCTCTATTCGGTGTCAAGAACTCTCGTATGAATCTACATACCGGTCAGATCGCGATGTCGCGAGACTGACAGTAAGAAGTCGAAAGGGATCCCTGTGAACGACCCGTCCGTTGCTCCTGCCTCGATTCGCGCCGAACGGGTCGCGCCATGAGCTCGTCGACAGTGCGCGAGCGGCGCACGCGGATCGATCCCGAGACGAGTGACGACGAGCTCGTCCTCGCGACCCGAGCGGGGAACAGCAGTGCGTTCGGCGTGCTGTGGGATCGTCACTCGCCGGCAGCCCTCCGCGCGGCGCGTTCGATCACGAGCTCGATCGACCCCGAGGATCTCGTCAGTGAGGCGTTCGCCAAGACCTTCAGCGCAATCCGCAATGGCGGAGGTCCGACGGATGCGTTCCGTCCCTACATCTTCGCGGCCGTGCGCAGCGCGGCCGCCACATGGGGAGGAAAGCAGAAGGACGTCGTCGCGCTCGAATACATCGAGGAGCTTCCGACCGAGCACACGGAGGATTCGCTCGACCTGCTCTCTGACAAGGCGCTGCTGACGGTGGCGTTCAAGGACCTCCCCGAACGGTGGCGCACACTGCTCTGGTACCTCGAGGTCGAGGGCATGAAGCCGCGCGAGATCGCGCCGCTCATGGGCATGACTCCCAACGCCGTCTCGGTGCTGGCGGCCCGGGCGCGCGAGGGCTTCAAGCTCGCCTGGCTGCAGGCCCACATCAAGGAACCGGGACGTGACCCGGAATGCCGGTGGGTCTGCGAGCGCATCGTGGCGCAGGGGCGCAGGCGCCATGTGGCGCGTGCTGACCGAGCGCGATTCGACGCGCACCTGGAGCGCTGCCAGCGGTGCACGATGGCGAGCGCCGAGATCGAGCAGGCGTCATCGAAGCTGCGCGCCGTGCTGCTTCCCGTGATCATCGGCGGACCGGCGGCGTTAGCCTATTCGGCCGGATCTCCTGCGCCTGCGACGGCTGCGTCTGCGCCGGCCTGGATGCCCAGGGGTACCGCTCGGTGGCTGGTCGTCGGCGGATCCGTCGCGGCAGCCGGGGCCGTCGTCGCGGTCGCAGCGGTGGCCGCACAGCTGGCGCCCGTGGGCGCGCCGAACGCCGAGGAGTCGTCGACACCGTCGTCCGCGCTCGTCGTCGCATCTCCGGCGCCGATCATGTCGCCCGAATCGACGGCGGTCCCGAGCCCGATCGCGCCGGCGGAGGAGGCCGAGACGGGTGTCGACCCGCAGACGCCCGTGACCGTTCCCGAGGAGCACGCCGGCCCCGAGGTCGTCATCGACCCGATCATCGTGGTTCCCCCGGTGGTCGACCCGTCCGTGGTCGCGCCTCCCGCCGGCGGCCCCTCGGTCATCGCGCCTCCCGTCGTGAAGGCGCCGGTCGTCGACCCTCCTGTCGTCGACTCTCCGGCGGTCGAGCCTCCTGTCGTCGAGCCGCCGGTGGTCGAGCCGCCGGCGGTTGAGCCCCCGGTCGTCGAGCCGCCGGTCGTCGACCCTCCGGTCGTCGAGCCGCCGGTCGTCGAGCCGCCGGTCGTCGAGCCGCCTGCCGTCGACCCTCCGGTGATCGACCCTCCGGTGATCGACCCTCCGGTCGTCGAGCCTCCCGTCGTCGAGCCGGTGACGATGGACTGGAGCATCCTGCCGGGGACGACTGTTCCCCCGACCATCACCGGCACGGGAACTCCGGGAGCAGCGGTGCAGATCATCGACGAGACCGGCCTCGTGATCGCCTCCACCCTCGTCGGTCCTGACGGAGATTTCTCGGTGCGCCCCGATGTCGACACGCTTCACCAGGGCATGTCGATCTCGATGCGCCACACATCCCGGACCACCGGCGTGCGGACGGTGAGTGATCCGACGGGGCGCCTCTACTTCCCGGTCCCGGGGCTCGCCGAAGACTCGGACGGTGCGATCTCCCGCGTCGACTCCGACGGCGACGGGCGACGGGATGACCTCTCGCTCGACGTCCGCGGCGTCGCCGGCTCGACGGCATCCGTGTCCCTGGACGGGGAGACGGCGTCGCTCGCGCTTCTCGACGACTCCTCGACCATCGTGTCGTTCATCGACATCCGGCCCGGGCTCCATCGGATCACCCTGCGCTACGTCGACCCGGCGACGGGGGTCCTCGGCATCTCGGACACGGACTACATCCTCGTCGTTCCCTGACCGTCGCCCCGTGTGCGCAGGGCCCCGCGGGGTGCGCCAGATGAGAAGCTAGAAGGATGAGCATCTCCCGCGAATCCGACGTGATCGCCCCGACCGGGGGCGGCCCGCTGACCGATGTCGAGGTGAGGCGACTCCGCGAGGACTTCCCGATCCTGCGCTCCGAGGTCAACGGGCACCCGCTCGTGTATCTGGATTCGGGTGCGACGTCGCAGCGTCCGCTCGCCGTGCTCGACGCCGAACGCGAGTTCGCCACCACCCTCAACGCGGCCGTTCACCGTGGTGCGCACACTCTCGCGGCCGAGGCCACCGAGGTGTTCGAGGACGCTCGGGCCGCCGTCGCGCGGTTCGTGGGAGCCGACGAGGGCGAGATCGTGTGGACGTCGAACGCCACCGAGGCGCTCAACCTCATCGCGTATTCGATCTCGAACGCCTCGCTCGGCCGCGGGGGAGCGGCAGCCGAGCGCCTGCGTCTGCGCGAGGGCGACGAGATCGTCACGACCGAGATGGAGCATCACGCCAACCTCATCCCGTGGCAGGAGCTCGCGGCCCGCACAGGAGCGACCCTGCGGGTCATCCCGCTCGACGACGACGGTGCCCTCCGGCTCGACGCCGCCGCAGATCTCATCACCGACCGCACGAAGCTCATCGCCGTCACGCATGTGTCGAACGTGCTCGGCGTCATCAATCCGGTCGAGCATCTCGTGACGCGTGCGCGCGCCGTCGGCGCGCTCGTCGTGCTCGACGCCTGCCAGTCGGCGCCCCATCTGCCGCTGGATGTCCGCGCACTCGACGTCGACTTCGCCGTGGTGTCCGGTCACAAGATGCTCGGGCCGACGGGAATCGGCGCGCTCTACGGGCGGCGCGAGCTGCTCGAGGCCATGCCGCCGTTCCTGACGGGTGGATCGATGATCACCACCGTCACCACGACGGAGGCGGCGTACCTGCCGCCGCCGCAGCGGTTCGAAGCCGGTACCCAGCGGGTGTCCCAGGCGGTCGCGCTCGCCGCGGCGATCGACTATCTGACCGCGGTGGGGATGCCGCGCATCGCGGCGCACGAGGCTGCATTCGGCGCGCGACTCGTCGAGGGGCTCACGGCCATCGATGGGGTGCGCGTGCTCGGTGCCGGCATCGATCTGCCGCGTGTGGGCCTCGCGAGCTTCGACGTCGAGGGCATCCACTCGCACGATGTCGGGCAGTTCCTCGATGATCGCGGCATCGCGGTGCGTGTCGGACACCACTGCGCACAGCCGCTGCATCGTCGCCTCGGCGTCACCTCATCGACGAGGGCCAGCACGTACCTGTACACGACCGATGACGAGATCGACGCCGTGATCGACGGCGTCCAGGGTGCGATCGACTTCTTCCGGAGGGGCGCATGAGCGACCTGCAGAACCTGTATCAAGAGCTCATCCTCGATCACTCCCGCACCCCGCACGGGTTCGGGCTCCGGGGTGAGATCGCCGCGCAGTCGCACCAGGTGAACCCGACCTGCGGTGACGAGGTGACTCTGCAAGTGCACCGCGGCGCCGACGGCGGCATCGAGGCGATCGCGTGGGAAGGACACGGATGCGCCATCTCGCAGGCATCCGCGTCGCTGCTCGCCGAGCTCGCCGAGGGGCTCACGGTCGACGAGCTCGAGATCCGCATCGCCGCGTTCCGCGAGGCGATGCGTTCGCGCGGCAAGATCGAACCGGATGAAGAGCTGCTCGGCGATGCCGCTGCTCTCGGGGGCGTCTCGCGATACGTGGCACGGGTGAAGTGCGCCATGCTCGCCTGGGTCGCTGCGGAGGATGCACTCCACAAGTCCTGAGCACCGAGGCGATGCGGTGCAGGATGGAACCATGCCTCTTGAACTGACTCCTCTCACCGCAGACGCCTTCGACGACTGGCGCGAGGCCACGAGAGCACGACTCGTGTCGCTGCGGCAGGAGTCCGGGATGCACGTCGGCGACGATGCCGTCTCGCACGTGGACGCCGTGCTCGACGAGCTGCTCCCCGCAGGGCACGACACCGAGACCTCGCTCATCCTCACGATCGATGACGGCGACGCCCGGATCGGCACCGTCTGGCTCGCCGCGAACAACGGCGTGCTGTTCATCGTCGATCTCGCGTTCGCGACCGAGCCGAGTGGCCGACAGCTCGACGGCCTCCTCGGCGAGCTGACGACGCTCGCGCGGAGGCAGCAGGTCGGTCGTCTGAGTGTCGCCCTGCATTCGTCCGACACCGCTGGTCGCGGGTTCGTCGAGGGGCGGGGATTCGAGGTCGCGTCGATCCAGATGCTTCTCGAACCGCTGCCGTCTCGGGCGGCGCAGCCGTCAGACGGCGCGTTCGTCGTGGCGCCGATGACCCCGGAGCGCTTCGCGAGCTTCGCTGCCGCGTCCGAGGCGGCCTTCGCGGAAGACCTGGTGGCATCCGGTCGGTATTCGGCGGAGGATGCCGTCGTCGAGTCGCACCGGCAGATGGAGCTCGAGCTGCCGGACGGCATCGATTCGGAGGGGCAGGAGCTGTTCACCGCCCATGTGGACGGCATCGAGGTCGGGGTACTGTGGATCGGCGTCCGTCGGAGAGGAGGGCGCCCGCACGGGTTCATCCTCGACATCGAAGTCGCCGAGGACCAGCGCCGCAAGGGCTATGGTCGTGATCTCATGCTCGCGGCCGAGCGCGAGGCCGCACGACTCGGCGCCGACTCGATCGGGCTGCATGTCTTCGGTTTCAACGCCTCCGCGATCCGTCTCTACGAGAGCCTCGGCTATCGGCGGGTCGAGGAGCGCTTCCTGCTCACGGTGTGATCGCGACACGCGGGGTCGCGCGGGAATAGCGGCGCGGGACGGGCGTTGGGCCCCACATGACTACTCTCGGAATCATCGGTGCAGGACACATCGGCAGCCAGATCGCACGGGTCGCCGTGGCGAACGGCTACGACGTGGTGATCGCGAACTCCCGTGGACCGGAGACGCTCTCGGATCTCGTCGCAGAACTCGGCGATCGAGCGACTGCCGCAACCGCGGTGGATGCGGCTGCGGCCGGAGACGCCGTGGTCGTCACCGTCCCCCTGGGCAAGATCGACGAGCTGCCGGTCGAGCAGCTCGCGGGCAAGATCGTGCTCGACACGAACAACTACTACTTCGAGCGCGATGGGCACATCGAGGCCCTCGACCGCGGCGAGACCACCACATCGGAGCTTCTGCAGGCGCAGCTGCCGACGTCGCGCATCGCCAAGGCGTTCAACCACATCCTCGCGGCCGACATCACGACCGACGGATCGCCCGCGGGCACACCCGATCGACGCGCCCTCGCCACAGCCGGCGATGACGCCGAGGCCGTCGCCTTCGTCACCCGCTTCTACGACGACGCCGGCTTCGACACGGTCAACGTCGGACCCCTCAGCGAGTCCTGGAGGGTCGAGCGGGATCGCCCGGCATACGTCGTGCGCCAGAACGCCGACGAGCTGACGGCGAACCTCGCGATCGCCAACCGTCTGCCCTGACGACACGGACGAGGGGAGCGGATGCCGAGGCATTCGCTCCCCTTTTCTCTGTCCGCCCCCGATGAAGCGCCCGTAACATACGCGCCGCGTTGGGATACCAAACTTGTCGGGCGGTTCTCCGAGTGAGACAATTCGGTCATGGCGGGGGTGGGGACTACCGGCGAACTCGAGTCGGTGCGGGTGACGCGCGTTCTTCGCGATGACATCGTGCTCGGTCGGCGCGCCCCCGGTTCCCGGCTGGTCGAACGAGATATCGCGGCCGAGCTCAACGTCTCGCGGCTTCCGGTGCGCGAGGCCATCCGCACTCTCGTCGGCGAGGGAGTGGTCGTCGCACGCCCGCGGACCTGGGCAGTCGTGCGGGAGTTCACGCATCGGGACATCCGGGATTTCGGGGAGGTCCGCGAGGCGATCGAGACCCTGATCTTCGTCTTCGCCGCCGAACGTCACACCGACGAGGGGATCGCGCGGCTTCGGGCGGCCTATGAGCGCGAATTCGCCGCAGCATCCGCGGGCGAGATCGAGGCAGCGCGAATCGCTGCGGGCGAGTTCCATGAGATCTCGGCCGAGCTCGCCGGCAACGAGATGCTGGGCGAACTCATCGCGGTGTTCGTCACACGGCTGCGCTGGCTCTTCGGGCAGCACGACGATCTGCTCGCGATGGCCGAGGAGCATCGGCTGATCCTCGAAGCGGTCGCCGCGCGTGACACGGACGCCCTGCGCGTGATGGTCCCGCGCCATCTGGCCAGCGGGCAGGAAGCCGCCGAGCGACGCCTCAGCGACCAGGCATAGTCGATCTGATCGGCCCGGCCCGGCGTGCCGCGCGAACGCAGCGCACGACCGCGCCGCGCGGCCGACCACCGACCGGCCTGGAGAGCGGTCTCCCGCGGGGATATATTGGCCATACGGAATGGTTCCGGAGAGTCGTGTCCTGGGGAGCGATATGAGAGGCGTCGCCGTCGTCGCGGGGGGACTGCTGCTCCTCGGCGGAACGGTGCTCATCGCTGTCGCGGATCAGCAGCGTGTGGATGCCCTCGCCGAGGCGAGGGCGGCTGTCGTCCAGGCGGAAGAGCGGCTCGAGCTCGCGCGCGAGGTGAACCTCCGTCTCGCCGAGCAGCTGACGGCACTGCGCACCACCATCGCCGAACAGGAGACGCTGCTCACCGACACCTCCGGGTTCCTGCCATGAGGCGAACTCTGTGATCCGGCGGTTCCTCTCCGTCACGATCGTCGCAGCAGTGATGCTGACTGCGGGCGTCGTCGGTCGCGCCGCGGCCCTGGACGAGGACAGGGCAGAGGCGATCGCCGAGCTGCAGTCGCTGGCGCAGTCGATCCGTACGGCGGAGATGCGCACGGACCACCTCGACGGATCGATCGCGATCGCCGAGAAGGACACCGCCGCGCGTGCCGCAGTCCTCGAGGTGCGGCCCGCGTTCGTCGACGAGATCGCGGCGCTGACTGCGGCGATCGAGGGAGCAGTCGGCAAGGTCGACACCTCGGCACACAGGGCCTCCGCGCAGTCGGCCCAGCAGTCCGTGCTCGACGAGCGCAAGAACCCGGCGACCGTGGTCGCCGCCACAGCCACCGTGCATGCCCTCATCGACAAGGTGGGTCAGGACATCGGCAGCTGGGAGACGGCGCAGTACGCCGCTCCCTCGGGCCCCGCGTGGGCATCGAGCGGTCCGGACGGGTACGCGCGCGTGCGTGCCGCTCTCGACCAGGTCGGCGGCGGGGCGGTCGGGCTCTACGAATCGGCTTCCTGTGCGGGAGGGACCGCGCCGGCGTGCGCGAACAGCGGCGGCTTCATCAAGTACCGCGCCGACATCGTCGACTGGAGTGCCGACCGACTGAACTGGGCGATGGCGCATGAGCTGGCGCACATCTACCAATTCCGGGTGTGGGGCGCCCTGACGTCGTCAGATGCCTACTACTCCGCGTTCGGAGGAGACGCCGAGTTCCTTGCGAACTGCATGGCGGTGGTTCGCGGATATCCGGGATCTGTCGGGTGCGACGCCGACCAGCAGGCGTGGGCGTCCGGGATCTGGGTCGGCGCAGTCGGCTGACTCAGGCGATCGGCGTCGTCGTGTCGATGGCCTCGCGCAGGGGACGCCGCATGACCCTCCAGTAGCTCGACGGGGCGACGCGGGTGAGCACATCGATCAGTCGCGCCTCGCGTCCGACCATCGTGCGGGCGCGGCGACGTTCGGTCGCGCGCACGATCAGCGCCGCGGCATCCGCGGGCTCCGTGTGGTACATCGCCGCCTGGGCGGCCGCGGCTCGCGCGGCGACGGCCGGCTCGATCGCCGCGGCATACCGTCCGTGCAGGATGATGCCCGTGCGCACGCCGGCGGGATACACCGCTCCCACCGTCACCGAGGTGCCGTCGAGTTCGTGGCGCAGGGCCTCGGAGAACCCGCGCACCGCGAACTTGCTCAGGGAGTAGGGGATGCGTCCCGCGGGGGCTGCCAGCGCGTAGACGCTGGCGAGGTGAGTGATGTGGGCGGCCGGTGCCGCGCGCAGGGCGGGGAGCAGCGCCTTCGTGATCGACACCGTGCCCCAGAGGTTCACATCCGTCAGCCAGCGCATCTCCTCCATGGTCAGCTGGTCGAGGTCGCCGAGCATCGACGAGCCCGCGCACGTGATCAGAGCATTCACCCTGGGGTGCGCCGCGGTGATCTCCGCGGCCGTGGCGAAGACGGCGTCGTCGTCGCGGAGATCGACCACATGGGTGGTGACGATGGCGCCCGTGAGCTCGGCGGCGATGGCTGCGAGGCCGTCGGCGTTGTGGTCGATGAGCGCCAGATGCACGCGTCGGCGAGCGAGCAGCCGGGCGATGTCGGCACCCATCCCGCTCGCAGCGCCCGTGATGACCGTCGTGCTTCCGGTGAGCGTGAGACGCTTCATCGCATCCCTCCTGGCGGCGATCGGGAGAGCAGCCGGTCGTGGAGCGGGTCGGAGAGACCCGATTCCGATCCATTCTGGCCCACTGCATCCCCGAGCGATACCGGTACGCTCGAAGGGAGGAGGTAGGGGTGGGACGAACAGCGGATGCCATCGCCGAAGGCGTTGCGATCGCGACCGCTGCGGCGCGCCTCGCCGTGAAGAATCACATCCTCATCGGCACGATCGCCGAGAACGGCGTCTTCGACACGGACAAGTACGTCGCCGATGCGCGGGAAGCGCTGCGGGCGATGGCCGAGGAGTCCGAAGAGGTCGAGCGCAACCTGACCGAGCTGCGCAAACGCGCTCGCGGTCGCCATTCCGACCCCTCGGGAACCCATGACTACCGGGACCGCGACGTGCGCAACCTGCGTCGGAGGGCCAAGCAGTCGCACGGGGTCGCGACCAAGCTGCGCGACATGATGGAGGACGAGGCCGCCCTGCGCGTCATCGTCGAAGAGGCGCGCGAAGGCGCCTGGGCCGACGTGCGGCACAACCTCGATCGTCGGCTGCGCGTCGAGGGCATGCGACCCGATCAGGACCCCGATTACGACCGGATGCGCGAGGCGCGGATGCAGGCGCTGCGACTCGTCGACCTGCAGGCGCTGTCGTCTCTGCAGCGTGCGAAAGCGAAGCGGAAGAACAAGCAGAACACGCCCGACGGTGACGAGTGAGCGCTCGTTTCGCTTTCGCGTCTCGTCTGTTGTAGGCTGTTCTACGGCCCGCTGAGCGGTCCAGGAGCGCCCGTAGCTCAATGGATAGAGCATCTGACTACGGATCAGAAGGTTAGGGGTTCGAGTCCCTTCGGGCGCACATCAGCTGAAACCCCCGTCGCGCAAGCGGCGGGGGTTTTGCGTTGTCCGGCATCCATGCGGTCTCCATCTTCGGCTCCACGTTTCGGCCCTCACGCCCGTCCAGCGAAGGCCCGTCCAGCGAAGGAGAACTCACGCTGCGAAGGAGCGGATGCGAGTTTCAGACCTTTGGTACGGGTGATCTCCGTCGCAGCGAGCGAGCGGGGACATGACTGCAGGTCAGTCCCTGCGCCACATCTCGCCGAGGGTGGACGTGCGGGGGAGCAGGCGCGGCTCGAGGGTGACGCTGCGCGCCGCCGCACCAGGGTCGGCGATGCGCTCCAGCAGGAGATCTGCTGCGACGGCGCCCATCTCCTCGCCCGGCTGACTCACCGTGCTGATCGGGATCGCACTCTCGGACGCGAAGTGGTTGTTGTCGTAGCCGGTGATGGCGATGTCGTTCGGAACCGAGAATCCGGGCACCTCGTTGAGGATCTGGATGAGGCCGATGGCCACGAGATCGGATGCCGCGACGATCGCGTCGTAGGTGCCCGCACCGCGGGCGAGGATCTGCCGTCCGGCATCCCGTCCGTGCCTGATGTTCACGCCTCGCGTCTCGAGGATCTCGATGCGCGCGTCGGGGTGCGCGGCGGTCGCCTGCTCGGCGCCCTCCCAGCGCTGGTTGACGGCCGTGAGGAAACGCGGACCGCCTACGAAGAGAACGCGTCGGCGCCCGAGCGCGATCAGGTGCGATGCGGCGAGCGCCCCGCCGTGGCGCTCGTCGACGGTGACCCCCGGGTACGCGAGAGACGGGGACTCGAAGTTCACCAGCACGGTCGGAGTGGTGCGGTTCTCGGGGTGCGGCGACTTCGCGAGCGCCGTGTCGAGAGGGGCGAGGATGATGCCGGCCACGCGCGAACGGTCGAGCAGCTCGAGGTTGTGCACCTCGCGATCGGGGTCGACGTCCGAGTTGACGATCAGCACGTCCATCTTGTGGCGCCGCAGCGCTCTCTCGGCGCCGCGCGCGATGTCGACGAAGAAGGAGTTGCCGAGGTCGGCCAGCACCAGGCCGACCGAGGTGCTGTTTCCCGCGGCGAGAGAGCGCGCAGCATCATTGCGGACGAATCCGAGCTCGGCGATGGATGACAGCACCTTGCGGCGGGTCGCCTCTCGCACCTTCTCGGGATTGTTGAGGGTGTTGGACACAGTGCCGAGGGCGACTCCCGCGTGAGCGGCGACGTCCGCCATGCTGGGCTTCGAGCGCCCGGGCGGGGGAGTGTCGGTCACGTCATCCTCCTCGGCATCGTCGCCATGACCTGGCCCTTCAACTCTAGAGCATCACTATTCGTGAAGCGCTTCATTTGTGATGCGTAACTCTCTTGACAATGCCTTTTTTTCTATGGCATGGTGTGAATGAAGCGCTTCAAAAGAGGCGTCGCTCTTCAAGGAGGAACAGTGACCACAGCAATGAGGCGCGCCCGTCGCCTGGCCCCCGCAATCGCGCTCATCGGCGTCGGCGCTCTCGCGCTCTCCGCCTGCTCCGGCGGCTCCGGAGGATCGGGCTCCGAGTCCGGCGCCGGTTCCGGCGAATTCACCTATCTCGGCCAGACCGAGAACACCACGATCATCAGCACGCTCGAGACCCTCGCCGGCGACCAGTGCAAGGCTGCGGCCGACGCGGCGCCGATGACGTCCGATGACATCTCGGGCACGCAGTGGGACCAGCAGCTCCAGCTGCTCGCGAGTCAGGACGGTCTGTCGGACATGCAGATGGCTGCCGGCACCCCCGCGCTCATGTCGGAGTTCATCGACGGGGGCAAGGTTCTCGACCTCTCCCAGGCACTCGACGACCTGGGCGTCTCCGACCGGCTGCTGCCCGCGGCTGAATCGACGGTCAAGGCGCTCTATGGTGACGGTGCCCTGTACGCGCTGCCGACCGAATTCAACATCGAGGGGTTCTGGTACAACAAGGAGCTTCTCGAGAAGAACGACATCGAGGTGCCCGAGACGTGGGACGACCTCGTCGATGCCGCAGCCACGCTCAAGGACGCCGGCGTCCAGCCGTTCGCCACCGCGGGCAAGGACGGCTGGCCCGTCACCCGCCTCGTCGGCGACTACATCTTCCGCACGCTCGGCCCCGACGCACTCCAGAAGGTCGCGGACGGCGATGCGAAACTGACGGACCCCGAATACGTCGCCGCCGCAGACGCGGTCGCTGAACTCGGCAAGGCCGGATACTTCGGTGACGCCGTCGGCTCGATCGACTACAACGCCTCGATGAACCTGTTCCTCAGCGGGAAAGCCGCCTTCTACTACATGGGCAGCTGGGCGCTGGCGAACTTCAACGACGAGGAGCAGAACCAGATCGGGGTCGACAACGTCGGCTTCGCGCGCTTCCCCGCAGTCGAGGGCGGCGAGGGCAGCATCGACCAGATCCCGGCCAACGTCGGCATCCCGGTGATGTTCGCCGAGAAGAACTACGACGATGAAGCGGCCGCGTGGCTGAAGTGCATCGCTGAGGGCTACGGCGACACGGCGCTGAACGAGAGCGGTGTCGTCTCGGGCTTCGTGGTCGACAACCCTCCCGCCGATCTGCCCTCGACGACGCAGACCGTGCAGGACGAGATCGCGAACGCTCCGTCGAGCGTGCTCTGGTTCGAGGCGCTCTTCACCCCGAAGGCGACCGGCATCAGCCAGAACAACGGTGCAGGTCTCGCCAACGGCAGCCTCTCCGGCGAAGAGTTCATGACGCTCGTCCAGGCCGCCAACGACGAAGGCTGATCCACTCTCGGGGCGGGCATCCGCCCGCCCCGAGACCGTCCTCGTCGCATCAGGAGATCCACCATGCACAAAGTCCTCGGTGACAAGCGCGCCATCTTCGTCCTGCTCGGACCCGCGCTGCTCGTCTACTCCCTCGTCATGCTCGTCCCGATCGTGTGGTCGCTGTTCTACACGGTGCAGGACGGCAACCCCATCACGGGCTTCACCTTCAACGGGTTCGACAACTTCACCAAGTTCTTCCAGGACCCCGCCGCCTGGGACGCGATCTTCTTCACCCTGAAGTACGCGCTCATCCTCACCGCCCTGCAGGTGATCGTGGGCTATCTGCTCTCTCTGATGTACGTCTTCTGGCTGCGCAAGGGATCGGGGATCATCCGCACGATCGTGTTCTTCCCCGTGGTGCTCCCCACGGTGGCGGTCGCGCTGCTGTTCCAGCGACTGTTCGAGGCCGCGCCGACCGTCGGACCGGTGAACTCGTTCCTCGGGATCCTCGGCGGGCAGAACCTCGACTGGTTCGGCACTCCTGATGCCTCCTTCTGGGTGATCATCGCGATGGACCTCTGGCGGTCGATGGGCTTCTATGCCGTGCTGCTGTACGCCGGACTCGTCGACATCCCTGACGAGCTCATCGAATCGGCGCGCATCGACGGGGCATCCGGCTGGAAGCTCATCCGCACGATCGTCCTGCCGCTGTCGCTGCCCGTGCTGCTGTCATCGATCATCTTCAGCATCAACGGCACGCTGAAGGTCTTCGACACGGTCGTGGCGCTGACCAACGGCGGACCCGGCAACGCGACCACGCCGCTGACCCTGTACATGTTCCGCACCTCGTTCGCCTACGGCGACTACGGGTACGGGAGCACGATCGCCCTCATGCTGACGATCCTGTGCCTGCTGTTCACGGTCTTCATCTTCCGCTCCACCCGCCGCGATCTGACGAAGGACTGAACCAGTGAGTGCGACAACCGCCATCGTCACGGGCACCCCGCTGCCCACCCGCCGCGACGTCGATCCGAACCGTCGAGGCGCCAGAGACTTCTTCCGACGGCTGCCGATCCGGCTGCTCATCGCCGTGCTGCTCATCGTCGAGGTCTATCCGATCCTGTGGATGCTGCTCGGGTCGTTCAAGACGCAGAACGAGTTCCTCAACGAGCCGTTCTGGGCTCTGCCGCAGTCGTGGGACATCGTCAACTACATCGAGGTGTTCACCACCGGCGAGTTCGGCAAGTACATCCTCAACAGCGTCGTCGCAGTGTTCCCGTCGCTGGCGATCATCCTGGTCTTCGGCACCGCAGCCGGCTTCGCGCTCGAGGTCATGGTCTGGAAGGGGCGCGGCACGGTGCTGCTGCTCTTCCTCGCGGGCATCATGGTGCCTGCGCAGATGATCCTGCTGCCGCTGTTCACGATCTACTTCCGCACGAACATGACCGGCACGCTGTGGCCGCTCATCATCACCTACGTGGCGCTGGGGATGCCGTTGACCGTGTTCATGATGGCGACCTTCTTCCGCTCGGTGCCTCGGGAGATCTTCGAGGCGTCGACACTCGACGGCGCATCCATCTTCCGTTCGTTCTTCTCGATCGGCCTCCCGCTGGTCAAGAACGCCCTGTTCACGATCGGTCTCGTGCAGTTCTTCTTCCTCTGGAACGACCTGCTCATCGCCCTGACGTTCACCAACAGCAGCGACCTGCGCACGATCCAGGTCGGACTGCTCAACTTCACCGGAGAGTACGGAGCGGTGCAGTACGGGCCGACCTTCGCCGCGATCTCGGTCAACGTGCTCGGGACGCTGCTCATCTACGTGTTCCTCAACCAGCAGGTCATGAAGGGCCTGACCGCCGGATCGGTGAAGGGCTGACATGACGAACATCATCGAGATCTGGCTGGAGAACAGGCGCGGAGGCAAGACTCTCGGCATCGGCGAAGCCGAACCGCGGATCTCCTTCGTGGCGGATGCTGCGGCCGACGCCTTCGAACTGGAGTTCGTCGCCGACGACGGAACGGTGCGCGCCGAGCGCACGACGTCGACGCAGCGCGTCGCCTGGCCGTTCGCCCCTCTCGCGCCACGCGCCGGGGGAGACCTGCGCATCCGCGCCCTCGATTCCGGCCCCTGGAGCGAACCGGTGCGGATCGAGTCCGGGCTCGGTGACGACTGGCAGGTCGACTTCGCCTCGCCCTCGGTCGTGGCCGACCGCACGGCACCGCGGCCCGCGTATCTGCTGCGGGCTGCCATCGTCGAGGGGGCACTGCCCGGCGACATCGTGCGGGCCCGGATCCACTCCACGGCGCACGGCGTGTACGAGCTCGAGGTCAACGGCGAGCGCATCGGGGACGACGTGCTCGCACCGGGGTGGACGAGCTACGGCCACCGTCTGCGCTATCAGACGCACGACGTCACCGCGGCGCTTCGCGTCGGAGAGAACGTGATCGGCGCATGGCTCGCCGACGGCTGGTACCGCGGCCACATCGGGTTCGACGGGGGCGTGTGGGACATCTACGGATCGGATGTCGCGCTGCTCGCGCAGCTCGAGGTCACCACGGCGGACGGTGTCACTCGACAGGTGGCCCTCGAGTGGCTCACGGCGCCGTCGCCGATCACCGCGGTCGGGTTGTATGAGGGCGAGAGCTTCGATGCGCGGTTGACGGAGGACGGCTGGTCCGCGCCGGGATTCGACGCCTCCAGCTGGAGTCCGGCGGCCATGTTGCCCCGAACCGATTTCCCGGCGGCGATCGAACCGCCGACCGCTCTGCCGGTGCAGGAGACCGAGACGCTGCGCCCGGTCACGGTCGAGCGTCAGCCGAGCGGCCGCATCCGTCTCGACTTCGGTCAGAACATCTCGGGGGTGCTCCGTATCCGGGTGCGAGCGGATGCCGGTCACACCGTGACGCTCCACCACGCGGAGGTCATCGAGAACGGCGAACTCGGCATCCGTCCGCTCCGGGCGGCGACATCGGTCGACAGCTACACCGCCGCGGGTTCGGGTGAGGAGATCTACACCCCTCGCTTCACGATCCACGGCTTCCAGTACGCCGAGCTCGAGAACTGGCCGGGCGAGCTCCGCGACGGAGACGTCCAGGCGGTGGTGATCCACACCGGCATGCGGCGCACCGGCTGGTTCGAGTCGTCGAACGGCGGGCTCGACAGGCTGCACTCGAACGTCGTGTGGAGCATGCGCGACAACTTCGTCGATCTGCCGACCGACTGCCCGCAGCGTGACGAGCGCGTGGGGTGGACCGGCGACATCCAGGTGTTCGCGCCCACCGCGCTGCGCCTGTTCGCGGCCCACGGCACTCTCACCGGATGGCTGCGCGACCTCGCTGTCGAGCAGGCTGATCAGGGGCACGTACCCAACTTCGTACCGTGGGTCGAGTGCGGCTTCCCGAACTTCCCGACGGCCGCGTGGGGCGATGCGGCCGTGATCGTGCCGTGGGAGATGTACCGCAACGACGGCGACATCCGGATCCTCTCCGACCAGTACCCGAGCATGCGCGCCTGGGTCGACCTGGTCGACGAGCTCACCGATCACACAGGACTCTGGAACACCGGCTTCCAGCTGGGCGACTGGCTCGACCCGACCGCACCACCGGAGGACCCCGGCAAGTCCCACACCGACAAGTACCTGGTCGCGACCGCCTATCACGTGCGCACGGCGCGCATCGTGGCCGACGCGGCTGCTCTGCTCGGCGAGGAGGCGGATGCCGCGCACTATCGCGGTGTCGCGGAACGAGCGTCCCGCGCCTTCCAGGATGAGTTCCTCAGCGACAGCGGCCGCGTGGTCAGCGACACTCCGACCTCGATCGCCGTCGCGCTGGTGTTCGAGCTCTTCGAGAACGAGGAGCAGGTGCGGCGGGCCGGTTCGCGGCTGCAGGAGCTCGTCGGAGCGGGCGGCTTCCACATCTCGACCGGTTTCGTCGGCACCCCGATCATCTGCGATGCGCTGGTGCGCGCCGGGAGCATGGACTACGCCTATCACCTGCTGCTGCAGGACGAGCTGCCGTCTTGGCTGTATCCGGTCAGCATGGGCGCGACGACGATCTGGGAGCGCTGGGACAGCATGCTGCCGGACGGATCCATCAACCCCGGCGACATGACGTCGTTCAACCACTACGCGCTCGGAGCCGTCGCCGACTTCCTGCACCGGGTGGTCGCGGGGCTCGCGGCGGATGCGCCCGGGTGGGAGAGGATCCGCTTCGAGCCGCAGCCGGGCGGTCGTCTCGAGCACGCGAGTGCGCGGTACGACAGCGTTCGCGGCACGGCGTCGATCGCGTGGCGGCGTGACGGCGAGCGCCTGTCCATCGACGTCGAGGTGCCCGCGGCATCCGTCGGCGTGCTCGTTCTTCCGGGATCCGCGGAGGAGATCCCCGTCGGCCCCGGGCGCCACTCGTTCACCACGACGTTCCGCGCCGTGGAGGACGACCCCGAACGGCCGTTCTTCGGCTGGCGCAGACCGGAGCCCGTTCTCGAGACCGAGGGAGCAGCATGACTCAGCAGCACATCCGGCCGGGGCAGGTGTGGCTCGACACGAAAGGCGAGCGCATCCACGCCCACGGCGGATCCGTCATCACCGTCGACGGCGTGCACTACTGGTACGGCGAGAACAAGGAGTTCTCGACGCCGGGGAGCGGGATCTGGCACTGGGGAGTGCGGTGCTACTCGTCGATCGACCTCGTGAACTGGGACGACCGGGGTGTCATCATCCCGCCGGACGAGGACGACGAGTCCTCACCGCTGCATCCGACTCAGGGGCTCGACCGACCGCACATCATCTTCAACGCCGAGACCCGCACGTACGTGTGCTGGGTCAAGGTCATGACGAAGGGATCGGTGCAGCGCTCGACGGTGCTCACCAGTGACAGCATCCTCGGTCCGTACGAGATCCAGCGCACCTGGCTGCGTCCGCTCGACATGAGCGCCGGGGATTTCGATCTGGTCGTCGATCCGCACGACGGCAAGGGGTACTACTACTTCGAACGGGTGCATTCCGAGATGATCTGCGCCGACCTCACCAGCGACTACACCGATGTCACCGGGTACTACTCGACCCACTTCCCGCAGCCGCAGCCGCCGTACGTGCGCGAGGCTCCGGCGCACTTCCAGCGCGGCGGACTGCACTACCTGCTGACCTCCGGCACCACGGGGTACTACCCGAACCCGTCCGAGTCGGCGGTGGCGCGCAGCTATCACGGTCCGTTCGAGGTGCTCGGCGACCTGCATCCGGGCGACGAGTCGCGCACCTCGTACCACTCCCAGATCTCATCGGCGTTCCGGCATCCAAGAAAGAAGGACCTCTATATCGCCGTCGCCGATCGGTGGCTGCCGCGGTATCTCGAGCACGGCGACCGCGCGCGACAGGCGTTCATCGAGCATTTCGCACCGGGGAAGGACGGCGACGAGCCGATGGAGGAATTCGCCTACGTCGACACCTCGATCGCCGACTACGTCTGGCTACCGATCCGATTCGAGGGCGACCGGCCGATCATCGACTGGCGCGACGAGTGGTCTCCCGACGAGTACGAAGACGCCTGAGCGACCTCAGTCGAGCAGGCTCGTGATGGCAGGGTCTCGGCGGGCGACCTCAGCGGCCGTGCCGACGATCACGTGACGCATCGCGGCCACCGCGACGGCCGGCGTGACGTCCGCACGGTGGGCCAGGCTCACCGTGCGCCTCATCATCGGGTGCGAGATCCTGACCGACCGCAGCGCCGGCTGATCGAGCAGCACCATCGCCGGAACCACGGCCACGCCGACGCCTCGTTCGACGAAGCGGAGCAGCGCGTCCATCTCGGCGCCCTCGAGGACGAAGTTCGGGGTCAGCCCTGCCGAGCGGAAGGCCGCATCTGTCGTCGCCCGCAGCTCATAGGTCTCGTCGAGCGCGATCAGCGGCAGGGTGGCGAGGTGGGCGAGGCTCATCACCGTGGAGGTCGAGACGGGAGGCTCGGATGCCGCGGACACGACCACCAGCTCTTCGGTCAGCAGCGGCATGCGCGTCAGGCTGAAGCCCGACGGCGGCGGACCTTCCGACTCCGTGATGAGCGCGATGTCGACGGCACCCACGGCCAGCTGATCGACGAGCAGCCTCGACCCACTCTCGGTGAGGTGCAGGTCGACGCCCGGGTGGGCGGCGTGGAAGGTGCTGATCGCCTCGGCGACGAGGCTGATGCAGAGGGTGGGCGGTGCGCCGAGTCGCACGCGGCCACGGCGGAGTCCGGCGAGTTCGGCCATCTCCTCGCGGATCGCGTCGGACTCGGCGAGCATGCGCTGAGCGCGGGGGAGCAGGGCCTCTCCGGCGGCGGTGAGTCCGATGTGCCCGCGCGCCCGGTGGAAGAGCTCGGCGCCGAGCTCGCGTTCGAGTGTCGAGATCTGTCGGCTCAGCGACGGCTGCGCGAGGTGCAGGTGCTCGGAGGCACGGGTGAAATGGCCGAGGCGGGCGACCTCGACGAACCCGCGGAGCTGCTCGAGGTTCATGTTTTCAGTGTATCGATACCAGTAGAACAATGCATTGGAGTTATCGGGACACCGTACTTAGCGTGGAAGGCATGAGCACTCGCGAACGTCAGATCTCCACCACGGTCCTGGTCATCGGCACCGGCGGCTCCGGGCTGCGGGCGGCGATCGAGGTCGCCGAGCACGGCATCGACGTCCTCGCCGTCGGCAAGCGCCCGCGCCAGGACGCGCACACCTCTCTCGCCGCCGGCGGCATCAACGCCGCGCTGGGCACCATGGACGAGGCCGACAGCTGGCAACAGCACGCCGCGGACACGATCAAGGAGAGCTACCTGCTCGCCAACCCGCACACGGTCGAGATCGTGACGCAGGGGGCCGAGCGCGGCATCCGGGATCTCGAGCGCTGGGGCATGGACTTCGCCCGCGAGGACGACGGCCGCATCTCGCAGCGGTTCTTCGGGGCGCACACCTTCCGTCGCACGGCTTTCGCCGGCGACTACACGGGTCTCGAGATCCAGCGAACCCTCGTCGCGAAGGCCGAACAGCTCGAGGTGCCGATCCTCGACCACGTCTACATCACGCGTCTGCTCGTGCGCGACAACGTCGTCTTCGGCGCCTACGGCTTCGACCAGTCGGACGGCACGCGCTACCTCATCCACGCGGATGCCGTGATCCTCGCCGCGGGCGGGCACAACCGCATCTGGCGCCGCACCTCGTCACGACGGGATGAGAACACCGGAGACTCGTTCCGGCTCGCGGTCGATGCGGGCGCCCGCCTGCGGGACCCGGAGCTCGTGCAGTTCCACCCGTCCGGGATCATCGAGCCCGAGAACGCCGCCGGGACCCTGATCTCGGAGGCGGCTCGCGGCGAGGGCGGGATCCTGCGCAACGCCCTCGGTGAGCGCTTCATGTCGAAGTACGATCCTGAGCGCATGGAGCTCTCGACACGCGACCGTGTCGCGCTCGCCGCGTACACCGAGATCGCCGAAGGGCGGGGCACCGAGAACGGCGGCGTCTGGCTCGACGTCTCGCATCTGCCGCGCGAGACGATCATGACCCGTCTGCCCCGCGTCTACCAGACGATGATGGAGTTGCAGATGCTCGACATCACGACCGATCCGATCGAGATCGCGCCCACCGCGCACTACTCGATGGGTGGCGTGTGGGTGCGTCCCGACGACCACCAGACCGACGTCGACGGGCTCTACGCGATCGGCGAGGCATCGAGCGGCCTGCACGGAGCCAACCGCCTCGGCGGCAATTCGCTCATCGAGCTGCTCGTCTACGGGCGCATCGTCGGGCAGGCGGCCATGGCGCATGCCGCGGGGCTCGACGCTCAGCGCCGCTCGGCGGATGCGGTCGCCCAGGCCCGCGCCGAGATCGACGACCTTCTCACGGCCGACGGTCGCGAGAACGTGCGAGCCCTGCAGCGCGCGATCCGCAACACCATGACCCAGCATGCCGGTGTCGTGCGGTCGGAAAACGGACTCCGTGCCGGCCTCGCCGAACTCGACATGATCGAGGGGCGGATGGAGGACATCGGCATCCACCCGGACATCGCCGGATTCCAGGATCTCGCGCATGCCTTCGACCTCAAGGCATCGGCGCTCGCCGCCCGAGCCACTCTCGAGGCGGCGCTGGAGCGTCGGGAGACGCGCGGATGTCACAACCGCAGCGACTACCCCGACACCGACCCGACGCTGCAGGTCAACCTCGTCTGGTCGCCGACCGGCGGAGTCACGCGCGAGTCGATCCCGGAGATCCCCGCCGAGATCGCCGAGCTCATGCGCGAGGTCGACACCGAGGGCAAGCTCGTCGAATAGCCGCATCCGAACTCGCTCCCGTCGCAGGGTGCATCGCGACGGGAGCGGTGGGGTGGTCGAGCGAGGTAGGAGTCGCTCAGTCGCCCTCGTCGGTCTCCGGACCGTCGATGACCCCGATCCCGACCGCCTCATGGTCGGGCTCGGGGTCGTTTCGCGACGGAGCCTTGGGCTCTTCCGAGGGCTCCTTCTCGGTGCTCGGCTCTTCGAGTTCGTCGTTGCTCGGAACCTCCGACGGATCCGCGTCTTCGGGGGACTCCGCCTCCGCCGGCTTCTCGGCGGTGTTCGCCGGATCCTTGAACTCGCCGGCATCGCCGGACGAGGGCGTGGGAGTGGGGGTCTGGGCCTCGGGGTCGAGGCCGGAGGTCGGGTCCTGCTCGGGCGTGCTGTTCGTCATGATCGTCCCTTTCGCATCGAGTGCACCCCCAGCATCCGCCAGCGGCTGCGAGGCGAGAAGGGCCTTGACGACAGCCTCCGGAGCGTCCGTCTTCCTGCGCACGACGTAGGCTGAGGAGGTGACAGCGTACGTCTCGGCCTTCGATCTCTTCTCCATCGGAGTGGGCCCCTCGAGCTCCCACACGGTCGGGCCGATGCGGGCGGCCCTCGCGTTCGCTCAGCGCCTGCGCTCGTCCGGAGCTCTCGATCGCGTCGCCCGCATCGCATGCACGCTGTACGGCTCTCTCGGCGCCACCGGAATCGGTCACGGCACGCCGGATGCGGTCGTCGCGGGCCTTCGCGGGCTGTCGCCGGAGAGCTGCGACCCGGCCGACGTGCGCGCAGCCTGGACCGACCTTCGCGACGGCGCCACGGTGCGCGTCGACGGGGTCCATGAGATCCCGTTCTCGAAGGCCGACATCGTCTTCGAGCCGCGGACCCGGCTGCCCGGTCATCCGAACGCGATGACCATCACCGCCCGGGACGATGCCGGCGGTGTCGTCGCCGAAGAGACCTATTACTCCGTCGGCGGCGGGTTCATCCGCCGGGACGGCGAGGAGGCGAAGCTCGCCTCGGCCCCACTGCCCTACTCGTATGCCGACGCCGCGTCGCTGCTCGCACTGTGCGACGAGCACGGACTGTCGATCGCCGAGATCGCGCGACTCAACGAGACCGCTGAGCGCTCGGAAGAAGAGGTCGCCACCGGACTCGATGCGATCTGGGACGCCATGGCTGCGTGCGTCGAGAACGGACTGCACTCGGACGGCGTCCTGCCGGGGATGCTCAAGGTCAAGAGGCGGGCGAGCATGATCCGCGCGCAGCTCGAGGAGGCGGAGGCCGACGGTCATCGCGAGCTACCGGGAGAGTGGCTCGGTGCCTTCGCGCTCGCGGTCAACGAAGAGAACGCGGCGGGCGGTCGCGTCGTCACGGCGCCGACCAACGGCGCCGCCGGCATCCTTCCCGCCGTCGCGATGTACTGGTGGCGGTTCCTGGCGGACTCGGGCCTCGGTGCGGGCAATGCCGTGACGCCGTACGGAGAACTCGTCGGCAGTGCGCTGCTCGGCTTCGACGGCACGCGGGCGATCGAGGCGGCGCAGGCCGAGGACGATGACGCCGTCGCCGACGCGAACCGCCGCCGTGGCATCCGTCGGTTCCTCCTCACGGCCACGGCACTGGGCTCGCTGTTCAAGGCCAACGCCTCGATCTCGGGGGCCGAGGGCGGCTGCCAGGCCGAGGTCGGCTCGGCCTGCGCGATGGCTGCCGGAGGGCTCACCGCCGTGATGGGCGGCACCAACCGGCAGATCGAGAACGCCGCCGAGATCGCGATGGAGCACCACCTCGGGCTCACCTGCGATCCGATCGGCGGCCTCGTGCAGATTCCGTGCATCGAGCGCAATGCGATCGCCGCGTCGACGGCGGTCACTGCCGCCCGTCTGGCGCTGCGCGGCGACGGCAGCCACTACGTCTCCCTCGACGCGGTGGTCGAGACGATGCGCCAGACCGGAATCGACATGTCGACCAAGTACAAGGAGACCAGCGAGGGTGGTCTCGCGGTCAACGTCATCGAGTGCTGAGTCACTCCGAGCGCGTCGGTGGCTGCGGATAGCCTCCTCTGAGGAGGCGCGCATGGAATCGATCTGGACCCCGGGCAGTCGCAGGCGGCGGGAGCAGCCCATCGTCGCCGTGCGCGCGAATGGTGACGCGCCGGATTCCGGCCGCATGTGGCCGACCACCATTCCCGCCGTCGCCCAGGTGCTCGAGGAAGGCATCGATCTCGCTCCCGGGGTGACCTTCCTCGTCGGCGAGAACGGCAGCGGCAAGTCGACGATCGTCGAGGGCATCGCCGTCGCCTACGGGCTCTCGCCCGAGGGAGGGTCCCGCCAGGCGATGCACAGCACGCGCCCCAGCGAGTCGCCGCTGTCGGAGTGGCTGCAGCTGCAGCGCGGAGTCGGAGCCAACCGCTGGGGATTCTTCCTGCGAGCCGAGACCATGCACTCGTTCTACACCTACCTCGAAGAGAATCCCTCCGCGAGGGGCGACGTGGCGTTCCACGAGATGAGCCACGGCGAGTCCTTCCTCGCTCTGCTCGACAGCCGATTCGATGAACCCGGCTTCTACTGTCTCGACGAGCCAGAGGCAGCGCTCTCGTTCCAGTCCACCCTCGCCCTGATCGCGGTGCTGCAGCGCATCGTCGACGACGGAGGTCAGGTGCTGTGCGCGACGCACTCGCCGGTGCTCGCCGCGCTGCCGGGAGCTCGCATCCTCGAAGTGGGGGAGTGGGGCATCCGTCCCGCCGAGTGGAACGACCTCGAGCTGGTGAACCACTGGCGGTCGTTCCTGCAGGACCCGCCGCGGTACCTGCGGCATCTGCTCGACTGAGGGGAGCGCGCAGATCTGGTCGTAGGCTGGCGCCATGACCGAGCAGCGTGCGCCCAAGAAGCGCGGGCGTCCGCGTGGCGTGTCCGATGCGCGCGAACGCATCATCGCCGCCGCAGTCGACGAGTTCGGCGAGCACGGATACGACGGCACGACGGTGCGCTCGATCGCGGCTCGTGCCGACGTCGACTCGGCGCTCGTGCACCACTACTTCGGCACGAAGGCAGACCTCTTCGCTGAGGCGGTCGGCATTCCTCTGCGCCCCGACATCGACGTGCCGGCCATCGTTGCGGGTCCGCGTGACGCCGTCGGCGAGCGTCTCGTGCGGTACGTGCTCGAGGCCTTCGAGCAGCCCGACATCCGTCGCCGCGGCGTCATGCTCATTCGGACGGCGATCGGCAGCCGGCTCACCACGCCCCTTCTCGCGGGGTTCCTCTCTCGCGAACTCATCGGCCGGATCGCGAAGACGCTCGGCGTCGCGGATGCCGAGCTGCGCGCCACACTCGTCGCCTCGCAGATCGCCGGCCTGCTGCTCACGCGCTACGTGCTGCGGCTCGCGCCGATCGCCGCGGCATCCGTCGATGACATCGTCTTGCGGGTCGGACCGACCGTGCAGCGCTACCTCTTCGAATAGCGCGGGCCACGCGCCGCACTGCCGCCTGCATCCCGCCTCGGCTTCGGGCACGAGTACCCGTTGACCCCGCGACTCGCGCGGCGCATAATTCATCACATGATGAATAACGCGGCGGTCGAGATCTCGGGGCTGCGAGTGCGACGGGGAAGGACGCAGGTCTTCGACGGTGTCGACCTGGTGATCCCCCGGGGCGAGATCACCGGCTTGCTGGGTCCCTCGGGATGCGGCAAGACCACGCTGATGCGCGCGATCGTGGGTGTGCAGCGGATCACCGCCGGCATGGTGACGGTGCTGGGAGAACCGGGCGGATCGCCGCGGCTGCGTCATCGGGTGGCGTACGGAACACAGGGTGCCGCCGTGTACGGCGATCTCACCGTCCGGCAGAACCTCTCGTACTTCGCGGCGGTGCTGAAAGCACCGAAGGGCGACGTCGACCGGGTGCTCGACGAGGTCGGGCTTCGGGCGCAGGCCGCCCAGCTCGTCGACTCGCTCAGCGGTGGCCAGGCGACGCGCATCTCGCTGGGGATGGCACTGATCGGATCCCCCGAGCTCATCGTTCTCGACGAACCCACGGTCGGCCTCGACCCCGTGCTGCGCGCCGAACTGTGGGACCTGTTCCGCGGCCTCGCCGCGCGCGGCGTCACCATGATCGTCTCGAGTCACGTGATGGACGAGGCGCTGCGATGCGATCGGCTCGTGCTGATGCGGGGCGGGCGGATCATCGCCGACACGGACCCAGCCGGACTCCTCGCCGACACGGGCACGACGGAGCCCGAGGCGGCGTTCCTCGCCCTGATCGAGCGGGACAGCCGAGCGACCGGGGGTCCAGCGGCGGGCAGCACCCGGCGCGCACGGCGGGAGGCCTCGGAATGAACGGCGGTCGGATGCTCGCCACCGCCGCCCGGGTGCTCGGACAGCTGCGGCACGATCCTCGCTCGATCGCGCTGATGCTGATCGCGCCGAGCCTGCTGGTCGGACTCTTCGCGTGGCTCTTCAGCGATCAGGACGGCGTGTTCGATCAGTTCGGGGGAGCGATCCTCGCGCTGTTCCCGTTCATCGTGATGTTCCTGATCACCTCGATCACCACTCTGCGGGAGCGACGCTCCGGCACCCTCGAACGTCTGATGACCACTCCGCTCGGCAAGGCCGACTTCATTCTCGGCTATGCCCTGGCGTTCGGGCTGATGGCGCTGCTGCAGGCGATCATCACCGTGTCGTTCGCGGTCGGCGCCTGCGGGCTCGACGTCGACGGTGAGCTCTGGCAGCTCGGGCTCGTCGCCGTCGTCGACGCTCTCCTGGGCACCGCGCTTGGGCTCCTCGCGAGCGCCTTCGCGCAGACCGAGTTCCAGGCGGTGCAGTTCATGCCGCTGCTCGTCTTCCCGCAGATCATCCTCGGCGGGCTCTTCATGCCGCGCGATCAGATGCCCGACGTGCTGTACGCCATCTCGGACTGGCTGCCCCTGAGCTATGCGATCGACACGATCAACGCCGTCACGGCCGGCGGCGAGGGGTGGGACGTGTACAGACCCCTGCTGGTCGTCGTCGCCTTCGGAGTCGGAGCGCTCGTCCTCGCATCGCTGACCCTGCGACGTCGCACCGCGTGAGGCAGGGTCAGCGCGCGGCGCGGTTCTTGGTGTGCTTCGTGGGCACGGCCGCCCACGGGTCCTCCGGCCAAGGATGCCTCGGGTAGCGCCCTCGCATCTCCGCGCGAACCTGGGCATAGGGGCCCGACCAGAACGAGGCGAGGTCGTCGGTGACCGCGAGAGGGCGCCCCGCGGGCGACAGCAGGTGGAACAGCACCGGCACGCGTCCGTCGACCAGTCGAGGAGTCTCGGCCCAGCCGAAGCACTCCTGCAGCTTCACAGCGACGACCGGGGGTGCCGAGGTGTCGTCCGGGTCGGGGTAGGTGATGCGGATACGGGATCCGCTCGGCACCGCGAGGCGCTCGGGTGCGAGCTCCTCGAGGCGCGCCGCCTCGGGCCAGGGCAGCAGTCGACGCAGAGCCGAGGACAGATCCACTCGCGCTGCGGGGGTGCCGCCCGCCAGGGTGTCGAGCTCGGGAGCGAGCCAGTCATCGAGAGTGCCGAGCAGCCCGGCATCCGACACGTCGGGCCACGGGCCGCCGAGCTCTCGCCGCAGCAGGGCCAATCGGCGTCGGAACGCGGTCGCGGCATCCGACCAGGCGAACATGCCGAGCCCGTCGCGCAGGATCGCGCGGCGCACGGCATCCCGCCCCTCTCGAGCAGAGGGTCGCACGGGCGAGGACGAACGCAGGATCGCACCGACGCGGCGCTCACGGCGCGCCTGGACGCGACCTCCCGTGAACTCCGCCTCGACTCGGTCGGTCAGCAGGTGGCTCGCAGCGCGTTCCATCTGGGCTTCCGTGAGCACAGCCGCGGATCGGATGATCGCGCCTGACCCGGCCGCCACTCGGGCCGTGGCCCGCGCGACGTCGGCGACCGCGAGCCACTCGACTGCGGCGAGCGGGCCGGTGACTCCGGCACGGGTTCCGGATGCCAGGAGGAAGACCGCTCCGTCGGCGGTGCGCTCGACGCGATGCGCGATCCGGTCGGGGAATGCGAGTGCGATCACGAGTCCGACGCCGTCGAGATCCGATCGCACGTCCCTCGCCGGAGCGACCATGCGCTCGAGGCGGCTCGCGTCGTCACGCCAGCGGCGAGCGTCCGGTGTCCGTCCGCCGCGCATGGTGATGAGCGCCTGTGCGACGTCGGCCTCGGCGATGCGCAGGTCGCCGCCGAGCACGGCGACGACCTCTGCGGCGAGACGGCTGCCGACGACCGGGCCGCCGTCACGGAGAGCGCGGGCGAGCCGGGGGTCGGCGGGGATCCGGGCGAGAGCTCGACCCTCGGCCGTGGCGCGGCCCTCGTCGTCGATCGCGCCGAGACCGCGCAGCACCGAGACGGCATCGGCCAGGTTGTCTCGGGGCGGCGGGTCGAGCATGCGCAGGCCTTCTGCACCCGGGGCACCCCAGCAGGCGAGCAGCAGGGCGGCATCCGCGAGGTCGGTCACCGCGATCTCGGGTGCCGGGCGGGCCGGGGCGGCCGCATAGGTGCGTTCGTCGACGCAGCGGATGACGACGCCCGGTCCCTGGCGCGTGGCGCGACCGGCGCGCTGCACGCATGACGAGCGCGACGCGGCAGTCGTGACCAGGCCCGTCATGCCGCGGGCGGCATCACGTTGCGGATGCCGCGACAGACAGCTGTCGACGACGAGGCGCACTCCGGGCACGGTGAGCGACGACTCCGCGAGCGAGGTCGTCACGATGATGCGCGGAGGCTCATCCGGTCGACGCCCGCGGATCACGGCATCCTGCTCCGCCGCGGGGATCTGACCGTGCAGCTCTCGCACGTCGAACGCCGCGCTCGCATCGCGGATGCGGCGGGCGATCTCCGACACCTCCCGCGCGCCCGGGGCGAACACCAGCACATCGGCCCGAGGGTTCTCGCGGACCAGCTCGAGTGCGGCCGCTGTCGTCGTGCGTGCGACGTGGTCGAGGAAGCCCCAGGTGACACCACGCTCATCGAGGCGCGGCGTCGAGCTGGGAGCCCAGCGCTCGGTGAGAGGGAACGCCGGCACGACGTGGTCGACGATCGGTGCGGGCTGGTCGTCGGTGCCGAGGACGGAGGCGATGCGCGCGGCATCCAGCGTCGCCGACATGGCGACGACCACGAGGTCGTCGCGCAGCTCGCGGACCTCCGAGAGCAGGCCGATCAGCAGGTCGGTCTCGAGTGCGCGCTCGTGCACCTCATCGAGGATGACGGCATCCACACCGTCGAGGCCGGGGTCGTCGATCATGCGACGCAGCAGCACTCCGGCGGTGACGAACTCGATGCGGGTCGCCGCACCTGCCGACCGCTCGCCGCGCACGGTGAAGCCCACGCGGGTGCCGAGCGCCGAGCCGTCGAGATGAGCGAGGCGGCGGGCTGCGGCGCGAGCCGCGACGCGGCGAGGCTGGGTGACGATCACGCGCCCGGACGACCGTGACGCCAGCAGCGGCGGCACGAGAGTGGTCTTGCCCGTGCCGGGTGGGGCGCTCACGACCACTGATCCGCTCCCGTCGAGCGCGGCCCCGAGTTCGTCCAGCGCGGCCGCGAACGAGAGCCCGGCGCCGATGGCGGCGAGGTCGAAGGCGGCGGCGGTCATTCCCTCAGTCTGCCTGGTCTCCGGAGTCATCGAGCACGGTGGCGGAGACGACGGATGCCGCGACCGAATCGGCCGCGGCATCCGCTGTGCGCTGTGTGCTGACTACTCCGCTGCGGGAGCCGGAGGTGCCGGCGGCGGCGGGGTGGTCGGCGCAGACTGGCGGGTCGGCGTGGACGGTGCGGATGCCGCAGCCACGCCTTCGCCGATCCCGCGACCCACGGCCTGGCCCTGGATGATCGACGCGAGGTCGAGGCCCGTCGCCGCGCTGACGCTGTCGAACACCGACTTGAGTGCCTTCGCGCTGTCGGCGCCGACGATGCTCGACGCGCCGTCCTCGCCGGAGCCGCCGATGATCGAGACGCTGCCGATCGCGGCGTAGCCCTTCGAGAACTCGGCCATGATCGACGGCAGGGTGTCGAGCACCCGCTGCGACAGGAACGCGTCCTGGTTCGAGGCGATGGCCTTCGCCTCTGCCTCGACGGCGGCGGCTCGCGCCTCACCCTCGGCGCGGATGGCGTCTGCTTCGGCGTTCGCACGCAGTCGGCGGGCCTCGGACTCGGCCTCGGCCTGCGCACGCAGTGCGTCGGCCTCACCGGTGGCTCGAGCGATCGCGGCTGCGGCCTCACCGTCGGCCTTGGCCTTGTCGGCCTGCGCCTGCTGCTCGGCGATGCGGGTGCGGGCCTCGGCCTGCTTCACCTGCTCGATCGCTCCGGCCTCCGCCGCACGCTCACGCGTGTAGAGCTCGGCCTGTGCCCGGGTCTCTGCCTCATAGCGCTGTGCGTCGGCGACGCGCTTGACGTCGGCGTCGAGCTGGGCCTGGCGGTTCTCCGCCTGCTGCTGCAGCACGGCCTGCTGAGCCTGCTCGCGGGCGAGATTCTCGGCCTGCTCGGCCTCGGCGCGAGCCCGACCGATGCCGGCGTTGGCGTTGGCGGTGTTCGTGTCGAGAGCCGTCTGCTCGACCAGGTTGGCTTCCTGGTTGGCGATGTTCTTCTGGTTGATCGCGCGGTCGGCATTGGTCTGCGAGATCTCGGCAGACTGACGCTTCGCCTGGATCTCGGGAGCACCCAGCGACTGGATGTAGCCGACCTTGTCGGTGATGCCCTTGATCTGGAACGAGTCGAGGATCAGACCCTGCTCGGCGAGCTCCTGCGAGACGTCGGCGGCGATCTGGTCGGAGAACTTCTTGCGCTCGCGCATGAGCTCGACGACAGACAGCGTCGCGACGATTCCACGGAGCGCACCTTCGAGCTGCTCAGTGGTGAACTGCTCGATCGCCTTGTCCTGCGAGGCGAAACGCTCGGCGGCGCGGCGCACGAGGATGGGGTCGGAGCCGATCTTCACGATGGCGACGCCGTCGACGTTGAGGGTGACGCTGTCGAGCGACTGGGCCTCGGCGTTGAGCGACACCTGACGCGAGCGCAGCGAGATGATCTCGTGGCGCTGGGTGATCGGGTTGACGAGGGACTTGCCGTTCACGATGACCGTGACGGGCGACTCCGACATCTCGTCTCTGGTCGTGCCGTCGGCCGAGATGACGGCCCGCTGCACCTTCTGCTTGCGCCCCGAGATGACGAGCGCCTCATCGGCGCGAGCCACCTTGATCCAGCTGCGTGCGAACAGCAGCAGGATGAGCAGGACGACGATAGCGATGGCTATGCCGATCCCGACGATGATCAGGATGCCGACGATTCCGGCGATCTCCATGGATGACCTCCCTGGTTCCCCCCGAGGGGGCGGTCGTGGATGCCGGCGCGGCCGCGCGGGCGTTCACGCTCCACCCTGCCAGAAAAGAGGGGAGGGTGTCGGGGCGGGACGCCGCCGGATCTCGGCGATGCGGAGGAGATCTGCGATTCGGAGGAGGCTCAGCGCCGCGACATCCTCCGTACGGCGGAAACCCTCCGTATGCGCCGAGCTCGTTCGGTCAGCGACCGCGGATTGCGTGCGTGCGTCGGGGTCAGCGACCGCGGAGCTTCTCCGCCAGATCGCGGAGCGTCTTCAGCTCGGCGTCGTCGAGGCGCGACATCCGCTCGGCGATCGACCGGCCATGCACCGTGGCGACGCTGCGGAACTGGCGCACACCCGCGTCGGTGGCCCTGATCAGCGCACCGCGCCCGTCGTCGGGGTCGGGGCACTTCGAGACGAGTCCGCGGGTGACCATGCGGTCGACGAGGCGCGAGACGCTCGGCTGGCTGATCAGCATGTTCGCCGTGACGTCGCGCAGGCGGGCCGACATGCCGGGGGAGCGGGTCACCGTGAGCAGCACGTCATACTCCGCCTGCCCGAGATCGGTGTCATCGAAGTCGGTGTTCATCTCCGTGAACAGCTCGTGCTGTGCACGGAACAGGCTCTCCCAGGCCTCGAGGGCGAGCTTGCGATCGGTCATGGAGAACAGCGTACTGGCAACAGTAAAGGGCCGGTCGGAGAGGCTCCCGACCGGCCCTTGTCCCTTGCACCAAGAGTGTCCTGCAATCACATGCGGTGTATGCCACAGCAAACATTCACCGTGCGATCACTCTATAACGGCGAGGTAACGAATGCAACGGTTTGGTCACGGAAATCTCGACGGGCCTGCGTACTACGGCACGCCGACTGAGACCGTCGATATCGAAGCGGGCTACCCGATCGCCACGCACTTCGTTCCGACTCGCAACGTGATTTCAGGGATGTTGCCAGCAGGGGAACGGCTGGAAGCCACGCATGTCGGCCTGTACGAGACGATCGGGAGCGCGTACGCAGATGCCGCGCGGCATATGTCAGAAGCGAACCTCGCCCCGGCGGGTCTGATGTGGGAAACCTACCTATCGGACCCCACGACCGAACCCGATCCTCAGCACCTGCTGACCCGCATCTGCTGGCCAGTCACCAAGACCGGGAAGACGAGCAAGCAAGGGGACAGGCGATGATCAACGTGTCGCATGTCCTCCGGAGGTGTGCGTCAGCACTCTTCCTGGGCTTCGTCATCCTCGCCACCGGGCTGGGCGCGGCAGCGACCAGTCCGCAGGGCACAGGGTCATCGCAGGCACCTCTCGCGCCAGGCGACGCCCAGGGGCCGCAGTTCTACAGTGGCGTCTCCGTAGACGTGTCCGGAACGATCGACGGCGACGTGTACGCATCCGCGCAGAGTCTCGTGATCAGCGGGGACATCTCCGGAGACGTGATCGCAGCTGCCCAGAGCATCACCATCACCGGCGACATCGAAGGAAGCGTGCGGTTGTCCGCGCAAACCGTCACGATCAGTGGTGACATCTCACGCAGCGGCACTATCCTCGCCGCCGACGTCACCGTTGCGGATACGGGAACCGTCGGCGACGATCTCGTCGGCGCCACAGGCACCATGCACGTTACCGGCGCTGTGGGGAGGGACCTTGTGCTGAGCGTCGGCACCCTCCGCATCGCCGGCTCGGTGGGAGGTGATGTTACCTACGTCAGCGACACGGAAGCGTCCATAGCCGACGATGCGGTCGCCGGTTCAGTGCAACGCATCAGCCAGCCGCAGTCGCCAAAGGTCGAAGTGTCGCCATGGGGTGTGTTCGCCGGCTGGCTCCTCGGACTCGTCTACGCGCTCGTCGCACTCAGCCTCGTCACACTCTTCACCGCCCTTCTGTTCCCGCGCCTATTGCGACGAGTGACAGACCACCTTCGTCCGTCACCGTGGAAGGCGCTCCTCGTTGGTCTTGTCGCGTCGATTGCCGCGCCTCTGGTGCTTCTGTTGCTCTTCACGACGATTGTCGGAGCTCCGCTAGCGCTCGCAGTAACAATCACCTGGTTCCTGCTGACCCTCGCAAGCTTTCCGTTCGTCGCCCACTACCTCGGTTCCCTCATCCTTCGCGGGGACCGACGGCCGGTGAGCCGCTCGCTATTGGGCGGCGTGATCCTCATCGCGGCTCTGCAGATCCCGTGGCTGAACATCGTCGCATGGGTACTTATGGTGTTCTTCGGCCTCGGCGCCCAGCTCCTCGCGATCCACCGTCAGCGACCGTGGCACGACACGGAAACGGCGCCTACGCGGCCAGCACAGGAGGCACCCCCTGCGAACATCACTCAATGACGTGTGCCCCCTCACACATGGGACGTTGGACTCTACGCCACCGCGTCGGAAGGACCAGCGTGGAACCATGGTGAAACTAGTCCGCTCCGGATCCCCGTGGGGAGACCGTGCACAGTGCAGAGAGATGGCTGAGGACGAGTGCTGGAACAGATTTGCGGACGCCGACGTCCGTATCGCGGCGCAGGTGGTGACTGGTCGAGAGGCCACGCCGGTATCTCACGTAATAGAGGACGGTCGCCTCATGTTCTGCGCCGCCTCCGACAATGGCTCAAGAGACTTCCTGGCTCACAGCCTGATGTCCGTTCAGATCGATGGATACAACACGCGTGAGGCGTTCACCGTGTCCATGATCGGATACGCAGAGGACATCGCGCCAGGATCGGAGGCTCTCCGGCTCGACGGCCATGCACCGCAGCCGTCTCCGCCCGCTGACCGGCGCTGGGTGACGTTCGTACCGATCAGCATCGAGGGTCGGATCTTCGCGGTCGACGCTGACTCGTCGGATCGAGAGCCGTCATCGGAGGCGCGGCAGCGCGGAACCGTTCAAGAGCAGCAGCTGTTGACTCCGTGATCTCCGAAACGGCTTCCCGACGCTATCTAACGTCGGCCAGAGGCTCCGGGCCACTCCGCCTCGAGTCTCGCGGCATCAGCACCCACAGGATGGCCGCCGGAACGGCAGGGGCAATCAGCGCGTAGGGGAGGTTCGTGCCGCCGCTCACTACTGCTTGATAGAGGGCGATCACCACAACACCGGCGGAGAACGAGACGAGGGCAGCGACAAGGCGGGCCCGAGCAGTCAAGCCGTGAGTCGCCACGAATGCGATGATCCCGTTGATACGAAACGGCGCGATGAACAGGCCCTGGACCTTGAGGGTGAGACTTTCCCCGGGGTCGATCTCAGCGCCTGCGGACAGAGCGAAGAGGACCGACACGACCGCATAGCCGGCGAACGCCAGAGATGCCGCCACGAGTGCGCGCAGGAGGCGCTCGAAGATCGGCGGGAGTGCGGCGAGCACTCCCGTCGGGTGGCGGGCTATCAGCGCAGTAGCGATGCTGAAGAGGAGGGTCTGTCCGAGCATCTCGGGCAAGCCGATTAAGTGATACCACAGAGGAAGTCTGGTGTAGATGACTCCTTCGACCGATGATGGTGCCGCAGCTGCGGTCGAGAGGATGCCGATCCCGATGAGCAGCATCCACAGGCGAAGCCACCCGTAGCGCGGTATGAGAGCAGAGCGGAACGGCAGAAGCACGGCGGCGATGATAAGACCACGGAAAACCTGCACCAGCGGCCCGATCAGCACGGCGACGGATCCGAAATCCTTCATGTAGTCACGCACGATTGGTGCTGCGAACACCGACTCGTAATCGAGCATCGCCGCTGCGGCCGCGCCCACCACAAAGTAGGTGACGACATGGGCCACGGTGACCTTGCCGAGAAAGCTGATCTCCTCTGACTGCCTCACCCAGACAGCATGGCCCGCAGGGACCATGACTTCCGGACCGAAGGTCCCACCGACAGTGTGAACGAGGGCGAGTGCGGAGCCAGCTAGGCTGCTTCCTGGTAGGCCTGCACGACCCATCGAAGAAGTTCCTCATCGACATCGGTGACCGAGCGGAGTTCGATGTGATGCATCCAGGTCCGCGGCGACGGATGGACAACCTCCTTGATCGTGAAGAGCTCAGCGGTCCCTTCGTCGCGACAGAAACGACCATCGGTACTGCGCTCGTGATGTAACGAGAGGGGTTCCACGCATAGGCGAAAGGGCGCCGCGCCCAGAATGCCACCTGGCTCCGAGTCACGATGAGTCGAACATGCGCGAGAGCACTGACAGAGCGAGCGAAGACGCGGTAGATCTCGACCGCCCGTTCATCAGGAACGAACAGCTGTTCTCCCACCATCTGCATCGTCACACCGGGTGTGCCGTCACGCCCCGAGGATGCCGAGCACGTGGAAGGTCACGTAGACGGGCCAGACCGCTGCCTGAAGCAGGCCGAGAACGACGTCCCACAAACCCCCGCTGGAGTTCGAGACGAAATAGATGGCAGCACCGATGTAGCAGAGCAGGAAGAAGAACCCCCATGGGCCGGCTTTCTCAACGACCCTGATTCGACTCGGTTGTTCGTGCATGGACGGAGCTTCACACAGCCCGGGCGCAGCTCCTGGGTCGGAAGTCCTTTCAACCTTGACCCATGACCGAGACGGTCATGGGTCGCCTCTGATCCAGTCCCTGCGGGACCAATGACCCTGCATGGGGTTCGCGAAGTCGGGAAGTCTGTGGATAGCGCGCGATATCGCCCGCACCGAAGAGAGGACGAGCAATGAGCACTCCCACCGTGGCGCGCAGCGACAACGACATCCAGACCGCCGTTCAGGACGAACTCGATTGGACCCCGGACGTGGACGCCGCCGGAATCGGCGTTGCTGTCGAGGACGGCGCCGTGATCCTCACTGGTGAGGTCGACCAGCACTCGGAGCGTCTCGCTGCCAAGCGTGCGGCACGGCGTGTGAGAGGCGTGTCGACCGTCGTCGACGCATTGACCGTGCACCCGAAGGCATCGATCACGATCACGGACACGGACGTCGCCCGGGAGGTGCGACGCGCTCTGCAGTGGGCAGACAATGTCCCCGACACAGTCAAAGCTGAGGTGTCGGATCACAACGTGATTCTCACCGGCGAGGTTCTCTGGGACTTCCAACGCCGGGCCGCGCAGCGAACCGTGCAGCATCTGCGCGGGGTGCATCGGGTCGACAACAGGATCACGCTGTTCGCTCGAGTCTCTGCCAGCGATGCGAAGGAGCGAATCAGGAACGCGCTTGTCCGCAACGCGCAGCTCGACGCCAACCACATCGTCGTCACCGTCATCGGGAACAGGGCCACCCTGTCCGGACATGTGCGGTCATGGGCAGAGAAGGAGCAGGCAGGTCGTGCCGCGTGGGCCTCTCCTCACATCACTGAGGTCGAGAACAACGTGAGAGTCCAGTCAGATTGATGACGAGAGCGTTCGCTGGAGCGGAAAGTAGGATCCCATGCCGGATAGCATCCTGGTCGGCGTCGTCGACACTCACGCTTCGCGTGAGGCGGTCGAGTGGGCGGCACGACGCGCATATGACCGCAGTGGCAGACTCACCCTCATCTCGATCGTCGGTGGTGCTGTAGGTGCGGTCGGGGAGGGGGAGATGCTCCGGGAGGCTCTCGCGTTGACGGCGGCGATGCTTGCGCGTGAGGCGACTCGGCTGCAGTCACGGGGACTGACCGTCGACACGCGTGTGGGGCGGGGCGATCCTGTCGGCGAACTCATCGAGGCCTCGATGGTCTGCGATCTCCTCGTCATCGGAAGCGACCACCGTGGTCCGTCGAAAGGGGACCGACGCGGTCTGCACGGTGTCCGCATAGCGGCGGGCGCTCATAGCCCGGTCGCGGTGGTGCCCGACATCGATCTCACTAACCGAAGTGGAGTTGTCGTGGGCATCGACGGATCGGCTGATTCCGAGCGAGCAATATCGTTCGCTGCCGAGGAGGCTGACAGAGCTGGCGACGTCCTCACGGCTGTGACGACATGGACGACCGTTCCGCTGCCTGTGGGGATGCACGGTTACCCGTCGACCTACCTGTCAGGGATGCAGCAGGCGGCAGAAGAGACACTCGCCATTGCGCTGGCGGGGATCGGGCAACAGTATCCGGATCTCGTCGTGCATCGCGTGGTGGAGAGGGGCACTCCGGGACGGACGATCAGCGACCGGGCAGCCAAAGCCCGGCTGGCGGTGGTCGGGTCTCACGGGCGCGGGGTGATCGCTCGTTTTCTTCTCGGATCCACCAGCGAGGAAGTCCTCTCCCGGCTCGCGACCGCCACCGTCGTGGTGCGCTAAGCGAGATCCCGCGGGCCCCGCAACGCCCGCAATGCGTAGAGGATCGTGGCCAGATCCACCAACTCCTGCGTGACCGCGCCAGCGACTGCGGGGATGATTCCGGTCATCGCCACGATCATGAGCGCGAGACTCAGCCCGATGCCGATCCAGATCGCCGTGAGGGCGACCCGCAGCGTGTGACGGCCGATGGATACGGCGTCCACGACCTTCGACAGCGAATCCACCAGGATCACGATGTCGGCGGCATCGCCGGCCGCCGTCGCGCCCTTCGCGCCCATCGCCACGCCGATGTCGGCGGCGGCCAACACAGGGGCATCGTTGACTCCGTCGCCGATCATCATCACCGGGCGTGGCTGCAGGTCTTGCGCGAGCCGTACTTTCTCGGGCGGGAGGAGTTCCGCGTGAATGTCGTCGACACCGATTCGATGTCCCACGGATTCCGCCGTCGACCGGACGTCGCCGGTCAGCATGATGATCCGTTCGATGCCGTGACTCCGGAGCCAGGACACCACGGACGCGGCTTCGGGGCGCGCGTCATCGGCAAGTACCAGAACGCCGGCGAATCGTCCGTCCACGGCGACGTATGCGGCGGCTTCGCCGACGTCGAGCGCGGCCCTGGGAGTATCGGGGGCGATAGCGATGACGTAGGCGGGTTTGCCGACAGTCACGGTGCGCCCATCGATCGTCGCCACCACACCGTTGGTCGCTTCCTCACGTGCGGCGCTGGCGGTGCGCAGCGCCAGGCCCCGATCCTCCGCAGCGCGACGGATACCGTCGGCGAGAACATGTGATGAGTACTCCTCTGCCGAGGCGGCGAGCATCAGGAGCTCATCCGCATCGAAGCCTTCGGCTGGTCGGACTTTGATGAGTCGTGGGCGACCCTGGGTGAGGGTTCCCGTCTTGTCGAAGGCGGCGGAACGCACGCGGGCGATCTGCTCGATGACGGCGCCGCCCTTCATGATCACGCCGGCCTTCGCGGCACGGGAGAGCCCGCCGAGGAAGGCGACCGGGGCGGCGATCAGGAGTGGACAGGGCGTTGCCAGGACCAGGACCTCTGCGAACCGCGTCGGATCACTCGACAACGCCCATGCGGTCCCGGCCAGCACGAGCGAGACTGCGGTGAACGGGATAGCGAATCGGTCGGCCAGCCTCACCACCGGCGCATGGGAGTCTTCCGCTGCACGCACGAGAGCGACGATCTGTTGGTACTGGCTGTCCTCGCTGGTCCGCACTGCTCGAATCCGCACCGCCCGGCTTCCATTGATCGCCCCGGACAGCACCTCTCCGCCCATCTCGCGGGTGACCGGCATACTCTCGCCCGTCAACGACGACTCGTCGAATGATCCGGTCTCCGTGAGAAGAGACCCGTCGACCGGCACGATCTCAGAAGGGCGGATGAGAAGCACATCCCCGATCTTGACCTCGTCGACGGGAACGTCACGGATGGCTTCGCCGGCGTCCGCGTCGGCCCACTCCAGGACGTGCGCGGTGCGAGGCGAGCGGTCCAGAAGTGCGGAGAGGTCGCGCTTTGCGCGTCGTCCGGCGAAATCCTCCAGCGCCTCGCCCCCCGACAGCATCAACACGATGATCAGCGACGCTACGTACTCACCGACCGCCAACGTGGCGATCATCGCCACGAGCGCCAGTATGTCGAGACCGACGTGCCCTCGGAGCACATCCCGCACCATTCTCACCAGTGTCCAGCTGATGAAGGCGGCCACGTAGATCGTCGCCGCCCAACGACCGGTGTTCTCGGCTCCCGCCGCGAGCGCCGTGATGACTCCGACGAAGACGAGAACCGTGAGAGTGATGATCGGGTACCGCAACAGGACGGGCCTCAAGGGTTCAGGTCTCGTCCGAAGATGACGGAGAGGACTCGCTGTCGGTCGTCTTCTTCGTGTGCACGATGAGGACGGGGCAGTGGGCGTGTTCCGCGCAGGCAGCGCTGACTGATCCCAGGAGGAGCCCGACGAAGCCGCCGTGCCCGCGGCTGCCGAGGACCAGCATCGATGCCGAGTTGCTGAGGCCGATCAGGGTTCGCGCGGCCGACCCGAGCAGGACTTCGCTGGTGAGGTCGCGTGGTGGGTTGCCAGCGAATGCTCCCTGGAGCGATTCGTCCAGAGCTTCGCGGGCGAACTCAGCGGGTGACCACTCGATAGCCAAGTATGGATCGATCGGGGGAGCCGTCCAGGTCGTGACGACATGCAGAGGCTCCTTCAGCGCTTTCCCCAGACGTGCTGCGTAACGGAGGGCGTCGATAGAGGAATCGGATCCGTCCACGCCGACGACGATGTGGTGTGAGTGTGTGTTCGACATAGCTTCACGATCCTGCTTTTGGGTTCAGGCCACTGGGCCAAAGGTCACACGGAACGTCGGAACCTTCGCCGTTGAGGTTCACGGCGCGCTCTGCGCCTCAAGATCGAAGACCCTGCCGCGAACCTCAGATGCATCGATCCGTACCCAGCGGTCTTTCTCTTCCGGGGCCCATGGGTGCACACCCAGTCGTTCTGCCGCGAGCACGTCGGCGTCGCGATCGAATTCCTGGGCTGTCCCCTTCACCACCACGCTGAAGGCTTCGTGCTCGTCGTAGCCGTCGATCTCGAAGGCGACGGCCGCGCGGATGGTCAGCTCGAGCAACTTCGTACCTGCCGAGGTTCGAAAGAAGATCGTTCGATCGTCGGTCTTGTGGTTGATCGGGAAGATGTCGATCTCTCCGGCCGCACCGCAGGCGATCCGTCCGTACGGGGCTCGGGCGAGACGTTCCCAGCACTCGTCCTCGGTCAGCTGTCGTGTCGGCGAGCGTTCGATCTCAGTCATGATTCTCCCGTCCTGAGAGGTTCCTGTCTCGCTCTCATGGTGCACGGGGGACTCAGCGAGCCGGGGGACCAAGGTCCTGTCATCGCGTGGGCTGCATCGGCATGGGCGAGGGACCTTCGGCTCTATCCCGCGACCGTCCCCGGGCAAGACTGCGTGCATGGACGCATCTCGGACTTCATCTCCCGCGCAGACCGAGATCGCGGTCGACATCGCGCCCACATCCTCTTGGCCCCGAGGAGCCGGAAACCCTCCTGCGGCGTCGACTCTAGAGGTTCTGAACGCCTGGTGGCGGGCGGCGAACTACCTCTCGGTGGGGCAGATCTACCTTCTCGACAACCCGCTACTCCGCGAGCCTCTCAGACCCGAGCACATCAAGCCTCGACTTCTCGGACACTGGGGAACGACCCCGGGGCTGAACTTCATCTACGCCCACCTCAACCGAGTGATCCGGGAACGCTCTCTCCACACGATCTACATCGCCGGGCCAGGACACGGGGGACCGGGGATGGTCGCGAACGCCTACTTGGACGGCACGTACAGCGAGGTCTACAACAGCATCGACCACTCCGAGGACGGACTGCGCAGTCTCTTCCGCCAGTTCTCGTTCCCCGGAGGGATCCCGAGCCATGTGGCGCCGGAGACACCCGGGTCGATTCACGAGGGTGGGGAACTGGGCTATTCCCTCTCTCACGCGTACGGCGCCGCGTTCGATAACCCCGACCTCCTCGTCGCTGCAGTCGTCGGAGACGGCGAGGCGGAGACGGGGCCGCTGGCGACGAGCTGGCACGGGAACAAGTTCCTCGATCCGCTGCACGACGGCGTCGTTCTGCCGATTCTTCACCTGAACGGGTACAAGATCGCCAACCCGACAGTGCTCGCACGTATCCCCGAGAAGGAGCTGCTCTCCCTCATGCGTGGGTACGGGCACATTCCGTATCTCGTCTCCGGCGGGTTCGATGGCGAGGCCCCGATGGACGTGCATCGACGTTTCGCGATCGTGCTGGATGACGTCCTCGACCACATCGCACAGATCAAAGCGGATGCCGCGGCCGGCGTTCTCCGCACCCGGCCGGCATGGCCGATGATCATCTTGCGCACGCCGAAAGGATGGACATGTCCGCACGAGATCGACGGGCATCCGGCGGAGAACAACTGGCGTTCACACCAGGTGCCGCTGCGTGATGCGCGCGATACGGAAGCGCACACAGAGCTGCTTCACTCGTGGCTGCTGTCGTACCGGCCGGAAGAGCTCTTCGATCAGAACGGTGCCGTCGCCGAGTGGGTGACGGCGCTGGCTCCAGAAGGAGAGCTCCGTATGAGTGCGAACCCGGTGGCCAACGGCGGGCTGCTGAGGAAAGAACTGCGACTCCCGGACTTCCGCGACTACGCCGTCGACGTGCCCAGCCCCGGTGCCACGGTGACCGAGGCCACCCGCGTCCTCGGAGGCTGGCTTCGTGACGTGATCACGGCCAACCCCGAGAACTTCCGCATCTTCGGTCCCGACGAGACGGCATCCAATCGACTTGATGCCGTCTTCGAGGTGACAGACAAACAGTGGAACGCGGAGTCGCTGCCGATGGATGCCGACAATCATCTGTCGCACACCGGCAGGGTGGTGGAGATGCTCAGTGAGCATCAGTGTCAGGGCTGGCTCGAGGGGTACCTGCTGACGGGTCGACACGGCGTGCTCAACTCGTATGAGGCGTTCATCCACATCGTGGACTCGATGTTCAATCAGCACGCCAAGTGGCTGAAGACCACCGGGGGCATCCCTTGGCGTCGCCCGATCTCCTCGCTGAACTACCTGCTGAGCTCGCACGTCTGGCGGCAGGATCACAACGGGCTCTCGCACCAGGACCCCGGTTTCATCGACCATGTCGTCAACAAGAAGGCCGACGTCGTGCGCGTGTACCTCCCGTTCGATGCGAACACCCTCCTGTCGACCTACGACCACTGTCTGCGCTCACGCGATTATGTCAACGTCGTCGTCGCAGGAAAGCAGCCCGCACCGAACTGGCTCGGGATGGATGCGGCGATCGAGCACTGCACCCGTGGACTCGGCATCTTCGACTGGGCGGGCTCCGAATATGCCGGCGAGGAACCCGATGTGGTGCTCGCCGCGGCCGGCGACGTGCCGACATTGGAGGTGCTCGCTGCGGCATCCATCCTGCGCCAGCGGCTTCCCTCCTTGAAGGTGCGCGTGGTGAACGTCGTCGACCTCATGCGCCTGCAGACCGAGGGGGAGCATCCGCATGGCCTCGGAGATCGAGAATACGACGCGATCTTCACCACCGACAGGCCGGTGATCTTCGCCTACCACGGGTACCCCTGGCTGATCCATCGTCTGACATACCGTCGACACGGCCACGACCAGCTCCACGTCCGCGGGTACATCGAGGAAGGAACGACGACCACCCCGTTCGACATGGTGATGATGAACGACCTCGACCGCTTCCACCTCGTGATGGACGTGATCGACCATGTGCCCGGCCTGGGACCCCGGGAGGCTGTCCTGCGTCAGGAGATGCAGGATTCGCGCCTGCGAGCGAGGGCCTACACGCGGCTCCACGGAGAAGACGCGCCTGAGATCAGGAACTGGGAATGGCACGAGCCAGAGCCAGCAGCAAGTGGTGAAGCCCTCGACGAAGAGCGGTCGAAAGGAACAAGACGATGAACACGACAGAACACATCGACGATCGAGATGTGCAAAGGGCTGTCTCTCAGGAGCTGCAATGGACACCGGGTCTCGATGACGCGGCGATCGGAGTGGCTGTGACAGACGGCGCGGTTGCCCTGTCGGGGGAGGTGAACAGCTACTCTGAGCGCCTCACGGTCAAGCACGCGGCTCTCCGCGTCCGCGGCGCGAGCACCGTAGTCGACGACATGATCGTGCGCCCGATGGACGGCGCGCAGATCACCGACACCGATGTGGCTAGGGAAGTCGACCACGCCCTCCACGCCACCGCGAACGTGCCGAACACGGTCAAAGCGGTGATCGACGACGGCGAAGTCACGCTCATGGGGGAAGTCGAGTGGGACCACCAACGCCGGTCGGCGAAGCGCGCAGTACAACACCTTCGCGGGGTCAGGAACGTCAACAGCCTGATCACGTTGAGCGCACGACCGTCATCGGAAGATGCGACAGAGCGCATCCGTGGTGCCATACTTCGGAACGCGGCGGTGGATGCGAACGCGGTCTCTGTCGCGATCGAAGGGACCACTGCGATCCTCACCGGCACCGTGCGCTCATGGCCGGAGAAGAGTCAAGCGGCAGACGCGGCCTGGGCCTCACCACACGTGACATACGTGGACAATCGCATCGAGGTGCGCGCCCGGTAACCGGGGATCAGAGCTACGGGGCGCGATGGTCGAACGCGCGGCTGGCTCTCTCGGCCTGCAGGACCGCCGCCTGCGTGCGTCGCTCGAGACCCAGTTTGTTCAACAGAGATGAGACGTAGTTCTTGACGGTCTTCTCCGCGAGGCCGAGCCGGTCGCCGATCTGCCGGTTGGAGAGCCCTTCAGCGATGAGTGCGAGGACTTCCTTCTCGCGCATGCTCAGAGCACCGAAGCGAGGATCAGCAGTGTCGGCACGATCGACGGTGCCAGTGACATGGCGCACCATCGAGGGTTTGATAAGTCGCTGGCCCTGCGCGACGGCGCGGATCGAGTGAAGTAGTTCATCGGTGCGGAGCGTCTTCATCAGGTAGCCGGCCGCGTCTCCGAGAACGGCGGCAAACAAGGCATCGTCGTCATCGAACGCCGTGAATATCAGACATTGCACCTGCGGGTGCGCTTGGCGGATCTCACGACACAGATCGATGCCACTGCCGTCGGGGAGATGTACGTCCAAGACCGCCACATCCGGCAGAGTTGCGGCGACGACCGCTCGTGCATCGTGAACCGTTGCTGCTTCACCGACGACGCTGAGATCAGACTGCGTCTCGAGAAGATCCGCGATCCCGCGCCGCACCATCTCATGATCGTCTACGAGAACGATCCGGAACATGTCGCCCTCCGATCCCCTCACACTGGCGGGTAACCACAGAGTACAACTCCGCGGTGACGCGCCCTCGGGACTTTCGACCCTGCTCACAGGAAGGTGTCAGCGATTGACTGGACGCGTCTCGACCACCGACGACAACACGTCGGCGGCTGATCCGAAGACCCGATGCTCAGGAGACCCACCATGGCGAATGATGACCCCAACCCGTACTACCGGGATCCACCGACCGCGCCGGAGACGGCCGCGTCAGCCGGTGTAGAGGAGATCGGAACAGCCGCTTGCTGGAAACTCGTCGAGGCGAACTCGCTCGGTCGCCTTGCGATTCAGAACATCGACGGACGCCCTGATCTGTTTCCCCTTAACTACCTCGTGCATGAGGGCAGCGTGTTCATGAAATCGGCGCCTGGGGCTAAGCTGCGAAGCCTTGCCGGGCATCCGGACGTTGCTCTCGAGATCGACGGGGTGGATGGCGCGTTCCAGTGGAGCATCGTGATCCGCGGACACGCGATGCGCATGGACACGGATGCTGACATCGAAGCCTCCGGTGTTCTCACGCTTGCATCTGACAGTCCCACGGCGAAGCACAACTACGTGCGCCTCGTACCCGACACCGTGACGGGCCGCCGCTTCCCCGTCCGCGGCCGGTCCGCGACGCGGGGGAACGTCCCATCCGCTTCCACTTCGGGCGGGCGCGCACGTGGCGAGCACGTCGATCACGGTGCTCCAGGGGCACGGGCGGCCGATAAGCCGCAGCCCATCCCGCACCTTCGGCCGTGGGGTGGATAACTCGTCGACGCTACGCCACTGCACCCGAAAGGGTCGCGGTCAGCCGCCTCTCATGGGGTTTCTCCGTTCGCCAGGTGTGGGGCCCTGGGAAACGAGGAAGGGCGGCGCCGAGGGGGGACGTGGGCAGGGGTGGTGCTTCGGGCAGACCACCCCTGCCCATACGAACGTCAGCCAACCGACCCGTTCGGCGTATGCACGATCAGCACCGGACAACGCGCGTGGGATGCACAGGAGGCGCTTACCGAACCGAGCAAGAGCCTCGAGAATCCGCCGCGTCCGCGGCTTCCCACGACGAGCATGGTGGCGCGATCGCTTTGTTCGAGCAGTACGGCAGCGGCCGGGCCGGGAACGGCTGACTGGCTGAACTGTTCCGGAGGGGATCCTTGAAAGGCCTCCTGCATCGCGTCTTGTAGCAGGTGTTCCGCATCTGCCTTCGGCGACCAGTCGGTGCTTGGGTCGAAAAGGCCCAGCATCACCGGGTAGGTCCACGCGATGATCGCTTGCAATGGTGCGTGGAGTGCTGTCGCGATCGTCGCGGCGCGGATGAGCGCCTCGACCGACGATGTGGAACCGTCTACCCCGACGACTACGGGCGGAGTGTTTGCGTTGTCGCTCATGAATTCTGGGCCGATCCCGGTGAGGTACGGTCGGCGGCAGAGCGCCGCACGACGAGGACAGGGGCATCAATATTCACGAGGACGTCGTGCGTCACAGCGCCGAGCGCGTGCCCGGCACCGCGTGGGTGCCCTACCCCTACAACGAGGAGTGCGGCGTTACGCGAGGCGTCGAGCAGTGCCTCTGCGGGCGGTCGCTGCGTGTAACGCGTTCGAACCCTCGTGCCCGCATCAACCATGCTCTCCACGGCAGCGACACGAGCCGCGATGGTCGCGCGCGTTTCGACCGTGGCAGGAATCACCCCGCTGAAGGACGAATGGATGAGTTCGATCGGCTCCTGGCGGGCCCGGGCCTCACCGGCGGCAGCGCCGACGATAGCGGTCATGAGATCGTCGTCCTTCACGCCGGCGACGATTCCCCGTCGGAAACGTAGATCGATCGTCGGGATAACCGCCACAGAGCACGGCGCCTCGGCGGCGATCTGCAGACTCACGGTGCCGAAAACGCGGCTATGAATGAATCCGGTCTTGCCCGTGCCGATGACCAGAACGTCATCGGCGGTCACGAACCGGGCGAGCGCTTCAGGAACCCGCCCGCCGATATGGACGATGTCCATTTCCTCTGTGCCGTCCTTGAGACCTAACGTTTCGTCGGTGATGCCATCACCGACGTGCACTCGCACCAGCGGAACGGCCTCACGGCGGGCGTGGGATTCTGCCCACCGTCCTGCGGCAGCCGCGTCGGAATCGCCGACGCCAAGTACATATCGAGCGGGCATGCGTGCATCGCCTTCACAGATCAGATCGGGCACTCACACCATGCTGCGACCTGCGTCACCGCTCGCACAGAGGCGAAGGTCCCCCGAGCGGCGTTTGAGAGTAAGGTCATCACCAGCGGGAGCCCGGAAGGGAATGTGATGGCCGACGATCACCTCCACGTACCTGGCCGGCGACGAACGGACCCAGATGACACGATCGGGGAAATACTGGATCGTGCCCATCTCGTCCTCGCTGATCAGGGACGACTGAGAAGTCTTCTGCGCGCCAACCAGGCCGTCGTAGAGGACATCGAACTCGAGCACGTGCTCCGTCATATCGCGGAAGCAGCCGTCGCCCTGGTGGAAGCGCAGTACGGCGCGCTCGGCGTCATCGACCGCGACGGAGGCCTCGAGCAATTCATCCATGTAGGCATGGAGGAGGAGCTGGCCCACCAGATCGGACACCTTCCGGAGGGGCTGGGCATTCTCGGGGCGGTCATCGAGAACGAACATCCCATCCGGCTCGACGATCTCGGAGAAGACCCGCGGTCAGTCGGGTTCCCCGCGCATCACCCCCCGATGCGCAGCTTTCTCGGGGTGCCCATTCGCGTACGAGACGAAATCTACGGAAACCTGTACCTCACCAACCCAGCCGCGGGCTCGTTCTCGGAAGAGGACGAGGAGCTCGTGCTCGCCCTCGCATCGACAGCGGCGATCGCGATCGACAACGCGCGACGCTTCGAGGAGTCACGGAGGCTGCAGCGGCTGAGCGGTGCACTCGCGGAGATCAATGCTGCCCTCCTGTCACCCGACGCGGGCGACGTGTTCGGTGTTCTCGCAGAACGCGTGGCGACACTGGTTGACGCCGATGTGGTGTGCATCGTGGTCTCAGACCCGCTCACGGGCGACTACCGCATCGAGACCGCTCGCGGGTTCGGCGCCGAATCTCTCGAGGGCGCTGAGGTCCCTGCCAGTAACACCCTGATCTCAGCGGCCATGTCCGGCGGAGGTGTCGTCGTGGCCGACGGAGTCACCGAGATCCTGTCGGAGCAGCAGCAGGACACCGGTGGATCGACGGTGGCCGTGCCACTGATCGCCACCGGCGCACCTGTCGGTGCACTCTGCGTGACTCGCGATGAGAGCGGTCGTCGGTTCTCGCCCGAGGATCTTTCCAGCCTTGCGGAATTCGCAGCGCAGGCAGGTCTCGCACTCGCGCTTGCTCAGGCCCGCACTGATCGCCAGCGGTTGGATCTCATCGAAGAGCGCGCGCGTATCGCCCGAGATCTCCATGACAATGTCATCCAGCGTCTGTTCGGGACAGGTCTAGGGCTACAGGCGCTTGCCGCACGATTGCCTGCGCACGCTGTCGCCATCAGTGCGCAGGTCGCAGAGATCGACGCTGCGATCGCCGATTTCCGTACGGCGATATTCACTCTTCAGACCTCTGACCCCGAATCCGTTCGACATCGACTCATCGACGTCGCGAATGAACTCGCACCGCTGCTCCAGAGTCCGCCCCGAATCGCTTTCACCGGCCCGGTCGATCTGCTGGTGACCGGCCGACTCGCGGAAGACGTCATCGCGGTCGTGCGAGAGGCACTGAGCAACGTGGCTCGTCACGCCCACGCGAACAGCGCGGAAGTCAGCGTCTCCGTCACAGCATCGCTCGTCACGGTTGTTGTGGAAGACGACGGGGTCGGCGTTCCCGAAAAACTCCCTCGGTCCAGCGGTACTGCGAACCTCCTCATGCGCGCACGTGCGCATGGCGGTACGTGCGAAATCGAGCGGCGAAGCACAGGTGGCACGCGGGTACGCTGGCGCGTGCCGCTCGGATCAACGTCGCAGGCATCCTCATGACCAGGGTCTTCCTCGTGGACGATCATGAGATCGTTCGCCGCGGCATCGCCCAGATCATCGATGCAGACCCGGGCCTCGAGGTTGTGGGGGAGTCCGGCGCGGTGCAGGGGACTCGCGGCCGTGTCTCAGCGACGATTCCGGACGTCGTCGTCCTCGATGTGAACCTTCCGGACGGAAACGGGGTGGATCTGTGCCGACTCATTCGATCCGACCACCCCGAGATCCGCTGCCTCATGCTGACAGCAGTCGACGACGATGCTGCGAGCGTCGCAGCGGTGATTGCAGGTGCATCCGGATACGTGCTCAAGACGATCCGTGGAACGGACCTCGTCGACTCGATCCATCGTGCGGCGCGGGGAGAGAACCTCATCCCCACCGAGGTCGCCGATGGCGTGCACCGCAGGCTTCAGGCTCGAGTAGCGGAAGCTCAATCGCCAGCGGTGGAGTTGACTCTCAGAGAACGCCAGGCGCTGATGCTGATCGCGGAGGGGCTCACCAACCGTCAGATCGGTGAGCGCCTTGGCCTCGCCGAGAAGACCGTCAAGAACTATGTCTCCGGGCTCCTCGCCAAGCTCGGGATGCAACGCCGCACCCAAGCTGCCGTGTTTGCGACAGAAGAGTGGGAAGGTCGCGCCCGGCCGTGATCAGGCGTCAGCCGGCTCGGCCGGCTGGTCCCGCGCATCACAGATCCGAGGTTCCGGCCTCACCACTTTCGCCGGGGGACCTTCGGCCCTGCCCGGCGAGCACGCGAACGGAAACGATCGGAGGAGGGGGAGCCACATCGCTGCTGAAGGAGCACCATGAACGACTCGATCTTCGCCGTCCTGCCCACCTTGCAGGTTGGTCCCGCTGACCTCGCACTTCCGCCGACCCAGCCCATCGACATCACCGCTCTGATGCTCGAGGAGAAGGAATCGTGACAGCGAACAGCTCACCCAGCCCGGGGCCGATGATCGCGATCGTCTACGAATCGCTGTTCGGCAACACTCGTCTCATCGCAGAGACAATCGCGGACGGCATCCGCGAACAACACATGCCCGTGACCGTCGTGCCGGTCGCGAAAGCAGCCGCGCTCCCAGAATGCGATGTCCTCGTGGTGGGAGCTCCCACCCACGCACACTCGTTGAGCAGCCCGGCATCACGCACTGAAGCCGAACGATGGGCGCTCAATCCCTCGAGGCACCTGGCGCTGGAGAGCGGGAGTCTGACCACAGGAGTCCGAGAGTGGATCGAGCTACCGCCCGCCGCACGACACGGCTACGTGGCCTTCGATACTCGTGTCGACATGCCCCGCATCTTCACCGGCGCTGCGTCATCCGCGATCGGTAGGCGGTTGAAGAAGCACGGGCTACGCGAGGTGCTCCCGGCGGAGAGCTTCCTCGTGGATAAGGACAGTCATCTCCTCCCGGACGAGCATGACCGCGCACTGCGCTGGGGTCGTGAGATCGCGGCGACAACGCGGGCGCTGACAGGCCCCTCGACGCGCGTGCACACGTGAACGCCACGAATACGCGTCACGCGCGGACGACATCAGGCGCTACCCTGGCCTTCCTCGGCGGCGCCGATACCGTGACCGGGTCACGCTACCTCGTCACCGACTCCACCTCACGGGTTCTGGTCGATTGCGGTCTGTTCCAAGGCTTCAAGGTGCTGCGCCAGCGCAACCGTGCTCCGTTCCCGGTTCCACCGAGCTCGATCGACGCAGTCGTTCTCACCCATGCTCATCTCGATCACTCCGGGTATCTTCCGGCGCTCGTGCGCGATGGGTACCGCGGACACATCTACGCGAGCGAGGGCACCTCGGCTCTCTGCCGGATCATGCTCCTGGACAGCGCGCACCTGCTGGAGGAGGAGGCGCGTCACGCCGCACGGCATGGATGGTCCAGGCATGAAAAGCCGCGACCGCTCTATACGGTCGATGACGCAAAGGTGGCACTCGAGCGATTCGTCGCCGTACCCGAAGGGGGAGCGGTGCCGGTGGCGGGTTCGATGACCGCGAGACTTCTCGGTGCCGGCCACATCCTCGGGGCAAGCAGCGTCTACCTCGACGTCGACGCACGGCGGGTGTGCTTCACCGGCGACCTCGGCCGCTCGGACGACCCCCTCATGCGCGCCCCTCACGCGTTCGAAGGAGCAGACGTCCTCGTCACCGAGTCGACCTATGGAGATCGCCGACACGCCAAGGTCGATCCCGAAGAGCAGCTGCGTGACATCGTGAATCGCACCGTCCATCGTGGGGGAGTGGTGCTGATCCCGGCGTTCGCCGTGGGGCGTACGGAGACAGTACTTCTGCACCTGTCGCGGCTTCGGGAACGCGGGGCGATCCCCGACGCGCCTATCTATGTCAACAGCCCCATGGCGGTCAGCGTCGCCGACGTCTATCGCAACCGTCCTGAGCAGCACCGCATATCGAAGGATGAAGTCGAGCGGATCTACGGTCTCGCGACCTTCGTCCGGAGCGTCGATGAATCGAAACTCCTCAACCTGAGGGGCGGCCCGATGATCATCGTCTCGGCGAGCGGGATGCTCGACGGTGGACGCATCTTGCACCATCTCCGCGCCTACGGACCCGAGCACCGCAACACCATCGTCCTGACTGGTTATCAGGCCGGGGGCACACGCGGCGCTCGACTTCTTGCGGGGGAACGGTCTCTCCGGATCTTTGGCAACGATGTGCCGATCCGGGCCGAGGTCGCGATGATCGATGCGATGTCAGCTCATGCGGATGCCGACGAGCTCATCGCATGGATGAAGGGTGCTCCGCATCCGCCCCAGGCCGTATACGTCACCCACGGCGAACCTTCCGCAGCGGACACTCTCAGACTCCGAATCGAACGGGAGATGGGGTGGCCGGCTCAGGTGCCCGATCAAGAGCAGCAGGTTCAGATCACGGAGCACCATGCAGCTGCGCACGCGATGTCGGCCTGATACGTGAGATCAGCAGCTTCGTCGACGCTGCGGCGAAGGACCTTCGACCCGACAAGTGCGCCTGCACAGCGAAAGACTTCGAGCGTACCCACCCGTCAAGGAGGAATGATGCGAGCAGCAGTTGTCTCAGAGTTCGGTTCACCGGCGCACGTTGACGAGCGTCCGATCCCACAGCCTGGTGCCGGCCAGGTCCTGGTCCGCTTGGAAACGTGCGGACTCTGTCACACCGACATCCATGCGATGCACGGAGATTGGCCTGTGAAGCCGAACCTGCCTCTGGTCCCGGGCCACGAAGGAGTGGGGATCATCGAGCAGATCGGCGACGGGGTGACCGGCCGTACTGTCGGGCAGCGGGTGGCGATGCCCTGGCTCGGCCACGCGTGCGGGGAATGCCGATACTGCGTCAGCGGCCGAGAGAACCTCTGCGAGCATCAGTACAACAACGGCTACGCCGTCGACGGAGGGTTCAGCGAGTACATGCTTGCCGACGCCCGCTTCGCCACCCCCGTTCCTGACGGTGTCAGCGCCCTCGACGCCGCACCTCTCACCTGTGCCGGAGTCACCACCTATGCGGCGATCAAGAACGCACGCGTCACCCCCGGAGAGACAGTCGCCATCTTCGGTGTCGGTGGACTCGGACACCTCGCGGTCCAGTACGCACGCCTGGTCGGTGCGAAAGTCATTGCAGTGGATGTCACCGCTGAGAAGCTCGACTTGGCCACTGAGCTTGGAGCGGATCATGTCGTCAACGCGCGCGACACGGATCCGGTTCAGGCGATCCGGGTTCTCGGCGGAGCGGACGTCGTCGTGGTCCTCGCCGTCGCGCCCGCAGTCTTCGATCAGGCATTCAGCTCCCTGAATCGCGGAGGCAGACTCGTCCTTGTCTCGCTGCCAGCCGGAGGCGAGCTGACCGTGCCGGTCTTCGACACCGTCCTGAAGGGGATCAGCATCATCGGCTCCATTGTCGGTACGAGACAGGACCTCGCCGAGGTCTTCGCCCTGCATGCTGCAGGGCGGACTCGGGTGGTCACTGAGACACGCGAACTTCAGAGCGTGAACTCCTCTGTCGATGAGGTGCTCGCCGGCACGGTGCCCGCTCGGCTTGTGTTCCGGTACCACACCGCGGACGTCGTTCCGGTTCGAGAACCCGCTACGGCAGGGCGCTGAGGGATTGCGGGCTGAGATCTCTATGTGGGAGCCAGCCAGCCCCGAATCATGCGACAACCACAGAACATGAATCCGGTTGTCGACGACCGTGACGCCGATAGCCGGCAGATGCGGTCAAGTCCCCACGTGGGTCGGCGATGCCGTCCGGGCGACGTGGGCGGAAGGGCGACCGGCGCGGTCACGCTGCAGGCGGGTGACTCCGTGCTCGTCCAGGGGCCGTGGGAGGCACTGCACCGCTATACGAGCTCACCCGATGTGATTCCGGTCAGCTCGCCCCAGCAGATGCAGCGGACAGTGCCGCTCGGCCGGGGTGCGCGGCGCGCGCTGGTGATCCTCGGAGCGATGGTCGTGCTCCTCGCCACGGGTGTCGTCCCGCCCGTCATCGCTGGCCTTCTCGCGGCCGGTGCCCTCATCGTCACGCGGGTGCTCACCGTGACGCAGACGTTCTCGGCGATCTCGTGGCCCACTGTCACGCTCATCGCCGGGATGATCCCGCTGTCATCGGCGTTCGTCTCCACCGGCGCCGCCGATCTCGTCGGCGACGCGGTTCTCCAGCTGGTCGGCAACACCTCGCCCCATCTCGCTCTGCTCACCATCTGCGTCGCGTCGGTGATCCTCGGGCAGTTCATCTCGAACGTGGCGACCGTGATCGTCATCGCGCCGATCGCGGTGTCGGTCGCATCGAGCATGGGCGTCAGCGTGCAGCCGTTCATGATGGCGCTCACGGTCGTCGGAGCGGCTGCGTTCCTGACGCCGATCGCGACACCCGTGAATCTCATGGTCATGCAGCCCGCCGGCTACCGATTCGGTGACTACTGGCGTCTCGGTCTCCCACTCGTCGCGATCTACGTCGCCGTCGCGGTGCTCTACGTCCCGCTCATCTGGCCGTTCTGACTCCCGATCACGCGGCATGACCGCACGAGGTGCGCGAGTTCCGGCCGACCGCCCAGCCGTGCCACGGTCGACGCGGCAGCCCGTGCAGCGAGATCCGCGACGCGATCCATCGACCACCCGTTCGCGATACCCCGCACGAGTCCCACGAAGAATCCGTCGCCGCCTCCCGTGCGGTCCACCACCGTCTCGTCGTCGTCATGTGCGCGGTAGGCGCTGCCGTCCTCCCAGACGACGAGGTCGCCTTCGCCTGCCACCTCCACGGCCGCTATGCGGGGTCCGCGAGCGAGCAGCCACCGGCACGCCTCGTGAGCCGAGTCCAGGTTCGACACGGCGATCCCCGTCAGTCCTTCGGCTTCCGTGGCGTCGGCACGCACGACGTCCGCTCCGGCGAGCAGTTCGTCGCGAACCTCCGGCTCGGGCGCTCCGTCGAGCGCCACCGTCGCGTCCGCTCGTCGCGCGATCATCAGAGCGGCCGACAGTGCATCGCCCGGTTGCTGAGACTGCAGACAGATCGTGCCTGCACGGCTGACCGCGCTCGCCGATGCCTCGACATCCGCGACGGTTAGCCGCGATGTCGAGCGAGATGCTGCCGGTCATCACCCATGCGCGTGGTTCGCTCCGGGCTGGGGGATGCGCAGCACCACGTTTCCCCGCTTGCGGCCGGTGTCGACATAGCGGTGCGCCTCGACGATGTCGGCCAGCTCGAAGGTCCTGTCGATGACGGCCCGGAAGCGACCGGAATCCGCGAGGCTCACGAGGTGGGCGAGGTCCTCCGCGCCCGGCGTGCCGACGTTCCAGGTGACGAGCTTTCCCGACCGGCGAGTGTGCCTGCGGCTCGTCAGCATCGACCGCAGATCGCTGATGACGAGCAGCAGTGCACCGCCGGGGTTGATGAGTGTCTCCACCCGGCTGAAAGGGGCATTGCCGACGCAGTCGACGATCACGTCGTACGTGTCGCCCCCCGCCGCGAACTCCTCGCGGGTGTAGTCGATGACCCGATCGGCGCCGAGGGACGCGACCAGTGGGACGTTGCCGCCGCTCGTGACGGCGGTGACGTCTGCTCCGAGCTGCTTCGCGAGTTGTATCGCGGCAGTGCCGACCGCGCCGGATGCTCCGTTGACGAGCACGGAGGTGCCGGGGCCGATCGCGACCTGGGCGAAGAAGCACTGCGCGGTGATGCCGCCGAACACCAGCGTCACCGCCTCTTCGAAGCTCATTGTGTCGGGAGCTCGGGTGATCGGGCCGTCGGCAGACAGGCGCACGTACTCGGCATGACCGCCGAACGCTCCGCCGGTCGAGGCGATCACCCTGTCGCCGGGTGCGAAGGCGGTGACGCCCGAGCCGACGGCCGCGACGACGCCCGCGGCATCCATGCCCAGGATCGGCCGACTGGGACGGAACACGCCGAGTCCGACTGCGGCGAGCACCCCGAGGCCGGCCGGGATGTCCCGAGCGCGGGCGCGATGATCGCCGACGCTCACGGTGCTCGCGTGCACCCGGATGAGCACATCGCCGGGCCGGGGCGTGGGGACCGCCCGCTGTTCGAGGCGGACCTCCTCAGGGGCGCCGAAGCGGTGGTAGACGGCCGCGGTCATGGTCGTGTCAGTGGTCATGTCTCGATGCTGGTCGTCCCGGGGATGCTCGTCATCGGCCAGGAAGCCCGGATCCGCTCGGCCGAAAGTACGGTTCCGAGTCCGTGCTGACGGCCGATGCCCCCGACTGTCGATGAGACGAGCATCGAGACATGTCGCAGCAGATGAAGGCCGCCCGATCGACTCCCGAGCAGAAGGAGCGGCGTCGGCGATCGAAGAGCGGGTGGCCGGCGATCACCGGCCTTCTGCTGCTCAGCGTGCTTCCCGTGATCGGTGGAGTGCTTCGTCTGCAGGAGGTGAGCGGGGAACCCGTGAGGACTCTCCTCCTGGCGTCGACGGTCGCGATCGTCGCGCACATCGTGGCGATGACCGTCTACTGCGTTCTCGGGGCATTCCAGTTCTCACCCGCGCTGCGAACGCGGCGTGCCTGGCACCGCGTGGCCGGCCGCGTGCTGATTCCCGCAGGATTCGTCGCGGCCCTCTCAGCGGCCTGGCTAGCGGTCTTCTTCGGTGGTCCACCGGATGAACTCGCGCTCGCGATGGTTCGTCTCGTCTTCGCCGTGGCGATGACCCTGTTCCTCGTGCGGGGCGTGATCGCGATCACACGACGCGACTTCGTGGCGCACGGAGCCTGGATGACCCGCGCCTACGCCACCTCCGTGTCGGGAGGAACCCAGGCGCTCGTCTTCGCGCTGTGGACGATCCCCCTCGGTGAGGTCGACGCCTTCGGTGAGGCATGGCTCGTCGCCGCCGCGTTCATGATCAACAGTGCCGTGGCGGAGCTGCTCATCCGGCGCCGCTCTCGCCGGCGGACGCGCGGGGTGTCGCGCCGTGGTGCGCTTGTATCATGACAGCGTGACCGGGCTCGTGCGTTCCGTGTGGAGTGCGCCGAGCGCTGTGCCCCCTCCGCCGTCCCGAGTCTGGCGGGATTGGGTGCTCCTGGCCCTCGTCGCCGTCCTGGCCGTGGTCGAGGGCATCGTCCGCACCGACCTGACGCAGCCGCTGTTCGCGGTGATCGCCCTCCTCGTCGTGCTGCCGACCGTGCTGTGGCGCCGCACGAAGCCGCTTCTCATGCTCATCATCGTGATGGTGCCGGTCGATCTGCTCCTGCCCGACTCGGCGCTGTACTCGAGTCTCTTCGTGATGGTGAACGTGTACGCCGTGTACCGGTGGGGGGCAGGTCGCGACCTCGTGATCGGGTCGGCCATCCTCCTGGCGAGCCTCGCGCTGACATTCGTCCGCGGGGAAGGCTTCGATGAACTCGTCGGGGGGTTCGCGCTGCTGCTGACGGTCGCCCTGTTCGGCATCGCCTTTCGTTACCGGGCGGGATCGAGACGACGAAGCCTCGACCGGATCCGGATGCTGGAGCGCGAGCACCTGGCTCGCGACCTGCACGACACGGTCGCCCACCATGTCTCGGCGATCGCGATCCGCGCCCAGGCGGGCATCGCGGTGGCCGGGCGGGACTCGCGCGCAGCGCAGGATGCGCTCGGCGTGATCGAGGCGGAGGCGGCCAGGACGCTGAGCGAGCTGAGGTCGATGGTGCGAGTCCTGCGGCAGGGCGAGACGGCCGAGCTCGCGCCGAGCGCGCAGCTGGACGACATCGCGCAGCTCGCCGGAACGCGGCCGGGCGGAACGGTCGTCGTCGTCGAGGTCGCGCGCAACGACGACAGCATCCCGCCACCCGTGGCTGCCGCCGTCTTCCGTCTCGCGCAGGAATCGGTGACCAACGCCCTCCGTCACGCGCGACAGGTCACCCGCGTCGACGTCCGCGTGGAGGCAGACGCGGGTGGTGTGCGCCTGAGAGTGACGAACGACGGAGACGTGGCCGCGTCGCCGACTCCCGGCTTCGGCATCATCGGCATGAGGGAGCGTGCTGCCCTCCTCGGCGGTGCCTGCGAGGCGGGTCCGGCGTCAGGCGGCGGATGGATCGTCAACGCGGTGCTGCCCCGCGCCGGGTGGGCGCCATGATGATCCGAGTGCTCGTCGCCGACGATCAGGAACTCGTGCGCACCGGACTGAGCATGATCCTCGGCGCCCAAACCGACATCGAAGTCGTCGGTCAGGCGGCCGACGGCACCGAAGCGGTCGCCCTCGCCCGCAGTCTGCGACCGGACGTGTGCCTGTTCGACATCCGGATGCCCGGCCTCGATGGCATCGAGGCGACCCGGATGCTCGCCGGCCCAGGGGTGCCCGATCCCATGGCGGTCGTCCTCATCACGACCTTCGACCTCGACGAGTACGTCTTCGCGGGATTGCGGGCCGGCGCCAGAGGGTTCCTGCTCAAGGACGCCGGGTCGGAGCTGCTCGCCCAGGCGATCCGCGCCGCAGCGAGCGGTGATGCCCTGATCGCCCCCAACGTGACGGTGCGCCTGCTCGAGGCCTTCGCCGGATCGGCCGCCGCCGCACCATCGCCGCCGCCGGTCGAGTCGCTGACCGAGCGCGAGGAGCAGGTGCTCGCGAAGGTGTCTGCGGGTCTGAGCAACGGCGAGATCGCGCGCGAGCTGTTCATCACCCTCAGCACGGTGAAGACGCACGTGGCGAGCCTCATGACCAAGCTCGGGGTCCGCAATCGCGTCGAGATCGCCATCTGGGCGCATCAGACGGGGCGCATGAGCCCGCGAGCCACGGGCGGGGAACACCGGAATCGATGACGGCCGGGACGCGTCGAGACAGTCCGCGGTACGCGGCAGCCAACACCGCATCCCGGTATATCGGAGTTGTATACCGGTTGCCGCGTAATCCCCCCGCCTTTTCCTGATCTCTTAGATGTGTCGCATTGGGAGCGACGCGAATCGGATGGGGAGAACGATGACTGGGGAGCGTGGTGTCGTGCGTGCACGGACGAAGAGGATGAATGAGGCCAGGAGAGCCGAGGGAGCGAGGCCGCGACAGCGCGGCATCGTGGCGATCATCGTGGGGATGGTCTTGGCGATCGCGGGGCTGCTCGGCTCCACCGCACCCGCGATGGCGGCTCCGTCCGTGACCTATCCGGGGGCGATCGGCAGCGTCTCGCTCGAGAACGAGAACGGCGGTGGTCCGTTGGTGCAGTGGCAGACCGTGCGGATCACGGGCGAGTGGGCCGTCCCGACCGGGGCGCAGGCAGGGGAGACCTTCGGGATGACCCTGCCCGCGGAGTTCAGTCGTCAGTCGGCCGGTGAGTTCACGATCACAGACCCGGCGACGGGTCTGGTCATGGCGAACTGCGTCGTCGCTGCCGGGCAGGGGCCGGACATGGTGTGCACTCTGACCGCAGCGGTCGGCGGCCTCGAGGAGGTCGGCGGCTCGTTCTGGATGGAGGCGCGGGCTTCGCAGTCGACGACCAGCGAGACCGTCGAGTTCGACCTGGGCGACACGATCGAGATCGTCGACCTGCCCGGTGACGGCGGAGTCGTACCGGGAGATTCGGCGGAAGAGGACGAGCCCTACAAGTACGGCGGCGAGACCGCGACCCCTGGACTCCTGAAGTGGGTCATCGGTATTCCGAGCGGCTATGTCGACGACGGTGCCTTCACGATCGCCGACACGCTCGACGCCGGCCGCACCGACCATCACTACACCGGCGACGTCCGGCTGAGCCGGCGGGCCGTCGAGAACGGTGCACAGGTCGGCGACTGGAGCGAGGTCGACCCCTCTGCGTACACGATCGACATCGCCGGCGACGGACAGTCGTTCGAGTTCGCTGCATCCGGTCTGCCGACGGGCGGATTCGCGTATGAGCTGCTGTATTACACGCAGGCGGATGCGCCGGTGTCCGAGGGAGATGTCTTCGGCAACCACGCGATCGTCAACACGTTCGCGACCTCGGCGACTCACACGGTCGTCGAAACGGGTGGTGGCGACGGCAGTGGTGTCTCGTACACGACGTTCGGCATCACGAAGGAGCTCACCGGCGCGCAGGCGGATGCCGCTCGGGATGCGACCTACACCGTGCGCTATTCGGTCGAGGGTTCGGATGCGGCAGCCACCACGATGACGGTTCCGGTGGGGGAGTCGGTGCTCAGCGGACGTGCTCCGCTCGGTTCGACCTTCGTGATCGAGGAGATCGATCTGCCTGAGATCCAGGGTGTGACCTGGGGTGAGTGGACGATCACCGGCGACGGCGTCGTCGACGTCGGAGACGGCACCTTCGAGGTCACGCCGGAAACCACGGCCGGTATCGAGCTCACCCTCACCAACATCGCCAACCCGGTGCCCGTCGTGTCGCCGACGCCGACGCCGACGCCGACCCCGGCCACGCCGGTTCCGACCCCGACCCCGACGCCGGTCGCAACTCCGGCACCGACTCCGGCGCCGACGCAGACCCCGGTCGCGGCTCCCGGCGAGCTCGCTCTGACGGGAGGCGAATCGGGCGCGGCATTCCTGTCGTTGGCGGTCGCACTGATCGTCGGTGGCGGACTGGCCACCGGAATCGCCGCCAGGCGCCGTTCGAGCGCCGGACGTCGCTGACCCCGACACGCACGGAAGCCCACTCGCGTTCGGCGAGTGGGCTTCCGTGCGTTCGACGTCGTTGTCTCAGCGGATCGCGTAGACGGCGCTGCCGACGATCACCGCGACGATCGTCGTCCAGCCGATGATCGCGACAGCCTGCCAGATGAGGATGCGGACCTTGCCGACACCCGCCGCGGCGAGCATCGTGGCGGTGAACTGCGTCGGCAGCAGCAGCGGACCGAGCAGGCTGACCCCCGGCACGCCGTAGCGCTCGAACGCCCGCTGGAACTTCTCGCGGCGGGCGCCACCGCGGTCGGAGTCGATCGTGTCGGCGGGTGCCGTCTCGACGGCTCCGCCACCGGCCGCAACGGCCTGCCGGCTGCGGGACCGGTTCACGATCGCGGTGCGTGCACCGGAGCTCGCGATGACGAGCACGGCCACGCAGAGGAAGTTGCCGACGATCGCCGCGACGGCCGCGATCACCGGATTGATGCCGCCGATGATGCCGATCGACACGGCTCCCTCGCCCTCGATGAAGGGGATGGCGCCCGCGAGGGCGACGATGAGCGGCTGAATGAGTTCAGGCACCTGGGCGACGAAGCCCTGGAAGGTCTCGATGAGATTCATGGGTGGCTCCTGCCGGTCTGAGCGACGGTGTCTCCGTCGCGATGCATCCAGTCCACCGTCTGGCGTCGCGCTGCGGCAGTGCCGAACCGTCACTGCTTTCCGGGTGGTTCGCCCGCGGCATCCATGACATGTGTCACGCCCGTATCGTGGGGGCATGCGCAGCACTTCTCCGGTCGTCGATCCTGCCGACGACCCACCCCCGGGAGCCCGCCAGCTCGCCCGAGGCATCACCGCGACCTGGTGGTACACGGTGTCGGCCGTGGCCTTCCTCGAGCTCTTCCTGGTGCTGGTCTGGACGCTGCAGGCGCTCGCCGTGCCCGGCGATGCGACGGCGGCGTTCGTCGTCGGCGTGGGCGGCCTGCTCTGGTGGGGCTCCACCATCGTGCTGCTCGCGGACTATCGCCACCGGCTGGATGCCGAGCCGGGCATCGCGTGGACGCGCATCGCCCTTCCGCTGCTCATCGCGGTCGGCTACGGGATCGCGGGCGGCCTCGTGCTCGACAGCTGGCTGCTCGCGCTCATGCCCATCGCTCAGTCGGTGCTGCTGCTCAACTGGCCCAAGGGGGTGCGCCTGCGGATGGTCGTCCTGACCACCGTGGTGCTCGTGCTCGTCGCCGTCGCCGACGCCGCTCGGGGCGCGACCGAGATCGCGCTCCCCGGCTGGATCCCTGCGCTGTACGCGATCCTCATCCCGGCGATGTCGGTGAGCTCGCTGTGGTGGTGGGATGTGCTGGTCACCGTCGATCGTGCGAGGGCGTCGGAGGCCCGCCTCGCCGCGACGCAGGAGCGTCTGCGCGTGGCGACCGACGTGCACGACCTCCAGGGGCACCACCTGCAGGTGATCGCGTTGCAGCTCGAACTGGCCGAGCGCCTGATGAGGATCGATCCCGACGCCGCTCTCGAGCAGCTCCGGGCCGCGAGGGTCAGCGTCGACGAAGCCAGGCAGGGGACCCGAGATCTGGCGACGCGCTTCCGCTCGGTGCCGCTGGGTGACGAGGTGGCGAATGCCCGAGACCTTCTCGCCGCGGCCGGACTCTCCGTCGAGGCCGACATCGCACCCGACGCCGATGAGGCGCCGTCATCGGCTCTCGGTCCCGTCATCAGGGAGACGACCACGAACGTCCTGAGGCACGGGGCCGGGCGACGGGCTCGGCTCGACCTTCGCAGGGTCGACGACGGGTGGCGCTACGAGGTCGCGAACGATGTGGTGACCGGCGTGGCGACACACCCCGTCGGGTCGGGCCTCGACGGAGTGCGGCGCCGGATCTCGGAGGCGGGAGGAACCCTGGAGATCCGGGAGGATGCCGACGAGTTCATCGTCTCGGTGACGGTTCCGCGATCCGATGTGTCGACCGCAGATGGGCAGAGCCGATGATCCGTGTGCTCCTCGCTGACGATGAGGGGATGATCCGTTCGGCGCTCGCCGCCCTGTTGCGTCTGGAAGGAGACATCGAGGTGGTCGCCGAGTGCGCCGACGGTGAGCAGGCGCTCGCTGCTGCGCTCGCTCTGACGCCCGACGTGTGCCTGCTCGATCTCGAGATGCCCGGTCTCGACGGTGTGGAGGTCGCGGAGCGATTGAACCGAGCCATCGTCACGCGCTGCGTGGTGGTCACCCGTCACGCGCGTCCCGGGGTGCTTCGGCGGGCTCTCGCATCGGGTGTCGCGGGCTTCCTGCCGAAGTCACGAGGAGCGGATCAGGTCGCCGATGTCATCCGCAGGGTCGCCGCGGGTGCCCGCTACGTCGACCCTGAGATCGCGGCCGACGCGCTGAGCGACGAACGGTCGCCCCTCACGGATCGGGAGCTGGACGTGCTCCGCGCCGGGCGCCGCGGTGAGACGACGACCCAGATCGCCAGGACCCTCTCGCTCGCGCCCGGCACGGTGCGCAACCACATCTCGGCGGTGCTCGCGAAGCTGTCGGTCGGCACCCGCCAGCAGGCGGTGCTGATGGCCGAGGAGCGCGGCTGGATCTGACTGCGCGGACGCCTGACCCGTGAAGCCCGGAAGGGCGGGTGGGGCCGTGGGAGTTGCCCCACCCGCGAGCCGCTCAAAGGGGAGAGTGCGGCTCAGACCCGAAACCGGCTCGTATCCCCCCAGGCCGACTTCAGGTCTCGTATGCAAGACCCCGAACTCGACGGAAAGTGACGCGGGCGGGAATTCTTTCTGGAACTCCGTGGTCGTCAGTGCATGTGACGCGCGTCGTCGTGACGGTGGTCGTCGTGCACGTGGTCGTGGTCGTGGTCGTGGTCGTGGTCGTGGTGCTCGTGCTCGTCCTCGAGGATCATGCCGATCGAAGTGGCACAGGCGTCGCCCTTCCAGGCTTCGAGACCCTCGCGTACCGCGAAGACCGCGATGACGAGGCCGGCGACGGCATCCGCCCACCACCACCCGAACAGGCTGTTGACGCCGAGTCCGATGAGCACGGCGGCCGAGAGGTAGCTGCAGATCAGCGTCTGCTTCGAGTCGGCGACGGCCGTGGTCGACCCGACCTCGAGGCCGGCGCGTCGCTCGGCGAACGACACGAGCGGCATCACGATCACACTGACCGCGGTCAGCACGAGACCGACCGTGCTGTGCTCCGGCCGATCACCGCCGAGCAGCGACAGCACCGACGACGTGACGACATAGGCCGCGAGAGCGAAGAACGCGACGGCGATGACACGGAGGGTGGGCGTCTCCCAGCGCTCGGGGTCGCGTCGCGTGAACTGCCAGGCCACGGCCGCTGCCGAGAGCACCTCGATGCTCGAGTCGAGCCCGAACCCGATCAGCGCGGCCGACGATGCGACTGACCCTGCGGCGATCGCGACGGCCGCCTCGATCACGTTGTAGACGATCGTGAACGCCACGATGAGGCGGATGCGGCGGTGCAGAGTCGCGCGCCGTTCGGCGGTGAGAGTGCTCGTCGACATCAGCAGCTGCATCCTTCGCCGTCGCAGCAGTCCGGTTCGACGATCAGCGTGATGCGCATGAGCTCGTCGAGCGCGGTCGCGAGATGCGGGTCGGCGAGCGCGTAGCGGCTGCGGCGTCCGTCCTGGACGCTTTCGACGAGCCCGCATCCTCGAAGGCACGCGAGATGGTTCGACAGGAGCTGTCGGCTGACCCCGAGCTCGTCCGCGATGTCGGACGGGTACGCCGGCGCCGCTCGAAGCGCCAGCAGGATGGCTGCGCGCGTCGAGTCCGACAGGGCATGACCCAGGCGGGCGACGGCGGCGGTATGGGTGGGCGAGGCGGCGAGGGTCACGATGCAACTGTACAGAAAAGCGTGAATTAAGAGAATCGTGAATCTATGGTGACGCGCGGCAACATCCCCGACATCTTCGCTCGGTACCGTGAATCGGGCGGCGACATCGGATCGAGAGGGCGACATGGGAGTGACGGTCGAGCGGGTGACATGGTCGCATCCGGATGCGGAGCGGCTCAGGGCCGCGCAGCGCAGCGAACTCGATGCGCGGTACGGCAGCGACGACCATGAGCCGGGCGTCATCCCCTCCGCGGACGACGTGCCCGTCTTCCTCGTCGCACGAGAGAAGAGCGGGCTCGCCATCGTATGCGGCGGTCTCCGACCCCTCGATCCGGCCGTGCTCGGAACCGACGTCGCAGAGATCAAGCGGATGTACGCGGCTCCCTCCGCGCGCGGGACGGGCGCGGCTGTGGCGCTGCTGCGCGCACTCGAGAGAGAAGCGCGCCTGCTCGGCATCCGGTCCCTCGTGCTCGAGACGGGCACCGCTCAGCCGGATGCCGTGCGCTTCTACGAACGCGAGGGCTACGGACCGATCCCGCTGTTCGGCCACTACATCGGCAGCGGTCTGTCCCTGTGCTTCGCCAAGTCTCTCTGACCTGGCCGAAAGGCGATCAGCGCGCAGGTGCGACGATCGCCGCGGACTCGGGTGCGAGCACGACGGTCCGCGCGATCGTCCGAACGGGCGCCGTCTCCAGCAGTATCCGCGAGTCGGGGGCGAGATCGAACTCCACCTCCTGCTCGGCGAGATTCACGAGCACCGACACCTCGCCTCGTTCGATCCGGTAGGCCCGGTTCTCTGGTGCGCCCTCCGTCTTCGACACGATGACGTGGTTGTGCGACATCTCGGGATCGGTCAACTCGGGCACCTCGCGCCGCAGGGCGATCAGGCGTCGATACAGATCGAAGATGCGGGCGTGCGATGCCGATGCGAGCTCGCTCCAGTCCAGCCGCGATCGCTCGAACGTAGCCGGGTCCTGTGGGTCGGGCACGGCGGCCGGGTCCCACCCCATGCGCGCGAACTCCGCGATCCGCCCCTCCGCGGTGGCTTTCGCGAGCTCCGGTTCCTTGTGCGAGGTGAAGAACTGCCACGGGGTGGACGCAGCCCACTCCTCACCCATGAACAGCATGGGGGTGCCCGGTGCGGTCAGAGTGAGAACCGCGGCGACGGCGAGTCGATCGGAGGAGAGCGAAGCGGTCAGCCGATCTCCCGCTGCACGGTTGCCGATCTGGTCGTGGTCCTGCGCGAATGTGACCAGTCGCCAGGCAGGGACGCTCGGCGGCAGCGGCGCGCCGTGCGTGCGCCCGCGGAACGACGAGTACGTCCCGTCGTGGAAGAACCCGGTCTGAGTGACCTTCGCCAGCGCGTCCGGCGCGGCGAAGTCGGCGTAGTACCCGTCGGTCTCGCCGGTGAGCGCGACGTGCACCGCGTGATGCCAGTCGTCTGACCACTGCGCGGTGAGGCCGTTCCCTCCCTCCTCGTGGGAGAGGACCATGACCGGGTCGTTCAGATCCGACTCGGCGATCAGGCTCAGCGGGCGATCGACCTCGCGAGCGAGCGCATCTACGCGCTCGGACAGCTCGTGCAGGAGGTGCGGGGTGCTCTCGTCGTGCAGTGCGTGCACGGCGTCGAGCCGCAGCCCGTCGACGTGGAAGTCACGGAGCCACATCAGCGCGTTCTCGATGATGTACTCGCGCACGGCCGGCTCGTCGAGGTTCACCGAGTCGCCCCACGCCGTGTGCCGGCCCTCGCGCAGATACGGACCGAACTCGGGCAGGTAGTTGCCGCTGGGTCCGAGGTGGTTGTAGACGACGTCCTGGATCACCGCGATGCCGCGTGAGTGGGCGGCGTCGACGAACCGCTGGTATGCGGCGGGTCCGCCGTACCCCTCATGCACGGCGTACCAGAGCACGCCGTCGTAACCCCAGTTCCAGTCGCCGCTGAACGCGTTGACCGGGAGCAGCTCGACATGCGTGATGCCGAGTTCGACGAGGTGATCGAGATGCCCGATGAGCGCGTCGAGCGTGCCGTCCGGTGTGAATGTCCCGACGTGCAGCTCGTAGATCACGCCACCGTCGAGCGGCGCACCGCGCCAGTCCCCGTCGGTCCACTCGAAGCGGGCCGGATCGAAGAGAGCCGAGGGCCCGTGCACGCCCCGCGGCTGCCGCAGCGACCGCGGATCAGGGCGCAGGTCGGTGCTGTCGCCGAGGAGGAAGCCATAGCGCTCGCCCTCGGACATCGCCACATCGGTGCTCCACCATCCCGAACCGTCATCAGCCGTCGTGAGGTCGTGCTCCGAGATCGTGGTGCACGCGGGTGTCAGACGACGCAGCCGCACGCTGTCGGCGCGGGGAGCCCAGACCGAGATCATCGCTCGTCCACCAGCAGCGCGACCGGATACGTGTCGAGCAGGTCGGCCAGCCGGATCGGACCGCGGCCGAAGCGGCGACCGGTGATCGCGTCCGTCGCCGGCAGTTCGCGGCGCAGCAGCACGGTGTCGCCCCATCCGCCGCGGCGCTCGAGTCCGACGGGCAGACGCGACGCCACCGCCAGCACACCGCCCCGGTCCGCCGCGACCACATGATCCGACGCCTCACCGGCGACACCGCCCGGGCGATACCGGTAGAAGAGCTCGGGGTTGTCCCGGCGCAGACGCAACGTGCGCGACGTGACGAGCATCTTCGCGAGGCCCGAGTCGTCGATGGGAGGAAGGATGCCGCGAGAGACGTCGGCATCGAGTCGACCCAGCATCGCCGAACGCGCTGCGAAATCGACCGGCCGCCGGTTGTCGGGGTCGACGAGCGAGTGGTCCCACAGTTCGGTGCCCTGGTAGACGTCGGGCACACCGGGGGCTGCGAGCTGCAGGAGCTTCGCGGACAGCGAGTTGACCCGACCGGAGTCGACGATCTCGCCGACGAATCCCTCGAGGATCGGTCGAGCCCGCCCGTTCGCCGCCTCGGCGATCGCTTCGACGCCCTTCTCGAACTCGAGGTCCGGATGCTGCCATCCGGTCGATTCCGCAGCCTCGCGCGCGGCCTTCAGCCCGTAGGCGAGCAGGCGCTCCGACGAGATCGGCCATGCTCCGACCGCGGCCTGCCAGAGAAGGGAATCGAGTGGCCCGTGTCCTGTCGAGGCGACGGCACGGAGCTCGGTCAGCACCTGCGCCCAGCGGTCCGGAATCTCGGAGAGCACCGACAGACGCGCACGGACGTCCTCGGATCGCTTGGTGTCATGGGTCGACATAGCGGTGAGCGAGTACGGCCACGACGCGAGCCGCGCCTGCTGGGCGTCATGGAACTCGTCGACCGAGACGGAGGCGATCGAGGGATCGCCGCCGACCTCGGTGAGGGTGCCGAGGCGGGTGTGGCGGTAGAACGCGGTGTCCTCCACGCCCTTGGCCATCACCGCTCCCGTCACCTGCGGAAAGCGTTGCGAGACCTCGAGCGAGGTGTCGAGCAGCAGGGGTGTCAGCTCGGCGAACGATCCCGCGAGGTCGGGGCGGCGCCGTGCGGCGTCGTCGATCGCGTGCTGCAGATGCTCGCGTCCCGCCGGGAGGTAGGACCGGTAGACCGGGAAGCTCGCCACGATCTCGGCGAGCGCGTCCTCGGCGCCGACCACGCCGAACGGCAGAGCCCTGACGAGGCGTCGCACCTCGGACTGCAGGAGGTCGTCGGCGATCATCCGCTTCGTGGAGTGGATCAGGTCGGCCCAGGACTTCGCGGCCGGCAGACCGGTCTCGTCCCGCAGCCGCGAGTCGAGGAGGTCGAGGGCTGCGACTCCGTCGCCGTCGATCAGCACGCGGTCGATCTCGCCCATCGCGTCGTAGCCGGTCGTGCCGTCGGTGCGCCACCAGGACGGCAGCTGCTCACCCGGTTCGAGGATCTTCTCGACGACCGTGTACGCGCCGCCGGTGATGTCGGCGAGTCGCTCGAGGTACTCGCCGGGATCCGTCAGCCCGTCGGGATGGTCGACGCGGAGTCCGTCGGCCAGACCGTCGGTGATCCACCGGGCGATCTCGCGGTGCGACTCCTCGAAGACATCCGGGATCTCGACGCGGATGCCGGCGAGCTCGGACACGGCGAAGAACCGACGGTAGTCGAGGTCGGTGTTCTGGTCCTCCCAGAACCGCAGCTCGTAGTGCTGGGCGTCGAGGAGGGCAGGCAGATCGTCTGCGAGCTCTCCCGATCCCGGTGCCAGGGGAAGCACGTGGTCGAAGTACGACAGCGTTCCGTCGGGGGCATCGTCGGCCGGGGTCGTGTCGACGACGATCTCATCGGCTGACAGCACCTCCGCGAGCGACGACCCGAGGATCGGCAGTCGCACCCGTCCGTCGGACAGTCGCGGGTCGACGTCGAATGCCAGCGCATGGCGCGATGAGCGCCCGAGCCGCAGCAGATCCCACCACCAGAGGTTCGCGCGCGGGACGGCCACGCCGACGTGGTTCGGGACGATGTCGACGAGGACCCCGAGCCCCGCTGAGCGGGCCGCGGCGGAGAAGCGCTCGAGCCCCTCGGGGCCACCGCGGGCATCGTCGACCCGGGAATGATCGACGACGTCGTAGCCGTGGTCCGACCCCGGCACGGCCGCGAGCAGCGGTGAGAGGTACGCCCACGAGGCACCCAGCTCGGTGAGGTACTCCGTGATCGATGCCGCGTCGTCGAGCGTGAAACCCGCTCGGATCTGCAGACGATAGGTCGAGAGCGGGCGGTGGGTCATCGAGGCAGCTCCGGGGTCGGGGCGGGTGACGGAGCTTCGGCGCGCTCGGTCTGGATGCGCAGCGAGGCCTCGACGGAGTCGTCCGTCGGCACCTCGGTCTGATCGACTTCGCGCAGCACCAGCATCGAGTTGGCTTCGAGGGTCACCGGAGCGCCGGCGTCGATCGCGTCGCCTCCGGCACGGTCGCCGGCGGTGTCGACGGCGACCTCCCACGCACGCCCGTGGCGCTCGTCGGGGAGCACGGCGTCGATAGCCTCCGTCCCGCTGTGGAAGTAGACGAGGAAGTTCTGATCCGTCACCGGCTGTCCACGGCGGTCCTTCTCGCGGATGCCCTGTCCGTTCAAGAACATGCCGATCGCGAGACCGAATCCGGAATCCCAGTCCTCGGGCTCCATCCGGCGGCCGTCGGGTCGCAGCCAGACCACATCCGGCACTCGTTCGCCGTCCTCCGACCGCACCGGCCGGCCGTCGAAGAACCGGCTGCGGCGGAACGTCGGGTGCATGCGGCGCAGTCTCGCCACCGCTGCCGTGAACTCGACGAGAGGACGATCCGCCGCCTCCCAATCGACCCAGGTGAGCTCGTTGTCCTGCGCGTAACCGTTGTTGTTGCCGTCCTGGGTGCGACCGAGCTCGTCGCCGTGCGCGATCATCGGCACTCCCTGCGACAGCAGCAGTGTCGCGAGGAAGTTGCGCTGCTGTCGGGCGCGGACGCGGTTGATCGTCTCGTCGTCGGTGGGCCCCTCGACGCCGTTGTTGCTCGAGCGGTTGTGGGATTCGCCGTCGTTGTTGTCCTCGCCGTTGGCCTCGTTGTGCTTCTCGTTGTACGACACGAGGTCGCGCAGCGTGAAGCCGTCGTGAGCGGTGACGAAGTTGATCGACGCCACGGGACGCCGACCGGAGTGCTCGTACAGGTCGGCGGAACCGGTGAGACGCGATGCGAACTCGCCGAGCGCCTGCGGCTCACCGCGCCAGAAGTCGCGCACGGTGTCGCGGTACTTGCCGTTCCACTCCGTCCACTGCGGAGGGAAGTTGCCGACCTGGTATCCGCCGGGGCCCACATCCCACGGCTCGGCGATGAGCTTCACCTGCGAGACGATCGGATCCTGCTGCACCAGCTCGAAGAAGGCCGCGAGACGGTCGACGTCGTAGAACTCGCGCGCGAGAGTCGAGGCGAGATCGAAGCGGAAGCCGTCGACATGCATCTCCGTGACCCAGTACCGCAGCGAGTCCATGATCAGCTGCAGCGCGTGCGGGTTGCCGGCGTTGAGGCTGTTGCCCGTGCCCGTGTAGTCGGTGTAGTAGCGACGGTCCTCTTCGAGGCGGTAGTACGCCTCGTTGTCGATGCCCCGCATCGACAGCATCGGCCCCATGTGGTTGCCCTCGGCGGTGTGGTTGTAGACCACGTCGAGGATGACCTCGATCCCCGCCGAGTGCAGTGCGCGCACCATGGCCTTGAACTCCTGCACCTGCTGACCGTGCTGCCCGCTGGAGGAGTAGTCGTTGTGCGGCGCGAAGAAGGCGAGCGTGTTGTAGCCCCAGTAGTTCGTGAGGCCCTTCTCCTCGAGGGTCGAGTCATAGACGAACTGATGCACCGGCATCAGCTCGATCGCGGTGACGCCGAGGTGCACCAGGTGCTCGATGACCGACGGGTGGCCGATGGCCGCATACGTGCCCCGCAGCTCCTCGGGGATGTCCGGGTGCAGCTCGGTCAGTCCCTTGACGTGCGCCTCGTAGATCACGCTCTGTGCGTAAGGGGTCTTGGGCAGTCGGTCGCCCGCCCACTCGAAGAACGGGTTCACGACGACGCCCTTGACCATCGTCGCGGCGGAGTCTTCATCGTTGCGGGAATCGGGGTCGCCGAAGTCGTAGCCGAACAGGGGCTGCCCCCAGTCGACCCGGCCGGCCACGGATTTCGCGTACGGGTCGAGGAGGAGCTTGTTCGGGTTGAATCGCTTTCCCTGCGCGGGGTCGTACGGTCCGTGCACGCGGTATCCGTAGAGCTGTCCGGGCTGCACGGAGGGCAGGTAGCCGTGCCAGACGAACGCGTCGACCTCTTCGAGCTGGACGCGCTCCTCGTTGCCGTCGTCGTCGAACAGACACAGTTCGACCTTCTCGGCGCCCTCGCTGAACAGGGCGAAGTTCGTGCCCTGGCCGTCGAAGGTCGCGCCGAGCGGGTAGGGGGAACCGGGCCAGACCTCGTGGCTCACTGAGCGCGCCGCTTCGAGACGGCGCGGTGCAGGACAGTCCTCACCGCGTCGTGGAAGTCATGCACCTGAGCGATCTCGTCGGCGTGAGGGTAAGGGTGGCCGACGTAGCAGACGAAGACAGGATGCACGTGCTCGACGTATCCGACGGGGCCGTCGTGCAGCACGACGTAGCGATCGAGGTCGACACGCTCGTAGAGGGGTTCGGCCGGCGTCGAGGCTGTCGTGGGAGCCTGGCCGTCCGCGGGCTTGTGGTCATGCGCGGTATGGGTCTTCGCAGTCATGAGGGCTCCTGTTCTGTTGATGGGGTCCACGCTAAGAGATACGAGTTCACAGCGGAACACCATTGCCTCCGCGCGATGAACGCGCTATGTCGTGAGACGCGCGTCCTGATCGTGAAATCACCCCGCGCCCACCTGCGACAATGGAAGCCCCGTGCCGATCCCGAACCGAGGAGCTCCCGTGCAGTACATCTCCACCCGAGGCGGCATGCAGCCGCTGCCGTACTGCGAGACCCTGCTCGAGGGGCTCGCGCCCGACGGAGGACTGGCCGTCCCCGAGACGATGCCCACGGTCGACGGAGAGACGCTCGAGCGCTGGCGTGCCCTGACGTATCCGCAGCTCGCCACCGAGGTGCTCGGTCTCTTCGCCACGGACATCCCGCGGGCCGATCTCGCCCGCATGACGGAGGCCGCCTACGAGCCGTTCCCTGAAGAGGTCGTGCCCCTGCGGTCGATCGGCGACGATCTCACCCTGGTGGGCCTCTCCGAGGGGCCGACCCTCGCTTTCAAGGACATGGCCATGCAGTTCCTCGGGCAGGTCGTCGAGTACGCGCTCGAGCGCAAGGGCTCTGTCCTCAACATCCTCGGCGCGACCTCGGGAGACACCGGCTCGGCTGCCGAGCACGCTCTTCGCGGCAAGGACCGCATCTCGGTGTTCATGCTGTCCCCGAAGGGGCGCATGAGCGCGTTCCAGCGCGCGCAGATGTTCTCGCTCGACGATGACAACATCCACAACATCGTCGTCGACGGCGTGTTCGACGATTGCCAGAACCTCGTCAAGTCCCTCGCCGGCGACCTCGACTTCAAGCGCGCTCAGCACCTCGGTGCGGTCAACTCGATCAACCTCGCCCGCATCACCGCCCAGGTCGTCTACTACTTCTGGGCGTGGCTGCGCGCGACGGACGCCGGGGGATGGACCGAGGTGTCGTTCACGGTGCCGTCCGGAAACTTCGGCAACATCCTCTCGGGGTTCTTCGCGAAGGAGATGGGGCTGCCCATCCGTCGCCTCGTGCTCGCCGCCAACGAGAACAACGTGCTCGACGAGTTCTTCCGCACCGGCGTCTACCGGCCGCGGAGCGCCGCGCAGACGCTCGCCACCTCGAGCCCGTCGATGGACATCTCGAAGGCGTCGAACCTCGAGCGCTTCATCTTCGAACTCGTGGGTCGTGACGCGAGCCGCGTCGTGAAGGCCTGGCAGGAGCTCGACACCCAGGGTTTCTTCGATTTCACCTCCGATCTGGCGCGTTTCGTCGAGGAGTTCGGCATCGTCAGCGGCACCTCGACGCACGACGACAGGCTCGCGACGATCAGGTCCGTCTATGAGGCGACGGGGGACATCATCGACCCGCACACCGCCGACGGTGTCAAGGTCGCTCGCGAGAACGTCGAGCCCGGCGTGCCCATGCTGGTGCTCGAGACGGCGAAGCCGCAGAAGTTCGCCGAGACGATCTGCGAGGCGATCGGCGTCGAGCTCGAGTACTCCTCAGAGCTGCGCGCGATGCTCGACGCTCCGCAGCGCAGGACCGAGATGGCCGACGACGAGCACGAGCTCCGAGCGTTCATCGAGGCCGAAGCCCTGCGCTGAGCGACTCAATCGGGGTCGCCGTGCAGCATCCAGGGCACTCCGAAACGATCGACGAGCATTCCGAACGTGCCGCCCCACGGCGGGGTGTCGAGCGGCATGGTGATCGCCGCACCGTCGGACAGGGCGTCCCAGACCTGTTGCGTCTTCTCCTGCGAGTTGCCGCTGAGCGAGACCGAGAATCCCTGGGGCGGCTCGAACGGGATGCCGTCGGGGGTGTCTGAGGCCATGAGCACCAGGCCGTCCGGCGTCGTGAGCTGCGCATGCATCACGAGATCGTGCTGATCCGGGTTCTGGACCATGTCGGGGAACTCGCCGAACACGTTGATCTCGAGATCACCGCCGAGCACGCCCTGATAGAACTCCATCGCCTGTCGCGCCTCGGTGCGGAACGAGAGATAGGGATTGAGATTGGCCATGACTGACCCCAGCCTTGTCAGGCGGGGCCGCCGTCGGTCCCGCTGCGGCTCATTCTGCGCCGGGGGTCGGACATCCGCAAGAGCGACGTCGCGCTCAGGCGGGGAGGGCCTTCACCGCCGCCGTGAGCACCTGAGGCACCGTCGGCACACCTTCGGCGCGGAACACTTCTGCGCCCGAATCATCGCGGATGATGACGGTCGGGGTGAAGCGGATGTCGAGCGCCTCCGCGGCATCCGGTTCTCTCGCGACGTCGATCTCGGTGACGGTCGCGTCGGGAAGGTAGCGCACGGCGTCCTCCACGACCGAGCGGGTGCGCGAGCACGCTCCGCAGAACGCGGAGGTCACGAGCGTCAGTTCCATGGCTCTCCTCTCGGCTCTCGAGGTGCAACCGCGCACCGTCTCGCGGTGTTCCCGAGCCGCGATCAGAACGAGGTGCGCTTGACGAGGCCCCGGTTCGTGCGGATGTGCTCGTAGTCCCATTGCACGACCCGCGACTCCGACAGCCAGACGGCGAGCCGGTCGGTGTCGATCTCCGAGGCGGAGGTGAATCTCTTCTCGGCGGCCTCGAAGGATCCTGAGGCGACGAGTCCGGGCTCTGCGAACGACTGGCCGCTCCAGAACATCAGTCGGACGGCATCCTTCAAGCGGTCGTATCCGACGATCGGATTGCCGTCGAGGAACCAGACCGGGTGCGCGTGCCAGACCTTGGCGGCGGCGTCGGGGAGTGCTCGGTCGATCTCGTCCGCGAGGAGGTCGCATATCAGCCGATCCTCCGAGCTGAGCCTGCGGTGGTAGTCGGCGATCTCAGGCGCACGGGTCATGCTGTGAGTATGGCGCGTGCGACGGCAGACGTCGAGAGAGTCACACGGAAGACGTGGTCGCGCGCGGATGCAGCAAGCCGGAGATCGCACCCAGAGCAGCTCCGACGAGGGTGTCGACGATCCTCTCCCCGGCGACGTCCATCGAACCGATCTCGCCCGTCGCTGCGCCCGTCAGCAGAAGCACCAGAGGGGTGATGAAGACGAGCGCGAGAGCGTAGTGCCTGACGACGACGAGCTCGATCGTGAACTGCAGCGCGCCCAGCAGCAGAGCGAGCCACAGCCCCGACGGATGCAGCAGCGCGAGCAGCGCGTACACGCCGGCCCCGACCACGGTTCCGAGCATGCGATGGAGTCCGCGCTGGACGGCGGCGCGACGGGCGGCGGCCACGCCGATCACCGCCACCGCCGACCCCACGATCCAGTACGTCCGGGTGGGGTCGATCACCAGTCCCAGCAGGACGCCGATGACGGCGACGATCGCGACCCGGATTACGAGCATGCGCGAATCGGGGGTGAATGCGGGGCCCGGGAGCAGCTCGCTCAGCGGCCGAGCGGAGATCGAGCGCGCTCGAGGACGCAGAAGCGGCGCCATCGCGAGCAGATAGGAGAACACGCAGCCGGCCGCGAGTGCCCCGAGGTAGGTCAGCGGTGCCAGGGGCGAGCTCGCCACGACGTGCGCCGACAGACCGAAGACCAGCACGAAGAAGAGCGGTCCGGGCGGGCCCAGTCGGAACCCGAACGCCAGGGCAGCGCTGACGACCGCGACCACCACGACGCCGATGCTCACGAGCCAGGCGTTGGCGGAGACAACCACTCCGAGAGCGGCGCTGACGATGAGGCCCGCGGCCACGAACGGCAGGATCCTCGCCCGATCGATCACCGGTGCCGTCCCGGCGAAGAGGACCGTGAATGCGCCCGAGGCCGCGACGTAGCCGAGCGACGGCTCGCCGAGCACGGTCATGACCGCTATCGGCACCGCGATGCCCAGCGCCGCTTGGGTGGCGAGATGCCAGCGCGGACCGCGCTTGGGTGCCAGGGCGAACAGGCTCATCCCTCCATTGTCTCGCGGCGCCGGCGCCGAGCAGGACGGACGTCGACCGGAGTACGGCGAGCCGGCGGGAATCGCCCCGGCGATACGATGGCCGACGTGACGGAACCTCGACCGGGAATCGCCGAACGGCTTTCGCAGATGATCCAGCTGCCGACCGTGTCGGCCGAGGTCGAGGAGCGCGGAACCGAGCCGTTCGAGTCGTTCGTCGCCCTGATCGCGCAGCTCTACCCGCTCGTCCACGAGCATCTCGCACTCGAACGGCACACCGATTTCGGGCTGCTCTTCCACTGGACGGGCAGGGACGCCGGCGCTGCGGGGCCGGTCGTGCTGATGGCGCATTATGACGTCGTCCCCGTCGACGAGAGCGACGCATGGACGCATCCCCCGTTCGAGGGCGTCATCGCCGACGGAGTCGTCTACGGTCGTGGTGCTCTCGATGACAAGGGTCCGCTGATCGTCGTGCTCGAGGCGGTCGAGAACCTGCTCGCCGACGGGTTCACCCCCGCACGGGACGTCTACCTGTCGTTCGGGGGCAATGAGGAGACCTTCGGTCGAGCAGCCGAGGAGATCGCCCGCGTCCTGCGCGATCGCGGCATCATCCCGTGGCTCGTGGTGGACGAGGGCGGCGCCGTCGTGGATGCGCCGCTGCCCTTCGTTCCGGGACGGGCGGCGATGATCGGCGTGGGGGAGAAGGGCGTCATGACGCTCACGCTCTCGGCGCGTGGTGAGGGTGGTCACGCCTCGGCACCGCCCGCTCTCACAGCGGTCCGGCGCGTGGCGAGGGCCGTCGATCGGCTCGGCCCCCGCACGTTCCGACCGCGTCCGTCGAAAGCGATCGGACGGATGCTGTCGCAGCTCGGAGCTCAGACTCCCGGTCCGGCAGGGCATCTGCTCAGGCTGCTCGGCTCCGCCCCGCCGGTCACCGGTCGGCTGTTCGCCGCGCTCGGCGGCGAGCCTGCAGCACTCGTGCGCACAACGGTGGCTCCGACCATGCAGTCGGGCGGCACTGCCGCGAACGTCCTGCCGTCGCAGGCCTCGGCGACGGTCAACCTGCGCATCGCGCTGGGTGAGACGACGCAGCAGACGGTGCTGCGGGTGCGTCGGCGCATCCGGGATCCGCTCATCACCGTATCCGTCGAGGAGGCGAGCGAGCCGTCGCCCGAGTCCGCGACCGACAACGCTCAGTTCACGCTGCTCGCCGACGCTCTCGCCGTCTCTCACCCGGGAGTCCCCGCGGTGCCGTACGTGATGATGGCGGCGACGGACTCCCGCCACTTCCACCGTTTCGCCCCCGCCGTCTACCGCTTCGCGCCGCTCGAGATGTCGAACGCACAGCGGGCGTCGATCCACGGCGTCGATGAGAACGTCGAGATCGTCGCGCTCGAGCGGGGGGAGCGGTTCCATCGGGCGCTCCTCGAGCGGCTAGGGTGATCTCACCCCTCCGCGGGCGCTTCGGTGCCCGATCCAGTCCTTTCACCGAGGAGCCGCGATGACGCGCACCCGAACTCTGGGAACCCTCGCCACCGTCGTCGGCTTCCTCGCCTTCGTCGAGTTCACCAGCGGCGTGCTGCAGGGCTACTACACGCCCATGCTCACGGACATCGCGCGGCACCTCGGCATCCACGACGCCGATGTCAATTGGCTCGAGGGCACGCAGCTCATGCTGTCGGCTCTGGTGGTGCCCGCTTTCGCGAAGCTCGGCGACATGGTCGGCCACAAGCGGATGCTGCTCATCTCGACGGCGCTCACCGCCGCGGCGGCGCTCGTCCTGCCCTTCACCGATTCGTTCCCCGTGTTCCTGGTCGGCTGGACGCTGATGGGGTTCTACGTCGTCTGGCTGCCGCTCGAGATCGCGCTCATCTGGTCGCGCTCCCGTCGCATGGAGGGGCGTTCGTCGATCACGGCGAAGGCCGCGGGACTCCTCGTCGCGGCGCTCGAAGGCGGCGCGATCATCGGTGCGCTCGTGGGCGGAGCCCTGATCGATGTCCTGCCCCTGACGGTGGTGCTGCTCATCCCCGCCGTGCTCATCGTCGTGTGCTTCTTCGTGATCCTGTTCGGGGTGAAGGAGTCTCCCGATCCGACCGGCGGTGTCTTCGACACTGTCGGCGTCGTGCTGATCTCGCTCGCGCTGATCTGCTTCACCGGGGGTCTCAGCCTGCTCCGTCTCGAGGGCGGACTCGTCAACCCCTGGTCCTGGGCCGTCGTCGTCCTCGGCCTTCTGCTCGTCATCCCGTTCGTGCTCTGGGAACTGCGCTGCGACGACCCGCTCATCGACGTGCGCATGTTCCGCTCGCCGGCACTCGGCCCGGTCTTCCTCACCGCCGGCCTCTTCGGGGTGAGCGTGCTGGGTGCACAGGCGCCGCTGTCGACATTCGCCCGCACCGACCCCGGTGTCTACGGCTACGGGCTCGGAACCACGGGTTTCGCGACGTCCCTGATCATCGGGCTCTACCTGATCGCGATGATCGCGGGAGCCCTGCTGTTCCCGCTCATCGCTCGTCTGCTGACTCCGCGGATCACCCTGATGGGCGCATCTCTGCTCGTCGGCATCGGCTTCCTGCTGTTCCTTCCGTTCCACGATTCGTACGTGCAGGTGGTGACCAACATGGTCATCGTCGGCCTCGGCTCGGGTGCTCTCGTGGCCGCCCTTCCCGCGGCTGCGGCGTCGGCGGCTCCGGCGACCCAGACGGGCGTCGCGACAGGCCTCACGAACTCGGTCAAGACCGTGGGCGGAGCGATCGCCTCGTGCATCTTCGGGATCGCGCTCCTCAACGGCGTGAGCGGGGCGGTCGAAGGCACTGCGGGATCATTCGCCGGGTACATCACCGTGTGGGTGGTCTGCGGTGTGACCGCGCTGATCGCCGCCGCGATCCTCGTCTTCGTTCCGAAAGAGGCCTTCACCGACCGCACGGATGCCGAGGCCGTCGCCGCACCCGTGGTCTGAGCTGCGGGCGGCCGGCTGCCGGTGTCAGTTGTCAGTCGCGGTCGAGGCCGAATGAGCGCTTGACGACGGCCTGCATGTCGCGGTCGAGTCCGTCGATCCGCGTGTTCAGGGCATCGAAGCGGGCGTTCATCTCGCCCCGGAGTCCGCCGATCTGTGCGTCCATCTCCCCGCGCAGCCCGCCGATCTGCGCGTTCATCCCCCCGCGCAGCCCGCCGATCTCCCCGCGCAGCCCGCCGATCTCGGTGCGCACCACGCGGATGAACACCGTCGAGACGACCGTGAGCATGCCGAACATGAGCGCGGTGAAGCACCCGATCATGGTCCAGATCTGAGCGTCGTTCATGAGGTGCACCGTGTCATCCTCGCATCGTTCCAGACGAGGAATCGGAAGAGGCGTCGCTGTATACCGCCATCCCGAGCAGTGGGAGGAACTCGTGTTCCGGCCTCGGTGTGCAGGAGAGCCGGGCTCACCCGCCGCAGAGCTCGCGCGTCACTCGGACTCGCGCGGCGGGTTGTGCATGAACTCGATCCGGATGCCGTCGGCATCCTCCACGAACGAGGCGTAGTAGCGCTCCGTGTATCGCGGATATTCCTTGGGCTCGCGCACGGCCGACCATCCCGCATCGCGCGCGACGGCGTGAAGGCGGTCGACCTCGTCTCGCGTCGACACCGAGAAAGCGATGTGCTGCCATCCCACGCGGCCGTGACGATGGGGCCCGGATTCCTCATCCCAGGCGTACAGGATGATCTCGGTCTCGTCGCCGTTGTGCCACGAGATCGAGTGGTCGTCCTCGCCGCCGCTCTGATAGCCGAGGGCCGTCAGCACGGGATGGAACTGCGCGCGACCGCGCTCCAGCTCGTTGACGGTGATGCCCAGGTGATCCAGAAGAGCCATGCGTCCAGTCTTCCAGTCGGCGCCCGGATCGCACTAGTGCGGAGCGTGGTACTCCGCTTCGCCCCGCTTCCAATAGCCCTTGACCACCGCGTTCGCGGAGTCGACGCCCCACCGGCTGAGCAGCGCGCGCCCGGGCTTCACGACCGACTGCTCGGCGGCGATGAACACGAACGGGTCGTCGCCGACCGAATCGTCGGCGGTCAGGCGGTCGAGGAATGCGATGAGGGCGGAGCCTTCGGCGGCGTCGCCACGGTGCAGCCATTCCACGTCGACCGGGGTGTCGATCTCGATCTCCCGGCCGACGGAGGCCGTCTCGATCACGATGCGGGCGGGCACCCCGGCGGGTATCGACGAGGCGAAGCGTCGGATCGCCGGGATGGCGGTCTCGTCTCCGACGAGAAGCCAGGATCCGGGGCTGCCGCTGAGCACGGCCGAACCGCGGGGGCCACCAACTCCGATCGATCCACCCAGCGGAGCGGTCGCGGCCCACGGGGCGCCGACCCCCGCGTCGCCGTGCACCGCGAACTCGACGTCGAGCCAGTCGTCGCCCCAGGCGAGAGGTGTGTACTCGCGACTCGGCGCCTCCCGCATCTGCTCGAGGGACTCCACGGGACCGGACGGGAAGAAGAGGCGCATGTGGTCGTCGGAGCCGGGAGAGTCGAAGCCCTCGAGGTCACTGCCACTGAGCCGGACACGCACGTAGCCAGGGGCCAGCCATTCCCGGGCGGTCAGCGTGACGGTGCGGAAGCGCAGATCGAGGCCGCGGCGCTCGATGGAGAAGCGGGATTTCATATCGCTCATAAAGTAAGGCTAACCTATCTTGGAGGTGGAGTTAGGGCATCCTAAGTCCGCCGTTCCCGCGCCGTTTCCGCGCACTCATCACCGCAGAACAGGAGTCTCTCCATGTCCATGCCCAGAATCCTCACCGCTACGAGCGTCGGTCTCGTCGGCCTCCTCACCCTCGCCGGCTGCGCCTCCGGCTCCGACGCCGAGCCGCAGGGGACCGCAGCCGCAGCGGACTCGGTCACCGTCGAGGACAACAGCGGATCGCACGAGATCGCCACGCCCCCTGCATCCGTCGTCGCACTGGACAACCGCACGTTCCAGACCCTCTCCGACTGGGGAGTCGAGCTCTCGGCCGGCGCTGTCGCGCTCATGCCGGACACCGTGTCGTACCTCGACGACGAGTCGATCGTCGACATCGGCCTGCACAGCGAGCCCGACCTCGAGGCGATCGTCGCCGTCGAACCCGACCTCATCATCAGCGGCCAGCGATTCACCCAGCACAACGAGGCGATCGCGGAGCTCGTGCCGGACGCCACGATCATCGACCTCGAGCCGCGCGAGGGCGAGCCCTTCGACGAGGAGCTCAAGCGTCAGACCACCGTCCTCGGCGAGATCTTCGGCAAGCAGGACGAGGCGCAGGCGCTCGTCGACGATTTCGACGCGGCCGTCGAGCGGGCCAAGGCCGCATACGACGACGCCGACACCGTCATGGCGGTGAACACCTCCGGCGGCGAGATCGGGTACCTCGCGCCGACCGTCGGGCGCTCGCTCGGACCGATCTACGACATCCTCGGTCTGACGCCGGCGCTCGAGGTCGATGACGCCTCCGACGACCACCAGGGCGACGACATCTCCGTCGAGGCGATCGCCTCCTCCAACCCCGACTGGCTTCTCGTGCTCGACCGCGATGCGGTCTTCGCCGCCGAGACCCCCGACTACGTGCAGGCGTCCGAGATCCTCGAGAGCTCCGAGGCGCTCGCCGGCGTCACCGCCGTTGCCGACGAGCAGATCGTCTACATGCCCACGGACACCTACCTGAACGAGGGCATCCAGACGTACACCACGTTCCTCGAGGACCTCGCCGACGCGCTCGAGGCCGCGCAGAAGTAGGGCCGACCGGCGGCATCCGCTCCGAGCGGATGCCGCCGTCCGGCGTCGCATGATGACCCGCACCCACACCCGCACCGCATCCATCGAGTCGCCCCGTTCCGTCGGGCGGCTCTTCGACGTGAAGCTGCTCGTCGGCATCCTCGTCGTCGTCGCACTCCTCGTCGTGTCGCTCTTCACGGGCGTATACGACATCGCGGGGGCCGCGGACGGCGCGGAGATGTTCCAGATCACCCGCGTGCCGCGCACGATCGCTCTCGTCCTCGCGGGAGCCGCCATGGCGATGGCCGGGCTCGTGATGCAGCTCCTCACCCAGAACCGCTTCGTCGAACCCACGACCACCGGCACGACCGAGTGGGCAGGGCTCGGTCTGCTGACCGTCATGGTGCTGGTGCCGAACCCGTCGATCCCGTTGAGGATGACGGGCGCCATCATCGCCGCCTTCATCGGCACGATGGTCTTCTTCGCGTTCCTGCGCCGCGTCTCCCTCCGGTCGTCGCTCATCGTCCCGATCGTCGGGATCATGCTCGGTGCCGTCGTCGGATCGGTGTCGACGTACTTCGCGCTCGTCACCGACTCGCTGCAGGCGATCGGCGTCTGGTTCGCCGGCAGCTTCACCTCGGTGCTCCGCGGGCAGTACGAGATGCTCTGGATCGTGGCGGTCGTCGGGGTCGTCGTCTTCATCGTGGCGGACCGCCTCACGATCGCCGGACTGGGGGAGGAGGTCGCCACCAACGTCGGCGTCGACTACAACCGCGTGATCCTGCTCGGGACCGTGCTGATCGCCGTCACCACCGGAGTCGTCACGGTCGTCGTCGGCAACCTCCCGTTCCTCGGACTGATCGTGCCCAACATCGTCTCGATGGTCCGAGGAGACGACCTGCGCAGCAACCTGCCGTGGGTGTGTCTGCTGGGCATCGCGATCGTCACGGTCTGCGACATCATCGGCCGCACGATCATCATGCCGTTCGAGGTCCCGGTCTCGCTGATCCTCGGGATCGTCGGCGCGATCGTCTTCATCCTCCTCCTGCTGAGGCAGCGTCGTCGTGGCTAGCGCACTCGCGGTCGATGCCCGCACCTCCGGATCCTTCACATCCGCGCGTGCGCGCCGTCGCTACGCCCTGGTGCTGGGCGTCCTCATCGTCCTCTCCGCGGCCTTCGCCTTCGCCCTGCTCGCCTGGGACAACCCCATGCCGATCGGATCGCCGGGGTTCTGGCGCATCGCGAAGCTCCGCGTGACGAATGTGACCGTGATGGCAGTGGTCGCGGTGGCGCAGGCGATCGCGACCGTGAGCTTTCAGACGGTCACGAACAACCGCATCATCACGCCGTCGATCATGGGGTTCGAATCGCTCTATCGGGTGGTGCAGACGACTACGGTCTACCTGTTCGGCGTCGCAGGGCTCGTCGCGATCCAGGGCGTCTGGCAGTTCGGCCTGCAGGTCGTCATCATGGTGGGGCTCGCGATGGCGCTCTACGGATGGCTGCTGTCGGGGCGCTACGGAAACCTCCAGATCATGCTCCTGATCGGGATCATCATCGGCGGCGGACTCGGGGCGATATCGACCTTCATGCAGCGGCTGCTCACACCGAGCGAGTTCGACGTGCTGGCGGCTCGCCTCTTCGGCAACGTCTCCAACGCGGACGCGTCCTACCTGCCGCTCGCGATCCCGCTGTGCATCGCCGCGTCCGCGCTGCTGTGGCTGCGGGCACGGCGGCTGAATCTCCTCGCGCTCGGACCCGACGTGTCGCGCTCGCTCGGACTCGACCACAAGCGCGAGCTCTATGCCGTGCTCTTCCTCGTCGCCGTGCTGATGGCGACCTCCACCGCGCTGGTGGGCCCGATGACGTTCCTCGGCTTCCTCGTTGCGACCCTCGCGTACCAGTTCGCCGATACATACGACCACCGGCTCATCTTCCCGGTGGCGGTGCTCACCGCCTTCACGATCCTCGCCGGGGCGTACTTCGTCATGAAGAACGTCTTCTACGCGCAGGGCATGGTGTCGATCCTCATCGAACTCGTCGGAGGAACCGTGTTCCTCGTCGTCATCCTCAGAAAGGGCAGGCTGTGATCACACTCGACGGCGTCCGCCGCGACTACAGCGACCAGGTCGCGATCGGCCCTGTGGACCTCCGGATCCCCTCCGGCGGCATCACGGCACTGATCGGTCCGAACGGCGCGGGAAAGTCGACTCTGCTGACGATGATCGGCCGGCTCGGCGGCATGGACGCCGGAGCGATCGAGATCGCCGGATACGACGTGGCGACCACGAAGTCGAAGGATCTCGCCAAGATCGTCTCGGTGCTGCGGCAGGAGAACCACTTCGTCACCCGTCTCACCGTGCGCCAGCTGGTGGGCTTCGGGCGCTTCCCGCATTCGAAGGGCCGGCTGACGCGCGCCGACGAGGAGCTCATCAGCAGAGCGATCGACTTCCTCGATCTCGGGGACCTCGAAGGTCGATACCTGGACGAGCTCTCCGGCGGCCAGCGACAGCGAGCCTACGTCGCCATGGTCCTGGCGCAGGACACCGAGTTCGTGCTGCTCGACGAGCCACTCAACAACCTCGACATGAAGCACGCCGTGCAGATGATGAAGCACCTGCGCCGGGCGTCGGAGGAGCTGGGGCGCACGATCGTCATCGTGCTGCATGACATCAACTTCGCGGGGCACTATGCCGACCACATCTGCGCCATGAAGGACGGTGCCGTCGTCGAGTTCGGGTCGCCCGCCGAGATCATGACCGGCGACGTGCTCACCCGGGTGTTCGATACGCCCGTGCGGGTGGTCGAGGGGCCGTCCGGTCCGTTGGCGGTCTACTACTGACGCTCAGAGCTCGACGCCGTGGTCCTCGTCGTTGACGCCGGTGTTGTGGCCGCGCCGGGACTCGTAGCCGATGAACCAGCCGAGCCAGACGATCGCGGCGAGCAGGATGCCGAGCCAGACGTTCTGGAAGATCAGGCCGATCACGACACCGACGATGAGCAGCCCTGCCGTGACGGAGAAGCGGAGTGCGTTGCGGGACATGGCCTCAGCCTAGGGGCGATCCGCGCCGTGCGGCAGGGTCAGCGACTCCGATGATCTTCGGGGGAGAGCCGCGGCCCACGACGGGGTTCGCTCACCCTGCTCGCGAAGATGAGGCGGATCACTCGCTGCCGGTGGCCGGCCCACGGGGCGAGCAGCTCGAGCATCCCGTCGTCATCCGTGCGGTGGCCCGTGAGGGCATAGCCGACCTGATGGGCCAGGTGGTAGTCCCCGACGCTCACGGCGTCAGGATCGCCGAGGGCTCTGATGCGGGTCTCGGCCGAGGTCCAGATGCCGACGCCCGGCAAGCTCGTCAGCACGCGATCGCGCTCCTCGCCGGCGGGGGCGGCCAGAAGTGCGCGCGAGACGCTCTCAGCGCGCTCGGCGGCGCGCACGACGGTCTTCGACTGCGGCGGCTGCACCGCGACCCGGTGCCAGTCCCACGACGAGATGCGGCGCCACTGCGCGGCGGTGGGGGCGGTGTACATCGGCCTCGGGGTGGGACCGGGTGCGCGCTCGCCGAACTTCGTGACGAGCTGTCTCCATGCGCGGAACGCCTCGAGGCCGGTCACCTTCTGCTCGATGATCGCGCACGCGAGAGCGTCGAACACGACGCCCGTGCGAGCCAGGCGGATGCCGACCGACCGGCGTGCGACGTCGGCGATCAGCGGATGATGGGAGGGATCGAAGCCGGTGGGGTCGTCGTTCGCGCCGCACAGCTCCGGGACGCTGTCGAGCGCGTGCTCCGCTCCGTCGCCCCACGCCGTGGCGATGATCTCGTCGCCGCGGGCGCGCAGCGCGAGTGCGGCAGGACCGAGCGGCGTTCGCAGCGTGCGCCAGATCACCGGGCCGTCGAACACCATGGTCGGGTCGCCGGGCCCCCGTCGCAGCATGCCCACCGTCGCGCGGAGATCGACGGGTGCGGCCGGCCGATACACGGTCTCGCGCGGCGCGCCGCGGGAGGCCGCATCGGCGGCTCCGGCATCCGCGGTCAGGGTCATGCGCCCACCATACGTGGCGGGGCTGACACTCGGATCAGAAGCGGTCGGGCGAGGGCGTTCCGTGGCCGTAGCGGATGACGACGTCGGCGTGCCGGTCGAAGCGGTAGCCGATGCCGCGCACGGTGCGGACGATGTCCTCGTAGCGGCCGAGCTTCGCGCGCAGACGCCGCACATGCACGTCGATCGTGCGCTCGCCGGGAGTCTCGTCGTCCTGCGCCTGCCAGAGCGCGGAGACCAGCTCGCTGCGCTCGATCGTCCGTCCTTCACGGAGCACGAGGTACTGCAGCAGCTCGAACTCCTTGTAGGTGAACGCCGCGGACTCGCCGTCGATCAGCACGCGCTTGCGCGAGATGTCGACCACGACGCCGCCTTCTTCGTCGGTCGCCTCCTCTTCGGCCGCGGCCTTGGTGCGTGCGATCGCACCCGGCTCGTGCAGTGCGAGACGGACGACGTCGAGGTCGCGGCCGCCGGAGCCGTGCGGGGCCAGGGCGACGGTGGCGTGCGTCTCGGCACCCGGTGCGAGCTCGGCGAGGGTGCGGCGCAGAGCGTCGACCAGGAGCGGGAGGCTGACGCCGGCTTCGGCCGCCTTGATCTCGTCGAGACCGACGTAGAGGGCGAATCCTCGCGGCGAGCGGACGGCGGGAAGATCTGCATCGAGCGGTGCGGCGGGCTCCGACGAGACGGTGCGGACGGCGGTGGCGGCGGCGGGACGCTCGAGAAGTGCGATGTTCGACATGATGATGTAGTCCTCAGGACGTGAGCCGGAAGAAGGCTCTGATGCGTTGCATGAATGACCGGGCGAGCCGGGAAGCGAGCACGGGGTGGGTGCTCGGAGACCAGTCCTCGCAGATCGCGAGAAGTCAGGTCAGACGGAGTGGCTGTTCGTTCAGCGACACATTCGGCAACACATGCCAACGCGACCGGGCATCATCATCCCGGCAGTCCTGTTCGCCTCCTGGGCGGACAAAGGGCTTGCGTTGGTAGTCATGGGGGGATTATGTCGGAAGAAGTCCGCGCGTGTCAAAACGGCCGCCGGCCGGGGAGCGAGGCGTAACGTGGAGAAGGTGACCACTTCGACCCTCGCTGCCGGCTTCATCCTCACTGATGAGAAGGACGCCTCGCGGTACACGCTGACGCGCGACGGGCAGCTCGTCAGCGTGCTCGACTATCGCGACGACGGGAACACTATCGCCCTGACGCGAGCCTTCACCATCCCGACTTTCCGCGGCCACGGCTACGCGGGCGTCGTCGTGGAGGGAGCGGTCGCCGAGATCGAGGAGCGCGGAGATCGCAAGGTCGACGCCGTGTGCTGGTATGTCGCCGACTGGTTCCAGGCGCATCCCGAGCACGCGTCTCTGCTGCGCTCGCGCTGACGCATCGACGTGTGACGCTGTGTTACGCGGCGTCATTCCTCCGGTAATATGGATGCTCTGCTCAGCCCCGTCGGCTGAGGTGGTCAGGCGCTGACGCGCGCTGGTCCGAGGCTCGAAACCTCCGGCATCGTCCCCGACACCGGAGGTTCTTCCATGTCATCGTCCCTGCGCGCCCGCCCCCAGACACGGTGGTGGGCGCTCGTCGTCATCTCCCTCACGCAGCTGATCGTCGTCCTCGACGGCACCATCGTCAGCATCGCCCTGCCGCAGGCGCAGGCATCGCTCGGTCTGAGCGACGGCCAGCGTCAGTGGGTGGTCACGGCCTACGCCCTCGCCTTCGGCGCGCTGCTTCTGCTCGGAGGACGCATCGCCGACTACCTCGGTCGCAAGCGCACCTTCATGATCGGGATGGTGGGCTTCGGCGCGGCGTCCCTGTTCGGCGGCCTCGCGCAGTCCGGCTGGGAGCTGATCCTCGCGCGCGGCCTCCAGGGGGTCTTCGCCGCGCTCCTCGCTCCCGCCGCCCTCGCTCTCCTCACCGTGACCTTCCCCTCCGGGAAGGAGCGCAACACGGCGTTCGCCGTCTTCGGGACGGTCGCAGGAACAGGAGCGGCCGTCGGTCTGCTCCTGGGCGGATTCCTCACGGAGTTCACCGATTGGCGCTGGTGCCTGCTCGTCAACCTGTTCTTCGTCGCGATCGGACTGATCGGCGGAGCGCTCTTCCTGACGGAGAGCAGGGCGGACGGCGACAACCGCTACGACGTCTGGGGCGCGATCACCGTGACCCTCGGTCTCGGCTCCCTCGTCTACGGGTTCAGCCTCGCCGAGAACGGCTGGGGCGACCCGCTCACCATCACCTTCCTCGCGCTCGGAGTCGTGCTGCTCGCCGCGTTCGTCTGGGTCGAGAGCCGCGTGGCCCAGCCGCTCCTTCCGCTGCGGGTCGTCGCGGACCGGGTCAGGGGTGGTGCGTTCCTGATCCAGGGCGTGGCCGGAGCGATCATGATCGGCGCGACGCTCTACCTGACCTTCCACCTGCAGTTCGTGCTCGGGATGGGCGCGCTTCAGGCGGGCGCGGCGACCCTGCCGCTGCCGATCGCCACGATGATCATCGCCCCGATCGCGACCAAGCTGCTCGGAGTGATCGGACCGCGGCCGATGATGATCGTCGGACCGCTCATCGCCGCGGCGGGTCTGTTCCTGTTGTCGGGCATCACCCCGGACGGCGCCTACCTGGTGCAGATCGCCCCGGCGCTCGTGCTGCTCGGCGTCGGCATGGGCTTCGTCTTCATCCCGCTGCAGAACCTCGCTCTCACCGGAGTGGCTCCGTACGACGCGGGCATCGCGTCGGCAGTCGCCAACTCGGCCATGCAGATCGGCGGATCGATCGGCCTGTCGGTGTTCACAGCCGTGTACGCCGCGTCGGTCGGAGGGCACGCCCAGGCGGATCTCGACCCCGGGCAGCTGACCGACGCTTACGGCTGGGTCTTCATCGTCGCGTCGATCCTCATGCTCGTCGCCGCCGTGATCGCCGCGGTGATGGTGCGGGGCACGAAGGACGAGCTGATGCCGGCGCAGCCGGGACTGGCCGTCGCTGCGCACTGACGTCGTCGTGGCGTCCTCTCTCGGCCGGATCGCGGAGATCTCGATGCGGGGAACGGGCGCCACGGCACGCCTCGGACCGAATGTCGGTGGGGGTTCGTAGCGTGTGAGTATGCGAATCCTGCACACCTCCGACTGGCACATCGGCCGCACCTTCCATGGCAACTCGACCATGGACGCGCTGGCCGAGGTGCTCGGGGCGCTCACGGCGCAGGTTCGCGACCACGCGGTCGACGTCGTCATCGTCGCCGGCGACGTGTTCGACTCGGCGACCCCCGCCGGCCCCGCGTACACGCTTCTCGGTGACGCTCTCGTGGCGCTGCACGAGACGGGGGCCCGTGTGATCGTCACGAGCGGCAACCACGACTCCGCCGCGCGGCTGGGGTTCCAGGCGCGACTGCTGCGTGACGGCATCCATGTGCTGACCGACCCCCTCGCGATCGGCACTCCGGTGACACTGACAGACGCCGACGGCCCCGTGCACTTCTTCGGCATCCCCTACCTCGAGCCCGCCATCGTCCGACAGCACTGGAACGGGGCCGAACTGCGCACGCAGGCGCAGACGCTGGCGCACGCCATGGACCTCGTACGGGTCGGTATGAATGAACACCCCGGCCGGTCCGTCGCGATCGCCCACTGCTTCTCCGCCGGGGTCGACGCCACGGTGGGCCTCGAGCGCGAGGTCCGGCAGGGCGGTCTCGACGTCGTGCCGCTGACCGTGTTCGACGGTCCCGACTACGTCGCCCTCGGTCACATCCACGGGCGCCAGCAGATCAGCGAGCGCGTGCGCTACTCGGGCGCCCCCCTGCATTACAGCTTCGGCGAGCAGAACAAGCCGCGCGGGTCCTGGCTGGTCGAGCTCGACGCGACCGGACTGGCATCGGTCGAGTGGCTCGAGCTCCCCGTGCCTCGCCGTCTCGTCACGCTCACGGGCACCCTCGAGGAGATCCTGTCGACCGAGAACGTCGCCGCTCACGCGGAGGACTGGGTCTGCGCGGTCTACACCGACGCGCTCGCCCAGACAGAGCCGATGCGCCGACTCCGTGAGCGGTATCCGCACTGCGCGATGGTGCAGCATCAGCCGTCCCAGACCTCGGAGACGATCGAGCGGTCGTACGTCGAGAGATTGCAGGGTGCCGTGACCGATCCTGAACGGATCGAGGCCTTCCTCGAGCACGTCCGCTCAGGACACGGGGCGACCGAGCGCGAGGCCGAGCTGATCCGCGAGGTGCTCGATGACCGCGTTCGTGCAGAAGCCCTCGTCTAGTCCGGTGGCCGCTCGACGCGAAGACTCTCCGACAGCGAAGGAGGCGCTCTGATGCAGCTGCACCTCCTCGAGGTCGAGGGCTTCGGGCCGTTCCGCGATCGTCAGGTCGTCGACTTCGACGCCTTCGCAGACGACGGCATCTTCCTGATCGCCGGTCGCACGGGAGCAGGCAAATCCAGCATCCTCGATGCGGTTTGCTTCGCTCTCTACGGTGGGGTGCCACGGTACGAGGGCGGCGAGAAGCGACTGCGCAGCGACCACTGCGAGCCCGACGACGTCACCGAGGTCGTCGTCGAGTTCAGCACTCCGGCAGGCCGATACCGGGTCACACGTTCGCCCGAGTACGAGCGGCCCAAGAAGCGTGGCGGCGGAATGACGGTGCAGTCGGCAGCCGTGCAGCTCGACACGCTGGTCGGCGGCGAGTGGATCGGACTCGCTGCGAAGGAACGCGAGGCAGCCTACGAACTCGACGAGATCCTGCAGCTCAGCCGTGAGCAGTTCCTGCAGGTGATCCTGCTCGCGCAGAACCGCTTCTCGGAGTTCCTGCTCGCCGGCAGTCGTGAGCGGCAGGCGCTGCTGCGGCGGCTGTTCGGCACCGAGCGGTTCGAGGACGTGCAGACGCGTTTCGACGAGCGACGCAAGGCGGCGGAGCGGTCACTCGGAGCCCGTCTCGCCACCGTGTCAGCCCGCCTCGACGAAGGCGAGCGACTGGTCGACAACGCCGACCTCGGGCATGACAGCGACGCGCAGGGAGGCGACACCGCATCGAGTGAGGCGGAGTCCCTCGTGATGACGACGGACGAGCGTCTCGACCGTCTGCGTCGCGCTCAGGCTCGAGCGGACTACCGCGCCGAGCGTCGCGCGGCGGAGCGTGTCGACGCCGAGAAGGAGTCGGATGCCGCGGATGCGGCGCTCGCGACGCTGCGAGACGAGCAGAGGGCGCAGATCGAGCGCGATCGTGCCAGGGCAGCGCTCGATCGTCTCGAGGCCGAGGAGCATCGGATCGCGGACGCGCGGACGGAACTGCACGAGGCTCGGACTGCGGAGCTTCTTCGGGGCCCGATCACGGCCGCGGCGACGGCGTCTTCTGCGCTCGATGCGTCGATCGAAGCCGAGAAGCGCGCACGCGCCGTGTGGGCGGCTCACGACATCGTCACGGACGATCTCGCGGAATGGGCGGCTGAGCGCACCAGGCAGACGGGCACGTGGCAGCGGGCGGCGGAACTGGAGGGTTCCGCGTCCGCTCTCGACGCCGAACTCACCGCGGCCGCGGATGCCGTGGCGGCGGCGACCGCGCGGATCGAGGCCGCGGAGGCCGATCGCCTCGCTCTTCCGGGACAGCTCGAACAGCTCACTCTGGACCGCGACGCCGCGAGGCAGCGTGCCGATCGCGTCGCGGATCTGGCTGCAGCGCGAGATGGTGCCGCCGTGCGGCATGCGGCGGCGCTCGAGGCGGAACGCCTCCGCGTCGCGCACGGCGGCGCGGAGCGAGAGCTCGCTGAGGCCAGCGCCGCGCTCGCCGCGGCCCAGACGGCGCTGGCTCAGCTCAGACAGCGGCGCCTCGACGGCATCGCGGGAGAGCTGGCGGCTTCCCTGCAGGACGACGAAGCGTGTCCGGTATGCGGATCCCCCGAGCATCCCGCTCCCGCCGTGCACACGGATCCGGTGTCCGCCGACGACGTCGACGAAGCCGAGACCGAGCGCGACATCATCGCCCGGCGTGAGCGGGACGCCGCCGAGCACGTGTCCGCGCTGCGTGCGGATCTCGCCGCCGCAGTCACCCGGGCCGACGGCCGAGCAGCCGATGAGGCGGCCACAGAGTTGCACGACGCGACCGCCGCACACGCGGAGAGCGTCGAGGCCTCGCACGAGCGGACGAGGCTCGAACAGCGGCGCGACGCCCTGATCGAACGCATCCGGCGGCTCGAGATCGATAGAGAACGTGACTCCGCCGCGCTGGCCGCAGCCCGCGAGGAGCACTCGCTCGTGGCTCAGCGCATGGCCGAGGCGCGTCAGGCGATCGCCGACGCGAAAGGACCGTTCGACTCCGTGGCAGCGCGGCTCGCTGCGACGCTCGATGAAGTTCAGGCTGCTCTCGCGCTGGTCGAGGCGTCGGCCGAACGTGAGCGCAGAGCAGAGGCGGCGACCGCGGCGATGCTCGAGCGGGACGCCGCACTCGCCGCCTCCGAGTTTCCCGACGTGGCCGCTGTCGAGCGGGCGCTGCGCTCCGCCGCTTCCCAGGCGGCGCTCGAGAGCCGGATCACGCAGCATGCCGTGCTCAGAGAGAAGGAGCGCGCGATCCTCCTCGACCTCGAACTGCGCACGCTGCCCGAGGAGCCGATCGATCTCGATCCCGCCGAGCTGAGGTCCCTCGCCGCTCGGCAGCGCTGGTCGGCAGCGGTCGACGAAGCCGGGCGAGCTGCCGCCGTGGCGGAGCAGCTCGCAGCACTCATCGAGGCCGCCGCCGCCGAGCACGCGCGCACCGCGGAGGACGCCGCCGAGTACGAAGTCCTGCAGAACCTGGCCGACACCATCGCCGGGCGCGGTGCGAACACGCGAAAGATGACCCTCGAGACGTTCGTGCTGGCCGCGGAGCTCGAGGAGATCGTCGAGGCGGCCAATCGACGCCTCGGTGACATGTCGACCGGGCGCTACCAACTGCGTCACTCCGACGCGCTCGCCGCGCGCGGCGCGGCATCCGGGCTCGGGATCGTCGTGTTCGACGCATTCACCGGCCAGACAAGGCCAGCGCAGTCCCTGTCAGGAGGCGAGACGTTCCTGAGTTCGCTCGCCCTCGCTCTCGGACTCGCCGAGGTGGTCACGGCGCGAGCCGGCGGCATCCGTCTCGACACCCTCTTCATCGACGAGGGGTTCGGATCCCTCGACGGCGACACGCTCGACGTCGCTATGCGCACCCTCGACGAGCTCCGACAGGGCGGTCGCACCGTCGGGGTGATCAGCCACGTCGAGGCGATGCAGGAGCAGATCCCCGCGCAGCTCTCCGTACGCGCGACGCCGAACGGGCCGAGCGTCATCGAGACTCGCTGAGACCCCGCACCGACGCGGTGCGTGTCTCAGACGCCGTACTCCCGACGGATCACCTCGCGCAGCTGCACGCTGCAGCGGGCGATCGCCTCGCGGAAGTCGACGAGCGCACCGTCCTCGGCTCGATCGGAGATCGCTCGGAAAGCACGGATCGGCACCCCGAACTTCTCGGCGACCCAGATGTACGCATAGGTCTCCATGTCGACCAGTCCCGCACCGGACGGCCGGATGACGGCCGTGATCCCCGCATCGCCGACGAAGCTGTCTCCGGTCGCGATCAGCACACCCTCGCGGCCCGTCGACACGCGCGCCGGCAGAGACACGTGCTGCCCTGCGACACCGTCGAGGTCGAACACGTCATGCTGCAGCGCGCTGCCGATCTCGTGGACCGTCGCCTCGAGTTCAGGGTCGATCCCACCGGCGGTGCCGACGACCACGACCTCGGAGTACTCCTTGGCGTCGAGCGCACGGGTCAGGGCGTAGACGGCCTGCATCTTGCCCTCGCCGGTCACGAGCTGGTCGAATCCCTCGAGCTCCTCCGGGAACGCTGCGAGTTCGGAGGCCATGGCTGCGACGAGAAGTTTCACTCCGCCATCCTCTCAGGTGCATCGGCCGCCGCGGAGTCACGCGCGTGCGATCCACGTCATCTCGATGTAACACTGGAGGAGGATACTGACGTCGGGTAGACCGGAGGAACACATGACCCTGCAGCAGCAGATCTCTGAAGCGCTCGGCGTGAGGGCCGAGATCGACCCCGAGATCGAGGTGGAGCGCCGCGTGCAGTTCCTCGTCGACTACCTGCGCACCACCGGCGCGAAAGGTTTCGTGCTCGGCATCTCGGGCGGTCAGGACTCGACACTCGCCGGTCGTCTGGCGCAGCTCGCCGTCGAGCGGGTGCGAGCAGCGGGCGGGGAGGCGAAGTTCCTCGCCGTCCGGCTGCCGTACCGCATCCAGAAGGACGCGGCGGATGCCCAGGCAGCACTCGAGTTCATCGAGCCGGATGCGTCGGTCGAGGTGAACATCCAGAACGGCGTCGACGGCGTCGAGGAGGACATCGAGTTCGCCGTCACGAGCGACATCAGCGACTTCAATCGCGGCAACATCAAGGCGCGAGTGCGCATGGTGACGCAATACGCGCTGGCCGGCCACGACGGTCTGCTCGTGATCGGCACCGACCACGCGGCTGAGGCCGTGACGGGCTTCTACACGAAGTTCGGCGACGGGGCCGCCGACATCCTCCCGCTCTCCGGGCTCACCAAGAGGCAGGGGCGTTCGCTTCTCCTGCTCCTCGACGCTCCCGACCAGCTCGCCTACAAGGTGCCCACCGCCGATCTGCTCGACGGTCAGCCCGGTCGCGCCGATGAGGACGAGCTCGGACTCACCTACGAGCAGATCGACGACTTCCTCGAAGGGCGCCAGGTCGACCCGGAGGTCGCCGGGCGCATCGAGTCGCGCTATCTCGCCACCCAGCACAAGCGCAACCTGCCCGTGACGCCCGACGACTCCTGGTGGCGCTGAGCGGCCCATCGTGATCCCGTGTCGGATGCCGCGGCTAGTGTCGAAGTGTCCGACAGAACGGGAGCATCGTGCGGATCGACACTCAGGCGCAGCGCGTCATCTGGAGCGCGAGCGACCTCAAGGCGGCGGCCGAATGCGAGTTCGCGTGGTGCCGTGCGATCGACGCCAAGCTGGGGCGGGTCCCCGCGGTCGACGAGCCCGAAGACGCGACGCTGGCGCGGGCGGCGCTGCTCGGAGACGTGCATGAGCGGAACGTCTTGGCGCGCTATCTCGATGATCTCGGCGCCGATCGGGTGCATCTCGTCGAGAAGGTGTCGTCCGTCGACGCAGTTGCCCTGGCGGCGGCGGTCGAAGAGACGGTTCAGGCACTCGGCTCCGACGCTGTCGTCGTCTTCCAGGCGGCTTTCGCTACACCCGAGTTCGTGGGATTCGCAGATTTCCTGAAGCGCGACGACGACGGTCGCTGGCGGGTGCAGGATTCGAAGCTCGCCCGAAAAGCGCGGGTCACGGCCCTCATGCAGCTCGCGGCATATGTCGATCAGCTCGATCGGCTCGGCATCCCACGATCCGACGAGGTCGACCTCATCCTCGGCGACGGCTCAGTGAGCACCCACTCCGTCGACGACCTCCTCCCGTTGTTCCAGGTGCGACGGGCGCGTCTGCGCGCGCTCATCGCAGATCGTCGCATCGGCGACGGTTCCGCCGGGGCGGCGCTGGCGTGGGGCGACGACCGCGGCGATCTCGAGGTCGTGGCGTGCGGGCGCTGCGCCACCTGCGAGGAACAGGTGATCGCGCACCGAGATCTCCTCATGGTCGCCCGCATGCGGCCCGTGCAGCGTGCGCGACTGAGAGCCGCCGGCATCGAGACCATCGACGCCTTGGCAGAGGCGCCCACGCCCCCTGACGGCATGAACACCGACACGTTCGAGACTCTGAGGGCACAGGCCCGACTGCAGATCCAGGCGGATGCCGACGGTGCGCCGACCTACGACGTGCACTACGCGGCCGCGATCCATACCCTCCCGGTGCCGAGCCACGGAGACATCTTCTTCGACTTCGAGGGTGACCCTCTCTACACCGAGCCGGCGCCGGACGGCCAGGCTCACTGGGGGATCGACTACCTCTTCGGATGGGTCGACAACTCCGATCAGTACACCGCGCTCTGGGCACACGATTTCGCGGCGGAACGCGAGGCGTTCGAGAGGTTCCTCGACTTCGTGAAGCTGCGGCGCGCGGCTCATCCGGGCATGCACATCTATCACTACGCCCCGTATGAGACCTCGCACCTCGTGGCCATGGCGGCGCGGCACGGCGTCCGTGAGGGTGAGATCGATCGACTGCTGCGTGAAGGAGTGTTCGTCGACCTGTATCCGCTCGTGCTGCGGACCGTGCGGGTCGGCACGAGGTCGTACTCCATCAAGAAGCTCGAGCCTCTCTACATGGGCGCGGATGTGCGCACGAGCGACGTCCAGAAGGGCGATGACTCGATCGTGCAGTACGTCGCGGCTCGAGAGCTCGCGGCGGCGGGGGAGCAGGAAGAAGCGGATGCCGTGTTCGCCGACCTCGCCGACTACAACCGCTACGACTGCGTCTCCACCCGGCGCCTCCGCAACTGGCTGATCGACATCGCGAGGGCTGAGGGCGTGAATCCGGCGCCGCCGGATGAAACGGACGAGGTGATCTACGAGCCGTCACCGCGCTCGGTGTCACTGCTCGCCGATGCGGAGCGCGCGGTCGACGCAGGCGACGACGGTCAGGTGCATCGCATCGCGGCCGCGGCGATCGACTACTTCCCGCGCGAGGCGAAGAGCTTCTGGGTCTCGCACTTCCAGCGACTGCGCGAACCGGTCACGATGTGGGACGGCACGCGTGACGTCGTGCGCATCGACCGCGCCTCATCGCGCGTGCAGAGGGACTGGAGCATCGGCGAGGGCCGACGGGTGATGTCGCGCGACATCGAGATCCGCGGCGAGGTGTCGCCGGGCACCACTCTGGGCGCCGGGGCGCAGCCGTTCGCCCTGTATCCGGTGCCGGCTCCCTTCGACACCGAGGCACCGTCACGAGCGGTGCATGTCCCTCACACCGTCACGGTCGCCGAGTTGCTCGACGACGGCTACCTGATCACCGAGACGGCGATCCAGGGGCAGACCTGGGACGAGCTTCCCCTCGCTCTCACTCCGGCTGCGCCGCCACGCGTCGTCTCGCTGCAGGGCGCGATCGATGAGTGGGCGGACTCCGTCCACGCGGCCGCACCCGGGTTCCCGCGTGACGCGGCCACCGACGTGCTTCGTCGCATCCCTCCGCGCACGCTGTCCGGTCGTCCGCTGCCCGAGCAGGGCGACGACGTGATCGACGCCATCGTCCGAGGCGTGCTCGATCTCGACCGCAGCTACCTCGCTGTGCAGGGTCCCCCGGGGACCGGCAAGACCTACACGGGCTCGCAGGTGATCGCCCGGCTGGTGAAGGAGCACGGATTCCGGATCGGTGTCGTGGCGCAGTCCCACGCGATCATCGAGAACCTCCTCGAACGAGTCGTCGCCGACGGTGTGCCGGCGAGTCAGGTCGGCAAGGCTCCGAAAGACCCCTCCGTCGAGCCGGGCTACACCGTCATCCCCAAGAACGGCATGGCGTCATTCCTCGCCGAGCAGGCCGAGCACGGTGCGGTCGTCGGCGGCACAGCGTGGGACTTCAGCAACACCGCCCGCGTCGAGCGCGGAGGGCTCGATCTCCTCGTGGTCGACGAAGCAGGGCAGTTCTCGCTCGCGTCGACGATCGCCGTCGCGGCCGGAGCGAAGAACCTGCTGCTCCTCGGAGACCCGCAGCAGCTTCCTCAGGTCAGTCAGGGCGCGCACCCCGAGCCGGTCGACACCTCGGCGCTCGGCTGGGTCATGGACGGCGACGCGGTCATCAAGCCCGATCACGGCTACTTCCTCGCGAGATCGTGGCGCATGCATCCGTTCGTCGCGGCCCCGGTGTCCAGGCTCGCGTACGCGGGCCAGCTCGCCTCGGCACCCGGAACCGAGAGGCGGTCGATCGACGGCGTCGACGCGGGGCTCCACGTCGTCCCGCTGCGGCATCGAGGCAACGCCACAGAGTCGCCGGAAGAGGCGGCCGAAGTGGTGGCGCTGGTACGCGGTCTCGTCGGACGCACGTTCACCGACAATGACGCAGAGTCCACGGCGCGCCCGCTGGCGCAGAACGACATCATCGTCGTCGCGCCGTACAACGCCCAGCGTCAGACCGTGCACGATGCGCTCGCCGCGGCGGGCTTCCACGACGTCCCGGTCGGCACGGTCGACAACTTCCAGGGCAAGGAGGCGGTGGTCTCGATCACCTCGCTCGCGGCGTCCAGCGGACGCGATGCTCCTCGAGGCCCGGAGTTCCTCCTGCTGCAGAATCGGTTGAATGTGGCGATCTCGAGGGCGCAGGTCGCGGCGTACCTCATCCACTCACCGGCCCTGCTCGACGATCTTCCGCGCACTCCCGAGGGGGTCGCTCGGATGAGCGCCTTCGCGCGTCTGGTCGGAGCGGCGAGCTGAGGTCGCCGTCGGCAGAGGAGAGCGATGACTCACACGATCGATGATGTCCTGCGAGCCTCGGCGGCGTGGGTGTGGTTTCCCCGCGGCAGCGAGCAGCAGCGGAGCCATCTGCAGCTGGTGCGGTATCCGACGCGATTCGGTGGCGGAGTGCGCGGCTCGCAGGTCGACTCGGATGCGGATGCCGCGACCGTCGTAGAACACGCCATCGACCGCACGAGGGCGTGGGACGAGAGCGAGCTGCGGTTCTGGACCAACGCGTCCGACCGCCCCGATCTCGAAGCCGAGCTCCGCAAGCGCGGAGCCGAGCACATCGACACCGTGGCCGTCTTCGCGAGCCGGATCGACAGCGCCACGATCGACAGCGCCGCGAGCGATGTCCCGCCTGAAGCCAGGGCGGAGGTCGTGCGAACGCTCGAGCAGGTTCGCGAAGTCGACGCGATCAATGTGCCGGTCTGGAAGCAGCAGCCGCTCGATGACGAATGCCTGCGCATCGAACTCGACGAGATCACATCGGCGTACGACGCAGGCACGCAGGTGCGTGTTCTCGCCCGTCTCAGCGCGGACGGCGAGGCGGTCAGCACGGGCGGCTGCACGATCGTCGACGGCTTCGCACGTCTGTGGGGAGCGGCGACGATCGAGCAGGCACGGGGACGAGGAGCCTACCGTGCCGTCCTCGTGGAGCGGCTTCGCCAGAGCGCGGCACGGGGAGCGACCACGGCGTTGGTGAAGGGGCGCACCGCCACCTCCGCGCCGATCCTCGCGCGAGCGGGTTTCACGAAGTACGGCGAGGAGCGCTGCTACCTCGTGAGGGCGTGAGTCACACGACGCGGCTGCTCGAGCGCGGTCAGGCGCCGGTGCCGCCGAGTTCGTCGCGCACGATTCGCGCTCCCGCTGACAGGGCGCTCATCTTGTCGAGAGCGACGCGCCTCGGTAGGGGCGCCATCCCGCAGTTCGAGCTGGGGATGAGCAGGTCCGCATCGACGAACTCGAGCGCGCGCCGCAGGGTGTCGGCGACTTCTTCCGGAGTCTCGATCTGCTCGCTCGCGACGTCGATCGCGCCGAGCATCACCTTCTTGCCGCGGATCAGCTCGATGAGGTCGAGCGGCACGTGGGAGTGGTGGCTCTCCAGCGAGACGATGTCGATGGTGGATCGCTGCAGAAGGGGGAACGACTCCTCGTACTGCCTCCACTCGGCTCCGAGGGTCGCCTTCCAATCGTTGTTGGCCTTGATCCCGTAGCCGTAGCAGATGTGGACCGCGGTCTCCGCACGCAGTCCTTCTGCTGCCCGCTCCAGAGCAGCGACGCCCCAGTCCTTCATCTCGTCGAAGAACACGTTGAACGCGGGCTCGTCGAACTGGATGATGTCGACTCCGGCTGCCTCGAGCTCTTTCGCCTCCTGATTGAGGATCGTCGCGAACTCCCATGCCAGCTTCTCGCGGCTGCGATAGTGGCGGTCCGACAGCGTGTCGATCATCGTCATCGGGCCAGGCAGCGCCCACTTGATCGGCTGGTCGGTCTGCTGGCGCAGGAAGGCCGCGTCGTCCACGAACACGGGCGCGCGGCGGCTCACTGCGCCGACGACGGTCGGCACGCTCGCGTCATAGCGGTCGCGGATGCGGACCGTCTCCCGATTCTCGAAGTCGACTCCGTCGAGATGCTCGATGAAGGTGGTGACGAAGTGCTGACGGGTCTGCTCCCCGTCGCTGATGATGTCGATCCCGCGTCGACGCTGCTCGTGCACTGCGGCGCGCAGGGCGTCATGCTTGCCCTCCGCGAGCGCATCGCCCTGCAGCTCCCACGGCGACCAGAGGGCTTCGGGCCGGGCGAGCCACGCCGGCTTGGGCAGACTTCCGACGATCGAGGTGGGGAGGAGTTCTCGCACGGTCGACGATCCGCGGCCGGTCATCGGACCGCAACGGGGGAGGCGGACGCGGGGGAGGACGGAGCGGGATACCCGGCAGCCCACCGGTCCAGCACCGTCCGGTGCGGCGTGACGAAGTGCTCATCGGCGTAGCGTCCCTGCACGACGGCGAGCTGGCTGCGCTCCTCGCGGTCGTACGTGATCTCCGTCTGCTGATAGTCGTCGTGGGCGAGGCTCGGACGGTAGACGCTCTCGGCCGGCGCATTCGCGTTGTAGATCTCAGGCCGGTAGATCTTCTGGAAGGTCTCCATGGTGCTGATCGTGCCGATGAGCTGCAGATCGGAGTAGTCGCTCAGGAGGTCGCCGCGGAAGTAGAAGGCGAGGGGGGCCACGCTGCCGCGTGGCATGAAGTAGCGGACCTGCAGCCCCATCTTCCCGAAGTACTCGTCGGTGAGCGAGAAGGAGTCCTGGACGTACTCGGCGCCGAGCACGGGGTGGTGGTTGCCGTTGCGCTGATAGGTCCTGCTGGTCGAGACGCTGATGCAGATCACCGGCAGGGTCGAGAAGCGCTCCTGGTACGCCTCGGACTCGAGGAAATGCTGGAAGAGCTTGCCGTGCAGCACGCCGAAGTCGTCGGGAGTGGAGAATCCGCCGGCGGCCGCGCTCGCCGCAGGCAGGACGACGCTGAAGTCGTAGTCGCGGAGGTAGGAGGAGAAGTTGTTTCCCACGATCCCATGGCGGCGTTCTCCGGTCAGCCGGTCGACGATGTGGACGTCGAGCACCTCGAGCACCGGGAACTCCTCGTCGTTGCCATCGGCGAATCGCAACTGCACCGAGACGATGTCGAGCTCGACCGTGTAGCGCTCGTCGCCGCCCGCGAGGTCGTTGAAGCGACGGTCGATCATCTCCAGGGTGTTGCGGAGGTTCTGCTGGCGGCGCTCGCCGCGCGCGAGGTTGGCGAAGTTCGTGGTGATGCGCGAGCTGTCGGACGGGGCATAGTCCTCGTCGAAGCGAGTGGTCGTGATGCTGAACGTGATCTCGTTCGCCATGAGGGGCCAATCCGGGGGAGGGGAGGCCCATCGGGCCTCGCGAAAGCGGTGATCTCATAGTGCCGCGATGCCGGAGCTATCGGGTAATTCGGCTCCGCTATGCGGTGATATAGCCTTCTCCTATGCCCAGACGATCGAGCGGGATCACACTGCAACAGCTCCAGTACTTCATCGAGGTCGCTGCGGAGGGGTCCATCACCGCGGCGGCCGACGTGCTCTATGTCGCGCAGCCCACGATGTCCGCGGCGATGAAAGACCTCGAGAGCCGAGTCGGACGCGATCTGCTGACCCGCTCGGCGCGAGGGGTGACGCTCACGAGCGACGGCACGGAGTTCCTCGGGTATGCCAGACAGATCGTCGAGCAGGCCGAGCTTCTCGAGCAGCGCTACCTCGGGCGGCCACCGTCGCGCCGCCTCCTCGGGGTCTCCACCCAGCACTACTCCTTCGCCGTCGATGCATTCGTGCGGATGGTCAAGCGCTCGAGCGCCGCCGAATACGAGTTCTCGCTCCGCGAGACCCGCACGTGGGACATCATCGAGGATGTGCGGACGCTCCGCAGCGAACTCGGCATCCTCTTCCGCAACGACTTCAACCGCAACGTGATCGACAAGCTCCTGCGGGACTCGGGTCTCGCATTCCATCCGCTCTTCATCGCCGAGCCGCACATCTTCGTCTCACGGCGGAACGCACTCGCGTCGCGAGACCGTGCGACCCTCGACGATCTCGTCGGCCTTCCGCGTCTCACCTTCGACCAGGGCGCGAACAACTCGTTCTACTTCGCGGAGGAGATCCTCTCGACCCTCTCGAGTGCGCGGGAGATCCGGGTCTCCGATCGAGCGACGATCTTCAACCTGATGATCGGTCTCGACGGATACACGATCTCGACCGGCATCATCAGCGACGATCTCGATCCCGAGATCGTCGCCGTGCCCCTCGACGTCGACGAGCGCATCGAGATCGGCTGGATCGGACGCACGGCCATACCGCTCACCGAACAGGCTCAGCAGTACCTCGGCGAGGTGCGAGACGTGGTGGCGAGCTTCGGCGTGCCCCTTCTCGAGGACGAACCGCGCGAGCCGGAGATCCGTCAGACGGTGCCGTAGAGCCGATCGCCGGCGTCGCCGAGTCCGGGCACGATGTAGCCCTTCTCGTTGAGGCGCTCATCGAGAGCCCCGAGCACGATCGTCACATCGCGGTCTCCGACGAGCGCCTCGATGGCGGCGAGGCCTTCGGGAGTGCCGAGCAGGCAGATCGCCGTGACGTCCTTGGCCCCGCGGTCGAAGAGGAACTGGATGGCGGCAGCCAGCGAGCCGCCGGTCGCGAGCATCGGATCGATCGCGAAGCACTGACGATCGCTCAGGTCGTCGGGAAGGCGCTCGGCGTAGGTGGTCGGCTCGAAGGTCTCCTCGTCGCGGACCATGCCCAGGAACCCGACCTCTGCCGTCGGCAGCAGCTTCACCAGGCCCTCGAGCATGCCGAGGCCGGCGCGCAGGATCGGCACGACGATCGGACGGGGCTCCGAGATCTTCACGCCCATCGTCGTCGTCACGGGGGTGGTGATCTCGACCGGACTGACCTTCACGTTGCGGGTCGCCTCATACGCGAGAAGCGTCACGAGCTCTTCGGTCAGCTGCCGGAAGACGGGCGACGGGGTGCGATGGTCGCGCAGCACCGAGAGCTTGTGAGTGACGAGAGGGTGGTCGGCGACGTGGACACGCATGGATACAGGCTAATGCGCCGGGGGCTCCGGTACGACATCGGATGCCGTCGGCTGCCCGAGCGGCTGTCGTAGGCTCGACGCATGACCGCCTCCGACGCCCGTGCGATGCGACGCGCGCTCGAGCTCGCGGCCGAGGCGTCGGCGGCCTCGGAGATCCCGGTCGGCGCGGTGGTGCTCGACGCAGAGGGCCGGATCATCGCCGAAGGACGCAATCATCGTGAGGCGACCCACGACCCCACGGGGCACGCCGAGATCGCGGCGCTGCGGTCGGCCGCGGCGTCCGTCGGCTCGTGGAATCTCGACGGCCACACCCTCGTCGTGACCCTCGAGCCCTGCATCATGTGCGCGGGGGCGATCCTGCAGGCGCGGATCGGCCGCGTCGTCTTCGGCGCGTGGGACGACAAGGCGGGGGCCGCCGGCTCCATGTACGACGTGCTGCGCGACCGTCGGCTGCCGTACCGCGCCGAGGTCGTCGGCGGGGTCGAAGCGGATGCCGCCACGGCCCTTCTGCGGAGCTTCTTCGAGCAGCGGCGCTGACGGCCACGGCACCCCGCGAGCGATCAGTCGGAGGACTTGAGCACGAAGACGTCGGTCGACGGCTCGGGGTCGAGCGACGGCCGGTACACGTCGGGCTCGATGTAGATCACGCGTGCGATCGGAAGAGCCTCGCGGATGCGGGCCTCGATCGCATCGATGTCGACCGCTGCCTCGCGCAGCGGCTTGTTCGCGTTGAGTGCGATCTTCGCCGCGACCATGAGCTCGTCCGGGCCCAGGTAGAGGGTCTTCATGTGGATGATCTTCTCGATCTCGTCGCCCGCGTTGATCGCATCGACGATGCGATCGTGATCGGCCTGCGTGGCGCCCTCGCCCACGAGGAGGCTCTTCGTCTCGACGCCGAGCACGATCGCGATGAGTACGAGCAGGATGCCGATCATCAATGTGCCGAGTGCGTCGAACAGCGGGTTTCCGGTGATCACGGTGAGCCCGACGCCGAGCAGTGCGAACGTGAGACCGGTGAGTGCCCCGACGTCCTCGAGGAGCACGACGGGGAGCTCCGGCGCCTTCGCGCGGCGCACGAACGACACCCAGGACTGGCCCGTGTCACGGACGAGATTGCTCTCTCTGACGGCGGTGCGCAGCGAGAACGACTCGAGGCCGATCGCGACCACCAGCACGACGATCGGCAGCCACCACCACGTCTTGTCGAGTTCATGCGGGTGCGTGAGCTTGTCGATCGCCTCGTAGATCGCGAACAGACCTCCGACGGAGAACAGGATGATCGACACCACGAACGCGTAGACGTACCGTTCCCGCCCGTAGCCGAAGGGGTGCGCCCTGTCCGCCTCGCGCTTCGCCTTGCGTCCGCCCAGCATGAGCAGCAGCTGGTTGCCCGAGTCGGCGACCGAGTGGATCGCCTCGGCGAGCATCGATGCGGATCCCGACAGCGCCCACGCGAGGAACTTCGCCAGGGCTATGCCCAGGTTCGCCAGGAACGCCGCGAGAATGGCCTTGCCGCCGCCGGATGCACTCATGCGTCGAGTCTAGATCGGCTCGTCCGTGGTCGCCCGGTGCGCCCGCCGTAGGATGGCGACATGGCTGACTCGCTTCCCGCTCTCGCGTTCCTCGGTGCCGGATCGATGGGCGGCGCGATCCTCCGAGGGGTGGTCGCATCCGGCATCCAGGTCGACGGGGGAATCACCGCGACGAACCGCACGCCCGAGAAGGCGGCGGCCCTCGCCGACCTCGACGGGGTCAGGAGCATCGCCCTGTCCGAGACCACCGACGGCAACGCGGATGCGGTCGCGAAGGCTCGCATCGTCCTCGTCGGGGTGAAGCCCGCGATGGTGCCCGATCTGCTGCGCGAGATCGCCCCCCATCTGGCCGACGACGCGATCGTCGTGAGCCTCGCCGCGGGCGTCACGCTCCAGACCTTCGCCGACAATCTCGGCGCCGACGTGCGGGTCATCCGATCGATGCCGAACACGCCCTCGACAGTTGGCAAAGGAGTCACCGGTCTGGCCGCGGGGGCAGCGGCATCCGACGACGATCTCGCCCTCGTGCACCGCCTCTTCGCCACCGTGGGTGCGGTCGTCGAGGTTCCCGAATCGCAGATCGACGCACTCTCGACGATCTCGGGTTCCGGCCCCGCCTACGTCTACCTGCTCATCGAGGAGCTGACGAAGGCGGCCGTGGGAATGGGCTTCAGCGAGAGCGACGCGCGGGTCATGGTGGAGCAGACCTTCATCGGCGCCACTGCGCTGCTCGATGCGTCGGGTGAGGAGCCGTCCGAGCTCCGCCGCAGGGTCACGAGCCCCAAGGGCACCACCGAGAAGGCCGTGGCGGTGCTGCAGGACGCGCACCTCGATCGCACCTTCGCGGATGCCGCCGCTGCCGCGCTCGCACGCGCGAAGGAACTCGCGGCCGGAGCCTGACATGCAGCTGCGGTTCTCCGGGGAGATCTGGTTTTGGCGCGGTCCCGCGCCGTTCCATTTCGTCACCGTGCCGCCGGCGGAGAGCGAGATGATCGGTGAGGTCGCGAGCGTCGTCACCTACGGATGGGGGATGATCCCCGCATCCGTCACGATCGGCGACACGACGGTGACCACCGCCCTCTGGCCCAAGGACGGCGGCTACATCGTGCCGATCAAGAAGGCACTGCAAGACCGTGAGGGCGTCGCGGTCGACGACCTCGTCGAGATCGCGCTCGACATCGACGCCTGACGTCCGTCGCGCGGATGCCGGTCAGCGGTCGAGGGCGGCGAAGCGCTCGATGTCGCTGTTGGTGCCCGAGACGATGATCAGATCGTGGTTGGTCACGATCGTGTTCGCCTCGGCGTAGCGGAACGGCTTGCCCGGGCTCTTCACTCCCACGACCGTGACCTTGTACTTGCTGCGCACGCCGGACTCGTTCAGACCCACGCCGCGGATGAACTTCGGCGGGTACATCTTGGCCAGCACGAAGTCGTCGTCGAAGCGGATGAAGTCGAGCATCCGCCCGGAGACGAGGTGCGCGACGCGCTCACCGGCTTCTCGCTCGGGGTAGATGACGTGGTTGGCGCCGACGCGGGCGAGGATCTTGCCGTGCGACTGCGAGACCGCCTTGGCCCAGATCTGCGGCACCTTGAGATCGACGAGGTTCGCGGTGATCAGCACCGACGCCTCGATCGACGAGCCGACGGCGACGACGGCGACCTGGAAGTCCTGCGCGCCGATCTGCCGCAGGGCGTCGATGTTCTTGGCGTCGGCCTGCACCGTGTGCGTGACGCGGTCCGACCATTTCTGCACGAGCTCGAGGTTGTCGTCGATCGCCAGGACCTCGCGGTCGAGACGATCGAGTTCGCCTGCGCAGGCGGCACCGAACCGGCCGAGACCGATGACGAGGACGGGAGCGTCGCCCCGGAGGACTTCAACCAACGATCGGCCTTTCCACGGGCAGTGAGTAGTACTGCGTTCGCGATGTCGCGGCGACGGCCGCGGCGAGAGTCACTGTACCAACGCGCCCCATGAAGATGGTGGTCGCGAGGACGTACGAACCGGCGTCGGGGAGATCGGCGGTGAGGCCGGTCGAGAGTCCGACGGTGGCGAAAGCCGAGATGACGTCGAAGAGGACGTGGCTGATGTCCGCCTTGGTGATCTGGGCGATGATGATCGTCGAGAGCGCCACGATCGTGGCTCCCCAGGCGACGACGCTCAACGCGACGCGCTGCACGTCGCTGGGGATGCGACGGCCGAACGCCTCGACGGACTGACGGCCCTTGGCCTCGGACCACACCGCGATCGCGAGCACCGCCAGGGTCGTCACCTTGATTCCGCCTGCGGTGGAGGCCGAGCCGCCGCCGACGAACATCAGCATGCTCGCGGCGAGGAGGGATGAGCCGTTCAGATCGTCCATCTCGATCACGTTGAAGCCGCCCGACCTCGTCATCGCGGACAGGAAGAACGCCTGGAAGGTCGTGTCCGCGGCATCCATCGACCCGAACGTCTTCGGGTTCGCGTACTCGAGGATCAGGAAGACGGCGGCGCCGAGCACGAAGAGCAGCACCGTGGTGACCAAGGTGAGCTTGGTGTGCAGCGACCACTTCTTCACGTGCCACACGTGCTTGGCCAGGGTGTAGATCACCGGGAAGCCGATGCTGCCGAGGAACACGCCGGCCATCAGCAGCGTGAGGACGAGATAGTCGTCGGCGAACACGGCGACTCCGCCGGCATTCGGCGCGAAGCCGGTGTTGGTGAAGGCCATCGCGGCGAAGTAGGGGGCCTCCCAGAGCGCTGCGATCGGCTCGACCCCGGCCATCACGAGTGCGGGGTAGAGGAGGACCGCGAGCACGCCCTCGATGATCAGCGCGGAGACGGCCACGGTCGTCAGGAGCTGACCGACTTCGCCCAGCCGGACGGTCTGGCTCTCGTTCACCACGCCACCGTGCGCGCGAAGGGGGTTGGTGTCTCCCGCGGCGAGGAGCTTGGCGCGGAGTCCCAGTCTCTTGGAGATGAGCATGCCCATCAACGAGGCGAGGGTGAGAACGCCGAGCGCGCCGATGTTGACGCCGATGAAGATCAGCACGTGACCGAAGGGCGACCAGTACGTCGCCATGTCGACGGTCGCGAGTCCCGTGACGCAGATGGTGGAGACCGCGGTGAACAGTGCATCCGCCAACGGCGTGACCGTGCGCGAGGCCGAGGCGATCGGCAGCGAGAGCAGCACCGTGAAGACCAGGATGAGCAGCGCGAAGATGACGATCGCGAAGCGCGAGGGCGACGACGTGATGATGTGCTTGCCCCAGGAGGCGGCGTTCTGGAGACGCTGTCGAGGCGACGACGCCGAAACGATGCCCGACATCGCGTCCCCCTTCGATCTTCCTGCTCCGACGTGCGCGGATGCACGGCGCTGATCGCCGAGCCTTCGTCATGGTACTCCGTGCCGGGGACGACTACCCTGATCACATGACGGACATCTTCGACGTGATCGCAGACGGTACGAGGCGAGACATTCTCCAGCTTCTCCTGCGACGCACCGCCGAAGGGGACGCCGGAACGAGCGTGAGCCAGATCGTCGCCGACCTCGGCATCAGCCAGCCGACCGTCTCGAAGCATCTGAAGGTCCTGCGCGAGGCCGAGCTGGTCAGCGTCCGCGAAGACGGGCAGCGTCGTTTCTACAGCTTGGCCGTCGAGCCGCTCGAGGTCGTCGACGACTGGCTCGTGCCCTTCCTCATGGATGCCTACGGCGACGACGCACCCGACATCGACTACCCCGGACTGCCGCTGCCCGACGGAGCCGCACACGCGGCCGAGGTCGTCGGCCGCGCCGCGGCATCGGCGAAGCACGTGGTCGCGACGGCCCTCAAGCGCCTCGGCGGCTGATCGCGGCCGGAGACACACATCGCCCCTGACGATCGGGGGGCGTGTCGTCAGGGGCGAGGCCGCGGGCCCCAGCCCGCGTGACTCGGATGGTGCCATCGTGAGTCGTGTGGTCAGCCTCGCAGGGCAGTCTGAGCGGTTCCGGCATACGTCCTATGTCTCCGCTGTGACCTCGCCCGTTCCGCCGGCCGTGCGCGGATTCGGGACCTTTCCCGTGCGCGCCTTCGCGACCGTCGGGGATGCACACTGATCACACAGGCCACATGGGTTTACACGTGTCCCACCTTGCCCATAGAGTGTGCACACAATCCAGAAAGGGGTACGTGGGATGCCCGAGGTTCCAGATGTCCGGTTCCTTACGGTGGCCGAGGTCGCCGAACTCATGCGTGTGTCGAAGATGACGGTCTATCGGATGGTGCACGCTGGGGAGCTGCCAGCCATCCGCTTCGGTCGCAGTTTCCGTGTTCCGGAATCCGCGGTCGCTGAGGCCCTGCAGCGACCGATAGCCGACGTCGGCTGACGTCCTCGGCGTCGTCTCGTGAGCGCGTGCAGCAGAAGCTCCACGGTTTGCTAGACTGATCCGAGGCATTTTTCCGTGCCCGTACCCGGGTGTCTGTCACCGACGACACCCAGCCACTGACTTAGTGAGGTTTCCGTGGGTTCTGTCATCAAGAAGCGCCGCAAGCGCATGGCGAAGAAGAAGCACCGCAAGCTGCTTCGTAAGACTCGCCACCAGCGTCGCAACAAGAAGTAAGCGACCAGACACGAGCGCCTGTCTCCGGACGGGCGCTTTGTGTCTCTGCCCCCGGTTTCCCACTCGTCGCAGGAGCATGCCATGAAGTCGATCACCGTCACCGAACTCGCCGAGCGGTCGAACACCCCGCTCATCGATGTCCGAGAGGTGGATGAGTTCGCCGCCGGTCACGTACCCGGGGCAGTCAACATCCCGATGTCCGAGATCGGCAACCGGCTCGAAGAGCTGCCCGCAGAGTCGTTCGACGTCATCTGCCAAGCGGGTGGGCGGTCGGCGCGCGTCGTCGAAGCGCTCGAGTCCCGCGGATACGACGCCACCAACGTCGAGGGCGGAACGGGCGAGTGGATCGCGCAGGGCCGCGATATCGAGGTGCCGTCGGCGTGACCACGCTGACCCTCATCGGCAAGCCGGACTGCCATCTCTGCGATGTCGCGTCCGAGATCATCGACGCCGTCGTCGCCGACCTGCCTGACGCGGCAGCCGAGCGCATCGAGATCGTGGAGGCCTCGATCGCCGACGATCCTGTGCTCTACGAGCTGTGGTGGGAGAAGATCCCCGTCGTCCTGATCGACGGCGACCTGCACGCGCACTGGCGTCTGTCCGCCGACCGACTGCGCGACGCGCTCGAATCAGCCGTGCAGCAGGACGCACTCGAGAAGGAAGCCCGATGATCCGTCACGTCGTCACCTGGAAGCTCGCAGCCGACGATGCGGCGACACGCGCCGAGCAGGCCGCCGAGGTCGCCCGTCGTCTGAACGCTCTCGACGGCGTCGTGCCGCAGCTGCGCTCGATCACCGCGGGCGCGAACGTCGCTTATCCCGACGCGAACTGGGACGTCACCCTCGTCGCGGACGTCGATTCGATCGCTGCGCTCGAGGAGTATCAGGTGCACCCGGCGCACGAAGAGGTCGTGGCGTATGTGCGCTCGGTCGTCGCCTCCCGTGTGGCCGTCGACTTCGAACTCTGAACCTCTGAACCTCTGATCGGCGGTTCTCGGTGTGATGAGCGCAGGGGGAATCGCAGGCGAGACCACCTGGCGTGACATCACGATCGCCTGGGCATCGCCCTCGCAGCTGCACGATTTCACTGAAGCCGATGCCGCAGCGATGGGTCAGCGGGAACGCCTCCGCGAGCTGAGCGGCAGCCGTGCCCGGGCGTTCCTCGCCGGCAGGGCACTGATGCGCGCCCTCGTACGCAGGATCACCGGAACGCACGACGTGGTCATCTCGAGCCGCTGTGCCAGGTGCGGGGCGGACCATGGTCGGCCGCGCGCCGACGGCGTCTTGCTCAGCGTGAGTCATGCGGAGGGTCTCGTCGTCGTCGCAGTGGCTCCGGCAGCGGTGGGGACTGCGGCGTCGCTCGGCGTCGATGTCGAGCAGGCATCTGCGGCCGGCCGGGTCGACGAGCTGCGAACGATGTTCCCTGACGGCGCCGCCCCGGATCTCGCGGGGTGGACGCGCATCGAGGCGGCGGTCAAGGCGGATGGTCGCGGATTCGAGACAGAGCCGTCAGAGGTGCTCCTCCGACTGCGCGAGAACACGGATCCCTGCGTGTGGTCGGCAGCGCTTCCGGGTCGTGCCGCCACGATCGACGTCACGACGCTGGTCGGCCCACCGGGGTACGTGCTGAGCGTCGCTCGGGGGTGATCCCGCTCGGTCTCAGGACCGGGATGCAGGAAGTGCGGGCAGCGGGAGTTCGTCGATCCAGGTCCGCACCAGGGTGCGCGCCTGGTCGTCGGCCACCTCGCCGACGAGGCCGAGGAAGTCGTCGCTGGTGACAGCGAGTCGCGCGAACCGCGCGGTCCACTCCCGCGTCAGAGCGAAGAACCGCTCATCGCCGAGCGTGAGTCGCAGGGCATGCAGGGTGAGGGCGCCGCGCTTGTAGACGCGATCGTCGAACATGTCGTTCGGACCGGGATCCGAGAGCAGCAGATCCTGGGCGAGGCCGCGGAGGGCGGCGTGATGGGCCAGAGCGTTCTCGTGGGCGGTCGACGCGCCGGACGCTTCAGACCACAGCCACTCGGCGTAGCAGGCGAATCCCTCGTTCAGCCAGATGTCCCGCCAGCGGGCGACGCCGACGCTGTTGCCGAACCACTGGTGCGCGAGCTCATGCGCGATCAGGCGCTCGCTGCCCCCGGCTCCGTCCACGTGATTCGCACCGAAGATCGCCATGCCCTGCGCTTCGAGGGGGATCTCGAGATCGTCGGGTGTGATGACGACTTTGTAGGACTCGTAGGGATACGTGCCGAAGGCTTCGACGAACGTCTCCATCATGTGCGGCAGCGGGGCGAAGTCGGAGCGCACGCGACCCGCGAGAGCCCGCGGGTGGAACAGACGCCCGGGAGTCGTACCGAGAGCGACCCTGTCATCGTCGTACTGGCCGATCTGCACGGTCATCAGGTATGTCGCGGTCGGCACCGGCTGCTCGAAGATCCATCGGGTGCGACCGCGCTGCGTCGATCGCGTGGCTGCGCCGCCGCTGACCACGGTGTACTCGGGATCGGCCGTGAACTCCAACCGATACGTCGCCTTGTCCGAGGGCAGGTCGTTGCAGGGGAACCAGGTCGGCGCGCCGGTCGGCTGCGACGCGACGAGCACGCCGTCTTCGAGTTCTTCCCACCCGAGGAGTCCCCATCGAGTGCGCCGGGGCGACGGAGAACCGGAGTACTCGACCGCGACCGTGAGCTCCTGACCGCTCGCCCGCTCGCCCCCGAAGACCACTTTGAGTCGCCGGTCGTCCTGTCTGAACGAGGCGGCGCGATCACCGACCACCCGCACCTTCGTGACTTTGAGCCCGACGAGGTCGAACGAGACGTGCTTCGCCGATTCCTGCATCTGCAGTCGGATCGTCGCCGTGCCCGCGATGCGGTTCGTGGTCACGCGATAGTCGATGGCCAGGTCGTAGTGCAGCACCCCGTAGCGCCGATCGCCGCTGTGCGGGGTGTAGGGGTCGACGGTCATGCGTTCGAGGCCTGGTAGGAGCGCACTTTGACGGCACGCCACGGTCCGATGGGGTTGCCGCTCCATCGACTGCCGATCGGCACGAACTCGCCCCGCATCACGAGTGAGGCGGGCCCGACCGTGGCATCCGATCCGATCGTGGCCGCGGGCAGGATCACGCTGTGCGGACCGAGGGTCGCACCGCTCTCGAGGGTCACTGCGTCGATGCTCATCACTCGATCATGGAACAGATGCGTCTGAACCACACATCCGCGGTTCACGGTCGCACCGTCCCCGAGGGTGACCAGGTCGGGCTCGGGCAGCCAGTAGCTGTCGGTCCAGACGCCTCGGCCGATCTTCGCGCCGAGGGTGCGCAGCCAGATGGCGAGTGCAGGAGTGCCTGATGCGGCGTTGGCGAACCAGGGTGCGGCCACCATCTCCGTGAAGGTGTCCGACACCTCCGTGCGCCACACGAAGCTCGACCAGAGCGGATGCTCGCCGGCACGGATCGGCCCCACGATCAGCCACTTGGCGGCGGTGGTGATCAGAGCGGCGAAGGCGCCTGCGGCGAGCATCACGGCGCTCGAGAGCAGCACAGCCCATGCGAGTCCCCAGGCCTCGACCACCGCGGCGAGCGTGAGCATCACACTCACTCCGATCGCGCAGGTCACGAACACCGGGATGATGCGGCACAGCTCCCACAGAGCCCGCGCGAGGCGGAGTCCCGGGCGCGGGCGATACGTGCGCTCGAGATCGGAGTCGTTCACCACACGGCGCAGTCGCGCGGCGGGCGAGCCCAGCCACGATGAGCCCGCCTTGGCCTTGGGTGGAGCGACGGACAGGACGGCGACGAGGCCGTCGCGAGGCACGTTGTGCCCACCGGCGGCCATGCCGGAGTTGCCGAGGAACGCGCGCTTGCCGATGCGCGCGGTGCCCAGCCGCATCCATCCGCCCTGCAGCTCGTAGGTCGCGACCATGGTGTCGTCGGCGAGGAACGCTCCGTCGGCGATGGTCGTGAGCTTCGGGATGAGCAGCACGGTCGACGCCTCGACGTCGCGCCCGACCTCGGCCCCGAGGGCCCTGAGCCAGAAGGGAGTGGCACTGCTCGAGTACAGCGGGAAGAGGAAGGTACGGGCGGAATCGAGCAGACGCTCGGTCGTCCACGCCTGCCAGGCGATGCGCGAGCGCACCGGGTACACGCCTTCGCCGAGACCGGCTCCGAGCACACGCACGAAGACGAGCACGAGACCGGCGAACACGAATCCGGCGAGCAGCACTGCAGGAACCAGCAGCGCCAGGATGCTCGGGACGGCCGCTATCAGGGAGTCGGACCCGCGCATGCCCAGCGCGAGCACCCAGGCGCCGGCGGCGAGCGAGAGGACAGGGAGGACGCCGAGCGCGGCGGAGGAGACGGCGTAGGCCCACAACCACCGGGTGCGGCTGGGTGGGCGGCCCTCCGCGAACGGCCGCGACACTCCGCCGACGCGTGCCGCCGGCGATCCTGCCCAGCGCTGCCCGGCGCGGACCCGACCGAACACGGCCGAGCCGGGTGCGATCTCGGCGCCGCGACCGATCTTCGTGCCGGGGGCGAGGGTGCTGCGGGCGCCGATGGTCGCTCCCGCGCCGATGCGGATGCCGCCGATGCGCACGGTGTCGCCATCGATCCAATAGCCGGTGAGGTCGACCTCGGGCTCGATGGAGGCTCCGGAGCCGATGTCGAGCATGCCCGTGATCGGCGGGACGGTGTGCAGATCGACATCTCTGTGGATGCGGGCGCCGAGAGCTCGTGCGTAGTAGACGACCCAGGGAGCACCGGCCAGGCCGACCGGGTCGACCTGCTGGGCGATCTGCTCCGCGAGCCACAGACGCAGATGCACTCCGCCGCCGCGCGGATAGTCGCCAGGGCGGAGTCCGGCGAGCAGCAGACGCGCGGCGACGGCGGCGATCGTCATCTTCCCCACCGGGGTGACGAAGATCAGCAGGCCGACGATGATCGTCCACACCGGAACAGCGGGCAGGAATTCGAATCCGGGGGACAGCCGCAGGAGCCAGCTCGCGGCGAGCAGGTACAGCAGCCAGCGGATGCCGGTGAACACGAACAGCGGGAGACCCGCGATCGTCTGCACCCACTGCATCCGTCGGGGGGTCGGGACGGGCTGGCTGAAGACGCGTTCCTCGGCGTCCTCATCATCGGCCTCATCGTCGACGGCATCCGACATCTGGCGCAGCCGCGGCAGATCGTAGACGTCGGTCATCGTGAACTCCGGCGCCCGGGTGCGCAGGCGGGAGACCAGCTGGGCGGCCGCGAGCGACCCGCCGCCGAGCTGGAAGAAGTCGGCGTCCTCGTCGCCCGGGCGCACGCCGAGCACGGCGAACCACTGCTCGGCGAGCCACGCCGCCGTGCCGGACAGGGACGAGTCGTTCGCGTCGCCGGAATCGAGCGGCCAGGGGAGAGCCGCCTTGTCGACCTTCCCGGACGTGCGGACGGGCAGGTCGTCGACGACGGCGAGCAGGGGGATCAGCGGAGCGGGAAGCGTCTCCGAGAGCTCACCACGCGCCACCCGCCGGTCGAACCCCTCGTCGGGCACGACATAGCCGACGAGGATCGGCATGCCCGTCTCGGTCTTCTGCACCACCACGGTCGCCGCCGAGACGGAGCTCAGCGCCTGCAGCGCCGCCTCGACCTCGCCGAGCTCGATGCGGCGGCCGCCGATCTTGACCTGGTCATCGGCGCGCCCCTGGAAGATCAGTCCCTCGGACTCGACCCGCACAACGTCGCCGGAGCGGTAGGCCCGGTCCCAGCCGAGAGTGGGCATGGGCGCGTACTTCTCGGCATCCTTCGCAGGGTCGAGGTACCGGGCGAGACCGACTCCGCCGATGATCAGCTCGCCGGTCTCGCCCTCGGCGACGCGCTGTCCGTCAGCATCGACCACGGCGAGCGACCACCCGTCGAGCGGGAGGCCGATGCGCACGGGACCCGTACCGTCCATCAGCGAGGCGCAGGCCACGACCGTGGCCTCGGTCGGGCCGTAGGTGTTCCACACCTCACGTCCGTCCGATGCCAATCGGGCGACGAGCTCGGGCGGGCAGGCCTCCCCGCCGAAGATCAGCAGGCGCACGTTCTCGATCGCGTCCTGCGGCCAGAGGGCGGCGAGCGTCGGCACCGTCGAGACGACGGTGATGCCGTGGCCGAGCAGCCAGGGCCCCAGGTCTTCGCCCGAGCGCACGAGAGCTCGCGGTGCGGGCACCAGGCAGGCGCCGTGGCCCCACGCGAGCCACATCTCCTCACAGGACGCGTCGAAGGCGACCGAGAGGCCTGCGAGCACGCGATCACCGGGACTCAGCGGTGCGGCCTGGAGGAACAGACGTGCCTCGGCGTCGACGAAGGCCGCGGCCGAACGGTGCGAGACCGCGACGCCCTTGGGCACGCCGGTCGACCCGGAGGTGAAGATGATCCAGGCATCGTCGTCGACCGTCGGCGGCGCGACGATCGGGATCGCGGAGGTGCGCGGATGAGGTGACTCGCCGCCGAGGAGATCGACCGCCTCGGTCGCTCCGGCCGGCATGTAGCCGGCGTCGGTGATCGTGCCCGCGATGCGGGCCTCGTGGAACACGAGATCGGCACGCTCCTGCGGGTCGTCGGCATCGACGGGGACATAGGCGGCGCCCGCCGCGATGGTGCCGAGGATCGCGATGTACAGCTCGCGGTGTCCGGACGACATGCGGATGCCGACGCGGTCGCCGCGGCGCACGCCTCTCTCGTGCAGCAGGGCCGCCGTACGCCAGACGTGCGCGAGCAACTCGGCGTAGCTGAGCGCCCCGTCCGCGTCCTCGACGGCCGAGGCGTCGGGATATCGCCGGGTCGTCTCCTGAAGGATGTCGATCAGCGTGCGGGGAGGAGGCGCGTCGGCGCCCCGGTCGAGCGCCTCCTGCACGTCAGCGCGCAAGGAGGTCGAGCAGAGCGGCCTTCGTCAGGCGCGAGTATCCGGTGCGGCCCTCGGCGCGGGCGCGGGCGCGCAGCTGGACCAGGGTCAGCGCGCTGAGCTCCGGTGCCGCTGCAGAGGTCTCTGTTGGTGCCGGTGCCGGTGCCGGTGCTGGTGCTGGTGCTGGTGCTGGTGCTGGTGCCAGTGCGGGTGCCGACGTCGGGGTCGTGATCGTGACCGTCGGCTCGACGGTCGGAGCCGCGACCACGGCCTTCTTGGCCACGGCCTTCTTCGCCTCGGCCTTCTTGGTGGCCTTCTTGGGGGCCGGCTGCTTCGCATCCAGCGTCGGCTCGACGGCGGACTTCTTGTCGGCCTTCTTCTGATCCTTCTTCGCGGCGGACTTCCTGTCCGACGCCTTCTTCTCGGCCTCCAGGCGTGCGGTGGCCTGGGTGAGGCGCGCGGTCGCCGCGGTCGCCGACTTCGCGACCTTCTTGGGCCGATCCGCGACCTTCTTCTTCGAGACTTTCGCCGCGTCCTTCGCGTCCTCGACGAGAGGCTTCAGCTTCTTGGCGTCTTTCTTGGGCAGGGACTTGATCAGCTTCTTCGCATCCTTCGCCGCATCCTTCGCCGCGTCGAGAGCGGCTTCGGCGGTGCGCTGTGCTGAGGTCTTCTTTGCCATGATCGGGTCTCCTCTGAGTCCGGAGCGTGTCGGCTCGGGCTGTCGGCACAGAGGATACTCAGGCAAGGTGAACAATCGGTGCCGCATCGTGCGTAACACGCCCGTCATATTCGGTCACACTTGCAACACAAATGTGATCCGCAGAAGGCGGCCGACGGCGGGTTCCGCCCGGTGGTGCATGTTTAGATGTTCTCCTACCCGTCCGTGGGGAACCACACCCTCGTCCTTCAGGAGCTGACATGCAGCGTCGCAACATCATCGCCGGGATCGCGCTCGCCGCGACCGCCACCCTCGCCCTCGCCGGATGCGCGACCGGCGGCAGTGACGCGGGATCGGGTGAGCCTGCGGCCGGCGACGAGTACGACCTCATCGAGGCGGGCACCCTGACGGTCTGCTCCGACATCCCTTACGCACCGTTCGAGTTCGAGGGCGGCGACAACGGCACGGGTTACACCGGCTTCGACATCGACCTGCTCGACGCGATCGCGAAGGAGCTCGACCTGAAGCTCTCGGTGCAGGACGTCGGATTCGACGCGCTGCAGTCGGGCACCACGCTCGCCGCCGGACAGTGCGACGTCGGCGCCTCGGCCATGACGATCACCGACGAGCGCAAGGCGAACATCGACTTCTCCGAGCCCTACTACGAGTCGCTGCAGTCGCTGCTCGTGCGCACCGACTCGGGCATCGAGTCGATCGACGACCTCTCGGGCAAGAACGTCGGAGTGCAGCAGGGCACCACCGGAGAGGCCTACGCGACCGAGAACGCCGAGGGCGCAGAACTCGTCCAGTACCCCTCCGACGGAGAGCTGTGGCCCGCGATGCAGGCCGGACAGATCGACGCGATCCTTCAGGACCAGCCGGTGAACCTCGAGCACGAGAAGGCCGACAGCGCGTACAAGATCGTCGAGGAGTACGAGACCGGCGAGTCGTACGGTTTCGCATACGCGAAGGGCGAGAAGGACGCTCTGCGCGAGGCGATCGACGGCGCGCTGCAGGATCTCCGCGACAGCGGCGACTACCAGACGATCTACGACACCTACTTCACCGCGAAGTAATCGGCGAGCGACGTAGGACAGGGAGACCTTGACAATGGCGTTGAGGCGCACCACGAAGAGCAAGCTGTATCGGTACACCGTCTATGCGGTGCTGATCGCGGTCGCCGTCTGGCTGATCGTCAGCACCGACTGGGCCCGCATCGCGCAGCTGTATTTCAACCCGGAGGTCGCGGCGAAGATGCTTCCGGGCATCATCACCACGGCGCTCGTGAACACTCTGTGGTTCACGGCCGTCGCGTTCGCCGGCGGTCTGCTGCTCGGCGTCGTGCTCGCGCTGCTGAAGCTGTCGTCCATCGGACCCTTCCGATGGATCGCGACGGCGTGGATCGAGCTCTTCCGCGGGCTTCCCGCGATCCTCACGATCTTCGCCATCGCGTTCATCCTGCCGATCGGACTCGGCGTGCCGGGCACGAAGCTCGGCGGACCGGTCGTGCTCGGCCTGATCGGTCTGATCCTGGTCGCATCGGCGTACATGGCCGAGACGATCCGCGCCGGCATCCAGGCCGTTCCGAAGGGGCAGACCGAGGCGGCACGTTCGCTCGGCATGTCGCCCATGAAGACGACGTTCTGGATCGTGGTCCCGCAGGGGTTCCGCATCATCATCCCGCCGCTGACCAACGAGTTCGTCCTGCTGCTGAAGGACACGTCGCTGCTCTTCGTGGCAGGTTCCTTCATCTGGTCGAAGGAGCTGACGAACTTCGCGCGTGACGCGAGCACGCAGAACGCGAACGGAACGCCGCTCATCATGGCGGCGGCCCTCTACCTGATCGTGACGATCCCCCTCACGCGCTTCAGTGCGTACCTGGAACGAAGGATGTCGAGGCAGCGATGATCACCGATCTGATTGACGTCCACGCCCCCGCGATCGACCTGCAGGGGCTCGTGAAGAGCTTCGGCGACAACGAGGTGCTCAAGGGCATCGACCTCACCGTCACCGCCGGAGAGGTCGTCTGCATCATCGGCCCGTCGGGCTCGGGCAAGTCGACGCTGCTGCGCTCGGTGAACCTGCTCGAGGAGCCGACCGGCGGCAAGGTGCTCATCGAGGGGATCGACATCACTGATCCCGATGTCGACATCGACCGGGTGCGCACCCGCATCGGCATGGTGTTCCAGAGCTTCAACCTCTTCCCCCACCTCGATGTGATGGGCAATCTCATGATCGCGCAGCAGCGCGTGAAGAAGCGGTCCAAGGCTGAGGCTGAGCGGGTCGCGAAGGAGATGCTCGGACGCGTCGGGCTCGCCGAGAAGGCGGACGCCTTTCCCGGACACCTGTCGGGCGGTCAGCAGCAGCGTGTCGCGATCGCGCGGGCGCTGTGCATGAACCCGGACATGATGCTGTTCGACGAGCCGACGTCGGCGCTCGACCCCGAGCTCGTCGGCGAGGTGCTGCAGGTCATGCGCTCGCTCGCGGACGAGGGCATGACGATGCTCGTCGTCACGCACGAGATGGGCTTCGCCCGCGAGGTCGGATCACGTCTGATCTTCATGGACGGCGGCTACATCGTCGAAGAGGGCGACCCGCGCGAAGTGCTCGCGAACCCGCAGCATCCGCGTACGCAGGACTTCCTGGCTCGCGTCCTCTGAGTTCGCGTCTCACCTGTCACGACGAGACCCCCTCCCGCTGAGTCAGCGCGAGGGGGTCTCGTGTGCGGAGAGTGCTGTGCGAGGTCAGGCCTCCACGACCTCGGCATCCGCGGCGTTGCGGCGCATCGAGTCGATGCCGTTCAGCGCGGACGATTTCGACGAGTAGCCCTCGCTGATCGCGATCACCTCGCCGTTGCCGGACTTGAGGCGGAACCGGTATTCGCCGGACTTGTCGGTGTACAGCTCGAACGTGCCTGCCATGAGGTGTCCTTTCTCGACGGTGAGGAGGGCACGAGGCCCTCGAGCATCACGGTATCTCGGAGTACTGCGCCAGCGATAGGGCTCGGTCAGCCGCGCGGATGCACGGCGACGGGCTCGGGAGCGACGGCGATCCGCACGCGATCGCCGAAGGCCGGGTGGATGCCCGGAGCGTGCTGGAGGCGCACCAGCTCGCCGGATTCGGTGCGCACGAGCGTGCGGCGCATGCTGCCGAGGAACGTGCTCTCCTGCACCAGCGCATCGGTCGCGGCATCGGCCTCGGAGGCGAAGTGCACGTTCTCCGGGCGCAGATACACGTCGACGGGCCCGTCGGCCGGCGACTGCAGGGGAAGCTTCTGACCCCACACGACCACGTGATCACCCTCGGCGACACCCGAGACGACGCTCGAGAGCCCGACGAAGGCGGCGACGCCCGCCGTGGACGGCGTCGTGTAGAGCTGCTCCGGGGTTCCGATCTGCTCGATGGTGCCGGCGTTCATCACGGCGATCCGGTCGGAGACCGCGAGGGCCTCCTCCTGGTCGTGCGTGACGAACACTGTGGTGATGCCGAGCCGCAGCTGGATGCGCCGGATCTCATCGCGCAGCTGCACCCGCACCTTCGCATCGAGGGCAGAGAGCGGCTCGTCGAGAAGCAGGACCTTCGGCTCGGTGACCAGAGCGCGGGCGAGCGCGACGCGCTGCTGCTGACCTCCGGAGAGCTGATGCGGGTAGCGATCGGCGAAGTCCGAGAGCCCCACGAGCGCGAGGGCGTCGAGGGCGCGCGTTGCCGCCTCGGCCCTGCCGACGCCGCGGCGACGCAGCCCGAACGCCGTGTTCTCCGCGACCCGCAGGTGCGGGAACAGGGAGTACGACTGGAACACCATGCCGATGTCCCGCTTGTTCGTGGGCACCCGGGAGACATCGTTGCCGCCGAGCAGCACCGCACCGCTGTCGAGCCCCTCGAGTCCGGCGAGCACGCGAAGCAGCGTCGTCTTGCCGCAGCCGGAGGGGCCGAGCAGCGAGACGAACTCACCGGGGGCGATGTCGAGATCGACGCCGTGCAGCACCGTGTTGCCCGAGTAGCTCTTCACGATGCCCTGCAGCTGCACGCGTGTGCCCTCTCCGGCTTCGGCGAGCAGCATGTTGTCGGCGGTCTGGGGGAGGGTCATGAGCGGGCCTTTCCGGTGCCGCGGGCGACGCGGCCGATGAGAATCAGAAGCAGGAAGACGAACAGCAGCGCCAGCAGGGTGAAGATCGCCGGAGCGTACGGATCCTGCTTCTGTACGACGACCATGGCCGTCTGGAACACCTGGCGGTTGAGGAGCGAGGCGATCGTGAACTCGCCGAGCACGACGGCGATCGAGATGAGAGACGCCGCGAGGAGTCCCTGACGCAGGTTGGGAGCGAGCACCTTCAGCACGACGGTAGGCCAGCCGGCGCCGAGGGATCGGGCGGCTTCGGCGAGCGTGCGCAGGTCGGCGGCGTCGATGGAGGCCTGGATCGAGCGGTACGCGAACGGCAGCACGGTGATGCCGTAGGCGAAGGCCAGCGTCCACGTGCCGGTGCCGAGGGTGCGTCCGATCTGCAGGTAGATCGGTGCGAGACCCACGACCAGCACGATCGCGGGGATCGAGATCGGCAGCAGCACGGCGAACTCGAAGACGGGTTTGAGCTTCGCGAAGCGCAGGTTCACCAGGATCATGGTCGGTGCGAGCAGCAGGAGCACGATCGCGACGGTCACGACCGCGAGGACCAGGGAGTTGCCCAGGCCCATCCAGATCGGCCTGATCGCCGCCGACTTCGCGGGATCGAAGAGCGCGGCCCACCGCTCGAGGCCGAGACTGCCGTCGGTCTGGCGCAGCGTGTAGAGCAGGGTCGAGACGAGCGGGATCGCGAAGAATGCGCCGACGACCACGCCGATGATCCAGCGGGTCGCGAGTGACGGGCCGAGGCGGTTCATGACTGCCACCTCGCTGCCCGACGCTGGATGAGCGAGTACAGGGCCATCACGACTCCCACGATGACGATCATGCCGAGCGCGAGCGCGCCGGCGAGATTCTCACGGCCGAGAAGGGTCTCGCTCGTGAGGGCGGCGCGGATCTGCAGCGGCACGATCTGCGAACCCTGACTGGCGAGGGCGGCGGCGGTGGCGTACGACGAGAAGGCGTTCGCGAAGAGCAGCAGGAGGCTCGCGAGGAACGAGGGTGCGAGCACGGGGACGCCGATGCGCAGCCAGAAGCTCGCGCGCGTGCCGCCGAGCGTGAGGTTCGCCTCGGCCCACTGCGGCTTGAGGGCTGCGAGGGCGGGCATGAAGGTGATCACCATGAGCGGGATCTGGAAGTAGATGTACGGGAGGATCAGCCCGGGAAGCTCGTAGAGCCACGTGCCGTTCGCGAAGATGTCGATGCCGAGGTCGTTCTTGAGGAAGAGGGTGACGACCCCCTGGATGCCGATCGTGGCGATGAAGGCGAAGGCGAGCATCACGCCGCCGAACTGGGCGAGGACGCCGGCCGCAGCATCCACGGTCGAGCGCACGGCGCCGTCCGGGTTCATGCCGAGCAGGGCATAGCAGACCAGAGCACCCGCGATCGCGCCGACGACGGCGGTCAGCAGCGACAGGCCGGCGGAGTTGGCGAACGTGGTGAGGACGACGGGGTCTGCCAGGGCCGACAGGTTCGACCAGGTGAACGACCCGTCCTTCGTGAAGAAGCCGGAGCCGATCGCGAGGAGGGTGGGAACGGCGAGGAAGAGCACGACGTAAGCGGCGAACGGCACGAGACCGAGCCAGGCGACGGACGGCGCGGAGCGCTGGGCCCGCGACGAGGTCGCAGGCCCAGCGCTGTGCGCTGCGGGGGAGACGGGGGCGGATGCCGTGGCATCCGCCCCCGCTGCGGTGGCAGTCTTCACTGGACCGCCGCGGCCCACTTCTCGCCGAGCAGCGTGCCGGCGTTCGTCGACTGCTCCTCGGTCGGGACGACCGTCTCGCTGGGGACCTCGGGAAGAGCAGCAGCCAGGTCGGCGTCGATGGTGCCGGCCTCGGTCATGGCCTCCATGCGGGCCGGGCGTGCGCCGCCCTTGAGCCACAGGTTCTGCACCTCGTCGCTGTAGAGGAACTCCTGCCACAGGCGTGCGGCGGCCGGGTTCGGAGCATCCTTGTTGATCGCCTGGTTGTAGTAGCCCGCGTAGCCGGTGCCGTCGAGGACGACGACCTTCCAGTCCTTGTTGTCGGTGGCGTGCGCCGCGTTCAGGTAGTCCCAGTCGAAGACGACAGGGGTCTCGCCGCTGGCCACGGTGGCGGTGGTCACATCGACCTTGAGCAGGTTGCCGGCCTTCTGGAGGTCGGAGAAGAAGTCGATGCCGGGCTGGAAGTCGTCGAGGGTGCCGTCGGACTGCACGGTCGCGAGGCCCACGGCGGCGAAGGCCGCGCCGGCCTGCGTCGGGTCTCCGTTGATGGCGACGGCGCCCTTGTAGGCGGCATCCTTCAGGTCGTCGAGCGACTCGGGAGCGTCGAACTTCGACGAGTCGTAGCCGATCGACATGTATCCGCCGTAGTCGCCGACGAAGAGGCCGGTCGGCTCCTTGAGAGCGTCGGGGATCTCATCCCACGTCTGCACCTGGTACGGCGCGAAGACGTCGGTGTTCTGCAATGCGACGGTCAGACCCAGGTCGAACACGTCGGGCGCGGTGTCGAGGCCCTCGTTCGTCTTCGCAGCCTGGATCTCCTCGGCGCTCGACACGTCGGGAGAGGCCTCGTTGATCGTGATCTCGGGGTACTTCTCGGCGAAGAGGTCGAGGATCTCGCCGTAGTTCGCCCAGTCACGCGGAAGCGCGATGACGTTGAGCTGGCCCTCGGCCTTCGCGGCCTCTTCGAGGTCGGAGAAGGAACCGAAGTCCTCGACCGAGGTCGCGGATGCGGCGTCGACAGCGTCGCTGCCTGCGGCCGGGGTCTCCGCGCCGGTGGCGCAGGCGGTGAGACCCAGCGCGGCGGTCGTGAACAGGGCGATGCCGGCGCCGATTCGTGCGCGGCGGTGGAAGTTGGTCATCAGGGTCCTCTCGGTGCCCGGCGCTGTGAGCCGGATTCGGGTTGCGAGAGGACACTATGAGCCGAGGGTTGCCGATGATCGCGGCTCGGGTGAACGACAGGTGTCGAGGGTGTGACGGGTCGGACTGCAGTGGCGTTCGAGGTGCCGCGTGGTCTGACATCCTGGACGGATGGACATCGGCAGTGTGCTCGGGCTCGAACAGCTCACCTGGGGCACGCTGATCCTCGTCGTCGTCGCGGCCTTCGCTGCCGGGTGGATCGATGCGGTGGTGGGCGGCGGTGGTCTGCTGCAGCTCCCCGCCCTGCTGCTGATCCCCGGGATCTCGCCGATCCAGGCTCTCGCGACCAACAAGCTCGCCTCCGTGTTCGGCACGGCCACGAGCAGCGTCACCTACTACCGTCGTGCGAAACCCGATATCCGCACGGCTCTGCCGATGGCCGCGATCGCCCTGGTCGGATCGTTCGGGGGAGCTGCCGTCGCGACTGTTCTGCCGGCCGCCGCCTTCAAGCCGATCATCGTGGTCGCGCTGCTCGCCGTCGCGCTCTTCACCGCCTTCCGCCCGCAGATGGGCGCCGCGACGCGGCTGCGCTTCAGCGGGCACAAGCACCACATCATGGCGGGTCTCTCAGGGCTCGTGATCGGCTTCTACGACGGTCTGATCGGGCCGGGCACCGGCACGTTCCTGGTGATCTCGCTCGTCGCGCTGCTCGGCTACGACTTCCTGCAGGCGAGCGCGAAGGCGAAGATCGTCAACCTGGCCACGAACACCGGCGCCCTGCTGCTCTTCATCCCGCACGGCGCCGTGCTGTGGCTGCTCGGCGGCATCCTCGCGGTCGCGAACGTCGCAGGCAGCTACCTCGGATCCCGCATGGCCATCTCGCGCGGCACGACCTTCATCCGCGTCGTGTTCCTCGTCGTGGTGGTCGCCCTCATCGCCAAGCTCGGCGTCGACGTGTGGACCGAGAACATCGTTCCGGCGCTCGCGCAGCTGCACTGAGCATCCGCGCTGCCGCGCATCCGCCTCCGCCTGCGCTCCGGCATCCGCTCGCGCTCCGGCATCCGCTCGCCGTCCGCGCGGTGTTCTGCGCGTGTCACGGCCGGATTCGGCGAGTCCGGCCGATGCTGACGCGTTCGGCCGAGCGGGGGATGCGCGGTGCATGCGTCCGGGATCCGGCCTGGCGCATACGCAGAGACCCCGCTCCGCTGAGCGGAACGGGGTCTCTGTGCGACGGGCGATGCGGCGTCAGGCCTCGCCGTCCTCGGGCTCGAAGTCGACGCCGGCCTCGGCGCGCTGCTCGGCCGTGATCGGTGCCGGAGCGGCTGTCAGCGGGTCGAACCCGTTGCCCGACTTCGGGAAGGCGATGACGTCGCGGATCGACTCGGTCTTCGACAGGTGCTGCAGCACGCGGTCCATGCCGAGGGCGATTCCACCGTGCGGCGGGGCGCCGAACTTGAAAGCGTCCAGCAGGAAGCCGAACTGCTCCTGCGCGACCTCGTCGCTGATGCCCATGACCTCGAACACGCGCTTCTGCACGTCTTCGCGGTGGATGCGGATCGATCCGCCGCCGAGCTCGGAGCCGTTGCACACGATGTCGTATGCATAGGCGAGAGCCGAACCGGGGTCGGTGTCGAACGTGTCCTGGAACTCCGGCTTCGGCCCCGTGAACGCGTGGTGCACGGCCGTCCAGGCTCCGGCGCCGACGGCGACGTCACCCGACGCCACGGCATCCGCTGCCGGCTCGAACATCGGAGCGTCGACGACCCACGTGAACGCGAACTCGTCGGGGTTCAGGAAGCCGAGACGACGTCCGATCTCGACGCGGGCGGCGCCGAGCAGTGCACGGCTCTCCTTCGTCGATCCGGCGGCGAAGAACACGCAGTCACCCGCGGATGCGCCGACGAACTCGGCGAGGCCCGCCTGCTCCGCCTCGGACAGGTTCTTGGCGGCGGGGCCGCCGAGCGAGCCGTCCTCGTTGAAGAGGACGTACGCGAGGCCACGCGCACCGCGCTGCTTGGCCCAGTCCTGCCACGCGTCGAGCTGCTTGCGGGGCTGGCTCGCACCGCCGGGCATGACGACCGCGCCGACGTACTCGGCCTGGAACACCCGGAACGGGGTCTCGGCGAAGTACTCGGTCGCCTCGACCAGCTCGAGTCCGAAGCGCAGGTCGGGCTTGTCGGAGCCGTACTTGGCCATCGCCTCGGCGTAGGTCATGCGGGGCAGCGGGGTCTGCACATCGACGCCGATGGTCTTCCACATCGCGACGATGAGCGACTCCATCAGCGTGATGACGTCTTCCTGGTCGACGAAGCTCATCTCGATGTCGAGCTGCGTGAACTCCGGCTGGCGGTCGGCGCGGAAGTCCTCGTCGCGGTAGCAGCGGGCGATCTGGTAGTACTTCTCGACGCCGCCGACCATGAGCAGCTGCTTGAACAGCTGCGGCGACTGCGGCAGGGCGTACCAGCTGCCCGGGTGCAGACGGGCGGGCACGACGAAGTCGCGGGCGCCCTCGGGCGTCGAGCGCGTGAGGGTCGGCGTCTCGACCTCGGTGAAGTCCTCGCCGTGCAGCACATCGCGGACGGCCTTGTAGACGTTCGAGCGCAGACGCAGAGCGGATGCCGCGGCGGGGCGACGCAGGTCGAGATAGCGGTACTTGAGGCGCGCCTCCTCGCCGACCGTCTCGGTGTCGGCGACGGCGGTCGACACCTGGAACGGCAACGGAGCGGACTCGTTCAGCACCTCGACGTCGGTCGCGATGAGCTCGATCTCGCCGGTGGGCAGGTTGGGGTTCGCGTTGCCCTCGGGGCGACGCGAGACCTCGCCGGTGACCTTGAGGACGAACTCGTTGCGCAGCGGGTGCGCGATCTCCTCATCGCGGATGACGACCTGCGCGATGCCGGACGCATCCCGAAGATCGATGAACGCGACTCCTCCGTGATCACGACGGCGATCGACCCAACCCGAGAGGGTGACGGTCTGACCGATATGCTCGGCTCGCAGTGAGCCTGCCGAGTGGGTGCGAAGCACGGAGGATTCCTCCTGATCTGGGAAATGATGAACCCGCCCATTCTACGTGGGCGGGTGTCGCCTCCTCTGCCCGCGGCATATCGGTCAGTAGGATCGCCACGACAGAAAGGGTCACCATGGACTCCAACGGCATCTCCGACCTGTACGCGTCGATCTTCTCCGGCACGACCGGACTCATCGTGCTCGTCTTCTACATCCTCGTCGCGGTCGGTCTGTGGAAGGTGTTCACCAAGGCGGGGTACCCCGGCATCCTCGCCGTCATCCCGATCGTGAACGTGGTGTTCCTCGTGAAGATCGCCGGGATGTCCGGCTGGCTCGCACTGCTCTATCTCATTCCCATCGTCGGCTTCGTCTTCGGGATCATCGTGGCGGTGCGACTCGGCGAGCGGTTCGGCAAGGGAGGGCTCTTCTCCTTCTTCCTGCTCTTCGTCTTCCCCTATATCGGGTATCTCATCCTCGGCTTCGGCGACTCCCGCTACAGCAGGGCGTGACGTGGTGGCATCGCGACTGCACCTCGTCCGCCACGGCGAGGTGCACAACCCCAAGCGCGTGCTCTACGGTCGGCTCCCCGACTATCACCTGAGCAGGGCGGGACGGAAGATGGCGCGAGCCGCCGCCGATCACATCGCCGGGCTCGATCGTCCGGTCCGGGGGCTCTACTCCTCTCCGCTCGAGCGGGCGCAGGAGTCTGCTGAGCCGTTCGCCGAGCGCTTCGGCCTCTCGCCCGAGATCGACATCCGTCTGATCGAGCCGACCAACGTGTTCGAGGGCACGCAGATGCGCCGCTCGCTTCTGAACCCGCTCAAGTGGTGGCACCTGCGGCAGCCGTCGCTGCCCAGCTGGGGTGAGCCCTACGCGTCGATCGCCGAGCGGATGCTGGGCATGATGGCCGAGGCGTGGCGGTCGGTCGACGACGGCGATCTGGTGATGGTGTCCCATCAGGCGCCGATCTGGATCACCCACCTCCGGGTGGCGGGTCTGCCCCTGCAGCACGACCCGCGCACCCGGCGCTGCGCACTGTCGAGCGTCACCTCGTTCGAGCTGGTGGGCGACGTGTGGCGTGAGGTCGATTACGCCGAACCTGCGGCGACCGGCGGTGCGGTGGACGTGGGAGCAGTCTGACCCCTCGCCTCGGTCTCCCTTCCGCTGCGGTCAGTGCGCCATCAGCGACTGGATGACGCCGACCGCCGCCATCTGGCCGGCAGCGGACGCGAGCAGAACCGATGCCATGGGTCCGGGAAGCGACGCCCGGTGCGCGAGGTCGCCCGCCGCGAAGACCCCGGGCTGCGATGTGCGCCCGAAGTCGTCGATCTCGATCGAGCCGGAGGGCAGCAGTTCCAGGCCGAGCTGATCGGCGAACGGCGCACGGTGGCGCAGTGAACCGGATGCCACGAACACGCCGGCCACGGTGTGCGCGGTCGACGCCGTGGTGATGCGCACATCAGCCGCCTCCGGCGCGACGGCGGCCACCGGTTCCGCACTGACCCGAACGCCCAGGCCTTCGAGAGTCCGCGTCTCGTCGGCCGAGAACGGCTGCTCGACGGGGAACACCGTGATGTCGCCGACGATGCGCCCGAGCAGCCCGATCAGGTGATCGGCGCGAGGAGCGGGCCCGAGGATGCCGATCGAGCGACCGGCGTGCTCGTGACCGTCGCAGAACGGGCAGCTGAAGGCCTTCGTGCCCCAGAGGTGCTGAAGTCCGGGGATGTCGGGGAGATCGTCGGCGACGCCGGTCGCGAGGATGACATGTCGGGTCTCGACCGTCTCGCCGTCGGCGAGTCGTACGACGAAGCCGCCGTCTGAGCCGGTCACCGTCTGTGCTCCGACGTCGCGGAGCTCGACATCCGGGTACTCGGCGAGCTGCGCTCGCGCCGTCGCGCGGAACTCCGTCGGGGGAGTCCCGTCGTTCGCGATGACGTTGTGCATGTGCAGCACGGTGCCGTTGCGGTATTCGCCCGAATCCAGAAGCAGCGTGGGGCGGTGCATCCGCCCGAGGGTCAATGCCGCCTGGAGGCCGGCGGGGCCTGCGCCGATCACGATCGCGTCATACATGTGGTGTCCTTCCGAGGGGTGCTCGCTTGCGTTCGTCCTCAGTCTGTGACTTCATGTCAACATGAAGTCAAGCATCGAGAGTCCGTGGTCCGTGGGAGAGGTCGCCGAACGCTTCGAGCTGCCCACGAACGTGCTCAGGCACTGGGAGTCGGTCGGCCTGCTGCGCCCCGCGCGGGACACCGCAGGGAGGCGCCGCTACGGCCAGGACGACGTCGTGCGCATCGCCGTCATCCAGCGCAGCAAGGCAGCCGGGATGACCCTCGATCAGATCGCCGTGCTCCTCGACGACGGCAGCGCGGGGCGTCACGAGGTGCTGCAGCGGCACCTCGACGATCTCGATCGGCGCATGGAGGACATGCGCCGTTCGCGGGAGATGACCGAGCACGCGATGGGATGCCGGTCGCACGACATCGCCACCTGCCCGCGCTTCCGGGCCAGCGTGGAGGACGTCCTCGCGCGTCTCTGACGGCGGGCGAGCACCCCCGGGGCATCCGGCCCATGCATAGGAACCCCCGCGTAAACTGGGAATCGTGCCACTCGCCTCGACGGTTCGTCCGATCCGCAGCGGCCGCTCCTCCCGCATCCGGCCATCTCGCCGCGCGGTCGGGGCCGCGCTCGCCGCGGTGCTCGCCATCGGTCTGAGCGCCTGCGCTCCCGATCCCGTGAACGACTCGTTCCTCAGCGGTGACAACCCGGGCTATGTCGCGGCAGACGGAGCGATCGTCGAGATTCCGGTCGCCGAACGCGGCGAACCCGTCACCGATTTCGGCGGACTCACCGAGGACGGCGAGGACTTCTCCAGCTCTGACCTCGCGGGCAAGGTCACGGTCATCAACTTCTGGTACGCCGGATGCGCCCCGTGCCGCCTCGAGGCGGAAGACCTCGAGAGCGTCTGGCAGGAGCATGGCGGCGACGACGTCGCCTTCCTGGGCATCAACACGCGCGATCAGGCCGACACCGCGAAGGCGTTCTCCGCCGAGTTCGGTGTGACCTACCCGAGCCTCATCGACGTCGACACGGCCGAGGCGAAGCTCGCCTTCGCGTCGTCGGTGCCGATCCAGGCGACCCCCACCACTCTCGTGCTCGACAAGCAGGGTCGCGTGGCCGCCCGCATCATCGGGCCCATCGACGGCACCTCGATCCTCTCGACGCTCGTCAAGGACGCGCTCGCGGAGGACTCGTGAGTCTCCCGGGAGCGGCGTGAACCCCGAAGTCATCATCGGATCGGGAGCCCTCTGGCTCGCGATCCCCGTCGCGCTGCTCGCGGGCCTCGTGTCGTTCCTGTCGCCGTGCGTGCTGCCCCTGGTGCCGGGCTACCTCGGATTCCTCGGGGGAGCGGTCGCCCCCCGCCGCGTCCCGAACCCGACGGACGGCACGGCGGTGTCGACGGTCGAGGCCCCCGCTCGCGGCCGACTCGTCGTGGGCGTGCTGCTCTTCATCCTCGGCTTCAGCCTCGTGTTCGTGTCCCTCACCGCGCTCGGCGGGCTCGCCAACGTCTTCCTGTTGCAGTGGGGCGAGCTGATCACTCGCATCCTAGGCGGCGTGATCATCCTGATGGGCCTCGTGTTCCTCGGTCTGTTCGGGTTCGCCCAGCGCGAGCTGCGATTCCATGTCGACTCGAAGGCCGGCCTGATCGGCGCACCGCTGCTCGGCATCGCCCTCGGCATCGGATGGGCGCCGTGCCTCGGACCCACGCTCACCGCGATCTTCGCCCTCTCGTTCAACGCCGGCGACCCGGTGCGGGCGGGCCTGCTGGGGCTGGCGTACTCGCTCGGCCTCGGCATCCCGTTCCTGCTGGTCGCGCTCGGCTTCGGATGGGCGACGAAGGCGATCGGATTCCTGCGCCGGCACATCCGCGTCGTGAACGTGATCGGCGGCGTGCTGCTCATCCTCCTCGGGCTGCTGATGGTCACGGGGCTCTGGACGGACATCATGTCCCGACTGACGGCGGTGATGAGCAGTGTCGACCTCCCGATCTGATCAGAAGAAGACGCATCGGAAGGATGACGTGAGCAGCACAACCGAGAGGTCGAGCGATCCGCTCCGGCCGTCCGACCACGTCGACGGCGAAGAGTCGATCACCCAGCCCCGCCTCGGATTCGTGGGCTGGCTGCGCTGGGGATGGCGTCAGCTGACCTCGATGCGCACCGCGCTGATCCTGCTGCTCGTGCTCGCGATCGCGGCGATCCCCGGCTCGATCTTCCCCCAGCGGATGGCCGACCCCAACGGCGTCACGCAGTGGGAGCGCGACAACCCCGATCTCTTCCCCGTGCTCGACGGGCTGAAGATGTTCGACGTCTACCTCTCGCCGTGGTTCTCGGCGATCTACCTGCTGCTGTTCGCCTCGCTCGTCGGCTGTGTCATCCCGCGCATCCGCCACCATGCGAAGGCCCTGCAGGCACGCCCCCCGCGCACCCCTGCACGTCTGAAGCGCCTCGCCGACTTCCGCGCGGTCGAGCGCGCCTCGACGGATGCTCCGGCAGAGGCCGCCGCATCGATCGACATCGCGCAGAAGCAGCTCAAAGCCCTGGGCTACCGGGTCGAGCGGTACGACGACAAACGATCGTCGTCGGTCTCGGCCGAGCGCGGCTACTGGCGTGAATCGGGCAACCTGCTCTTCCACCTCGCTCTCGTCGGCGTCCTGATCACGGTGGGCGTCGGGGGAGGGTTCGCGTACACCGGACAGCGCGTCCTGGTCGAGGGCGAGACGTTCGCGAACACCCTGCTCGACTACGACTCGATGAACCGCGGCCGCTTCGTGAGCGACGGAGCACTCGCGCCCTACTCGATGCGTCTCGACAGCTTCGACGTCACATACCAGCCGTTCGGCGAGCCGGGCTCGGGCCAGGCAGGCGACTTCTCGGCCAACGTCACCGTGCAGGAGAACGGCGAGGAGCGCACCGGATCGGTCAAGGTCAACGAGCCCCTCGGCGTCGCCGACGACAACGTCTTCCTGCTCGGCAACGGCTACGCGCCGACGATCACCGTGCGCAACCCCGATGGGGACGTGGTGTTCACGAACAGCACGCCGTTCCTGCCGCAGGACAACAACATGACCTCGCTGGGCGTCATCAAGATCCCCGACGGCCTCAGCGAGCAGGTCGGCCTCGTCGGCTTCTTCTACCCGACGACGGGGGTGCTCGACACCGGCGCGTTCTTCTCGGGATTCGGCGACCTCACCAACCCGACCCTCACGCTCGACGTCTACACCGGCGACCTGGGCATCAACGAGGGCATTCCGCGGTCGGTCTACGTGCTCGACACCACCGGCATGACCAAGGTCACCGGGCGCACGACGGACCTCGAATCGATCGAGCTGGCACCCGGACAGACAGCCGACCTGCCGAACGGCATGGGAACCGTGACCTTCGAAGACGAGTCCCCGGCGGGTGCGACAGACGCGTCGCAATCGGTCAAGCGCTTCGCCTCGTTGCAGATCCACCGCGACGCGTCTGGCCCCTGGGTGCTCGGCTTCGCGCTTCTCGCGCTCGGCGGTCTGATGCTCGCCCTGTTCATCCCGCGACGCCGGGTGTGGGTCAAGGCGACGGCACAGGACGGCACCGTCTCTCTCGAGTACGCCGGTCTCGCTCGCGGCGAGGATCCGACGCTCGCGACGGCCGTCGACGACCTCGTGGCAGGTCATGCGCGTCTGATGGACGCGGCCGGGGTCACGACGGCGGTCGAGGTCGAGGAGCCCGACACCGACACCGACGCCTCAGAGGCGGAAGACCCTGAGGCTGACGGCTCCGACGCAGATGGCTCCGACCAGGCGGCGACGGCACCCGAGACGCCAGCCGACCGCGACTCCGCGCGCCCCGCATCCGACACCCCGAAAGTAGACTGACACCATGTTCGATCTCGAAGTGATCTCGCCGATCCTGCTGTGGACGGCGATCGCGATCTATGCGGCGGCCTTCGTGGCCTACGCCTTCGACCTCGCCCGTCGGTCGCAGCTGTCCGCGGACGCGGCGACCGTGCAGGAGTTCGAACTCGTCGGAGCCGGAACCCGCTCGCGCGGCGGCAAGGCGGCGACGGCTGCCGCGGTATCCGGCTCCGAGGCCGCGCCTCAGCGCTTCGTGATGGCCCGCATCGGGACCTCGCTGACCGTGCTCGCGTTCATCTTCCATTTCGCCGCCACGCTCACCCGTGGTCTCGCGGCCGGGCGAGTGCCGTGGGCCAACCTCTACGAATTCGCGATGATGGGAACGCTGCTGATCGTCGCCGTGTTCCTGGTGGTGCTGACGCGCATCGATCTGCGCTTCCTCGGCACGTTCATCACGGGTCTGGTCGTCGTGCTGCTGGGTCTCTCCGCCACGAACTTCTACGTCGACGTCTCGCCCCTGATGGACCCGCTGAAGAGCGTGTGGCTGGTGATCCACGTCTTCGTGGCCTCGCTCGGCACCGCGTTCTTCGCTCTGGCCTTCGCCCTCTCGGTGATCCAGCTGATGCAGTCGCGTCGCGAGCGCCTCATCTCCGAGGGCGCGGAGAAGACCGGCCCCGGATTCCTGCGCACGTTCCCCGGGTCCGAGCGGCTCGAGAGCATGGCCTACCGCTTCACGATCATCGGCTTCATCCTCTGGACGTTCACGCTGATCGCCGGCTCCATCTGGGCCTACTACGCCTGGAGCCGCTTCTGGGGCTTCGACGTCAAGGAGACCTGGACCTTCGTCATCTGGGTTCTCTACGCCGGGTACATCCACGCTCGCGCGACGCGCGGCTGGCGCGGCAACCCCTCGGCGTGGCTGGCGATCGTCGGCTTCTCGGCCGTGCTCTTCAACTTCACGATCGTCAACGTCTTCTTCAAGGGTCTGCACGCATACTCGGGCCTCAGCTGAGCGCCCGAGCGCGGCTCATCTGAACGAGCGCAGTCCGAAGGGGATGACCTCGGAGTGCTCGGCTCCGTCTTCGTACCATACGAGCTCGACTTCGCTGATGGTCTCGGCGGGGCGCGAGCTGAGCGAGCGCCGCGACTTGTGCGACAGCTCCGTCCACGCCGCGGGCGCGAGCGTCTTCGCATAGATCACCGACAGGTGGAACGTCCAGTCGTCCGTGCTGCGCTCGTCGAGACGGCGGAAGTCCGTTCCCTCGAGCGCTTCGCTGAGTGTGGAGTACGCCGACACGATGGATGCGGTGCGCCGCAGCCGCAGGATGACGACCTGCCAGGGTGCGGGGAACACGTCGACGGCCTCCGCGACGACCTCGATCGGACGCTGCGCCACCGCCCACTCGCGGATCAGCGCGAGCAGCTCTTCGCGGCGCTCGGGCTCATGGAACGCGCGCAGGGTGACGTGCTCGGTGTGCGGGTGCGGAGCATCCATCCGGCCGAGCGCCGACCTCTGCTCGGCCCGGTACACGTCCGACACGGCCCGCGTGGGTCGCAGCACGAGATACTGCTGTCCCTCGAGTGACTCGAGCTGGGCGGGAGAGGTCATGAAGGGGCGACGCATCCTCTGATCGTACGTGCGCGGGCACACGTCCGAATACCGTTCGATCGCGAGCGGGCACGGATTCGGAGCGGATACAGGACGCGCCGCGCATCGTGATCGATGCGCGGCGCGTCCTGCGTCGTGGTCCGAAGCGGTGCTCGGTGGGGTGGTTCACGCCGTCGCGAGGGCCGCCTTCACGGAGGTGGTGCGCCGCAGTGCCACCGCGACGGTGGTCGCGACGAGCGACAGCACGCCCCAGACGATGAGGGCTGCGGCTGCGCCTCCGTTCGCGGTGATCAGCCCGGCGAACGCGGGGGAGGTCGGCAGCGATGCGCCGAGATCCGCCAGCCATCCCGGCACGGTCGAGATCAGACCGGTCGCGATCGCGAGCACGCCGACGAGCGCGCTGACCCAGCGGCCGACGCCGCCGAAGACCGCGACGAGTGCCTGGTTCACGGCCGCGAAGGCGACCCCGGCGAGCACGGCGATTCCTGCGAAGGCCCACCAGGCCGCGGCGTCGTATCCGGCGACGATCTGCACGATGAGCGACACCAGCAGACCCTGGGCTGCACCGATGGCGGCAGCCGGGGCGAAGGCGCGCAGGGCGAGTCCGGCCGACGAGCGTCGGGAGGTCAGGGTGCGCGCGGTGTAGGCCCGCATGACCAGGAACGAGGCGAGAGACCCGAACCACAGCACCACGGCGGCGAGCAGCGGAATCGCGGTCGGGCCGAAGATCGTGGCGCCGTCGGCGCCCTTGGACGCCACCGGATCGGCGATCACCGACGCGAGCGAGGTCGACTCGGAGTCGCTGAACGAGGGGAGCGAATCGGATGCGGTGCGCAGGCCGCCCGCGAGATCGCCGGTTCCCGTGGCGAGGGTGTCGAGGCCGGTCGCGAGCTCGCCGGCCCCGGTCGCGAGCTCGGTCGCTCCGTCCGACAGCTGGGATGCCCCCGTCGCCAGTGCTCGTGCACCGCTCGCCGATTCGTCGAGACCCTGCGACGCCAACTGGTTCAGACCGTCCGCGAGACCCGTCGCCCCCGCACCCGCCTCGCCGAGCTGGGCCGCGAGAGTGGTGAAGGCGCCCGGGAGAGTCGCGATCTGGGGAGAGACGGTCGTGAGGTACCCCGATGCGGTTCCGGCCGACGTCGCGGCATCCGCAGCGTTCGCGGCCTCGGCGGCGAGCTCGGCGCACAGATCACCGGAGGTCATGGGGTCACAGCTCGCGGCCATCGCGCCGAGGCGCTGAGCAAGCCCGGCGGTCTGGGTGGCGGTATCCGTCGCGGCCGCGGTCCCGGTCTCGACAGCCCCCACCAACGCGGGCATCTGACCGGCCTGATTCTGCAGCTCCGTCGCGCCTGCGGTCAGCCCGGTGCCGATCTGGCTCGCGCCGTTCGCGGCCTCGCGGGTCTTCGACGCGAGTGTGTCGAGCCCGGATGCCAAGGAGGATGCGCCGTTTCCGAGCTCCGTGGCACCGGAGGCGAGCTGAGTCGCGCCGTCGGGGATCGCCGCGGCTCCCGTGGCCGCATCCCGCGCGCCGGTGGCGAGTTCGGCGGCGCCGTCCGCGGCCTCACCGATCTGGTCTCCGATCGTGGTGAAGCCGACGAGGATGTTCTCCGTCGTCGCCTCCGACAGCAGTGTGCCCATGCTCGAGGCCGCCACGTTCGCGATCTGACTCGTGATCAGGTCATCGGCGACGAGCCCGTCCTCCGGGGTGGTGACCTGGATCGTGGCCTGCTCCGCGTCGCCGCCGCCGTCCGAGATCGCCTGCCCCGCCGAGGTCGCTGCGGCCGAGAACTCCTCGGGGATCGTGATGACGGCCTGATACGAGCCGTCGGCGAGACCGTCGGCGGCGTCGTCCTCGTTCGAGATCACCCAGGTGAGGTTGGAATCGAGCTCGTCCGATCCTTCGACGAGCCCCGAGGCGAGCTGTCGACCGAGCGGAGTGAGCTGCCCGTCGATCTCGACGGGCTCGTCGAGGTTGACGATCGCCGCGGTCATCGACTCGAGACGCTCGGTGGGATTCTGCAGGGCAGCGACCAGGATGCCGCCCACGGCCGCGGGAAGCAGCAGGACGCCGAGGATCGTCAGCCACGTGATGGGCTTGCGCGAACGGGCGCGTTCGATGGGGAGGGTCATGCGTTCACCTCGGTCGATTCGGTGGTGCCGTCAACGATGCGGGACACCGGGGACTCGGATTGCGACTGTGCGGCTGGCGCGTCGATGTCGATCGTGTCAGCCGATGAACGGCCGGCATCGGCCAGGATCTCCAGGGCCGCCTGAGGATCGAGCGCGGTGAGCAGCATCGCCGTCGTGCTGCGGGAGTCGCGCAGTCGCGCCGCGAGCTGATCGCGTTCGGGGCGGGAGAGCCGGTCGGCTCCGTCGATCACCACGAGAGCCGGCCGTCCGCGCAGTGCCTCGGCGAGGTCGGCCGACAGGCTCGCGGCATCCACGGGCATGACCGCTCCGACATGCGCCCGCACCCACGCGGATCGACCGGGCAGAAGATGGCCTGCGACCCGGAGGCGGCCGTCGTCCGCAGTCGCCCGCCCGGCGATCGTCAGAGCGAGCGCGCGCAATGCGCCGGCTGACGATCCGGTGAGCACGGCGGCGGCGCCGGGAGCGAGCCGGATGTGGAGCCGGTCGATGCCGGCATCCGCGAGCACGAGGTCGTCGGCGGCGACGATCGAGTCATCGCCCGGCCAGCCCGCCAGGTGACGCTCGCGTTCGACCGCCTCTCCTTCGATGTCGACGCTCGGGAGGATCCGCTCCAGCCAGGCCGGGATCTCCCATGCGCGTTCCCCGAGGATGGCCATGAGTGCAGGGATCAGCGTCATCCTCACCAGGAACGCGTCGATCGCGATGCCGGCCGCAAGGCCCAGCGCGATCGGCTTGAGCGACGAGTCGCCTTCGGGGACGAACGCCACGAAGACGGCGAACATGATGAGGCCGGCAGCGGTGACGACCTTCGCCGATCCCGTGAAGCCGCTGCGCACGGCACGCAGTGCTGCGGCTCGGCGAGTCGCGCGATCGGGGCTCCTGCCGTCGGGATCGTGCACGAAGTCCTCGCGCATCCGAGACACCAGGAACACCTGGTAATCCATCGCGAGCCCGAACAGCACACCCATCAGGATGATCGGCATGAAGCTGATGATCGGACCGACCTTCGCGACATGGAGGGCGTCGGCGAACCAGCCCCACTCGAACACGGCTCCCACGATGCCGAACGCGGCGACGATCGAGAGCAGATAGCCGGCGGCTGCCGTGACCGGCACCCAGAGTGAGCGGAACACGATCGTGAGCAGGATCAGGGACAGGCCGATGACGAAGATGCCGAACGGGAGAAGGGCGTTGCCCAGCTGGTCGGAGATGTCGATGCCCACCGCGGTGAACCCGGTCACCTTCAGGTCGATGCCGAACTCGTCGAGCCACTCGTCGTGGTGCGAGCGCAGCTCTCGCACGAGATCGGCCGTCGCGGGGTCATCGGGTGCGGTCTCGGGGATGATCTGCACGATGCCGGTGTCTGCGGTCTCGTTCGGGGTGGCGAGGGCGACCTCCTTGACCCCGTCGATCTGGGCGACCTCGTCGCCGAGATCCTCCATCAGGGTCAGCGGATCGGTCGACGTGACGATCGTGCCCGTCAGGATCAGCGGTCCGTTGAACCCGGGACCGAACTGCTCACCGACCAGGTCGTAGCTCTGCCGCGCTTCGGAGTCCTGCGGCAGCACGCCCGCGTTGGGCAGCGCGAGATTCAGGCTGAGGGCGGGCACGGCGACGATGCCGAGCCCGAGCACGACGGCCAGGGATACGAGGATCGGACGCCGGGTGACGCCGGTCACCCAGCGCTCGCTGAAGCGACGGCGCTGCGCGGGGGCTGCCTTGCCCTTCTTCGCCTTCGGAGCCCGGCGCGGTCGACCGGCGACGCGGCCCTTCATGAAGCCGAGCAGAGCGGGGGTGAGCGTCACGGCGATGGCGACGGCGACCGCGACGGCGGCGGAGGCCGCGATGCCCATCGTCGTCAGGAACGGGATGCCCGCGAACCCGAGTCCGATCAGGGCGATCAGCACGGTCACGCCCGCGAACACCACCGCCGAGCCTGCCGTGCCTACAGCCCGCGCTGTCGACTCCTCGGGGTCGACTCCCTCGCGGACCTGATCCTGGTGCCTGGCCATGATGAACAGTGCGTAGTCGATTCCGACGGCGAGCCCGAGCATCAGGGCGAGGAGGGGAGTGGTCGACGAGACCGTGGCGAAGGCGGTGGCGGCGAAGATGCCGGCCATCGAGATGCCCACACCGAGCACGGCCGTGAGCAGCGGGAGCCCTGCGACGACGAACGAGCGGAACGTGACGATCAGCACCAGCAGCGCGATCAGCAGACCCACGGCCTCGGTGAGCGTGACGCCGGGGATGGAGGTGGCGAAGAGCTCTCCGCCGAGGGAGGTCTGTGATCCGTCCGGCAGCTCGTCGGCGAGTTCGGCCACGACGGCTCGCAGGTCATCCTGCGTCTCCGCCGAGACATCGCTGGCCTGGCCGTCGAACTGCAGGCGGATGATACCGGCCGTCTCGTCGTCGTTGATCATGCCGCTGACCATCTCGTCGAACGGGGAGGTCGCCGAGAGTACCGAGTCGTCGAGGTCGGCGAGCTGGTGGACGGCATCCTCGATGTCGGTCTTATATGCGTCATCCGTGATCGAGTCGCCGTCGGCGGCGACCACGATGATCTGCGCGCTGGTGCCGCTGACCGCGGGGAACGAGCGGTTGAGCTGCTCGAGGCCGGCCTGGGACTCGGTGCCCGGGATCGAGAAGGAGTTGTCCGTGCCAGCCCCGAGGACGAGGGCGCCGGCCCCCGCGATGCCGAGGGCGAGCAGCCAGGAGACGAGAACGCGCCACGGGTGCCGGTAGGACCAGCGACCGAGCGAGGACAGGAGTGTGGACACGAGGCTCCTCAGGGAATACGGGCTGGATACACAGGTGTATCCAATACATACCTGTATCGTAAGGTGGTCCGAGCCCCGGAGTCTGTGTGCGGGGTGTGAGAATGAGAGGCAGGAGGATTCGATGACGACACCCGCCACCCGCAGCCGGGAGAACACGCGAGCCCGGCTTCTCGATGCGGCCGCGCAGGTCTTCGCCGAGGTCGGCCTCGACGGCGCCTCCGTCGAAGCGGTCTGCGATCGCGCCGGGTTCACCCGCGGCGCGTTCTATTCGAATTTCGAGTCGAAGGACGAGCTCTTCCTCGTGCTCGCCGGCAGCGTCGGCGAGCAGCGCGTCAATGCGGTGCGTGACCGCGTCGACGAGATCGCCGCCGAGGGCGGTCTGTCAGAGGGATGCGACCCGGTCGAGCTCGTCCAGCGGATCATGGACGCGGGCGGCGATGACCGCCTCGGCGTCATGCTGATGAGCGAGATCCGGATCCGTGCTCTGCGTGACCATCAGTTCGGCGCTGCCTACCTCGTGCAGGAGCGCGAGATGGTGTCGAGCATCGCCGTGATCATCATGGACATCGTCTCGGTGAGCTCGCTCGAGCTGAAGGTTCCCGCCGAAGAGGCCGCGCGCATGCTCATGATCATCTGGGAGGGCATGACCGTTCGCGGAGCGATGGCCGGTCAGGACTCCGACCAGCTGCGGCATTCCAGCGGCGAGGAGCTGGGGCGCCTCGTGCAGCTGCTGCTCGCGGAGTGACCTCGCAGACGAACGGCGGTCAGCGCGCGTCGAGCACGGCGTAGCACCGCGTGAGGCGATCGAGCCACCAGTCCCGTCGGTCGTCCGAGGCGGCGAGCCGCGCCAAAGCATCGGGATCCGGGGTGACCCGAGCTGCCGGGATCGAGCCGTCCACCGGGCGCAGGTCGGCGACATCGTCGAGGAACAGGGATGCCGTGCCGAGCCCGCAGTCGTAGTCGAGAGTCGGCAGGGCGGCGGCGAGCGCCGCACCCTGGGAGAGTCCGATCGCGGTGTCGAGCGCGCTGGAGACCACGACGGGCAGGCCCGCGGCGGTGATGATCTGCAGCGCATGCGTGATGCCCCCGAGCGGCTGCGCCTTGATGACGAGCAGGTCGGCGGCCTTCTCGCGCGCGACCGCGAGCGGGTCGGAGGACTTGCGGATGCTCTCGTCGGCGGCCACCGGAATGCCCATGTACTTCACCCGGGTGCGCAGTTCGGCGAGCTCCGGCACTGTCGCGCACGGCTGCTCGACGTACTCGAGATCGAACTCGTTGAGCGCATGCACGGCGTGCTCGGCCTCGTCGACGTTCCACAGGCCGTTGGCATCGACGCGGATGCGACCCTCCGGCCCCATGGCCTCGCGCACGGCCCGCACACGGGCGATGTCGTCTGCGAGCGTCTGCCCGGGTTCCGCGACCTTGACCTTGGCGGTGCGGCAGCCGGCGAAGCGGGCCAGCACTTCGGCGACCTGCGCCGCCTCGACAGCCGGGATGGTGGCGTTCACGCCGATGCGCTCGCGGAGAGGTTCGGGCTGCGTCCTCCAGGCGAAGTCGATCGCCGCCGCGAGCCAGGTGGCCGACTCGAGATCGTCGTACTCGACGAACGGAGAGAATTCCGCCCATCCCTCCGGCCCTTCGACGAGCAGCGCCTCTCTCTTGTCGACCCCGCGGAAGCGGGTGTGCATCGGAAGCGAGACGACCCTGGCCGAGCCGAGCAGATCTGCGAGCGGTGGGAGCATGTGCTCATTCTGCTCTGTCGGCGCCTCGTCGGGGATCCGCCGTGCCGACGGGTCCGCCTCAGCGCAGGCGCTTCTGCAGTTCGCCCATCCGCTCGCTGGGGCGGAACCCGAGCGCGGTGTTGACGGCGAGCATGTGCGCGTTCGACTCGGCGTTGTAGGTGTAGACGGCGCGGGTCTGCGGCGCCTCCCTCTGCAGCATCCGCAGGTTGGCTGCCTTGACCGCGATGCCGAGCCGGTGCCCCCGGTCCGCGGTGCGCACGAGCGTGCCCCACTGATAGGCGTTGCCGTCGTCGGTCGACACGACGAGCTGCGAATACGCCGCGGCCTCGCCGTCGGCCGCGAGGGCGATGGCCCCGAACGACACGCGCCTCTGTCGGTCGAGCAGTTCCTCACTCTCGCGGATGCTGTCGACATCGGGTCTCTGAGGTTCGATGGCGAGTTCGCCGGTCGGGGCTTCGGTCTCGAGGGCGGCGTCGAGGATCGTCCAGCGTTCCACGACCTCATCGGGGATGCGGCCGACCCAGCTGCGGATCTCGTACGGAGCGATCGCCGATGCGATGTCGCTCTCGATCCGGTCGAGCAGTGCGGGGTCGACCGGGAGGTCGAGCCTGCTCTGCACGTCGCCGAGGGCCAGGCTGTAGCCGCGGGCGCGTGCGAACTCACGCCCCGGCGATCCGGCACCTTCCGAACCGAGTGCGTGGCGCCACGACGTCGCCCCCTGCGCGATCGTCCGACCGGACGCCGTGACCTCTGCCTCGAGGAACGCGAGGGCCTCGGAGCCGATGCCGCGCCGTCGGTGCTCGGGCGGCACGCTGATCGCGAGATGGGCGACGTGGGTGTTGTCCTTCAGGGGGAGCGCGAGGCTCGCGGAGCCGACGATCCGGTCGGCGTGGCGCAGCAGATAGGCGCGTCGATCGACGACGGCCGACTCCTGCTGCAGCTCGCTGCGCGACTCCTCGAGCGACCACACGACGGCATCCGCGCCGCGATCCGCGCGTTCGGCGGTGGCGTACGCATCCCACCACGCATCGACGGACCGGTCATCGGTCGCGTAGATGCGGAGGATCTCGATCGCCATGCGACCACCGTACGCGCCTTGTCCCTCACATAAATGTGTGATTGACAATGGTGTGTGACGCACAGTAATGTGATCGACATGAACGAGACCCTCGACACGCATCTGCAGGAACTGCGCCGCGGCACCGTGGTGCTGGCGTGCCTGCAGCTGCTGCGCACGGCGGGGTACGGCTACGGGCTGCTCGAAGACCTCGAGCGCCGCGGCTTCGCCACCGATGCGAACACGCTGTACCCGCTGCTTCGGCGTCTCGAGAAGCAGGAGTACCTGACGAGCGAGTGGAACACCGACGAGGCGCGGCCCCGCAAGTTCTACCGCACATCGGAAGCCGGCATCCGGCTCGCCGACACCCTGACCGAAGAATGGCGATCGCTCACGACGGCGATCGCGACCCTCACAGCTGAGGAGAACTGACATGCCCTCGACAGCCACGCTCACCGAGCGATACATCAGCGCCACGATCCGCAGCCTCACACCCGAGGTGCAGGACGACGTCCGCGCCGAGCTCGAAGGATCCATCGCCGACGCGATCGACGCGAGACTCGAACAGGGGGACGACCCGGCCGAGGCCGAACGGGCGGTCCTCACAGAGCTGGGCGACCCCGGCGTCCTCGCCGCCGGCTACGCCGACCGGCCGCTGCACCTGATCGGACCCCGGTACTACCTCGCGTGGTGGCGGCTGCTCAAGCTGCTGCTCATCATCGTGCCGGTGTGCGCGATGGGCGGTGTCGCGATCGCGCAGGCGATCGAGCGCGCACCCATCGGAACGATGATCGGCGCCGCCGTCACGGTCGGCATCTCGGTCATCGTGCACGTCTGCTTCTGGGTGACCCTGGTCTTCTTCATCCTCGAGCGCACCGGAGCGGACACCGGGGTGAAGTGGGACGTCGACCAGCTGCCCGAGCCGACCCAGAACGGAGCCGGCAGGGCGGATGCGATCGCGTCGCTCGTGTTCCTCGTGCTGGGGGTGGGCGCGGTCTTCTGGGACGCATTCATCGGCTTCTTCCCGACGGAAGGAGCTCCGATCGCGATCCTGAACCCGGGTCTGTGGCCCTGGGGGATCACGTTCTTCCTCGGGCTCTTCGTCGCCGAGGCGCTGCTGACGGTGGTGGTCTACGCTCGCCGCCGCTGGACGATCGCCGCCGCTGCGGTCAACACCCTGCTCGCGGCGGTGTTCGCCGTCTGGTCGCTGACGCTGCTGGTGCAGGGCGAGCTGCTCAACCCCGAGTTCCTCCGCTTCGTCTTCACCGACAACGGCGTGACCGATGAGACGATGCGCATCCTGACCGTGATCACCGGGTTCGCCCTCATCGCGTTCCCGATCTGGGACATCGTCGACGGCTGGATCAAGACCGCTCGCGCTCGCCGCGGCTGATCACCGCACGCAGACGGCGTCGCCTCTTCGGGGCGACGCCGTCTCCGTGTGCAACCCGGGCGGGAATAGGCTGGATGCTGTGACCAGCGCATTCGTCTCAGACCTGTTCGACCCGGACGAATGGGTGCTCGCGCCCGGTGCCGAGGACTACACCGACATCACCGCCCACGTGAGCACGGACGGCGGAGTCGCGCGCATCGCGTTCAACCGCCCCGAGGTGCGCAACGCCTTCCGCCCGCACACGGTCGACGAGCTCTACCGGGCACTCGACGACGCACGGCAGAACCCCCGCATCGGCGCGGTCCTCCTCACCGGCAACGGACCGAGTCCGAAGGACGGCGGGTGGGCGTTCTGCTCGGGCGGCGACCAGCGCATCCGCGGCCGCGACGGATACAAGTACTCCGATGACGAGACGACCGTGCACGATCCGGCTCGCGCCGGTCGCCTGCACATCCTCGAGGTCCAGCGCCTCATCCGCTTCATGCCGAAGGTCGTCATCGCCGTCGTGCCGGGCTGGGCGGCCGGCGGAGGGCACTCGCTGCACGTGGTGTGCGACCTCACGATCGCCTCCGCCGAGGAGGCGCGGTTCAAGCAGACCGACGCCGATGTCGGCAGCTTCGACGCGGGGTACGGATCGGCGTACATGGCGAGGCAGACCGGGCAGAAGTTCGCGCGCGAGGTGTTCTTCCTCGCCGAGGAGTACTCGGCGCAGCGGGCGTACGAGGCCGGGGCGGTCAACCGGGTCGTGCCCCATGCCGACCTCGAGCGCGAGGCGCTGAAGATGGCGCGCACCGTGCTCACCAAGTCGCCCACGGCGATCCGCATGCTGAAGTTCGCCTTCAACGCGGTGGACGACGGGCTCGTGGGGCAGCAGGTGTTCGCGGGCGAGGCCACGCGTCTCGCCTACGGCACCGATGAAGCGGTCGAGGGCCGCGACTCGTTCCTCGAGAAGCGGGACGCCGACTGGACCTCGTTCCCCTGGCACTACTGAGCGGATCGAGACGCACATGGTCGCGCTGACACCGACGGATGCCGAGGATCCGGCCGAACTGCGGGCCGCTCTGGCGCGCGCGCTCGACGGCGGGCCGGCGCTCGGATTCGGGATGCTCGGAGACGCCCCGAAATGGGTGCCGGACGGCACGGCCGTCGTGATCGCCACCTCGGGCTCCAGCGGGGTCCCCAAGCGGGTCGCGTTGAGCGGCGAGGCGCTGCGGGCGAGTGCCGAGGCGACGGCGTCGAGAGTGGGCGGCGGGCGCTGGCTGCTCGCCCTGCCCGCCGGATACGTTGCCGGACTCCAGGTCATCGTGCGGTCTCTGATGGCAGGCACGCACCCTGTCGCGCTGAGCGGTCGGTTCTCGCCCGATTCGTTCGCCGACGCGACGCTGTCGATGCTCCGCCCGCTGCCGGGCGGTTCCGCCGGCATCCCCGAGCTGTACACCTCGCTCGTCCCCGCGCAGCTGTCGACGCTGCTCGATGCGGCAGACGACCGACCTGTGCGTGCGGCCCTTCAGGCGTACCGGGCAATCCTCGTGGGTGGCCAGGCACTGCCGGAACCGCTGCGCGACCGCGCCGCCGATCTCGGCATCCGACTCGTCCGCACCTATGGCTCCACCGAGACGAGCGGGGGATGCGTCTACGACGGCGTCCCCCTCGACACCGTCGCCGTGCGCACGGTCGACGGAGAGCTGCGCATCGCCGGTCCGATGCTCGCTGACGGCTATCTCGGCGACGGGGAGCTCACGGCGAAGAACTTCTCGCGCGACGAGCACGGCATCCGCTGGTATCACACCGGCGATCTCGGGCTCGACGACGACGGCGTCGTGCGGGTGCACGGTCGTGCCGATAACGTGATCGTCTCCGGCGGCATCAACATCTCGCTCGATCGGGTCGAGCGGTTGGTGCGCGGCGTTCCGGGTCTCACCGATGCGGTCGTGGTCGGCGTGCCGGACGAGCGATGGGGCGAGGCCTCGGTCATCGTCGCCCCGAGAGGCGAGGCGCTGCGGCGCAGCGAGGCCGAGCAGCTCGCGCACGCGAGGGATCTCGTCGCCGCCGAGCTCGGCAGGCACGCGAGACCGGCTCGGCTGATCATGGTCGACGAACTGGCCGTGCTGGCCTCAGGGAAGCCGGACCGCGAGTCGATCAGGCGGGCCGTCGCCGAACTGCACTGACGGCGGATTTCAGCGGCGAGAAGAGCACTGCCAGACTGAGCCATGGCCACCTACACCCACGGGCATCACGAGACCGTCCTCCGCTCGCACAGCAGTCGCGACATCTCCAACTCGGCGGAGTACCTCCGCCCGCACCTGACAGAGACCACCCGGCTTCTCGATGTCGGAGCGGGGCCAGGCACCATCACGATCGACTTCGCCGGCACCGTCGCCCATGTCACGGCGACCGAGATCGATGAGAACGCACTCTCGCTGTCGCGCGATCTCGCATCGCGCAGGGGACTGGACAACCTCGACTTCGCGGTCGAGGACGTGCATGCACTGACCTTCGCCGACGACAGCTTCGACGTCGTGCATGCGCACCAGGTGCTGCAGCACGTCGGCGACCCCGTGCAGGCGCTCCGGGAGATGCGTCGGGTGACGGCGCCGGGTGGTGTCGTGGGGGTGCGCGACGCCGACTACGCGGGCTTCCTCTGGTTCCCGATCCTGCCCGAGCTCGATCGATGGCTCGACCTCTATCGTCGCGCTGCCCGAGCGAACGGCGGCGAGCCCGATGCGGGGCGTCGACTGCTCGCCTGGGCGCGGGCCGCCGGATTCGACGACATCACGGCGACGTCCTCCACGTGGACATACGCGACCCCCGAGGACCGCGCATGGTGGGGCGGCATGTGGGCCGATCGCATCCTCGAGTCCGCGCTCGCCCGGCAGCTGGTCGACGGCGAGATGGCGACGCGGCGCGACCTGCAGGAGATCAGCGACGCATGGAAGCGCTGGGCCGACGACGGCGACGGCTGGTACCTCGTGCCGCACGGCGAGATCATCGCCCGCGCCTGACCGGACCGCGGATACATCTGCAGGCGGATGCGAGGCGGATGCCGTGCCGCGTAGCGTGGGGGGAGTGATCCGCCCGCTCTCCCGTACGGCGCTCGTGCTCGACATCGTCGGGGCGGCGCTGCTCTTCATCATCCTCACACCGTTCTCCGTCGTCTTCTACGGCCCGGGGGCGGTCGGCGAGGGGATCAGCGGTGCGGCGGTCGCGGCGATCGTCACCGCGGGCATCCTGATGTTCGGCGGAGTCGCGATCGGCAGGCTCGCCCCCGGACTCGCGCTCGCCGTGGCCTGGGCGGGCGCGATCGTGCAGATGCTGTCCGGATTCGGTCCGCTGCCGATCGATGTGGCGATCCTCCTTGTGCTCTACGCGACCGCCGCCTGGGGGTCCCGCGCGGTGCTGTGGTGGGGCTTCGGCTCGGCGCTGCTCGGTGCTCTGGTCTCGGCGGTCTACCTGGTCGTCGTCACGGGCGTCACCTCCGGCGCCAGCGGGTGGGATCAGCTGACGACCGGCACGCTGCTCCTGGTCGTCTCGGTGCTCGCGCTCGGATTCGCGTGGGTCTGCGGTCTGCTGTGGCGGGTGGTGCTGCGCGCGCGGAGCACCCGTTCGGCGCAGCTGAAGGCGGAGTCGCTCGCGGCGGAGGAGCAGGAGCGTGTGCGGATCGCCCGCGACATGCACGACATCGTCGCGCACTCGCTGGCCGTGGTGATCGCGCAGGCCGACGGCGCCAGGTATGCGGCCGCCGCGAAGCCCGAGATGGCCACCGAGGCCCTCGGGACCATCGCCCAGACCGCTCGCAGCGCCCTGAGCGACGTGCGTCTGCTGCTCACGCAGCTGCGCCACCGACAGGGGGACGGTCCCCAGCCGACGCTCGCAGACCTCGAGTCGCTGTTCGCGCAGGTGCGTCAGGCAGGAGTCGAGCCCCGGATCACCGTCGATCCGATGCCCCCGGGGGAGCCGCCGGGAGCCATCCAGCTCGCGGTGTACCGGATTCTCCAGGAGGCGCTCACGAACGCCATCCGTCACGGCGACGGCGCGGTCGACGTGCACCTCGCGTGGCTTCCCGACCGTGTCGACATCCAGGTGCGCAACACCGTGGGACGGGATCAGCCGCAGATCGGCGGCGGTCACGGGGTGATCGGCATGCGTGAACGGGCGCAGCTCGTCGGCGGTAGCCTTCAGGCGGAGCGCCAGGGAGCGCAGTTCGTCGTCCGCGCCTCGCTCCCGATCGGAGAAGTCGCATGATCAGGGTCGTCCTCGTCGATGATCAGGCGCTGTTCCGCGCCGGAGTCCGCATGCTGCTCGCCTCGCAGCCCGATCTCGACGTCGTCGGAGAAGCGGGCGATGGCCGCGAAGCCGTCGCTCTCGTGCACGCGACTCGACCGGACGTGGTGCTGATGGACATCAGGATGCCGGTCATGGACGGGCTCGCTGCGACCGCCGAGATCCTCGCTCAGCCCGACCCGCCGCGCATCGTCATGCTGACGACCTTCGACCTCGACGAGGCCGCCGCTCGCGCGATCCGTCAGGGGGCGAGCGGATTCCTCCTGAAGGACGCTGACCCCGAGTTCCTCCTCGCCGCGATCCGCACCGTCCACGCGGGCTCGAGCGTCATCGCCGCGTCGGCGACCCGCGAGCTGTTCGAGCACTTCGCCGAGGAGCCGAAGCCGGTGCCGGTGCAGTTCTCCGCGCTGACCGAGCGTGAGCGCGAGATCTTCGCGCTCGCCGCCCGGGGGCTCTCGAACTCCGAGATCGCCGCTCGCGAATATCTCAGCGAGGCGACCGTCAAGACCCACATCAGCCGCATCCTGACGAAGCTCACCCTCCGCGACCGGGTGCAGCTGGTGGTCTTCGCGTTCGAGCACGGACTCGCCTGACCCGATTCCTGTCCGCGGGATCATCCTTACGATGTAGGCGGATGCGCCGTCAGGCCGACGCGGCGGAGCAGCCGGCGTCCGTAGCGTCGAAGGCATGGAGATCACGACCACCGACCTCGGGCTCGCAGCCCGCGTCCAGCACCTCAAGAAGACCTACGGCGCCGGCGAGGGCACCGTCCACGCGCTGGACGACGTCAGCGTCGGCATCCGCCGCGGACAGTTCACCGCCATCATGGGACCGTCCGGTTCGGGCAAGTCCACGCTCATGCACATCATGGCCGGCCTCGACACCCCGACGCAGGGGAGGAGCTGGATCGGCGACACCGAGATCACGGAGCTCGGAGACCTCGATCTCACGATCCTGCGCCGCCGCCGGGTCGGCTTCATCTTCCAGGCGTTCAACCTCGTGCCGACGCTCACCGCCCTCGGCAACATCATGCTGCCGTTCGAGCTCGACGGGCGGCGACCCAGCGCGATCGAGAAGGCGCGCATCGACGGACTGATCCAGACGCTCGGGCTCGGATCCCGTCTGCAGCACCGACCGCATCAGCTCTCTGGGGGTCAGCAGCAGCGCGTCGCCATCGCCCGTGCGCTCGCCACGGCGCCCGATCTCGTGTTCGCCGACGAGCCCACGGGCAATCTCGATTCCCGCACGGGGCGCGAGGTGCTGCAGCTGCTGGCCACCGCGAGCCGCGAGCACGGACAGTCCATCGCCATGGTCACCCACGACGCGATCGCGGCGAGCCATGCCGACCGGGTGCTGTTCCTCGGAGACGGCCGGATCGTCGCCGACCACCCGCGCCAGAGCGCCGAGGAGATCTCGGCCTACATGCTCGCCGCCGAGGTCGCGGCATGAGCGCCGTCATCGAGTCTCCGACTCTCGCCGTCGTACCGCAGACGTCCGCGACCGGTCCGCGCCTCGCCTGGCTGCGCGACCGGGGCATGGGCGCCAGCATCCTGGTCGCAGCGCTCTCGGCCGCCTTCGGAGTGGTGCTGGTCGAGACCACGGCCTACCTCGGAGCCGTGCTGCAGGCCGACCCCTTCATCGGCGACAGCGAGACGCTCGCGTTCATCGTGGGACTGCTCTCGGTTCTGCTCACGGGCGTCGCGATGTACGTCGCCGCGATCGTCACCGCGAACACGTTCTCGACGATCATCGCCGGGCGCACGCGTCAGATCGCCCTGATGCGCCTCATCGGCGCGACCGCGAGGTCCCAGCGGGCCGTGGTCGGCCGGCAGGGCTTCGCGGTGGGGGTCATCGGCGCGGCACTCGGGCTTCTCGCCGGCCTCGTGATCGCCGCGGTCGGCGTGCAGATCGGTTCCGGACTGATCGAGAACGTGCCGCAGGGGTTCTCTCTCGCCCAGCCGTTCATCGCCTTGCCGGTCGTCGGCGTCGCGCTCACGACCTGGGCGGCGGCATGGGTGGGCTCCAGACGCGTCCTCGCCGTCACGCCGCTGCAGGCGATCGGCGGGTCGGTCGAGCGCACTCACGAAGAGCTGTCCCGCCCCGGGCGGCACATCGGCGCATGGATCCTGCTGGCTTCCGGCACCGTGCTGCTGGCGGCAGGGGTCGTCGTCGGCCTCGTGCACCCGCTCGGGGTGGTCGTCGCCTTCGTCGGCGGGCTGCTCTCCTTCACCGGACTCGCGCTCGGATCGGTGCTGTTCATGCCTCCCGTTCTGCGTCTGGTCGGGCGGATGTTCGGATCGACTGCCACGGCACGACTCGCGGCCGAGAACGCCCTCCGCTATCCCGAGCGCTCGTCGCGCATGGCGATCGGCGTCGTGATGGGGGTCACACTGGTCACGATGTTCGCGGTCGCGCTCGAATCGGTCAAGCAGATGCTGATCGGTCAGGTCGAGGGCGAGACGCCTGCAGAGTTCTTCACCCCGTTCGACGCCTTCGCATCGGTGATGATGGTGCTCGTGGCGGTGTCGGCGGTGATCGCCGCGGTCGGTCTCGTCAATCTTCTGACGATCGGCGTCGTGCAGCGTCGTCGCGAGCTCGGACTCCTCCGGTCCATCGGCCTGTCCAATGGGCAGGTGCGCCGCATGGTGCTGCTCGAGGCGGCGCACATCACGGTGGCTGCTACGCTGACCGGGTTGATCCTGGGCATCGCCTACGGATGGATCGCGGCGCAGTCGCTGCTCGGCTCCGTGCCGACCCTGCCCGACTTCGAGGCCGCCGGGCTCGTCGCACCGCACGTGCCCTGGCTGCCCGTGGTCATCATCGTCGCGGCGACCGCTGTGCTGACCCTGGTGGCTGCCGCGACGCCGACCCGCCTCGCCACCCGCGTGGCGCCCGTCGACGCACTGGCCGCCGACTGACGACGACGCCTGAGGATGCCCCGATGACCGAATCCGTCATCGGGGCATCGGCACCCGGGCGGTCGTTCTAGGCTGGACGGATGCCGTCTCCGTTCGACCAGTCCACGTATCAGGTGCGTCTCGAGTGGGGCGTCGACGGGCTCGATCGCGTCGCGCCCGCCGATGTCGTCGTCGTGGTCGACGTGCTCCGCTTCTCGTCGACGGTGGCAGACGCTGTCGCGTCGGGCTCCGCGGTCTCGCTCGACGACGCGCGTGAATGGTCCCGCAACGGTGCCGCGGTCGCCGCCCGCGCCGGCGACGCGGTCGTGCTGATCGGAAGTCTCCGCAACGCGGCGGCAGTGGCACGAGCGATCGCGACGCTGCAGGAGCGCAACCAGTCACGTACTTCCGTGAGCGTGATCGCCGCGGGCGAAGCCGACGCCGCGGGCACCGTGCGCTTCGCGGTCGAAGACCACCTGGGAGCCGGCGCGATCGTCGCCGCGCTCACCGAACTCGGCATCGACCACACGGCGCCCGATGCGGCCGTGGCCGCCGAGGGATTCCGCGCGCTGAAGAGAGCGCTGCGCCACATGGTCAGCGCGAGCGGTTCGGCGCGTGAGCTCGCGGACGGGGTCGCCGCGACCGAGCGGATGCGGGCATCCGGTGCCGCGCCGACGACGGTGTCGGACGCCGCCGAGCTCGACGCCCTGGATGTCGTCCCCGTGCTGCGTGACGGGCTCTTCGTCGCCTTCGACTGAGCGGTCTGCGGTCGTCCCCGGCGCGCAGGCCATCCCCGCTCGGGGGTGAGGCGCCTGTGGATCTCGTCCCTGCACGCGCTCGGCAACAGGCCGTGCATCCGGCACGGGTTTCGTGTTCCGCGACGTAGGGTCATGGCATGAGGTTCGTCCCCGCTTTCATCGTCGATGCCGTCCTGGTGCTCGTCTTCGCCGTGATCGGCCGTGCCTCGCACGGAGAAGATCCCGGCGGGTTCCTGCTCACCGCCTGGCCGTTCATCGTCGCCCTCCTGCTGGGTCACGTCGTGGCGGCGCTTATGCCGGCGAGGCCGCGTCGACCGTGGTCGCTGGCCTGGGGTGCCGTCGTCTGGCTCGTCACCGTGGTCGGCGGGCTGCTGCTGCGCGTCGTGGCGGGGGACACCGCGCAGATCGCGTTCATCATCGTCACGACCCTCGTGCTCGGCGTCTTCCTCGTCGGGTGGCGAGCCCTGGCAGCGCTCCTGCGTCGGCGTGCGGGGCGTGCGAGCGATGCCGGTGCGGCGCGCGGGCGGCCTGAGGAGCGGGAGGATGACGACACTCCCGTCGACCGGGACGCACCCGCCGACGCGGCAGCCTCGGAGCGAGCGCAGGAGGAACCCTCGCCCGAGGCCGATCCGGAATCAGGTCCTCACGCGCGCTGACCGCACTCTGCGGGTTCGCGGCGCTCGGGGCGGGTCGACGTCGTGCGCGGATCAGCGCGACATCTGCGCCGCGAGCCTCGTGTCGGCCGTGATCTCGCGCCGAGTCCAGTCGAACAGGTAGCGCGCGTCGTACGAGCGGGAGCACCGCGCGCACGATGTGGCGCGTGAGGGACGCCGGTGGCGGTAGGTCACGTGACCAGCGGGGCACTGGCCGACCCACGGCGCGAGTTCGACCGCCGTCTCGCCATGGTGGGTGGTTCCGCCGACGTAGCCCAGGTCTCGGGCCACGCGCTTCCAGGTCGGGCCGTGGGCCGCTTCATGACCCGCGAGGGCATGCGCCACCTCGTGCAGCAGCACCTGATGGATCTCGTCGTCCTCGAACCGCGCAGCCAGATACCGCGACACGGTGATGCGCTTCTTCGTGTAGTCGCACTGCCCCGCCCGACGCTTCGCGTGGTCGAAGCCGAATGACCAGCTGTCGTCGAGGTGCAGCGTGATCAGTGCCTCGCCCCAGACGCGCACCCGGTCAAGTTCCGCCATGCGATCAGGCTAAGCCATACCGCCGACATTGCCCCTCAGCGGGGCACCGGCGGGCGTGTGCTGCCGTCAGCCCGCGACGAGCTGCGTCGTGCGGCGCCGCTCGGCGGCTTCGATGGCTAGCAGCACCGTCTCGAGCTCTCGGTCCTCGGCCCCGGCCTCGCGGCGCAGGAAGAGGGACTGCTTGAAGCTCTCGCGAGCGGTCTCGTAGTCGCCGGCCTCGTAGGCGTTCCTGCCGTGATGGTGGTGCGCGAACGCGGCGATCGACAGCCAGCGCTGTCCCTCGGCTTCGGCGGCGCACGTCGCGAGCTCCTGCTCGGCGGCGGCGTGGGCGCCGCGGTGCTGCAGGATCGTGGCGTGCAGCACCCTCGAGCGCAGGACGTCCTTGCGTGTGCCCGCCATGCGCGACTGGCGCACGGCCTCATCGGCGAGGGGGAGCGCTTCGTCCAGACGGTCGAGGACCTTCAGCAGCCAGACCCGCTCCAGCAGTGCCGGAAGGCTCCGCTGGCTCTCGATCTCCTCCAGCCGTGCGGCGCATTCACCGAGGTCGACCAGCTCGCGAAGGCTCTCCGGGTCGTATCCCTGGATGAAACTCATTGCTCTCCTTCCGCAGCGTCCCCCGTCAAGTGTGCCTCGCGTCGGCGCAGTCGTCGGGGCGGCACGCCCCACGGCCCCGCATCCGATCTCGATCGAGGCCTCAGCGGAGGAACAGCGAGGCGTCCGGACGAGGGGAGGCGACGGCATCCGCATCGGTCACCACGCGTGCACCCTGCACGAAGGCGGTCACCTCGGCACCCTGCGCGATCTTCGCCGGATGCGGCCCCGCGGCGAGCATCCTGGGCAGCCATTCGGTGGGCAGGGGAGCCGCCGATGCGGCGATCACGAGGTTGCCGAACCTGCGCCCCTTCAGCACCTGGGTGTCGGCGAGGACGCCGATCTCGGGCAGAACCTCCGCGATCGTCGCGACCTGTCGCCGGGCGAACGCGAGGCCCGGCCCGTCGGCGACGTTCACGAGCAGCACGCCGGCGGGCGCGAGCAGTTCGGCGAGTTCGCGGTAGAACTCGATGCTAGTGAGGTGGGCCGGCGTCTGGGCTCCGGAGTAGACGTCGGACACCACCAGATCGCAGGTGCCGACGATCGCCGGGGGGAGGCGGCGGACGCCCTCGCGGGCATCTCCGATGCGGAGCCGGATGGCCGCGCCTCGCGGCAGGGGGAGGTGCTCGCGCACGAGGGTGGCCAGCGGTGCCTCGAGCTCGATCACCTGCTGCCGGGAACCGGGGCGGGTCGCCTCGATGTAGCGGGGGATCGTCAGTGCGCCCGCGCCGAGGTGCACCGCCGTCAGGGGACCGGCGGCGAGCTGGTCGATCACGGCGCCCATCCGCACGATGTACTCGAAGTGCAGGTGCGTGGGGTCATCCAGGTCGACGTGCGACTGCGGGGTGTCGTCGACGATGAGCTCGAATCCGCTGGTGAACTCCGACGGCACGATGCGGGCGATGCCTCCGTGGTCGAGACGGACCTGCGGGTGCTCGGTGTCCTTCGCTCGCGTCCTGCCCATCCTCCGAGACTACGCGCTCACTCCGCCTCGACATCGTGTGGTCGGCTCACGCGATGGGAGGATTGAGGGCTGCTGACTCGCCGCGAGTCTGCCGCGGAGGCTCGATGTTACGGCCGCATGACGTTTCCGAGAATAACTTGCAGGGAATTAGTTAGTGATGAATACTTTTTCCTACGTGGTAGGCACCCGATGCCGCCAGGACGTTCAAAGAGGAGATCCCTGATGCACAAGCGCATTCTTCCGGTCGTGGCGCTGGGCGCCGTGGCCACCCTGGGCCTGGCGGCCTGTGCCGGCGGCGGAGCCGACACCGGCGGAGCCGTCGACGGAGAGGGCCAGGAGCTCACCGTCTGGATCATGAAGGGCACGAACCCGGACGCGAGCGCGTTCTACGACGAGGTCTCGAGCGCCTTCGAAGACGAGACCGGCGCCACGGTCAAGATCGAGGAGATCCAGTGGGCGGACGCTCACGATCGCTTCGTCACGTCGATCGCCGGCGGCACCACGCCCGACATCGCCGAGACCGGAACCACCTGGACCGCGGAGTTCGCGGACGCCGGTGCCCTCGAGCCGCTCGACGAGTACGTCGACGCCGAAGACGGCCTGCGTGACGACCTCGTCGAGGGCCTCGCGGTCGCCGGCACCTACGAAGACGAGCTGTACGGCATGCCCTGGTACGCCGGAGTCCGCTCCATCGTCTACCGCACCGACGTGTTCGAGGAGCTCGGTCTCGAGGCCCCGAAGACGTGGGACGACATCGTCACCGCTGGCGAGGCCATCAAGGCCGCCAAGCCCGACATGCTGCCGTTCCCCGTCGCGGGTGACGCGGAGTTCCAGGTGTACCCCTGGGTCTGGGGCGCCGGCGGCGAGGTCGCGACCCTCGACGGCAAGACCTGGACGAGCGAACTCGACAGCAAGGAGTCGCAGGCCGGCATCGATTTCTACACCGGACTCGCGACCGAGCACGGCTTCTCCTCCGCCGGGGCCACGACCTGGAAGGAGACGGACCTCCGTGACTCGTTCACGCAGGGCAACGTCGCCATGATGCTCTCGGGCTCCTGGACCCCGAAGGCTCTGATCGAGGCCAACCCCGAGCTCGAGGGCAAGATCGGCGCCGCCGTGATCCCCGGCGAGGACGGCGGCATCGCTCCGTCCGTGCTCGGCGGCTCGCACCTGTCGGTCTTCAACACGACCGAGAACGCCGACCTCGCATGGGAGTTCGTCAAGCTGATGACCACGGGCGAGTTCGCCGAGAAGTGGGCTGACGAGACCGGATATTTCCCGGGAGTGCAGTCCGCGATGGAGGAGGCCCTGGCCTCGACCGACCCGCTCGTCGCTCCGTTCGCGCAGCAGATGGTCGAGGGCGGCGCATCCGTGCCGGTCACCCCGAACTTTGGTGCCGTTCAGGCGAAGAAGACCACCAACTCGATGATCCAGGCGATCCTCAGCGGGCAGAAGGACGTCGCCACCGCGACGAAGGACGCCGCCGCTGAGATGACCGATCTGCTCAACCAGTAAGGCTGTATCCCTTCATGTCGATGGTGCAAGCGCCACTGCCGGTCACGAAGGCGGAGTCCACCTCCGCCTCCGTGGCCGGCGGCCGGCCGCCCAAGCGGGGTTTCTCGCTGATCACGGCCCGCCCCTGGCTTCTTCTCGCCCCCGGGCTGGTCATCCTCGCGGTGCTCATGCTCTGGCCGCTCATCCAGGTCGTCATCTTCTCGCTGCAGGACTACGGTCTTCGCGAGATCAACACCGGCGAGAACAACTGGATCGGCGTCGACAATTACGTCGAGGCGCTCACCAACCCGACACTGTGGACCGTCGTCCTGCCGAACACCGTCGGCTTCGCCGCCGTCGCCGTGTTCGTCACGGTCGCGGTCGGCACGCTCGTGGCGCTGCTGCTCGCGAAGCTGGGCACGGTGTGGCGCACCATCGTCTCGAGCTGCATCATGGTGGCGTGGGCGATGCCCGCCGTCACCGGAACCTACGTCTGGACGTTCATCTTCGATGCCGACCGCGGCATCTTCAACACCGTCCTGCAGGATCTCGGCCTGATGGACGACCCGGTGAACTGGTTCACCAATCAGTGGTCGTTCTACGCGATCGTGCTGCTGAACGTCGTGCACCACGGCTTCCCGTTCGTCGCCATCACGGTGCTCGCGGGCCTGCTCGGCGTCTCGAAGGAGATGCTCGAGGCGGCCGCGCTCGACGGCGCGAACGCGTGGATGCGGTTCTGGAAGATCATCTTCCCCACTCTCAAGCCCGTCTTCTCGGTCGTGATCATCCTGTCGACGATCTGGGACTTCAAGGTCTTCGCGCAGGTCTACCTGATGCCCGGTGGAGGCGGCGGCAACCGATCGGTGCTGAACCTCGGCGTCTGGTCGTACGTCGAATCCTTCGGCCAGAACCGCTACGGCTTCGGTGCCGCGCTCGCCGTGCTGCTCACCCTCGTGCTGATCGGCATCACGATCGTGTACATCCGCTCCCTCATGAAGGAGGACGAGCTGTGAACCCCCGCCCGTCTGTCATGTCGCGCGTCGGCACCGGCATCGCGATCGCCGCCGTCCTGATCTTCACGCTGTTCCCCGTCTACTGGATGGTCTCCAGTGCGCTCGACGCCAAGGCGTCCAGCGGAGGGCAGTCGCTGCTGCCTCAGGAGTTCACGTTCGACAACTTCGCCTTCGTCCTCACCGACGGCGGTTTCGGCACCTACCTCCGCAACTCCGCGATCGTGGCTCTCGTCACCGTCCTGGTCAGCGCCCTCGTGTGTCTGCTCGCGGCTGTCGCAGTCGCCCGGTTCCGCTTCAAGTTCCGCACGACCATCCTGATGATGATCCTCGTCGTGCAGATGGTTCCGCTCGAGGCCCTCGTCATCCCGCTCTTCCTGCAGGTCAAGAGCCTCGGGCTGCTCAACAGCATCCTCGGCCTGATGGTCGTGTACGTCGCGC
>NZ_JBFBLM010000002.1:0-392 GCF_040686675.1 Microbacterium sp. NPDC079176
CCGGTTTACATTCCGAACCCGGAAGCTAAGCCTCACAGCGCCGATGGTACTGCAGGGGGGACCCTGTGGGAGAGTAGGACACCGCCGGACTTCTTTTAAGCAAATGGCCACCCATCGTTGGGTGGCCATTTTGCGTTAACAACATCTAGAACAGGGAGCATCATGCCGGAAGAGGAAGAGCGCCGTCCGCGTCGCAACAACGACCAGGGATCGCGCAGTAACCGACCTTCCGGAGGACGCTCGGAACAGAATCGCAGCAGCGGTCCGCGTCGCGACGACGCACCCCGCCGCGAGGGCGGTTACAGTCGTGACGGAGGAGCCCCCCGTTCTGGTGGGTACAACCGCGATGGTGGTGCCCCCCGTTCTGGTGGGTACAACCGCGATAACCGTGA
>NZ_JBFBLM010000002.1:490-198105 GCF_040686675.1 Microbacterium sp. NPDC079176
GATGGTGGCGCTTCTCGTTCGGGCGGCTACAACCGCGACAACCGTGATGGTGGCGCTCCCCGTTCGGGCGGCTATAACCGCGATGGTGGTGCCCCCCGTTCTGGTGGGTACAACCGCGATAACCGTGATGGTGGCGCTTCTCGTTCGGGCGGCTACAACCGCGACAACCGTGATGGTGGCGCTCCCCGTTCGGGCGGCTATAACCGCGATGGTGGTGCCCCGCGCACTGGCGGTTTCAACCGCGATGGTGGTGCCCCGCGCACTGGCGGTTTCAACCGCGATGGTGGTGCTCCGCGCACTGGCGGTTACAACCGCGACGGTGGGGCTCCCCGTTCGGGTGGGTACAACCGTGACAGCCGTGATGGTGGTGCTCCGCGTTCTGGTGGGTACAACCGCGACAATCGCGATGGTGGTGCTCCTCGCACTGGTGGGTACAACCGTGACAGCCGTGACGGTGGTGCTCCTCGCACTGGTGGGTACAACCGTGACAGCCGTGACGGTGGCGCTCCGCGTTCGGGCGGTTACAACCGTGACAGCCGTGACGGTGGCGCTCCTCGTACGGGCGGTTACAACCGTGACAGCCGTGACGGTGGCGCACCTCGTACCGGTGGCTACAACCGTGAAGGTGGCGCACCTCGTACCGGTGGCTACAACCGTGACGGTGGTGCTCCCCGTACCGGTGGGTACAACCGCGACAACCGTGATGGTGGCGCTCCGCGTTCGGGCCGTTACAACCGTGACAGTCGCGACGGTGGCGCACCTCGTACCGGTGGCTACAACCGTGAAGGTGGCGCTCCCCGTACCGGTGGGTACAACCGTGACAGTCGCGACGGTGGCGCCCCCCGTACCGGCGGCTACAACCGCGACAACCGTGACGGTGGCGCACCGCGCTCGGGCGGCTACAACCGTGACAGCCGTGACGGTGGTGCTCCCCGCACTGGTGGGTACAACCGCGATGACCGCGCGCCGCGGCAGGACCGCGACTCGTCGCGCTCGTACCCGCAGCGTGGGGGAGTGGACCGTGAGCGTCCGGTGCAGGCATCGGGCGATCGTCCTCGCTTCAACGACCCGCACATCCCCGATGACGTCACGGCCCGTGACCTACACACGTCGGCGCGCAATGAGCTGAAGACCCTGAGCAAGGAGAACGCCGACCTCGTCGCTCGTCACCTCGCGATGGCGTCGCGTCTCATCGACGAGGATCCCGCTCTCGCTCATGAGCACGCTCTCGCAGCATCCCGCCGTGCCGGCCGCATCGCGATCGTCCGCGAGACCCTCGGGATCACCGCCTATGCGACCGAGGACTTCGCTCTTGCGCTGCGTGAGCTGCGCACGTACCGCCGCATCTCCGGCAAGGACGATCAGATCGCCCTGATGGTCGACAGCGAGCGGGGCATCGGCCGCCCCGACCGTGCGCTCGAGACCGGTCGCGCTGTCGACCGGACCGCTCTGACCACGCCCGTCCGTGTCTCGCTGGCGATCGCCATGTCGGGTGCACGTCTGGATCAGGGCGACCTCGAACTCGCGCTCGGCGAACTCGAGATCCCTGAGCTCGACCCCGACCGCGCATTCGAGTGGAGCCCCGCGCTCTTCGCTGCGCGCGCCGCCGTGCTCGAGGACCTGGGGCGCACCGACGAGGCAGAGTTCTGGGCGCATCGCGCCGAGGTCGCTGCGGAAGCGCTGGGCGTCGACGAAGCCGGTGATGAGGAGATCATCATCGAAGACGGTCTCATCGAAGGTGACTTCGATGACGACCATGCTGAAGACGGCCGGTCCGATTCTGAGTCCGACGATTCTGAGTCCGACGACTCGGAGTCCGACGATTCCGGGTCAGACGATTCTGAGTCCGAACTGGAGCCCGCCGAGTCCGACGAGACCATCGCGGCTGCAGGTGCTGAAGAGGCGGACACCGAGTCCGATATCGAGCCGGAACCGTCGATCGACGATGAGGTACGTGAGCTTCTCGGCGAGGACGAGGACGAGGACGGCGACCTCGCCGACATCGACGCGAAGCGCACAGCATCCGAGCCCTCTGAGGAGGCGTAGTGGGGCTGTTCTCCAAGAAGCCCGCACTGCGCACGCCGCTCGACGGCGTCGACGCCGTGCTCGCTGACCTGGATGGCGTCGTCTATGCGGGCCCTGGCGCGCTGCCCTACGCGGTGGAGAGCCTCAACGCGGCCGGTGAGACCGCGAGACTCGGTTACATCACGAACAACGCGTCGCGCACCGACGCGTCGGTCGCCGAGCACCTCAGCAGCCTGGGTCTCGACGTCGCCCCGGCTGATGTCATCACCAGCCCGCAGGCCGCCATGCGGCTGCTCGCCGGGATCGTGCCCCCTCCGGCGACGTTGCTGATCGTCGGGGGAGCCGGGCTCGTGGACGAGGCCGAGAAGGCCGGTTACACGGTGACTCGCAGTGCTGAGGATGCTCCGGATGCGGTCGTGCAGGGCTTCGCCCCTGAGGTCGCCTGGACGGACCTCGCAGAAGCGGCATTCGCCCTGAAGCTCCCCGAAGATGAGGGCGGCATCCCGTGGATCGCCACCAACACCGACTGGACGATCCCGCGCGAACGCGGCGTCGCCCCGGGCAACGGGACGCTCGTGTCCGCCGTGCACACGGCGATCGGCCGGCTCGCGACAGTGGCAGGCAAACCGGAGACTCCGATCTTCGAGGAGGCCACGTCGCGCTTCGGCGCGACGAAGCCGCTGTTCATTGGCGACCGTCTCGACACCGACATTCTCGGGGCGGTCAGGGCGGGTATCGACTCCGCGCTGGTGCTCACGGGCATCGACCGGCCGAAGCATGTGCTCGCGGCACCGGAAGGATCCCGTCCGACGTACATCCTGAGTGATCTGCGGGAACTGCACCAGCCGTACCCGGAGCTCACGTCCAAGGACGGCGTCTATTCGGTCAACGGCGCGTCTGTCCGCGTCAGCGGTGCGGATGTCGAGATCATCGCCGAGGGCGAGGCGCAGATCGATCTGCTGCGCGCCGGGGCAGCCGCGATCTGGGCTTCCGGGACACCGGTGTTCGTGCTTCGCGTCCCTGAGCGCCTCTACGACGACCCCTTCCACCGGCCCTGACGGGCAGCCGGGCCCTCGCCGTGGCTCCGCCGACGTGTCGGCCCTGCCGCGTACAGTAGAAGCGTGAGCGAAGAGACGACGAACGCACCGACCGATGGTCTGTGGAGTCGCCTGCGCCTGATCGAGGGGCAGCCTCTCGCTGCCAGAGCAGACGCGTACTCCGGGCTGCATGACGAGCTGTCCCGCCGCCTCGACAGCGGCGCGAGACTCGATCAGCGCGATGCGCCGGGCGCCCGATGACGCGACTCGACGCTGCCCTCGCCGCGCGAGGACTCGCCCGCTCACGCACCCACGCCGCAACCCTGATCGCCGACGGTCTGGTGAGCGTCGACGGCCGACCGGTCGTGAAGGCGTCGACGCCTGTCAGCGATGAGGCCGAGATCTCCGTCGCGGGTGCCGACCACTATGTCGGTCGCGGCGCGCACAAGCTGGTCGCCGCGCTCGACGGCTTCGGCATCTCTGCCGAAGGGCGCCTGGCGCTCGACATGGGCGCCTCCACCGGTGGCTTCACCCAGGTGCTGCGTGAGCGCGGAGCGCGCCGTGTGCTGGCCGTCGACGTCGGACACGATCAGATGGCCGCTGCCGTGGCATCCGATCCCGGTGTGGTGCGCGTCGAGGGGTACAACGTCCGATACATGACCCCAGAGAACCTGAGGGACGTGACCGGGGAGGACGCAGCCCCCGACCTCATCGTGGGCGACCTCTCGTTCATCTCGCTCGAGCATGTCCTGCCGGCCGTCGCGAGCGTGGCAGCGGCGGGATCCGACATCGTGCTGCTGGTCAAACCCCAGTTCGAGGTCGGTCGAACGGCCGTGCGCGGGGGACTGGTGACAGATCCCGCCACGCGCGCCGACGCCGTCGCGCGGACGGCCTGGAGCGCTTGGGACGCGGGGCTCGGCATGCTCGGCATCCTGTCCTCCCCGATTCTCGGGACCCACGGGAACACGGAATACCTTCTGCACCTCGCACCGGGCCGCGGCAGTGATCCGTCAGAATGGTCGGACCGCATCAACGAACTGACAGGGAGACGATGAACGAGCGCAACATCCTGGTCGTCGCCCATGCCGGCAGGGAAGACACGGTCGAAGCGGCCCTCCGCGTGGTCGATGCGCTGCGTGGCGCGGGGGCGCGCCCCGTGCTCGCCGCCGACGACAGCCTCGACCTGCGTGCCGTCGATGCCCGCTTCGCGGATGTCGACGTGCTCGGCGAGACGGTGCAGCAGGAGCAGCTCGAGCTCGCGATCGTCCTGGGCGGCGACGGCACGATCCTGCGAGCCGCCGAGCTGGTGCGCGGCTGCGCGGCTCCCGTGCTCGGGATCAACATGGGCCACGTCGGATTCCTCGCGGAGATCGACCGCGATGACATGGATGCCGCCATGCGCCGCGTCATCGACCGCGACTACGAGGTCGAAGAGCGTCTCGCGCTGTCGGTCCGGGTCAAGGACGTCGACGGCGAGGTGGTCTACGAGACGTTCGCCCTCAACGAGGCGACGGTCGAGAAGGCGAGTCGGGAGCGCATGATCGAGGTCGTGCTCGAGATCGACGGACGCCCCCTCTCGAGCTTCGGATGCGACGGAATGGTCGTGTCCACTCCGACCGGGTCCACGGCCTACAACTTCTCCGCGGGCGGTCCGGTCATCTGGCCGAGCGTCGAAGCCATCGCGGTGGTGCCGCTCTCGGCGCACGCGCTCTTCGCCAAGCCGCTGGTGGTCAGCCCCGATGCCGCCGTGGCCATCGAGATGCTCGAAGGCACGTCCGGCGCCGGCATCCTCTGGTGCGACGGGCGACGGTCCCACGACCTGCCGCCGGGGGCCCGAGTCGTCGTGCGGCGATCATCGCGCCCCGTGCGCCTCGCGCGTCTGCACCCGACCGCTTTCACCGATCGTCTGGTGCGCAAGTTCCAGTTGCCGGTCGCGGGATGGCGCGGGCAGGGGGCAGCCTCATGATCGAGGAGATGCGGATGCAGGGACTCGGCGTGATCGCCGACGCCGTGCTGCCTCTCGGGCCCGGATTCACCGCGATCACAGGTGAGACCGGTGCCGGCAAGACGATGGTCGTGACCGGCCTCGGCCTTCTGCTCGGTCAGCGCGCCGATTCCGGAGCGGTGCGTGCCGGTGCCACTCAGGCCTCGGTCGCGGGCGTGTGGATCGTCCCCGAGACCGGCGACGTCGCGGACATCGTGGCAGACGCCGGGGGCGAGCTGGAACCCGCCGGTTCCGGTGCCGCAGAGCTGTACGTCTCACGCACGCTGAGCGCCGAGGGACGCAGCCGTGCGAGCGTCGGAGGACGCGCGGCGCCGGCGGGTGTGCTGTCGGCCCTGGCCGAGGAGCTGGTCGTCGTGCACGGTCAGTCCGAGCAGCTCAGGCTGCGCTCTGCCGCTGCGCAGCGCGATGCGCTCGATCGCTTCGGAGGAGCGCCGATCGCCCGGGCGCTCGACGCCTACGCATCGTCGTTCACCCGGTGGCGCGAGCTGGATTCCGAGATCGCGGACATCACCGAGAACCGTGATCGCCGAGCCGACGAGGCCTCCCGGCTTCGGGAGGCACTTGCTCTCATCGAGGCTGCCGCCCCGGAACCGGGCGAGGACGTCGAGCTGTCGGCACGGGCCGAGCGCCTGGCGAACGCCGAGGAGCTGCGCCTCGCGGCCTCGCTCGCCCACGGCGCGCTCTCGAACGAAGAGGGCGAGCCCGACGCATCCGCGTTGATCGCCGAGGCGCGTCGCGCGCTCGAACGGGTCTCCGACGCCGCGCTCACCGAGATATCCGCAGGCCTCGCCGACATCGGCTACCGGATCGCTGACATCGCCGGACAGCTCTCCGCCTACCTCGCGGATCTCGACGAATCGGGACCGCACGAGCTCGCGGCGGTCGAAGAGCGGCGCGCGGCTTTGAGCACGCTCATCCGTGCGCACGGTTCGCTGGACGAGGCTCTCGAGCTGTGGCAGACCGGATCGACCCGGCTCGCCGAACTCGAAGACGACGGCGAGCGGCTCGCACGCCTCGAGGCCGAACGGGACGCCGCTCGTGCAGAGCTGGATTCCCGGGCCGAGGCACTGACCGCGGAGCGCACCGCAGCCGCAGCACGACTGGGCGTCGCCGTGAGCGATGAGCTGCACGAGCTCGCCATGCCGGACGCGACTCTCGAGGTCGCGGTCACGCCCGGGGCGGAGAGCGCTCACGGCCGCGACGACGTCGCCATCCTGCTCGCGCCCCACCCCGGTGCCGAACCCCGCTCCGTCTCGAAGGGGGCATCCGGCGGCGAGCTGTCGCGCGTGATGCTCGCCATCGAGGTCGTGATCGCCGGCACCGACCCCGTGCCGACCTTCGTCTTCGACGAGGTCGATGCCGGGATCGGCGGTGCGGCGGCGATCGAGGTCGGCCGACGACTCGCCCGACTCGCAGAGAAGTCGCAGGTGATCGCCGTGACTCATCTGGCTCAGGTCGCCGCGTTCGCCAACAACCACCTCTCCGTCGTGAAATCCCACGACGGAGCAGTCACCGCATCGAGTGTCCGCCGTCTCGAAGGCCAGGAGCGCGAGGCCGAGATGGCCCGACTGCTGTCCGGATTGACCGATTCGGATGCCGCGATCACCCACGCCCGAGAACTTCTCAGCCTCGGCGCCCTCACCTCCTGATAGGATCGAAGCCCGTGATGAACTCTTCTTCTGCGGGGCCCAAGAACGACACGACCAAGCACATCTTTGTGACGGGTGGTGTCGTTTCGTCTTTGGGTAAGGGGCTCACTGCCGCAAGCCTCGGCAACCTTCTCACCGCACGCGGACTCCGCGTCGTGATGCAGAAGCTCGACCCGTATCTCAACGTCGATCCGGGCACGATGAACCCGTTCCAGCACGGTGAGGTCTTCGTCACGGATGACGGTGCCGAGACCGACCTCGACATCGGCCACTACGAGCGCTTCCTCGACATCAACCTGTCGCAGGCGGCGAACGTCACGACCGGTCAGATCTACTCGCAGGTCATCGCCCGCGAGCGTCGCGGCGAGTACCTCGGCGACACCGTGCAGGTCATCCCGCACATCACCGATGAGATCAAGCGCCGCATGCGTCTGCAGGCGACCGAGGATCCTCGCCCCGACGTGATCATCACCGAGGTCGGCGGAACGGTCGGCGACATCGAGTCGCAGCCGTTCCTCGAGGCCGCTCGTCAGCTGCGTCACGAGCTCGGACGCGACAGCGTGTTCTTCGTGCACGTCTCGCTGGTTCCGTTCATGGGCGCATCCGGTGAGCAGAAGACGAAGCCGACCCAGCACTCGGTGGCGGCCCTCCGTCAGGTCGGCATCCAGCCCGATGCCCTCGTGCTCCGCAGCGACCGGCCTGTGAGCGAGAGCAACCGCAACAAGATCGCACTCATGTGCGACGTCGACGCCGAGGGCGTCATCAACACGGTCGATCTGCCGAGCATCTACGACATCCCCTCGACGCTCAACGACCAGGGGCTCGACTCGTACATCGTGCGCCGCCTCGGACTCGACCAGAAGGCTGCCGACGAGGTGGACTGGTCGCGCTGGAGCAAGGTCCTCCACGCCGTGCACAACCCGAAGCACGAGGTCACCATCGGCCTGGTCGGCAAGTACATCGACCTGCCGGACGCCTACCTCTCGGTGACCGAAGCGCTGAAGGCCGGCGGTTTCGCACAGGAGACCAAGGTCAACATCCGCTGGATCCCGTCGGACCGCTGCGAGACCCCCGAGGGCGCCCGCGAGCAGCTCGCCGCACTCGACGGCATCTGCGTTCCCGGTGGCTTCGGCATCCGTGGGATCGAGGGCAAGCTCGGTGCGCTGAAGTTCGCGCGCGAGCAGGGAATTCCGACCCTCGGCCTCTGCCTCGGCCTCCAGTGCATGGTCATCGAATACGCCCGTGATGTCGCCGGCATCGAGGGCGCGTCGTCGAGCGAGTTCGACCCCGAGACGACCGAGCCGGTCATCGCCACGATGGCGGAGCAGATCGAGATCCTCGACGGTGGAGACCTGGGTGGCACGATGCGGCTCGGCCTCTACAAGGCGGCGCTGGCGGAGGGCTCCCTGGCGAGCGAGCTGTACGGCGGCCCCGAGGCGTCGGAGCGTCACCGCCACCGCTACGAGGTCAACAACGCCTACCGTGCGCGTCTCTCCGAGGCCGGTCTGGTCTTCTCGGGTCTCAACCCCGAGCTCGACCTGGTCGAGTACGTCGAGCTCCCGCGGGACGTCCACCCGTACTACATCGCCACCCAGGCGCACCCGGAGCTCCGCTCGCGCCCGACCGACCCGCACCCGCTGTTCCGTGGCCTGGTCGGGGCTGCGATCGAGCGTCACCGCTCGAGCGAGCTCTTCGACGTCGAGGCCGATGCCGAGTTCGGCGAAGCAGTCGCCTGAGCGTGGCGAAGCCCATGTCTGAGTTCGATGAGCTGAGAGACGAGCCCTTCCAGCCGGAGGTTCTGCAGAGCGACCTCGTCTACGAGGGTGCCGTCTGGAATGTGCGCGACGACCGTGTGCGTTACGGCGACGGGGAGATCCGCCGTCAGTATGTCGCGCACACCGGCGCCGTAGCGATCCTCGCGCTCGATGACCAGGGTCGCGTACTGCTGATCCAGCAGTACCGGCACCCGATCCGTCACCGCGACTGGGAGCTGCCGGCAGGTCTGCTCGACATGCCGGGGGAGGAGCCCCTCGCGGCAGCTCAGCGCGAGCTGGCGGAGGAGGCCGATCTCGTCGCCGCGCACTGGGAGCCGCTCGTATCGTCGTGGACGACCCCGGGTGGCAACGACGAGGTCATCCACGTCTTCCTCGCGAGTGGTGTGTCGACGGCGAACGAAGCGCACGCGCGCGTGGACGAAGAGGCTGACATCCGCGTGGAGTGGGTGCCGCTCGATGCCGCGGTCGCCGCGGTGCTCGATGGGCGGATGCGCAACGGCATCCTCAGCATCGGCGTCCTCGCGGCCGCCCAGAGGCTGCGCGACCGGAGCTGAGCATGCAGCTCGACCGAGCGTTGGACACGTATCTGCGCCACGTCACGATCGAGCGCGGCCTCAGCGAGCACACCATCTCGGCGTATCGACGCGACCTCGACACGTATCTGGAGTGGCTCGTGTCCGAGGGGGTGACGGACACCGCTGAGATCAGCGCTGCGGTCGTCGGACGCTTCATCGCCGATCGCTCCGGGGCCGATCCGGCTCCTGCGGCGACGAGCCTCGCCCGTCTGCAGTCGTCGGTGCGCGGATGGCACCGGTTCCTGGCGCGTGAAGGGATCGAACCGGATGACCCGAGCGGCCGTCTCCGTCCGCCCAAGGCCCCGCGGCGTCTGCCGAAGGCCCTGACGATCGACCAGGTCGAGAGCCTCCTCGGCGCCCCCAGCGCGGAGGACTCTCTGGGCATCCGTGACCGGGCCCTGCTCGAGCTGCTCTACGCGACCGGCGCTCGTGTGTCGGAGGCCGTCGGGCTCGACGTCGACGACCTCGCTCATGGCGATGTCCTGCGCCTCCGCGGCAAGGGGTCGAAGGAACGTATCGTGCCGATCGGCTCGTTCGCCCGCGCAGCGGTGGACGCGTACCTCACCCGGGTCCGTCCCGGGCTCGCAGTGAAGGGTCGGGCGTCGGCGCGGCTGTTCCTCGGCGCGCGCGGTGCGCCCCTGTCGCGCCAGAGCGCCTGGCTGGTCATCCGCGCGGCCGCGGAGAACGCGCACATCACCGCCGAGGTCTCACCGCACACGCTGCGGCACTCGTTCGCCACGCACCTGCTGCAGGGCGGCGCAGACGTGCGCGTCGTGCAGGAGCTGCTCGGACACGCCTCGGTCGCGACGACCCAGATCTACACGCACGTGTCTGTCGACACGCTGCGCGACATCTACGCGACGTCGCACCCTCGCGCCCGGTGAGCCGAGCTGCGGCCAAAACGCGGGATCGCCGCGGGCGAGGCGTGGAACCCTCCGGGCGATCGGTAGACTCGATCAAGCACGAAACGAGCAGGAGAATCGGTGGCTGAGAACGCGGCGAAGTCCAGGGCGAAGACGTCGAAGACCGACGACACCCCCATGGGACCCACCGGGCGTCCCTATCACGGCTTCGCGACCCCTGCTCCGCTCGCCTCGCATGGTCCCGCCCGCATCATCGCCCTCTGCAATCAGAAGGGCGGCGTCGGCAAGACGACGACCTCGATCAACCTCGCTGCGGCTCTCGCCGAATATGGCCGGAAGGTCCTCGCGGTCGACTTCGACCCGCAGGGCGCACTGTCGGCAGGTCTCGGCATTCAGACGCACGATGTGCCCACGATCTACGATCTGCTGCTCGACACCAAGCGCGACGCACATGATGCGATCGTGCACTCGGGTGTGGAGGGCCTCGACGTCATGCCGGCGAACATCGACCTGTCGGCCGCTGAGGTGCACCTCGTGAACGAGGTCGCCCGCGAGACGATCCTCGCCCGTGTCCTCCGCCAGGTCGCGGGGGAGTACGACGTCATCCTCATCGACTGCCAGCCCTCGCTCGGTCTGCTGACGGTCAACGCGCTGACCGCCGCTCACGGCGTCATCATCCCGCTCGAGTGCGAGTTCTTCGCGCTTCGCGGTGTGGCGCTGCTGATCGAGACGATCGACAAGGTGCGCGACCGGCTGAACCCGTCGATCACCATGGACGGCCTCCTCGCCACCATGTACGACCCGCGCACCCTGCACTCGCGTGAGGTTCTCGAGCGTGTGGTCGAGGCGTTCGGGGACGACGTCCTGGAGACCGTGATCGGTCGAACCGTCAAGTTCCCCGATGCATCGGTGTCCGGTGTGCCGATCACCGAGTTCGCTCCGGAGCACGCTGCCGCGCAGGCGTACCTGCGACTGGCGCGGGAGCTGGTCGCCCGTGGCGCTGTCGCCTGAGCTCGAGCCGCCAGACACCCCGGCTCAGTCCGTCTCGCCCGTTCAGTCCGTCGCGGACATCGGCTCAGACATCGCTGACACCGCACCGCCGGCGGATGCCGGGTTCCGCGTCTCACTGTCGAACTTCGACGGCCCGTTCGACCTTCTGCTGAACCTCATCTCGAAGCACGAGATGGACATCACCGAGGTGTCGCTGAGCGCCGTCACGAACGAGTTCATCGCATACCTCAAGGAGCTCGACGACGACGAGGAGCTCGATCAGGCGTCCGAGTTCCTGGTGGTCGCAGCGACGCTGCTCGACATGAAGGTGGCGGGACTGCTGCCTCAGGGCGAGCTGGTGGATGCCGAAGCCGTCGCTCTCCTCGAAGCACGTGACCTCCTCTTCGCGCGACTCCTGCAGTACCGCGCCTTCAAAGAGGTCTCGGCGTGGTTCGCCCGATGCCTGCAGCGCGAGGACCGTCGGCACGTGCGTGCTGTCCGGCTGGATGAGAAGCACAGGCGAAAGACCCCCGAGCTCGTGTGGTCGCTCAGCGCGGATGACTTCGCCGCGCTCGCGCTCCTCGCGTTCGCGCCGAAGGAGATCCCGCATGTCGGCCTCGATCACCTGCACGCTCCGCTCGTCAGCATCCGCGAACAGGCCGCGATCGTGGTCACTCTGCTGCGCGCGGCGGAGTCCGTGAGCTTCCGCGAGCTGGTCGCAGGTGTGAGCGAGCCCGGGATCGTGGTCGCGCGGTTCATCTCCGTGCTGGAGCTCTACCGGCACGCCGCACTCTCCTTCGAGCAACTGGAACCGCTCGGCGAGCTCACGCTGCGCTGGGCAGCCGACTCCTGGTCGGACGAGACACTGGCATCCCTGGGAGCCGACTATGACCGATGACACCGTTGACGCAGCGACCGGAGCCGTGACCGAGCCGGCCGTGCGTGACACGCCCCTCTCCGAGCGCATCGAGGCGATCCTGCTGATCATCGACGAGCCGATCGGACTCGTCGCTCTCGCCGCTGCCGTCGGATCACCGGTCGCGGCCGTCCGACAGACGATCGAGACGCTGGTCGACGATTACGACGGCAAGGGTCACGGACCGCGACGGGGTTTCGAGCTGCGTGAGGTCGGCGGGGGGTGGCGCCTGTACGTCCGGGAGGATCACGACGACGTCGTCGCGGAGTTCGTCGGGGGACAAGCGCCGGCGCGACTCTCGCAGGCGGCGCTCGAGACGCTCGCGGTGATCGCCTACAAGCAGCCCGTCACGCGCAGCCAGGTGGCGTCGATCCGCGCGGTGAACGTCGACTCCGTCGTGCGGACGCTCCTCGCACGAGGTCTCATCACCGAGCTGTTCGCGGACTCCGAGACCGGCGCCATCAACTACGGCACGACCGACGCTCTGCTGCAGCACCTGGGCATCAACTCGCTCGACGAGCTGCCCCCCATCTCTCCTCTGCTCGACGACGGCGCGGACGGCTTCGACGAAGGGACCATCCGATGATCTCGGTCGTCCTGACGGCAGCGACCGGCCGCGACGGCGCGACGCGCAGAATCAGTTTCAACGAAGGGACCATCCGATGAGCGGCTTCGAGACACCAGAGGGCATCCGCCTGCAGAAGGTGCTGTCGGCGGCGGGCGTGGCCTCGCGACGCGTGATCGAGCAGTACATCGTCGAAGGGCGCATCCGTGTCAACGGCGTGACCGTCACCGAGCTCGGCCGTCGCGTCGACCCCGAGACCGATCTCATCGATGTGGACGGCACCGCTGTTCAGCTCGATGTGTCGAAGCGCTATGTGATGCTGAACAAGCCCACCGGGGTCGTCAGCAGCATGCGGGACGAGAACGATCGCCCGGATCTGCGCCGGTTCACCGAGGACTACGAGGAGCGGCTCTACAACGTCGGGCGGCTCGACGCGGAGACCAGCGGGCTGCTCGTGCTGACCAACGACGGAGACCTCGCTCACGTGCTCGCTCACCCGTCGTTCGGGGTGACCAAGGTCTACATCGCCAAGGTCGAAGGCGAAGTGACCGCGCAGACGATCTCGAAGCTCACCCGGGGCATCGAGCTCGACGACGGTCCGATCGCGGCAGACAAGGCGAGGCTGCTCGACACCTCTCGCGGGTCGAGTCTCGTCGAGCTGACACTGCACTCCGGGCGCAATCGCATCGTCCGACGGATGCTGGCAGCGGTCGGCCACCCGGTGACCGAACTCGTGCGCCGCCAGTTCGGCCCGCTGCACCTGGGAACCCTCCCGGTTGGGAAGACGCGCGAACTGACTAAAATCGAACTCGGCGCACTCTTGACTCTGTCGCGCCGTGATTCCGGTGTCGCCGAGGCGCCAGGCGAGCAACAGGAGAACGAGTGACCGATACGACGAGTGCGCCCACGGGGGCTCGGAGTTCTGTCGCGCCACGAATCGCGGCCAGACTCTCGGGAACCGTTCGCGTCGTCGGCGCCGGGCTGCTCGGCGCGAGCATCGGACATGCCCTTCGTGCGAAGGGTGTCGACGTGGTGCTCGCCGACACCTCGCCCGCCCAGCTGCGTCTCGCGATCGACTACGGGGCGGGCCGCTCGGCCGCCGAGGACGATTCGCCGGTGCTGATCGTGGTCGCCGTGCCGCCGGATGTCACCGCGGATGTCATCGAGTCGGAGCTGAGTCGTTTCCCTCACGCTGTCGTCACCGACGTGGCGAGTGTCAAGCTCGAGCCCCTGCACAGCCTGCAGCACCGTGGCGTCGACCTCACCCGCTACATCGGCTCGCACCCCCTCGCCGGACGCGAGCGCGGCGGAGCGATCTCTGCGCGCGCCGACCTCTTCGTGGGCCGCCCCTGGGTGGTGTGCCGGGATGCCGACACGACCGCCACCGATCTCGCGCTCGTCGAAGCGCTCGCCCTCGATGTCGGAGCGATGCCGCTCGAGATGACTCCCGAGGAGCACGACCGCTCGGTCGCTCTCACCTCCCACGTTCCTCAGGTCGTCGCGAGCCTGCTCGCCGGCCGTCTCGCCACCGCCGACGAGGGTGCGCTGCGCCTCTCCGGCCAGGGCGTCCGCGACACGACGCGTATCGCGGCATCCGCACCCGAACTCTGGGTGCAGATCCTCGGAGCGAACGCCGGGCCCGTGGTCGAGATCCTCGACGCTCTGGCATCCGATCTCCGCGAAGTGTCGGACGCTCTGCGCGCGCCCGAGGCCCCCGGGGCTCGGCGTGTGGTCGCCGAGACGATCCGGCAGGGCAACGACGGCGTCGAACGTCTTCCCGGAAAGCATGGGCAGAACCAGCGATTCGAGTCCCTGGTCGTGATGGTCGACGACACCGCCGGCCAACTCGGTCGACTGTTCGGCGAACTCGGAGAGCTCGGCGTCAACGTCGAGGACCTCCGTCTCGAGCACTCGCCGGGCGCGCAGTTCGGCCTGGCCGAGATCAGCGTCGACCCTGCTGCGCTGCACGGGGCGATCACCGGACTTCAGGAACGCGGCTGGCGGATTGCAGGTACGACCAATGACTGATTTCATCGCGATCGACGGGCCCGCCGGCTCCGGCAAGTCCAGCGTGTCCAAGGCGGTCGCTCGGGCTCTGGGCTTCGGCTACCTCGACACCGGCTCCGCGTACCGCGCTCTCGCCTGGCATGTGCTGGATCGAGGCACCGACACGGCGGATGCCGCGGCGGTGCTCGACGCCGTCTCCGACTTCCCTGTGCGCCTCGGCCTCGACCCCGACGATCGCACCGTGCTCGTCGGAGAGGTCGACGTCACGGACGCGATCCGCGAACCATCGGTCTCGAGCGCGGTGAGCGGCGTCGCCCGTGTGCCCGAGGTGCGGGACCGGGTCAATCGTCTCTTCCGCACCCTCGTCGCCGAGGCGCCGTACCCGGCGGTCGTCGTCGAGGGGCGGGACATCACCACCGTGGTGGCTCCCGACGCCCCGGTGCGCATCCTCCTCACGGCTGCGCCCGAGGTGCGCGCCGCACGACGTGCCGGCGAGCTCGCCGGCGAGAACGCCGAGGCCGTCGCGGCCGCACTGCACAAGCGCGACGCATCAGACAGCGCCGTCGTCGACTTCCTGAACGCCGCAGACGGCGTCGAGGTCGTCGATTCGACGGAGCTCGATTTCACACAGACCATCGACGCCGTCCTCGCGGTGATCGAACGAATCCGAGGAGTACACCATGGCTGACGACGAATACGAAGGCGGCCCCGACCAGCTCGCCGAGAAGATGGAGTCGCTCGACGAGCAGCTCGCCGAGGCGCGCGCCGAGACCCTGCGCGCCGGCCTCGCCGACTACGACCTGGACGATGAAGATGCCGCCCTTCTCGCCGGCATCACGATGGGTGAGGACGGGATCCAGTTCTTCCCGGCCCTGCCGGTCGTCGCGATCGTCGGTCGACCGAACGTCGGCAAGTCGGCTCTCGTCAACCGCATCCTCGGCCGTCGTGAGGCAGTCGTCGAGGACACCCCCGGCGTGACCCGCGACCGCGTGACGTACAAGGCCGAGTGGGCCGACCGTCGCTTCTCGCTCGTCGACACGGGCGGCTGGGAGCCCGACGCCCGCGGCATCGACCGCTCGGTCGCCGCGCAGGCGGAGGTCGCGATCGACCTCGCCGACATCGTGCTGTTCGTCGTCGACGCCATGGTCGGCGCCACGTCGACCGATGAGCACGTCGTGAAGCTGCTGCGCAAGAGCGGCAAGCCGGTCTTCCTCGTCGCCAACAAGATCGACGACGCTCGTCAGGAGCCTGAGGCTGCGGCTCTCTGGAACCTCGGCCTCGGCGAGCCCTACCCGGTGTCGGCGATCCACGGTCGTGGCGTCGCCGATCTGCTCGACCAGCTGCTGAAGAAGCTGCCGGATGTCTCCGCGGTCGCGAAGGCCGAGATCGGCGGGCCGCGGCGCGTCGCGATCCTCGGTCGCCCGAACGTCGGCAAGTCCTCGCTGCTCAACAAGGCGGCCGGCGAAGAGCGCGTGGTCGTGAACGACCTCGCGGGAACCACCCGTGACCCGGTCGATGAGATTGTCGAGCTCGGTGGCAAGCTCTGGCGCCTCGTCGACACCGCCGGCATCCGCCGCCGGGTGCACATGGCGCAGGGTGCTGACTTCTACGCGTCGCTGCGCACGTCCGCTGCTCTCGAGAAGGCGGAGGTCGCGGTCGTCGTCCTCGATGTGTCCGAGACGATCAGCGAGCAGGACGTCCGCATCATCGATCTCGTGCTCGAGTCGGGCCGCTCTCTCGTGCTGGCATTCAACAAGTGGGATCGTCTGAACGATGACGACCTCGAGAACGCCGATCGACGTCGGTACCTCGAGCGTGAGATCGAGCAGGACCTGGCGCACGTCGCCTGGGCGCCCCGAGTGAACATCTCGGCCAAGACCGGTCGTCACCTCGACAAGCTCGTGCCGGCGCTCGAGACGGCGTTGGAGAACTGGGACCGTCGCATCCCGACGGGCAAGTTCAACGCCTTCCTCGCAGAGCTCGTCGCCGAGCACCCGCACCCGCTGCGTGGCGGAAAGCAGCCGCGCATCCTGTTCGGCACGCAGGCATCGACGCGTCCGCCGACGTTCGTGCTGTTCACGACGGGATTCCTCGACCCGGGCTACCGCCGCTTCATTCAGCGTCGTCTGCGCGAGCTCTACGAATTCGACGGAACTCCGATCGTCATCAACATGAGGGTCCGCGAGAAGCGCCAGCGCTGATCGCACCCGATTCGACAGCTGTGCCCGCGCGATTCCGCGCGGGCACAGCTGTTCCCGCGTATGACCCCGGCGGATGCCGACAGCCGGATGCTGTGACAGGCTGAAGGGGTGACTGTCGTACCTCCCGCCGCAGGTGAACCCCGCCGCCCAGATGGGCCGCGAAACCCGGGCGACGCCTGGGTGATCGCCCCCTCGGGGGAGAAGTACTGGGGGCGCTTCGGCGCGGCTGGACTGCTCGCCGTCGATCCGGAACGCGGGATCCTTCTTCAGCACCGGGTGTCCTGGTCGCACTTCGGTGGGACATGGGGGTTGCCTGGCGGCGCCATGCACGAGGGCGAGAGCGCGATCGTGGGCGCAGTGCGCGAGGCGCAGGAAGAGGCCGGGGTTCCGGATGCGGCCGTGCGACCCCGGTTCACCAGCGTGCTCGATCTGGACGTGTGGTCGTACACGACCGTCATCGCCGATGTGGTGCGTCCGTTCGACCCCGTGATCAGTGACCCCGAGAGCGTGGCTCTCGAGTGGGTGCCCGTCGATGAGGTGGACGCACGGCCGTTGCACCCCGGTTTCGGTAGCGCCTGGCCCGCTCTGCGCACCCTGCTCGATGTGCGCCTGTCGCTCGTCGTCGACGCCGCCAACGTGGTCGGCTCTGTGCCGAACGGATGGTGGAGAGATCGTGCCGGTGCGACGGCTCGTCTTGCCTCGCGCCTCGACGGACTCGCTGCGCCCGCGGCCGACCTCGGGGTCGGGGGAGCGACCTGGTTCCCGGAGATCGCTCTCGTCGTCGAAGGGCAGGCGCGCGGAATCGTGACTCCGTCGTCGGACGCCGATGCGGAGGTGCCCGAGCTGCTTCCCGCAGGTGGCGTCTCGATCGTCCGCGCCGAGGGGGCCGGAGACGACGCGATTGTGGCCGAGGTGGAACGTCGAACGCGTGCCGGGCAGCATGTCGTGGTCATCTCGAGCGACCGCGAGCTGCAGAACCGCGTCGACGCAGCGGGCGCGGCGCAAGTGCGCTCGGCGGGCTGGCTGTTGAGCGTGCTCCCGCAATAGTCGGGGCCGCTTTCGTCTCAGTGCGTGCTCCGCTCCGTCTCAGCGCGCGCTCCGCTTCGTCTTGGCTGTGCTGCCTCGCCCGACGGTGGCTGCGCTCAGCGTGAGGGGTGTTGCGCTCAGCCTGAGGGGTGTTGCGCTCAGCGTGACGCGTGCTGCGCTCAGCGTGAGGATGCTGCGCTCAGCGTGACGTGTGATGCGCTCAGACGAACATCACTCTTCGTCGCGGTGGGTCGACATACTCGCGGCCGAGCGGACTCGTCCACGTGAGCGACCCGTCAGAAGTCTGGCGCGCCGTCCACCGATGCCGCTCATGGATGTCCGGATGCTTGAGCGAGTGGTGCGTCGTGCAGAAGTGGCTGAGATTGTCGACGCGCGTGCGTCCACCACGGGCGTGGTCGTGGTTGTGGTCGATCTCGCAACGATGCACCGGCATCCTGCATCCGGGAAACCTGCAGTGCTGATCGCGCGCTCTGAGGAACCGCCGCATCTGCTCTGTCGGGGAGTAGGAGTCGGTCTCCGTGACCAGTCCCTGCGCGTCGAGGAACAGACGCGCCCACCCGGTGCGATGTCCTGCGAGTCCCCGCGCGACGTCGGGATCGAGCGGCCCGTGTCCGTCGAGTTCAGCGGGACGATCGTCCTCCCCGGCGAGAGTGCTTGCAGCGACGGTGACCTGGATACGGGCGGAGATGTTCTCCAGCCCTGTGCCTGTCGCTTCGCTCGGATCGGCAGTGAGGAGCAGGTCAGCCAGCACATCGGCGCGCATCTGGTCGAATGTGCGAGCGTCGCCGGAGAGGTGCTCGATGTCAGGGCTCGAGGGGTCGGCCATCGGGTCGATCAATCCGGCAAGCGGGTCGGTGACGAACGTGCCGTCGGCGGCGATCACCGCTGTGTCGAAGTAGGACTCGTATCGGGGATCATCGGGCGAGAGGTCGTCGAGGTAGAGCGAGCCCTCCGGTTCGTCCAGCGGCTCGAGGATAGGCTCCTGCTCGTTGCGGGTGCGAGTGATGTGCCGGGCCATCTGCGTGAGTCGATCGGAGATCGCCACCGCGACCCACTCGGGCAGGATCGCCGTGAGGGCAGCAAGCCCGTCGCCGACGGACTTGACGGTGACACACCGTTCCGCGGCCGCTCGGCGATGCTGCTCGACGACGGTCTCGCCGACGAGAGCTGCCGCCACCTGACGTGCATGGGTCTTCGTTCTCGGTGCCGTGTCGTTCTCAGCGACCACCAGAACAGCAGCCTCGTAGAGGCTCATCGTCTCGGCGTCCACCCGCCCATCGCGGATGGCGTCGTCGACGATCTCGCTCGCACGCACGATCTCACGGACATGACGCACGCTGATCGACCCGACAGAGAAGGCGGCCTGCACGGCCGGGAGCGTGCGCGTCAGAGTGCGTGCATCGGTGAAGGCGTACTCGACCGAACCTTTCGGGATGTGACCGGCCGCGGAGTACTCTGCGACCATCGAGCGGTAGATCGCCTCGCGATGGTGCGGGCTCTCCGAGACGTCGCTGTCGTGCATGCCGATCCGCTCGACCAGCAGCGCGTAGGACTCGGCCTCGAGCGCAGCGATCTGGCGGCGCGTGGCGACCCATTCGTCGAGCAGGCGGCAGCGCTCCTCGAGATCGAGGTCGAAGTCGGTACGCCGGGTCATAGGTCCACATTAGAACCTATGTTCGACAGCATCCAGGCTTAACTCTGGAATATGCCGTCATCCTCGTATCCTCGCCCGCGCAGCTTGTCGATGTCGCGACGCTCACGCTTCGTCGGTCGCCCCGCCCCCCGATCACGCAGTCCGAGAGCCGCCTGCGGTTCGCGCTCCGGTGTGCGGTCCTCATATGCCAGCGCAGCGAGAGGGGCACCGACGCGCTTGACGAGCAGCTGACGCACGATGAGAATCCGATCGAATCCGGCGATCCGGATGCGCAGTTCGTCGCCGACGCGGATGTGCTGAGCAGCCTTCACTTTGTCGCCGTTCACGCGCACATGCCCCGCACGGCATGCAGTGGTCGCGGCCGAGCGCGTCTTGTAGACGCGGATCGCCCAGAGCCAGCTGTCGACCCGTGCTGCATCCGCCATCAGATGTCTCGCTTTCTCAGTGCGATCAGGGTGCCGGCGATGATCAGACCCTGCCCGAGCGTGTAGGTGGCCATGATGGCGGGGCTGCTCCAGTCCGGCAGGGAACCGGGCAGGAAGAGCCGAAGAGCCAAGAGAGTGTCGCTGGCGAGGAAGAAGGCGCCGCCGATCGACACGAGCCCAGAGCATCGAGTGGCGGTGGCCGCTGTGCTCGCGAGGACGAGACCGTAGACAGCCACCGCGATCAGCAGCCCACCGGCGTGCGGACCGATGAACACCAGCATCGCCACCCACCACGCGGCGTAGACGAGCGCCCACCACGGCATCCGCCGCGCGGCGAGACGGCGGATGAAGAGCGCGATGTATGCCAGATGCGCGATGCCGAAGAACAGGAGCATCAGAGGCACTTCTGGCGCCGCGGGGAAGAACACCCCTGCGCTGTCGCCGAGCCACGAGAACAGGAGCGCCGCGATGGTCAACGCCAGCGCGGAGCGCTCCGCGGCGCGACCCACCGACACGAACACGGGCACGGCGAGCAAAGGCATGAGCAGGAGCTTCGTCGGCCCGGCTGCGGGGCTGCCCACGCTCAGCAGCGCCACGTGAGCCGCCGATGCCGCCGCATAGGGCAGAAAGGCCCAGAGAAGCGGGTCGGACGGACGGCGTCGCTGCATCTCACCATCGTAGGGCGGGATCGAACGCGCTCAGCCTCGCTCAGGATTCGACCGTCACCTGGGTGATCTGACCGTCGGCACCGAGGTGCACGGCGGGCCAGTAGCCCTCGGGGAAGTGCTGGCCGCAGGTGTCGATGAAATGGAGCACGACCGTGCCATCGGACGAGGCTTCGAGCGTCTCGAGGGTGAGGTCGGTCGCCGCGTCGTCGAGCTCGTGCTGCTCCGGGGCCGCATTGCTGAAGGCGGCGACGACCGCATCCGTCGCCAGTCGTCGTAGGACGCCGAGGGCGGCTATGGTCTGATGCACATGGGGGAGCAGTGCGGCAGCCTCACCGGCATCGGTGCCCTCGATCATGAGATCGAGAGGGGCGGCGGCGACGACCGTGCCGCCTGCATACCAGTCATGGGTCAGTACCGTTCCGTCGGACAGCTCGGTCGTGGCGCGCGTGAGGGTGCCCAGTTCGGGATCTTCGATGGTCGGGTTCTCGTCGCTCATGTCACCACGCTAGCGCTCGCTCACGGCCCGAGAGTCGAGCCGCGGGACTCGAGGTGCTCGCGCAGGATGCGAATGGCCTTCGGCCCGACTCCGTGGATGGCGAGCAGCGCCGTCTCGGACGCGCCGTCGAACTGGTCGAGACGGGTGAACCCGTGGAGCGCGAGCCCTCGTCGTGCGACCTTGCCCATGGACGCCGGTAGGTCCGTCTCTTCGTTCATGACGACAGATCCAGTGCGACCAGGGTTCGGCCGGGCTTCATCTCCGCGCGTTCTTCGAATCCCGCCGCCAGGAACGTGGCGAGCGTGCCGTGGAACAGATCGTTGGTGCGCTTCTTCTCGCCACGGGTGTCGACGGGGTACCCCTCGACCAGTCCGGCGCCGGAGCGTCGAGCGAGATCGACGGCGGCGCGCAGCAGCTCGAGGGTGATGCCCAAGCCGCGGTGTTCGCGACGGACCACGAAACATGTCACGGCCCATACGGACTCGTCATCGAAGGGCTCGGTTGATGCCGCCGCGATCATGCGCGTGCGCGGCACCCGCTGCTGCAGGGTTCGCGGACCGATCCTGATCCACCCCGCGGCCTCGCCGTCGATGTATGCGATCAGACCAGGTGGAGGGCCCGCCTGGATCTCATCGTGCAACATCTCTGTGCGTTGCGGCGTGGTGGTCTCATTCCACTCCTTGTTGCTCAGCATCGGCCAGATGCACTGGCAGCTGGCACCGTCGCCGCCGCCCGTCAGCGCATGCTGAACGTCATCCCATCGGGCGCTGGTCGCCACCTCGGTCGTGATCGTCACCATGGATGCGACCGTACGCCGGGGCTCCGACACCCCGCAACGCCCGGCGCTCACCCGGTTCGCGGAGTTCCGTCGAGTGGGGCTAAGATAGGGGAGTTGCCTGCGCGAGAGTGCAGAACAACGGGCTGTGGCGCAGCTTGGTAGCGCACTTGACTGGGGGTCAAGGGGTCGCAGGTTCAAATCCTGTCAGCCCGACCGAGAAAGGCCCGGAAACTCGCAAGAGTCTCCGGGCCTTCTGCATGTCCGGGACAGTCCGAGGGCAGCAGGCGTAAGGCCGTCACGCTGGGCGGCGTCGAGTGTGCCAGACACGCCCTCATCACGGAGGGTGGCGACGGCCTGCCGGGTCTGCGCTTGGCTTAGGCCCGGCGGGCCCTCGGTTGATCATCGAGACCGAAGCCGTCGATGGCGTGAGCGGCGGTGCTGACACGGAGGTACAGCACGGCGTTCATCGCGATTCCTGCATACTGAGCACATGAACATCGCTGACCCTCACGGGCCCATGAGTCCGTATGGCAAGGTCGGCTCGATCGTGAATGTCGTCATGTCCGCAGTATTCGGCGGGATCGCCGTCGTGGTGGGCATCGTTATCGGTGAGCCAATGCCGTTCGTCGGGGGGCTCGGCTTCTGGGCGATGTGTGCCTTCGCCTTCGTGCCGATCATGCGTCGCGCGATCAAGTACGAGCGCGAGACGAACGCGCGCCGCGCTGGCGCGATAGTCTCCCCGCATGAGGACATACCCAACCGTGGAGATCGCACTCTGGACTGAGGACGCGATCGTGCTCATGGACTGGCTGGAGACTGTCGACTTCGACGAAGTTCCGTCAGAGCACAAGGCAGTCAAGCAGGCGCTGACGGATCTCGCGTCGCGGCTGGAGGAAGTTGTCCCGTATGAGTTACCCATGACGCCCGAACGAGTCGCGACTGCGCAAGAGGCTGTCAGTCGGGGCATGGGCTGGTGACCAGAAGTGACGAATGTCGATGCGGGGGAGGCGGTCTCTCTTTCATCTGATGATTCCGGGCCCGCCGCCAATTCCGTAGAACTGGCGGTGATCGGAAGAATCGGCGTCGTCGGCCATGAACAGGAGACGCTCGATGCGGATGCCGAGTTCCCAGTGTCGGCGGACCCGGTCGATTTTGTCCGCACTCATTCGCGCTGCCGATTGTGGGGCTGGCTCTTCATGCCCAAAAGCCGGCGGCGTCAAGACTCCACGAGCGGGGAGGCGGCCACAGGCATTGGGGCGGGCAGTACGGTGCCCCGACCGGTTCTGGGGTACCTATCGGGACACCTAGCCGGCTTCGCTGGGGAACTCCACCGGCTCGGGGCCGCGTCTGTGTGGCCACGGCCAACGTAACCCCAATGCAGCGCTGTATCTAGTGGTTGCGGATGCGCCTCAGTCCGATCCTGTGAACGGCGGTCGGCGGATCTCCGTTCATGTGTGGCGGCATCGAGATGCCGAGGCCCAGTCGCGTTTCGTGCAGAAGAGCGTACGCCCGCACGCCGTCGTCCACCACGCCATGTGACGTGGCTCCTATCGGGCGTATCCTTCGCTCGAGAGCCTGCCCCGACCACGGTCTGGGGACCCCGGCGGGGCCGCTCCGGTCGAGGGACTCTTCCTTCACATGATCACTCGTGATCCGGAGAGAGAGTCCCTCCGCTGTGCGATCCGTCGTCCTTCCGTCCGATTCCTCCTCACGTCAACCCCCTCCTCGTGTGCGTGGTCGACCGCATACCGTCGCCTCAACCGACAGAGGAGATGCAATGAGCGATCTGCAGAACACGCACGGAACTCCCGGTGGCGACGAAGAGGCGGACACCGCCTCGGGCGGTGCGCCCGACGAGTCGTCGTCGAAGAGCACCGACGAGATCATCGAGGACGAGACCACCGACGAAGACGGTGCGCCCCTCGAGAACCCGTCCGGCGGCTGACCCCGACGACGTCCACACGGAGAAGACCCCCACCGGCGCTGAGTCCTTTGGGGGTCTTCGTCGTCGGCGGGTCGCTGCACCTAGGCCGTGCGCACCGTCAGCATGCGCCACCCCTCGGGCACCTTCGCCTCGAGCGACGACATGTCGTCGGCCTCGATCTCGCGCACGCCGTCGACACGGGTGAACGTGCCCGTCGCCTCCATCTTCGCTTCGCCCTTCAGCATCCGCACGGGCGCCGACGTCAGATAGAAGCCCGGCTTGCGGTGCTGTTCGAGCTCGACGAGCACCTCGGCCAGCGTCGTGCCGATGACATCTGCAGTGCTGGTCTCGATGGGACGAATCAGAGCGATGAGCATCAGGCCAGCCTATGGCGCGGCCCTTGGGATTCGACGTACCGCTCCGCGCAGCGCATCAACTGACCGTCGTCGCGAGCGGAGGAAGGTGCGGGATCGTGACCGGCGACGTCGATCGGCTCGGCGGGTTGTGGAACCGCTGCAGGTCGCTGAGCACCTCTTCCGCCGACATGTACGAGCTCGCCAGCGGAAGGTTGCGCAGCCAGAGCACATCGACCTCGACGGCGTCGACCTGATAGATGCAGGCGACAGTCTGGCGCGCATCGTGCGCCTCGTATCTGTGGTCGACGATCAGCCACTCGGTCTCCGTGACCCTTCGGAGCTCGAACCTCGGATCGGGCATCGCGGACATCTCAACACTCCAATCAGTCGTTGTCACCATCGGCTGACAGAGGGAGCGCTCCGCGCCCGGGCGGGAAGACACCACCGCCTGGTCGACGGGCGCCCTCTGCCCGCCAGAGTTCACCAGAATTATAAGAACTCACCGGTATATCGCTCGAGTGAGCCGCGAGGGGATGCGGCGGACAGCGCCCCTCAGCCTTCGTGCGCGGTCTTCCCGGCGATCACGGTCCGCAGGACTCGCGCTGTGAGCAGCGACGCGTTGCCCTCCGAGAACGGATCGACGTCGAGCACAGCGAAGTCTGCGACCTGGCCCACCGCGATCCGGCCCCGCCAGTCGCCATCGCCGATCGAGAGCGCAGCGTCACGAGTCGCATGCACGACCGCGCGTTCGAGGGGAAGAGCGAACTGCGGATGCACCGCCGGCACATCCGAGTCGAGAGCGGACGCCCGCGTTGTGGCGACGTACATGTTCGCGAGCGCCGCGTGCGGTGCGGTGGGGGCGTCGGTCGAGAAGGCGAGCAGTGCACCGGCATCCTCATACTCGGGCCACGCGAAGGCCCGATCCGCACGATCGTCGCCCAGCTGTGCTGCCCAGTTGGCGAAGATGGCGGGGTCGGCGTGCACCGGCTGCATGGAGGCCGTCACGCCGAGCCGTGCCATGCGCTCGGCCGTGCCGGGTGCCGCGTACTCGAGATGCTCGATCCGGTGGCGACGGGGGCGATCGCCATTGACGGTGATGGCGTGCTCGATGGCATCCAGCGCGAGGGTGCTCGCCTCGTCGCCGATGGCATGCAGCGCGACCTGCAGTCCGGCGGCATCCGCGGCCGCCACCACAGGGAGCAGCCGATCAGCGGGCCAGATCGGCGCGGCGTGGGAGCCATCCGCATATGGTGCGCGCATCGCCGCCGTGCACGCGTCGATCGTGCCGTCGAGCACGAGCTTGATCCCGATCACGCGAACGGTGCCGGAGTCGGCGACGGCACGCTCGGCCGCCTCGGCGACCTGAGCCAGGTTCTGGGCATCGTCACCCGTGTTGGCGACGAACCAGTGCGCGGCGATCCGCAACGGCAGCGCGCCACGTCGCTCCGCGCGCTCGAGCGCTTCGAGCGCGAGCGCGTCGAACGCCATGTCGACGGCGCCGGTCACACCGGCCGCGAGGTACGCCTCGACGACGCGCTGCACCGCCGCATCCCGCTGCTCGTCGGTGGTGGTGGCATCGCGGTGCGCCCACGCGAACTGCTGCGCGGCCGTCTCGTAGAGCATCCCGGTCGGCTCGCCGTCGGCATCCCTCTCGATCCGACCGCCGATCGGGTCAGGGGTGTCGCGGGTGATGCCGAGCTCGCCGAGCGCCGCGGAGTTCACCCAGCACGAGTGGTAGTCGTTCGCATCGAGGTAGACGGGGACGTCAGCGACGACGGCGTCGATCATCGCCGCCGTCGGCGCGCCGCCGGGGATCGCATCGAAGAGCCATCCGCGTCCGCGGACGACGCCGGCAGAGGTCTCGCGTGCCGCTGTCACTCTGCGCTGGATCTCGTCGAGCGACCCGGCATCGGTGAGACCGATCTGACCGAGCGCCTCGCCCATCATGAGCAGGTGCGTGTGCGCGTCGATGAAGCCGGGAAGGACGACCCGTCCCTCGAGATCGACCACCGAGTCCGAGGAAGGGGCGTCGGAGTCGGTCCCCACGAAGACGAACTCCGCGCCGTCGACGACGACCGCGTCGGCCCAGGCGGTGTCGTCGGCCGTGAAGAACCGGGCGTTGCGATACAGGGTGCGGGTCATCGGAGCGTCTCCTCGTGGGCGGCGGCACGCTCGAGGCGTGTCGAGAGCAGGGCGATCGCGCTTGCGGGCACGGCGAGAACGAAGCTGGCGATGCCCAGTGCGACGGCGAATCCCTCGAAGCCGAGCACGCCGACCAATGCCGCACCGATCACCGGTGTGAGTGCCGAGCCGACGAGGTAGACGGCCAGGAGGGGGCCCGACCAGCGGCCGTCGGCATCGAGGGCGGCCGAGGTCGAGACGAAGTACATGAAGGCGATCGCGTAGACGGTGTTCCACGCGATGAACACGATGATGAACGCGGTCGGATCTGAGGTGAACCCCTCGACGATCTTCAGGACGCCTCCGGCCACCAGCAGCACGGCGAGCGGCACTGCTCGCCCGAGTCGGGACCCGACGACCATGAGCAGCACAGAACCGATCAAGCCGCCCGCCGTCGCGCCGCTGAGCGCGAGGCCCAGGCCTTCAGGGGTCAGCCCGGTCTGCTCAGCACCCATGATGCCTGCCATGGCCCAGAGCGAGTCCTCACTCGCCGCCCACAGAGCGAACACGACGAGAAGGCCGAAACCGGCGATGGTGACGGTACGCGAGCGCGCGGGGGAGAGCCGCACCGTGCCCGTCGGCGGCACATCGATCGGCATCGCCTCGGCGACCGCGGCGCCGGCCTGTGGGTCGAGCGCAGGCGCCGCGGGCAACCAGGCGCGCTGTCGAGGGCCGGAGAGCCGTTCGGGGTGAACGCGATCGCGCGCAGGCTCGGTGTCCGGCCCTCTTCGCTGTACAACCATGTCGACGGCATGGACGGCATCATCGAGCTGATGCGCGGCCGTCTGGTCGAGGACTACCGAGTGAGGCCCGAGGAGAAGCAGTGGGACGACTTCCTGGTCGATCTGCTCAGACAGCAGCGCCAGATGTATGCCGATCACCCGCAGCTCGTACCGCTGCTGATCGGCAAGACGATCACTCATCCGGCGGTCATCGCCGCCTACGACGACCTGGCGACCGCTCTCGTCGACGGCGGTTTCCCCGAGGACGAGGTGCTCACGGTGATCGCGATCATCGACGCATTCGCGATCGGCTTCGGCCTCGATCTGGCATCGCCGGACGAGGTCTGGGAGCCCGGGGAGGGGACGCGGACGCTCGGGCGCGTGATGGAGGGCGCGGAGCGCGGGACAGCCCGCGCGGATCGGACCTTCGAACTCGGCGTCGGTTTGCTGGTCGATTCGCTCCGTGCTCGCCTCACCCGATGACCCGGGAGCCGGTGGAGCGGCGGTGACTGCTCAGGATCCGGTGCGTGCGGCGACGAGCGCCTGGAGCGCTGCCGCATCGTGCGGTGCGTGCCCGCGCGCGTCGTTGTCGAAGTAGACGTACACGTCGCGCGGTCGGCCGTCGCCGGCGCCCGTGCCGTCCGACCAGGCGCAGAGCAGCTCGGCCCATTCGTCGAGCTCGGCGGCGGTGTAGGCGCTGTGATAGAGCATCTGTGCGCCATGAAGCCGGACATAGACGACCTCGCTCGTCAGGGCGTCGAAACGCGGCCATCTGCCGGCGGTGTCGGCGATGACGAGCGAAGCGCCGTGGTGACTGAGGATGCGCAGTGCCTCAGGATCGTCGAATGTCTGCGACCTCGGCTCGATCGCGTAACGGATCGGCTGGTCGCTCTCGAGCTCCGTCCAGGCTCGTCCGTCGAGACGCGAGTCGTGCGTCATCGCCAGCTTCTGAGCATCGCCCGTCGTGCGGGGGAGTGAATCGAGGAATCGTTCCAGGACCCCGGCGTCGAACTTCTCACGCTCCGGCAGCTGCCAGAGGATCGGTCCGAGTTGGGTTCCGAGGGCGAGGATGCCGGAGGCGAAGAAGTTGGCGAGTGCCTGTTCCGTGTCGCGGAGCCGCAGCATGTGCGTCACATAGCGGGATCCCTTGATGGCGAAGCTGAAGTCGTCAGGCACCTCGCTGCGCCAGCGACGGTAGCTATCCGGGCGTTGCAGCGAGTAGAACGATCCGTTGAGCTCGACGGTGGGGAAGTGCTGTCCGATGTGATCGAGCTCCCGGCGTTGAGGCAGACCCCGGGGATAGAAGTCACCGCGCCAGCTGGCGTACCGCCAGCCCGACACGCCTATCCTCACCTGCGCAGCGCGTGCGGCGGTCATCGACTAATCCTCCTCCGCTGCCGCCGTGATTCGGGCGGCGTGAGGCGACGATAGGTGCGATGCCGTAGATGGGGAGCGGGGTTGACGCCCGTGGGCCACGTTGGTCGCGACGTGCTCTCTCGCTCGGCTGTACGTGAAGACGAGGATCGCGCGTGGTGCGAGGACTGGTTGCCCTCTCGAGTCGTCCAACCCCATTTGGATCACTCGAGAGGGCTCACCGTCCTTCCCGGACGGTAGGGGAGGCGGCGAAGATTTTCGCTGCTCTCTCGACTGATATCCCCAGATGTTCAGCCGGTAGCCCCCGCTACTCCTTGCAGAATATCGCTTAATAGCTCTGTCCGCCATTTGGGGGACAAAGAAATCTACGAATGTTTCTTCCAAGACTGGGGCTTGCCGCGAGAACGTGCACTCATAGAGTGGGTTCATGGACAGAAAGCTCGTGCTGAACGCGCACCTCGCCATCGCCCACGGGCACCGCGTCGAGGTGACGGAGCGCATCGACGAGCTGACCGGAGAGTCGCTGATCCTGTCGGTCAGAGACCTCGACACGGGCATCCGGTATCGCCGCGTCGAAGAGCCGCGGGGTGAGTTCCTCCGGTGGCTCGGCCGTGTCGTCGACTGTACCGTGACCATCGGCGGCCACTCCTCGCAGACGACTCTCACCGTCGACGCCGATCGCGACGGATCAGGGGCGACGAGCGCCAGGGCTGCTCTGAACGGGGCGGATGCGGCGGTCGACGCCGCGAAGGCTGAAGCCGATCGCTGGGGCGGCGGAGACCGCGTCCCCGAGCCCGAGCCCGAACGCTTCTGGTGAGCCGGTCACCGGAAGTCCCTCGAACGATGCGTCACCCCCGTTCGGAGATCTTCGAACGCGTCGGCGAGGACGTTCACGACGCCCTCCGCTGAACGCTCGAGGATGCCGCGGATGATCAGCGCAGGAGAATCGCGCGCCACCCGGTGGTAACGACCCCACACCCCAGTCGAGCAGATGACGTTGACGAGACCGGTCTCATCCTCGAGGTTGAGGAAGGTGACACCGGCTGCGGTCGCCGGACGTTGACGGTGGGTCACAAGACCGGCGACCTCGATGCGTCGCCCCGTCTCGTTGCTCTGCAGATCTGCTGAGGTGAGCACGCCCCGTTCGCGCAGGAGCCCGCGGAAATGCGCCATCGGATGGTCGTCGGTCGAGACGCCGGTCGCCCAGAGATCTGCGGAGAGCCGCTCATAGCTGGACTGATCGCTGAACAGCGGCGGTTGCACGGCGATCGTCGTGCCGGGAAGGAACCGGGATCGGTCTTCAGCGGCTGCCCCGGACAGCCAGATCGCCTCTCTGCGCTGGAGGCCGAGGCACTCGAACGCGCCGGCGGTCGCCAGGGACTCCAGCTGCGCAGCGGTGGCATCCGTGCGCCTCACCAGATCGTTCAGATCGCGGAAAGGTCCGGCTGCCTCGCGCTCGGCGACGATCTTCTCCGCCAGTTGAGTGCCGATGCCGCGCACACCGCTGAGACCCATGCGCACCGCATAGGCGCCATCTCGACGGTGTGCCGCCGATTCGTCCGGAGAGGAGCGATCGAAGCGCGGCACCCGGGGCTGCAGAGGGTCGCTGCAGGTGTCCCGCCCCGTCGGCATCCGCAGCGGTGAGCCCTCGAGGGGTTCGAGAGTCTCGGTGGCCCCCGAGGCGTGCAGATCGGGTCGACGCACCTCGACCCCGTGTCGTCGTGCATCCGCGGTGAGTGTCGACGCGGAGTAGAAGCCCATCGGCTGCGACCGGAGGAGCCCCGCGAGGAACGCCGCGGGATAGTGCAGCTTGAGCCAGGAGCTCGCATAGACCAGGAGCGCGAAGGACAACGAGTGGGACTCTGCGAATCCGAAGTTCGCGAAGGCCTGGATCTGCGCGTAGATGCGATCCGACTGCTCGGCGGAGAGTCCGCGTCTGGTCATCCCCGCGTAGAGCTTGTCTCGCACCTTGTCGATCTTCTCGAGCCCGCGCTTGGACCCCATCGCGCGTCTGAGCAGATCGGCCTCGTCGGCGGTGCAGTCGCCGATGGCCGTCGCCATCTGGATCAGCTGCTCCTGGAAGATTGGGATGCCCAGTGTCCGCTCGAGGATCGGCTTGAGGTCATCGTGCGGATACGGGATCTCGAGCACCACGGGCTCTTCGCCACGGGCGGCTCTGGCGAGATTCTCCTCGTCGAGCGCATCCTTCGCCATCTTGCGGCGGACGAAGGGATGCACGGCCCCGCCCTGGATGGGCCCGGGGCGGATCAGCGCGATCTGGATGGCGAGGTCGTAGAAGGCCCGAGGCTGCAGGCGGGGGAGAAGGCCGATCTGCGCACGGGATTCGACCTGGAACACCCCGATCGAGTCGGCGCGGCAGAGCATGTCGAAGACGGCCGGCTCTTCTTTCGGAAGGGTCTCGAGCGTCCACCGCTCACCCGTGGCGTCGTGGATCAGGTCGAAGCAGTGCTGGAGCGCAGCCAGCATCCCGAGCCCGAGGAGATCGAACTTCACCAGCCCCATCCAGGCCGCGTCGTCTTTGTCCCACTGGATCACCGTGCGGTTCTCCATGCGTGCATGCTCGACGGGAACGACCTCGCCGACAGGACGCGCGGTGAGCACCATGCCGCCGGAGTGGATGCCGAGATGCCGGGGAGCCTTCAGCAGTTCGCCCGCGTAGTCGAGCACGTTCGCCGGGATGTCGTGCTCGTCGGCCACCTCGAGTCCGGCGCTCCACCCATCGACCTGCCGGGACCAGGCATCCTGCTGTCCCGGAGAGTAGCCGAGAGCTCTCGCCATGTCGCGCACCGCGTTCTTCGGACGGTACTGGATGACGTTCGCCACCTGTGCCGCACGTTCGCGTCCGTACTCGCGGTACACCCACTGGATGATCTCCTCGCGGCGATCGGAGTCGAAATCGACATCGATGTCCGGTTCTTCCTGTCGGGTCGTCGCGAGGAAGCGCTCGAAGGGCAGACGGTAGAGGATCGGGTCGACGGCGGTGATGCCGAGCAGATAGCAGACGGCGCTCGCCGCGGCCGAGCCGCGCCCCTGGCACAGGATGCCGCGACGGCGCGCTTCGGCGACGATGCCGTGCACGATGAGGAAGTAGCCGGGGAAGTCCTTCTCCTCGATCACATCGAGCTCGCGTCCGATCCTGCGACGGCCGTCGGCATCCAGGCGCGGATACTTCGTCGGCACGGCCTCCCACACCAGGTGGCGCAGCCAGCTCATCGGCGTGTGTCCGTCAGGGACCTCCTGCTTCGGGAGGGCAGGTCGTGCACGGCGGAGGGAGAAGGCCGACGCTGCGGCGAGTTCGAGGCCGTAGGAGATCGCACCGGGGTGGCGCCGGAAGCGCGCTGCCATCTCCGCGCCGCTGCGCAGATGCGCTCCTCCGTGAGTCGGAAGCCACCCGTCGAGCTCGTCCATGCTGCGCACGGCGCGCACGGCGGCGACCGCTTCGGCCAGTGATGCACGCTCGGGCGCTGCATAGTGCACGTTGTTCGTCGCCACCACCGGCAGTCGCATCCGTCTGGCGAGATCGGCGAGAGCGTCGTTGCGTCGTGTGTCCAGCGGGTCGCCGTGGTCAAAGAGCTCGACGGCGACGTGATCCTGGCCGAACAGATCCACCAGTCGGCGCAGCGGCGTCTGAGCATCTCCCGCCTCTAGGCCACGGCGGACCCCGCCCTTCCGGCATCCGGTGAGGATCGTCCAGTGCCCGTCTGAGGCGGCTGCCAGCTCCTCGAGGTCGTAGACGGGGCGGCCCTTCTCGCCACCGCGCAGGTGGGCGGCCGTCATCGCGCCGGAGAGACGGTGGTAGCCCTCCAGCCCGTCGGCGAGCACCAGCAGATGGTCGCCGACGGGATCGGGGGCGCCCCGCTGCGGTGCGTCGAGGCCGAGCGAGAGCTCTGCGCCGAACACGGTCTGGACGCTCACATCCATCAGCTCTGCGACCTCGGCGAAGCGGGCAGCACCGTAGAAGCCGTCGTGGTCGGTGAGCGCCAGTGCAGTGAGTCCGAGACGCTCGGCCTCGGCGAGCAGGTCCTCCGGTGAGGAGGCGCCGTCGAGGAAGGAATAGGACGAATGCGCATGCAGCTCGGCGTACGGGACGGCGTCCTCTGGCCTGCTGACGGACGTCGGTGGGTTCCGTGTGCGCTTGGTGCTGACGGGGCCGGGGTCGGGTCGGCTGCCGGGCGGGATGCCTCCCGTCGGGTAGGGCGATTCCTCGCCGCTGAGAGTGCGCTCCAGCTCGTTCCAGGACAGGGGAGGGTTGTGCCAGCCCATCAGCGGTACCTCCCCTCAGCCCACCACCGGCCTCCGGTGCAGAAGACGAGCCAGGCCCGATCATGATCGTCGACGATCTGCAGGCGGTGCCCTCTCTTGCCGCCGGAGTCCTCCCATCGGCGTTCATGGATCGGCCACGGACCGGCCCACGCCTGAACGTCGTCGCCGTCGATGCGAGCGGGCGCCGCCGAGAGCGCACCCCGTTCGTCGACGAGGACGGTCTCGCCGTCAGGGGAGAGCACTCCGATGGGGCGAGGAGGGCGGAACACCTCGGCGGGGAGAGGGTCGGGAAGGCTCCCCGGCCAGGGCTGCGCTGGGTCTCTGGGGGCGACGGAGCGTTCGCCCCACGGAGTGAGCACCTGACGATCGGCGAGCCAGCGCCCGCCGGAGAGGGCAGCGGTGACGACGCCCTCGTGGCCGAGCATCGTCTGCACGCGCGAGATGGCGTGATGCAGGCGTTCATCAGTGCCGGACCCGAAGAGGCCGGGCTGGTGATGGGCGGCATCGTCGACCGCCACGGGGACGATCCGCACCAGAGAGATTCCGCCGAAGGCACGAGCCTCATCGACCGGCTCCTTCGCGGATTCGGCTCCCAGTGCTTCGAGCTGCCAGCGCACCCGGTCGACGAGATCAGCGGCATCGAAGCAGGTGGGATGCAGCCAGGGGCGCGAGAACACCTTGCCGTCGTCGTCGGTGAGGTCGATGCGGACCTCGGTGCACACCACCGAGGCCTCACCGAGGGCGAGCATGACCGCATCGGCCGTCTGCCGCACGGCGAAGGCCACCTGATCGGCTCCGGCGAGTGGCGAGTCGAACTCGATGGAGCGAACGAGCTCGGGGTCAGGAGGTCGTGCCACCACCGCGCGGGAATCGGCGCCGGCGGCGAGGGCGTGCAGACGCGCGCCGCGCTCGCCGAAGCGATCGCGCACCTCGATCTCGTCGAGGGCCGCGAAGTCGCCGAGCGTGCGCACACCGAGCCGGACGAGCAGACCGGTGAGCTGCTCGTCTCTCAGAACGTTCACCGGGAGTGGGGCGAGGAAGTCCTTCGCGAGTCCTGCAGGTACGACGGTGCACGGTGCGCTCCCTCGCGCGGCGAGCTCGGCGGTGAAGGGACCGTCGGCGATGCCCACGCGCACCTCGGGGAACCCGGCGTCGGTGAGGATGTCGATCAGGGCACGCCCCGCCTCGGCCTCGCCGTCGTGATAGCGCGCGATGCCCCGTGCCCGCACCGCCGCCAGCCCTGGACGCAGCAGTGCCGCACCGGGCGCGTGCTTCTCGATGAGTTGCAGCACGGGGAGGAACGCTCTCTCATCGCGGGCGGGGTCGTGGGGCATCACGCGCAGTGACGAGATATGGCCCTGAGCGACGCGGCGACGTTGGCCGGCGCGCACGCCGTGCTCCCTCGCCGATGCGGTGCACGCCACGACGGTGTTCGCATGCACCAGAGCGGTCGGCGGATGAGGCGGTGGCCCGCCGAGAGCTGCTCTCAGCGGCCAATCGGGAAGCCACAGGACGAGGACACGGAGTGGAGCGGCGGTCATCCGGCCACCGCCAGACGCGGGTACTCGAGCGGAGCGGCCTCGCCGCCGCGCAGGCCGGTCAGCCCTGTGATCTCGGCCATGGTCTCGGTGGCGACGTGCTCCGCCGGCAGCTCTTCCACTGCGCCGTGGGAGCCGGGAAGACGCACGCGCACGCTCGACGTCAGCGGACTGTGCCTCGTCCGCGCCGACACCGTCGCCGTGGAGCCTTCGATGAGCCCCCACCCCTCGCCGATGCCGAGCCAGTGCTGGTCGTGCAGCCGGATGGACCCCTCGCTCTGCGGCCAGGCGCCGGACTCCGCGGACTCGGTGACGAGCAGGGTGCTCCCGCGGTCGCGCAGCCGTGCGCTCAGTCGGGACACATCCGCATCGCGGGCCCTGCCTCCGGGCTGCACGGCGATCAGCGGAACCACCTCGGCGAGTGCAGAGGCCACGGCGAGCCAGCGGTCTCCTGGTTCGGGGACGAGGATCAGGCGAGGAAGCGCGATTCCGAACGCCGCTGCGGCTTCGACACCCAGTGTGGGCATGCCCACGACCGCGCACCAGTGGCCCTTGCCCGAGGCCGCGGCGAGCAGTGCGAGGACGAGACTGGGGGAGGGAGAGACGGTGTACGTCGCCCCCGTCTGCAGCCCCTCTTCGGGGAGCAGCGAGGAGAAGGCCGGATCGAGAGGGAGAAGCGGGTGCTCGCTGCGTCTGCGCTGCATGCGGCTGATCTCCCGGCGCAGCCGAAGAACCTCTCCGGCGCGGGAGTCGCCAGCCGGAGAGAGCGCGGTCACCGCATCGAGCCCGATCCCCATGAATCCATCCTCGAAGATATGTACTAATAAAGCAACTGGAGTAGATGACGATAGTTCGAACCTCCGACATCGCGGCGTGACGTTATCCACACGCGGTCATCGCCGCCGTCCGAGTTCTCCTAACCTGCGGGCATGGATCTCCGTACTGTGGCCGTCGTGACCGTTCATCTGGCCCTGTTCGCGATCGCCTGCCGACTCGTCGCCGTCGACATCCGCACGCATCGGCTGCCGAACCGGATCGTGCTCCCCACCCTCGCGGCGCTCATCGTGCTCGGAGTCGTCGACGCCATCACGGTCGGCCAGAGCGCCCCATTGGTCAGGGCCGTATCCGGGTTGCTGATCCTCGGCGGCTTCTACGCGGCGCTCCGTCTGCTCAGCCGGGACGGCATGGGCGGAGGCGATGTCAAGCTCGCCGCCGTCATCGGTCTGGTCCTCGGATGGCACAGCTGGCAGGCGCTCGCCGTGGGAGCAGCATCCGCCTTCGTGCTCGGCGCCGTGTTCTCCCTCTCGCTGATGATGCTCCGCAGGGCGGACGGCTCCACGCGGATCGCCTTCGGACCGTGGATGATCATCGGCGCGCTCCTCGGCATCCTGATGGAGTGAGGCGCCGTGCAGGGTGCCGTCGGCGATAGGGTGAGGACATGGCACTCGCACGACTTCACGGCGGCCCGCTCGACGGGCAGATCATTCCTCTCGGCGACGCGGACGACAAGCTGATCGTCCCCTACAGCGAGACCCAGGTGGTGTACAACCGGCGCGGTGACGCGCAGAACACCGGCGACACCGACGGTCCCACCGAGATCGACTACTGGTACGACGAATCCCTCGAGGACATCAGCCCGTCGGATGACTGAGCACCCCAGCGAGTCGCCGTCTGGCTCCGAGCCCTCCAGGGTCGTCGAGGTCGAGCGCAAGTACGACGTCGATGACTCCACGCCCCTTCCGGTGTGGGTGGGGATCCCCGGAGTGGATGCCGTGTCGTCCGGAGAGGTGCGCGAGCTCGACGCTCGCTACTTCGACACCGTCGATGCACGGCTCTCCCGTGCAGGGGTAGCCCTTCGTCGCCGCACCGGCGGCCCCGATGCCGGATGGCACATCAAGGGACCGCGAGAAGGTGACGGTCGCCTCGAGATCGGCTGGCCCCTGGGCGAAGACGACAGCATCCCGGATGCCGTGACCGAGACCATCTCGCGATGGGCGACGGCGCCGCTCACACCCCTCGCGCGGATCGAGAACACCCGCACGGCGTACCTGCTCACCGGGACGGCCGGAGTCGTCGCCGAGTTCGTCGATGACCGCGTTCGCGCGACCGATCTCCGACACGACGTGCAGCGGGAATGGCGGGAGTGGGAGTTCGAGCTCGGCCCCGCCGCGCCTGCCGATGCGGCGGGGCGAGCAGCCCTCTTCGACGCCGTGGAGCGGGTCGTCTCCGATGCCGGGGGTCGCGACGCGTCATCCGGCTCGAAGCTCGCGCGTGCTCTGGGTTTCTGACGCCCGATGCAAGCCCCTTCCGTGCTGGCGCGCGGTCATGCTTGAGTGACAGACATGACCCGCGCTGCCGTGCTCCGCTCATTGCGGACGATCGTTCCCGACACCGTCATCGAGCAGCACGAGGTGCGCGACATCTTCGCCTCGCAGCCCGATGTCGGACGCCTCGCCCAGCGGATCATCGGGGCGTCGTTCAACGGCTCGGGCATCGACACCCGCCACACCGTCATCCGAGAACTCTCGCCCGCGGCCGGCACGGACGACAAGATGTTCTTCGACCGTGAGACGGGCCGCCTGCAGTCGCCGGGCACCGCAGCCCGCAACGACCTCTATACGCGCGAGGCGTCGCGTCTCTTCGTGGAGGTGGCGCGCAGCGCCTTGGACGCAGACCCCGACATCGTCGCCGCAGACGTCACGCACGTCATCACCGCATCCTGCACGGGCTTCCACGCGCCGGGCCCCGAGTACGAGATCGTGCGCGGACTGGGGCTGTCCGACAGCGTGCAGCGCTATCACCTCGGATTCATGGGCTGCTACGCCTCGCTGCCGGCGCTCCGTGCGGCGAGCCAGTTCTGCGCAGCCGACCCCACGGCCGTGGTGCTCGTGGTCAGCGTCGAGCTGTGCACCGTGCACCTTCGCTCGTCGGAGGACCCGGATCTCATCGTCGCCAACTCGCTCTTCGCCGACGGGGCGGCCGCCGGCATCGTCACCGCACGCGACCTCGCCACTCCTGTTCCTGCGGTGCGTCTCGACGGCTTCCACACGGCGATAGCCGCGGAGGGCGAGAAGGACATGGCCTGGACCATCGGCGACCACGGCTTCGAGATGATCCTGTCGACGAAGGTGCCGCAGATCATCGGGGAGACCATCATCGGTGCGATCCGTCCGCTGTACGCGCGCGAGGGCGAGCTCGCAGCCGCGTTCGACGAGGGGCGTGTGGGGGAGCGGGTGGAGCACTGGGCCATCCACCCCGGTGGACGCAGCATCCTCGACCGCGTGCAGGAGCGACTGAATCTCAGCGACGATCAGCTCTTCCCGGCCCGGGAGACGCTGCGCGAGAACGGCAACATGTCGAGCGCCACTGTGCTCTTCGTCATCAAGCGGATCCTCGACGACGGCGCGGGGGACGGGTCGCGCGTCGCCGCGATGGCCTTCGGCCCTGGGCTGACCGCCGAGAGCGCACTGATGACGGTCACCACCGGCATCTCGTGAGACACGACCTCTCGACACGCGCCACCGAGGCGCGCGAGCTCATGGACGACCCGCATGCGGACATCGGGATGCTGGAGCGCACCTACCGGCGCTTCCGTCTCGTGAACGCGCTCGTCTCCCGACCCCGACTGCTCTATCGCCAGGACATCCTGCCGCGCGCCCGCCGTGGCCCGATCCGCATCCTCGACATCGGCGCGGGTGGCGGAGACGTATGCCGGATGATCGCGGCGCGAGCGCGGCGAGCGGGTCTCGAGGTGGAGATCACGGCGCTGGACGCCGACGAGCGGGCGATCCGCTGGGCGGCGGAGCACGATGGAGGAGCCGGCATCGCATATCGCTGCGCCTTCTCGTCAGACCTCGTGGCGGAGGGCGAGCAGTTCGACGTGGTCTTCTCGAATCACGTGCTGCACCACCTCACCGGGGCGGAGCTCGACGGCCTGCTGCGGGACTCCGAGGCGCTCGTCGGCAGCGGCGGTGTCGTGGTGCACCGCGACATCGCCCGCAATCGACTCGCCTACGTGCTGTACGACGTCGCGACGTGGATCCTCGCGGGCACGCTGTTCCGGGGCTCGTTCATCCGAGAGGACGGCCTCATCAGCATCCGTCGCTCGTACACGAGGGGAGAACTCGCCGCGCTCGTGCCGTCCGGGTGGACCGTGCACTTCGGACTCCCCTCGCGGCTGGAGCTGCGCAGGCGAGCCGACGCGGTCTCATGACGCGCGAAGGCCCGGCCACGCGTGAGCGTGCCGGGCCTTCGAGTCGATCGCGGTGATCAGAAGTTGATCATGTGACCTGCGAGGCCGTGGAAGCCCTCCTGCAGCGCCTCCGAGAGCGTCGGGTGCGTGTGCACGTTGCGAGCCAGCTCGAGGGCCGTGAGGTCCCACTTCTGGGCCAGCGTCAGCTCGGGCAGGAGTTCCGACACGTCGGGGCCGATCATGTGGGCGCCGATGAGCTCGAGGTGCTCGGCATCGGCGATCAGCTTGACGAATCCGACGGGCTCGCCGAGTCCGTGCGCCTTGCCGTTGGCCATGAACGGGAACGTCGCGACCTTGATCTCGCGTCCCTCGTCCTTCGCCTGCTGCTCGGTGAGGCCGAACGAGGCGACCTGCGGCGAGCAGAACGTCGCGCGCGGCATCATGCGGTAGTCACCCAGCGTCTGCGTCTCCGCGCCGCCGATGGTCTCTGCGGCCACGACCCCCTGCGCCTCGGCCACATGGGCCAGCTGCAGCTTGGCGGTGACGTCGCCGATCGCGTAGATGCCCTCGACGTTCGTGCGCATGTGGTCGTCGATGTCGATCGCGTCGCGCTCGGTGAGCTTCACGCCGGTGGCCTCGAGACCGAAGCCTTCGATGTTGGGGGCGAAGCCGACCGACATGAGCACCTTGTCGGCCTCGATCGAACTCTGCTGACCGTCCTTGCCGGTGTAGGAGACGGTGACGGACGAGCCGTTGTCCACGACGGACTCGACCTTGGTGGAGGTCAGGATGTCGACGCCGTAGTTCTTGTACTGCTTGGCGATCTCCTTCGACACGTCGGCATCCTCGTTGGGGAGGGCACGGTCGAGGAACTCGATGATGGTGACCTTGACGCCGTAGTTCGTCATCACATACGCGAACTCCATGCCGATGGCGCCGGCGCCCACGATGACGATGGACTTCGGCAGCTCGCGCGAGAGGATCTGCTCTTCGTACGTCACGACGTTGTCGCTGAGCTGGACGCCCGGAAGAAGTCGGACCTTCGAGCCCGTGGCGATGATCGCGTTGTCGAAGGTGACCTCTTCGGTCGAGCCGTCGGACTTCGCGACCGAGATCGCCTTCGGGCCCGTGAAGGTGCCGCGACCGTCGTACTCGGTCACCTTGTTCTTCTTCATCAGGAAGTGGATGCCCTTGACGCGACCGTCGGCGACGACGCGGCTGCGGTCGAACGCCTTGCCGTAGTCGATCGTGAACTCACCCGAGATGCCGAAGAAGTCGGCCTTGTGGTTGAGCGTGTGCGCGAGCTCCGCGTTCTTCAGAAGAGCCTTGGAGGGGATGCAGCCCACGTTGAGGCACACACCGCCCCAGTACTTCTCTTCGATGATGGCGGTGGACAGACCGAGCTGCGCGCTGCGAACCGCAGCGACGTATCCGCCAGGACCTGCACCGAGGATGACGACATCGTAATGTGGCATGCCTTAAGCCTATCGCTCCGAGGAGAGGTCGGAATCGGCGGATGCCGGGTCGCGACGACCGCGGACGACGAGCCAGACGACGATGCCGACGATCACGAGGACGCCGACGATCGAGAGCACCCAGATAGTCGTCATCGGCGCCGCTGAGTCGTCGCTCTCGGGGGCCGGGGTGGCGTCCGTCCCGGGGCCCGCGGTCGCAGCCGGCTCGGGTGCTGCGGTGGCGCTGGCAGTGGGCTCGGAGCTCGGCTCCGAGGTGGGCGCGGCCTCCGTGCTGTTCGTGACCGTGAAGTCGAACTCTCCCGAGGTCGGATGGCCGTCGCTCGACACGACCTTCCAGATCACGTGATAGCCGCCGGCTGGGGCCTCGGCGGCGAGCGGCTGAGTGACGATCGCCCCCTCGACCGTGGCGGTTCCGTCGGTGACCGAGTTGCCGGACGGATCCGTCACGACGACCTCGGTCGCGCCGGTCTCGTCGATGAGCTTCGCGCTGAAGGTGAGCGTCAATTCGGTGGGAAGCGTGTCGACCGTGCTGTCGGCCTCGGGGGAGGAGGCGAGCAGGCTGTCGTGGGCCGAGGCGGAGAGAGGTGCGAACAGCACGAGGAATGCGGTCAGGAGGGCGGCCGCAAGGGTGATCGGAGCTGCGGGGAGGCGACGGGCTGTGGTTTTCACGTGATCAGCCTATGAAGTGTCGGTATGCGGTGCCTGATAGTGACGCGAGCTCCCGCGAGCGCCGTCCGATCAGTTAGTCTGGAGGACTAGGAGGGCATAGTGACAGACAGCCAGAATCGATCGGGCGGAGACGCCGCGATCCACCGTCCCGGCGAGCAGAGGCACGACGTGACGCAGACGTTCGGGCATGACTCGGACCTCTCCTTCGTGCCTTTCGGCGTGGAGCTCACCGACGTGGAGCAGGGCGCCATCGCGGCCCTTCCCTCCGGTTCCGCACTGCTTCTCGTGCGCTCCGGAGCTCTTGCGGGGGCCCGCTACCTTCTCGACACCGATGTGACGACCGTGGGGCGCCACCCCGAAGCCGACATCTTCTTCGACGACGTGACCGTCTCGCGCCGCCATGCGGAAGTGACTCGCAACGGATCGACGTTCGAGATCATCGACCAGCGTTCGCTCAACGGCACGTATGTGAACGGTGAGCGCGTCGACCGCAGTCCGCTGGTCGACGGCACCGAGCTTCGCGTCGGCAAGTTCCGGTTGAATTTCTTCGCCTCTCCCGTCGATCGCGTCGCGGCGATCGACTGATGGCGGCTTCCCCCGCCCGCGAACGCTCAGCGTCCGCGGGCCTTCTGAGCATCGGGCAGGTGCTGGCCCGGCTCACGCCCGAGTTTCCCGAGCTCACCTCCAGCAAGCTCCGTTTCCTCGAGGTGCAGGGGATCGTCAGCCCGTCGCGCACGGAGTCCGGCTACCGCAAGTTCTCGCAGGCCGACATCGAGCGACTGCGTCTCGGTCTCACGCTGCAGCGCGACCACTACCTGCCGCTCAGCATCATCCGCGAGCAGCTCGACGAGGCAGAGGCGAACGGTGAATCCGCGACCCTGGCTCCGCCGCCCTCGATCGCGCCCACTCCCCGGCGCTACCGCCGAGGAGAGCTGCTGTCGGCAGCAGGCGCGGGCCCCCAGCTTCTCAACGACGCGATCAGCACCGGCGTGATCGTCGCGCAGGAGAGCTACCCCGAGTCGACCGTCACGCTGCTTCGCGGCCTGGTCGCCCTCGATCGCCACGGCATCGAGCCCCGCCACCTGCGCTCGCTGAGGCAGGGTGCCGAGCGAGAGGTCGCGCTGATCGAGTCTGCGATGTCGTCTCTGCTGCGTCGTACGGACGCCGCGTCGAGGGCGAAGGCGAGTGAGATGGCACCGAGCCTCGCCTCGAAGATCGACGAGGTGCGCTCGCTCTTCGTCAAGGACGCGCTCACCAGGTTGCTTTCGTAACGAACTGATTGCGACACACCTTCGGTGTCCCACGGATGTCATTGCCGGTGCCGGAGGCCTGCTCTAGCGTGGAGGTAATAGCTCCAGGGAGGATTTCAAATGAATGCGGATGAGCGTGCAGGCGACCCGCGGTTCGTGCCGGAACTCCTCTTCACCGACGGTCTGCCGGCGATGGACGACGAGGTCGGCTACCGCGGTGCGGTAGCGGCGCGGGCGGCCGGCATCACCTACCGGCAACTGGACTACTGGGCTCGCACCGAGCTGGTGGAGCCCACGGTGCGCGGCGCCAGCGGTTCCGGGTCGCAGCGTCTCTACGGCTTCCGCGACATCCTCGTGCTCAAGCTCGTGAAGAGCCTTCTCGACACCGGCATCTCGCTGCAGCAGATCCGCACGGCGGTCGATGAACTCCGCCGCGCCGGCATCCGCGATCTCGCAGGAACGACGCTGATGAGCGACGGAGCCTCCGTCTACCTGTGCACCTCGAACGACGAGGTCATCGACCTGGTCAGTCGCGGTCAGGGAGTGTTCGGCATCGCTGTGGGCAAGGTCCTCCGCGAGGTCGAGTCGACGCTCGTCGAGTTCGATGCGACAGTGCCCGACCCGGTCGACGAGCTGTCGGCACGGCGCTCGAAGCGTTCCGCCTGAGCATTCGCCACCGAAGTCCCGCGAGCAGAGTCGCGCGACACGAAGAAACGGCCACCCTCGCGAGAGGATGGCCGTTCTGCTGTCCGGGGTGAGTCAGGCCTGCACGCCCGAGTCGGCGACCTGGATCCGGCCGGTGCGGATGATCCGGTCGAGCAGCTGATCGAAGTCGGAAGCGAGCTCCTGGGCCGAGTCGCCCGGCCAGATGTGGAGCGGCTTGGCTGCTCCCTGAGCCTGCTGCAGCGAGGTGCGCTCGGGAAGCTGGGGGGAGAGCACGAGCGGACCGAACATGTCGCGCAGCTCCTTGATGCGGAACTGATGCTCGATCGACTGGGGGCGCACCCGGTTCACGACGATGCCGAGAGGCTGGAGTCGGGGGGAGAGGCCGCGACGGATCTCTTCGATCGCGCGCAGCGCGCGGTCGGCCGCAGCCACGGAGAAGAGCCCGGGCTCTGTGACGACCATCACCCGATCGCTCGCTGCCCACGCGGTGCGGGTGAGGGCGTTCAGCGACGGGGCGCAGTCGATGAGGACGAGGTCGTAATCGGCCTCGACGGCAGCGAGCGCCTCTTCGAGCTTCCAGACGTCGCGCACGCTCGGGTGCGGGCCGTCGAAGTTGATCGCGGACGGACTGCCGATCAGCACGTCGATGGTCCCGGGGTGCACCTTCGCCCAGCCGCTCGAGGTGATCGCCTGACGGACGACCTTCTCCTTCGGGTTCGCCAGGACATCGGCGATGTTGAGCCGACCTGCCACCTGGATGTCCATCCCGGTGGACACATCGGACTGTGGGTCGAGGTCGACGACGAGCGTTCGGACACCACGGGCGAAGGCTGCTGAGGCCAGGCCGAGTGTCACGGTCGTCTTGCCGACGCCTCCCTTGAGAGAGCTGACGCTGAGTACGTGCACGAACACCACGTTACCTTCCCCTAGGCTGGGTGCACACTCAGCCCCGCCCCATGCGCGCCGTATCCCGATGCGTATCGAGCTTCCAGAGGTGTGCATGTTCCAGAAGATCCTTGTGGCGAACCGCGGCGAGATCGCGATCCGTGCCTTCCGTGCGGCTTTCGAAGTCGGGGCCAGGACTGTGGCGGTGTTCCCGCACGAGGACCGTGGTTCGGTCCATCGGCTCAAGGCCGACGAGGCCTACGAGATCGGCGAACGCGGTCATCCGGTGCGCGCCTACCTCGACGTCGATGAGATCATCCGCGTCGCGAAGGATGCCGGGGCAGATGCGATCTACCCCGGATACGGCTTCCTCTCGGAGAACCCGGAGCTGGCCGAGAAGGCCGCCGCCAACGGCATCGTCTTCATCGGGCCCCCTGCGAAGGTCCTCGAGATGGCGGGCAACAAGGTCGAGGCCAAGCGTCATGCCATCGAGGCCGGCGTTCCGGTGCTCCGTTCGACGGAGGCGTCCGATGACATCGATGCACTCGTCGCCCAGGCCGCCGAGATCGGCTTCCCGCTGTTCGCGAAGGCCGTCGCCGGCGGTGGCGGACGCGGCATGCGACGCGTCGAGTCCGCAGGTGAGCTCGCTCCGGCACTCGCAGAGGCCATGCGCGAGGCCGCCAGCGCGTTCGGCGATCCGAGGATGTTCCTCGAGCAGGCGGTCCTTCGTCCTCGGCACATCGAAGTGCAGGTCCTCGCCGACAAGACGGGCGAGACCGTGCACCTCTTCGAGCGGGACTGCTCCGTGCAGCGCCGTCACCAGAAGGTGGTGGAGATCGCCCCGGCGCCGAACCTCGACGACGGCATCCGCACCGCGCTGCACGGCTACGCCGTCGCGTTCGCCCGTTCCATCGGATACGAGAACGCGGGAACGGTCGAGTTCCTGCTCGAGACGGCGGGGGAGCGCACCGGCGAGGTCGTCTTCATCGAGATGAATCCGCGCATCCAGGTCGAGCACACGGTCACCGAGGAGGTGACCGACGTCGATCTCGTGCAGAGCCAGATGCGCATCGCGGCCGGACAGACGCTCGCGGAGCTCGGCCTCGAGCAGAAGGATCTCCATGTGCGGGGAGCTGCGCTGCAGTGCCGCATCACGACGGAGGATCCCACTCAGGGGTTCCGTCCGGACACCGGCAAGATCACCACATACCGCTCACCGGGTGGCGCAGGGATCCGGCTCGACGGCGGCACCGTCCATCAGGGCGCGCAGATCAGCCCGCACTTCGACTCGATGCTCGCGAAGCTGACCTGCCGTGGTCGCGACTACCCTGCTGCGGTGGCGCGCGCGCGGCGCGCGCTGGCGGAGTTCCGCATCCGCGGCGTCTCGACGAACATCCCGTTCCTGCAGGCGCTGCTCGAGGATGACGCGTTCATCGCCGGCGACGTGAGCACGTCCTTCATCGACGAGCGTCCCGACCTGCTGCGCGGACGCGAGTCGAAGGATCGCGGTACCCGGATCCTGAACTGGCTGGTGGACGTGACGGTCAACAAGCCCCACGGCATCCACCCCGGCTCGTTGGATCCGCGGGCCAAGCTTCCGGCCGTGGACCTGTCCGCCACCCCGGCATCCGGTTCACGGCAGCGCCTGCTCGAGTTGGGACCGGAGGGCTTCGCGAAGAGCCTCCGCGCGCAGAGTGCCCTCGCCATCACGGACACGACCTTCCGTGATGCGCACCAGTCGCTCCTGGCCACCCGGGTGCGCACGAGGGATCTCGTCGCGGTCGCACCGCACATCGCCAGGCTGACGCCGGAGCTGTTCTCGGTCGAGGCCTGGGGAGGTGCCACCTACGACGTCGCTCTGCGCTTCCTGGGCGAAGACCCCTGGGAGCGTCTCGACAAGCTGCGGGCCGCCCTTCCGAACGTCGCGATCCAGATGCTTCTCCGGGGACGCAACACCGTGGGCTACACGCCCTACCCGACGGCGGTCACCGAAGCGTTCGTGAAGGAGGCGGCGGCGAGCGGGGTCGACATCTTCCGTATCTTCGATGCCCTCAACGACATCGAGCAGATGCGCCCAGCGATCGACGCGGTGCGGAACACGGGTACGGCCATAGCCGAGGTGGCGCTCTGCTACACCGGCGACTTGCTGAACCCGGCCGAGGACCTGTACACCCTCGACTACTACCTGAATCTCGCCGAGCAGATCGTCGGGGCCGGCGCGCACATCCTGGCGATCAAGGACATGGCGGGCCTTCTGCGTCCTGCGGCGGCGGCGAAACTCGTCACCGCGCTGCGCGAGCGCTTCGATCTGCCCGTGCATCTGCACACGCACGACACCCCCGGCGGACAGCTCGCCACCCTGCTCGCCGCCAGCGCGGCGGGTGTGGATGCGGTCGACGCGGCATCCGCTCCGCTGTCCGGCACGACCAGCCAGCCCTCGCTCTCATCTCTCGTCGCCGCGCTCGCGCACACGGATCGGGACAGCGGCATCTCTCTCGACAGCGTCTCGAACCTCGAGCCGTACTGGGAGGCGGTCCGCCGGATGTACGCGCCGTTCGAATCCGGACTTCCGGGCCCCACAGGCCGGGTCTACCACCACGAGATCCCGGGCGGCCAGCTGTCGAACCTGCGTCAGCAGGCGAAGGCGCTCGGCCTCGCAGAGGACTTCGAGCTGATCGAGGACATGTACGCCGCCGCCGATCGGATCCTCGGCCGGGTTCCCAAGGTGACCCCCTCGTCGAAGGTGGTCGGCGATCTCGCGCTGCACCTGGCAGCGGTGAAGGCGGACCCCGCCGATTTCGAGGCGAATCCCGAGAAGTACGACGTGCCCGACTCCGTCGTCGGGTTCATGGCGGGTGAACTCGGCGACCTCCCGGGCGGATGGCCCGAGCCCTTCCGCACCAAGGTTCTGGCGGGACGGTCGGTGCGCACAGGCATGACGGAGATCTCGGCCGACGATGAGGCGGCCCTCGCAGGTGACGGTGCGACCCGTCGGGCGAGACTGAACACGCTGCTGTTCCCCGCGCCGATGCGCGAGTTCACCGAGCGACGCGACGTGTTCGGCGATCTCTCGGTGCTCGACACGGCCGACTACCTCTACGGTCTCGTCCAGGGGCAGGAGCACGTCGTCGAGATCGATCGCGGCGTCCAGCTGTACGTGGGGCTCGAAGCCATCGGCGATGCGGACGACAAGGGCATGCGCACCGTCATGACGACGCTCAACGGTCAGCTGCGACCGGTGTTCGTGCGCGACAGATCGGTGGCAGTGGACGTGCACGAGATCGAGAAGGCCGACACCTCGGTGCCCGGTCAGGTGGCCGCACCGTTCTCGGGCGTCGTGACGCTCAAATCGGAGGTCGGCGACTCGGTGCGCGCCGGTGAACCGGTCGCATCCATCGAGGCGATGAAGATGGAGGCCGCCATCACGGCCCCCGTCGACGGTGTGGTCGAGCGCCTCGCGATCGGTGCGACGCAACAGGTCGAGGCCGGCGATCTTTTGGTCGTGATCCGCCCGGCGCACTAATCTTGTGCGGGCGAGGCCGCGTTCGACGCAACGCACCCGAGGCCCGCACAAGCTTGGAGTGACACAGTGACCCCGAAGAACGTGGCAGACAACCCGGACGATGAGTCCAGAGGGGTCCTCGACGACGCGACGTCGTTGGACACCTCGGCGATCGGGATCCTCGGCACCGCGCAGGTGAGCGTGGTGTTGCCGACGGACGATGACGACGACCTGGAAGACGACGGCGTCATCGAGGGCGAGGTCGTCGCGGATCTGATCGTCGACGAGCCCGTCGCCGCGGCGAAGGCTGCGGCGGAGATCGCACCGGCACCGCTCGGTGCGGCGCCGATGATCATCGAGCTGCCGCCGGAGCCCGCGAAGAAAGAGATCCAGCGACCCGAAGTCGAGGCGGAAGCAGAGCCCCAGGCGGAGCCTGAGCCTGCGGTAGAGCCTGAGTCTGAGGTCGAGCCTGAGTCCGCAGTCGAGCTTGAGCCTGAGCCTGAGCTCGAAGTTGAGCCTGAGGTCGAGCCCGAGCCTGAGCCTGAGGTCGAGCCCGAGCCCGAGCCCGAGCCTGAGCCTGAGCCTGAGGTCGAGTCCGAGCCTGAATCTGAGGTCGAGTCTGAGTCTGAGGTCGAGCGTGAAATCGAGCCCGAGCCCGAGCCCGAGCCCGAGCCCGAGCCCGAGCCCGAGCCCGAGCCCGCGGTCGCTCCCGCGACCGAATCGCAGTCGGAGACCGAACAGGACGCTCAGCCCGAGCCCCGGCGCACGCGTGAAAGCACTCCGGTGACTGCATCAGCCACGGATGCCGGCGCCGTTCCGTCCGCCAAGCCGGCTGCAGCGCCTGCTGACGCCGTCGCCGCGGAGGAGGCCGCTGCCGCCGCGGCGTTCATCGCCAAGGCGAAGGCGGACTTCGACGCCGCGCCGACCTCGAGGAGAGCATCGGCGGCATCATCTCTCGCCAAGAAGGAGACTTCGGCAATGGACGCACAGAAGCCCAGGAACGCCGTGGCACCCGCGACTCGATCGACCCGTGCCGACGTGCAGCTCGCGTCGAAGCGTCTGGACGACCTCGGCGACTCCTCTCGCGAGAGCGCCGACCTCCTCACCGCCGACAGACTGCTCGATCCGCACCGTCTCACCAAGCCCGAACCTGAAGGGGCGTGGAGTCACTTCCTCTACGCCATCTCGGGGCGTCGGATCAACATCGGTGACGGACGCCGCGCCCGCGAGCGGAAGGCTCTGAGCGCGCGGATCGCCGCTCCGATCGTCGGGGGAGCGCGGTTCGTCCCCGTGCTGTCGCGGAAGGGCGGAGTCGGCAAGACGACGATCACCGCTCTGCTGGGCATGGCCCTCGCCGACGCCAGGGACGATCGCGTCATCGCGGTCGACGCCAACCCCGACCGCGGCACCCTCGCCGAGCGCGTGGTGCGGCCGCACCACAACAAGTCGGTGCGCGACCTCGTCCGCATCCATGACGAGGTCAGGGGGTATCACGACATCTCTGCGATCGTCGCGCGAGATGCCACCCGCCTCGACGTGCTCGCGTCCGACTCGGACCCTCGGATCGCCGAGGCGTTCAGCGACAGCGACTATCGCGACGTGGCAGGCGTCGCCGCGCACTACTACTCGCTCGTGCTCACGGACACCGGAACCGGCATCGTGCACTCGGTCATGTCGGCCACGCTCGATCTGGCCGATCAGATCGTGATCGTGTCGGGGCTGAGCGTCGATGAGGCGCGGCTGGCGTCGGAGACCCTGACGTGGCTCGAGAGCAACGGGTACGCCGAGCAGGCCCGCGAGGCGGTCGTGGTGCTGAACCAGTCGACGCCCGGCGCCCCGCTGGTGCGCCTCAACGAGCTCGAAGCGCATTTCGGCACGAGGGCGAAGCATGTGGTGCGGATGCCGTATGACTCGCAGATCGCCGGGGGCGGGACCATCGTCTTCGCCAATCTCCAGCCTGAGACACGGGTGGCGGCACGGGAGCTGGCTGCGCTGCTCGTCGAAGGTCTGCGGGCGAAGGGCGCCTGATGGCGGTCCGTGAGATCCGGGTCTTCGGAGACCCCGTGCTTCGCACCGTCTGCGCACCGATCGACCGTATCGACGAGGGGGTGCGCGCGCTCGTCGCCGATCTGATCGACACCGTCGAGCTGCCTGGCCGTGCCGGTGTCGCGGCTCCGCAGATCGGCGTCGCGCTCCGCGCCTTCAGCTACAACATCGACGGTGACATCGGTTACGTGCTCAATCCCGTCCTGACCGAGGTCCGGGGTGAGCCGGTGCCCACGGGGGAGGGCTGCCTGTCGGTTCCCGGCCTGTGGCACGACGCCCTGCGACACCCGTGGGCCCGCGTCGAGGGCATCGACCTCGACGGCGAGCCGGTGGTGCTCGAAGGAAGCGGTCTGCTGGCGCAGGCGCTCCAGCACGAGACCGATCACCTCGATGGGAAGCTCTACCTCACGAGGCTGGATGCCGAGACCCGCAAGCGTGCGATGCGCGAGGTCAGAGAGAGCGCCTGGTTCTGATCCCCGGACACTGAGAAAGGCCCGCCGGAGCGGGGCCTTTCTGCTGTCTCGCGAGCCTCAGCCGCCGATCGCGACGTTGGTCGTCGAGACGGGTTCGTCGTAGATGGCAGCGATCTCGTCGGCGAAGTCGCTCATGATCACGTTGCGCTTGATCGACAGCTTCGGAGTGAGGTGACCGGAGGCCTCGGTCCATTCGCTGTCGAGAACGGTGAACTTGCGGATGGACTCCGCGCGCGACACGCGCGCGTTGGCGGCATCGACCGCCTTCTGGATCTCGGCACGGACGGCATCGTTCGTGGCGGCCTCGGCGAGCGACATCTCCTTCGGGAGGCCGGCGTTGCCGAGCCAAGTCGGCAGCATCTCGGGATCCAGCGTGATGAGCGCGGAGATGAACGGACGCTGGTCGCCGACGACGACGACCTGTCCGATGATCGGATTCGCGCGGATCGGGTCTTCCAGCGCGGCCGGCGCGACGTTCTTTCCGCCGGCCGTGACGATGATCTCCTTCTTGCGACCGGTGATGGTCAGGAAGCCCTCGGAGTCGAAGCTGCCGATGTCGCCCGTGTGGAACCAGCCGCCGTCGCTGAACGCCTCTGCGGTCGCCTCGGGGTTGTTCCAGTACTCCTTGAAGACGTTGATGCCGCGGACCTGGATCTCACCGTCGTCCGCGAGTCGCACACCCACACCGGGGAGCGCGGGGCCGACGGTGCCGATCTTCGACTTGTCGGCCAGGTTCACGGTCGCCGGAGCAGTCGTCTCGGTGAGACCGTATCCCTCGAGGATCACGACGCCGAGGCTGTGGAAGAAGTGGCCCAGACGCGAACCGAGGGGAGCGGAGCCCGACACCGCGTAGACGACTCTGCCGCCCATGGCTTCACGCAGCTTGCTGTAGACGAGCTTGTTGAAGAGTGCGAACTTGAGCTTCGTCCCGATCGGGATGCTCTTGCCCTCCTCGACGAGCTTCGAGTGCTGGATGGCGACGTCGGCGGCGGCGCGGAAGATCTTCCCCTTCCCACCGGCCTCGGCCTTCTGCTCGGCGGAGTTGTAGACCTTCTCGAAGACGCGCGGCACGGCGAGGAGGTAGGTCGGCTTGAACGACCCGAGCGCCGGCAGCAGCTGTCGAGTGTCGGGCTGGTGTCCGGTGCGCACGCCGGCGTGGATGTTGAGGATCGAGATGAAGCGCGCGAACACGTGTGCTGTCGTGATGAAGAGCAGCGTGGAGGAACCCGGTGTCTGAACCACTGCGTCGAGTGCCGTCGCGGAATTGCGGCACAGCTCGACGAAGTTGCTGTGCGTGAGGACGCAGCCCTTGGGGCGGCCGGTCGACCCCGAGGTGTAGATGAGGGTGGCGATGTCAGAACCGACGGCGATGTTGCGGAGACGCTCGATCTCGGCATCGGTGACGGATGCGCCCTGGGCGGTCAGCGAATCGATCGCTCCGAGGTGCAGCTGCCACACCTCGCGGAGCAGCGGGAGGTCGCCGCGCACCTCATCGAGCCGAGCGAAGTGCTCCGGTGACTCGACCACGAGGGCGATGGCACCGGAATCCTCGAGGATCCACTGGATCTGCGACGGAGAGCTGGTCTCGTAGATCGGGACCATCACGGCGCCGGCGTAGAACAGCGCGAAGTCGACGAGAGTCCACTCGTAGGTCGTGCGTGCGAGGAAGCCCACCTTCTCACCCGGCTGGATGCCCGCGGCGACGAAGCCCTTGGCCAGCGCGATGACCGCAGTCTCGAAGTCGGCTGCGGTGATGTCGCGCCATCCGTCGCCATCGGGCACTGCGAAGAGGGGGCGATCGGGAGTCGCCTGGACGCGCTTCGTCAGCAGGTCGGCGATGTTCGCGTCTGGGTCGGCGGGGACGACGGCGGGGACTTCAAACTGGACCACGGCAGCTCCTTCGGTACCGGTCGGGCACTGGGTTGCACACGAGTCTAGAGCATGACACTCGGTCGCATATCAGGTGACACTCAGTCGCCGATCGGGTCTCGCGAGACCGCGGCTGTGGCGGATGCCGAGCACGACGCTAGACTTCACCTCGATGTTCTACTGGCTGATGAAGTACGTGGCGATCGGTCCCGTGGTCAAAGCGATATTCCGACCATGGGTGGTCGGGCGCGCGAACATCCCGGCGAACGGCGCGGCGATCCTCGCCAGCAACCACCTCTCCTTCGCCGATTCCATCTTCCTGCCGCTGATGATCGACCGACCGATGTCGTTCCTCGCCAAGAGCGACTACTTCACCGGGCGCGGGATCAAGGGCTGGGCAACCAAGTTCTTCATGAAGGCGACGGGGCAGATCCCGATCGACCGCTCCGGCGGCAAGGCGTCCGAAGCCTCTCTCAACACCGGCCTGCAGGTACTCGGACGCGGCGATCTGCTCGGCATCTATCCGGAGGGCACGCGGAGCCCCGACGGCCGGCTCTACCGTGGCCGCACGGGCATCGCCCGGATGGCGATGGAGGCGAAGGTCCCGGTGATCCCGGTGATCATGGTCGACACCGACACCGCGATGCCCATCGGGCAGCGCCTGCCGCGCGTGGTGCGGGTCGGGATCGTCATCGGAGAGCCCCTGGACTTCTCCCGCTACGCGGGCATGGAGAACGATCGCTACATCCTCCGCTCGGTCACGGACGAGATCATGGTCGCCCTCCAGCGACTGGGTGAACAGCAGTACGACGACGTGTACGCATCGACCGTGAAGGACCGGCTCCCGGCCCGCGTCACACAGCGCTCCTGAGGCATCCCGGCTTCGTCACGAGCACTAGGCTGGACACATGCTCCAGCACCACATCGACGCGCTTGATGCGTGGCGCTCGCTCCCGATCAAACAGCAGCCTCAGTGGCTCGACGCAGAGCGTGTCTCCGAGGTCTCCACGCAGATCTCGACGCTCCCGCCCCTGGTGTTCGCCGGCGAGGTCGACAACCTTCGCGATCGTCTTGCGCGAGCAGCGTCCGGCAAGGCGTTCCTGCTGCAGGGTGGCGACTGCGCAGAGACCTTTGCGGGTGCCACCGCCGACCAGATCCGCAACAGGATCAAGACGGTCCTGCAGATGGCCGTGGTGCTGACGTACGGCGCATCTATGCCCGTGGTGAAGATGGGTCGCATGGCCGGCCAGTTCGCCAAGCCGCGGTCGAGCGACACCGAGACCCGTGGCGATGTCACGCTTCCCGCTTACCGCGGCGACATCGTGAACGGCTACGACTTCACCGAGGCGTCCCGCCGCGCCGATCCCGGCCGCCTGCTGCAGGGATACCACACGGCCGCGTCGACGCTGAACCTCATCCGCGCGTTCACGCAGGGTGGCTTCGCCGATCTGCGCGAGGTGCACTCGTGGAACAAGGGCTTCGCGCAGAACCCGGCGAACCAGCGCTACGAGCGCATGGCGGCCGAGATCGACCGGGCCATCAAGTTCATGGAGGCGGCCGGCGCCGACTTCGACGAGCTCACCCGCGTCGAGTTCTTCACCGGGCACGAGGGCCTGCTGATGGACTACGAGCGCCCGATGACCCGCATCGACTCCCGTACGGACACGCCGTTCAACACCTCGGCGCACTTCCTGTGGATCGGGGAGCGCACGCGCGAGCTCGACGGTGCGCACGTCGACTACTTCTCGAAGATCCGCAACCCCATCGGCGTGAAGCTCGGTCCGACCACGTCACCCGAGACGGCGCTCGCGCTGATCGACAAGCTCGACCCCGACCGCGAGCCGGGCCGTCTGACGTTCATCACGCGCATGGGCGCGGGCAAGATCCGCGACGCGCTGCCGCCGCTGCTCGAGGCCGTCCGCGACTCGGGCGCGCAGCCGCTGTGGGTCACCGACCCCATGCACGGCAACGGCATCACGACGCCCACGGGGTACAAGACGCGTCGCTTCGATGATGTCGTCGACGAGGTCCGCGGCTTCTTCGAGGCACACCGGGCCGTGGGCACGTTCCCCGGCGGCATCCACGTCGAGCTCACCGGTGACGACGTCACCGAGTGTCTGGGCGGATCCGAGCACATCGACGAGGCCGCCCTCGCGACCCGCTACGAGAGCCTGTGCGACCCGCGTCTCAACCACATGCAGTCGCTCGAGCTCGCCTTCCTCGTGGCCGAAGAGCTCGAGAAGCGCTGACCACGATCCATCAGACAGAAAGGGTCCTCTCCGTAGTCGGAGAGGACCCTTTCTGTGTGGTGGCGGCGGCGGCGACGGGCGGCCGGCGTGCGGCCGCGCGCGATAAGCGCGGGGACCGCCCGCCTCCTAGAACGCGCTGCTGCGGATCTGGAGGGTGATCTCGGTGCCCTTCGGGCGCTGCGCGCCGGCACCCGGATCGGACCCGCTGACCTCGGTGAAGTCGTTGGGGAACGCGTTCCAGATGCCGTTCCAGGTCGGTTCGAAACCGGCGTCCCGGATCACCTGGGCGGCCTCGTCGCGGCTCATCCCCTCGACCTCGGGCACGGGGAACAGTTCGGGTCCCTTCGAGACGATTAGCTGAACAGTATCGCCGGGGCGCCGATTGCCCTCTTCGGCGCGGTCGGTGACGCCGATGACGACATCCTTCGCGACCGAGTCGCTGAAGACGAACTGCGAGTCCGGGTTGACCTCGACGCCCTTGTCGCGCAGCGTGTTCGTCGCCTGATCGACGCTCATTCCCGCGACATCGGGGAACGCGCCGGCGGAGACGTACAGCTCGACCGTGTCGTCCTCGCGCAGCTCGCAGCCCTCGGCGCACGCATAGACCTCGCCGCCGTCGCGAGGCGTCACGAAGGCGTTGATCACGCGCCCGGCCTCGGCGTCGGAGAAGAGCTGCAGGGAGGTCTCTGTGACGTTGATCCTGATGTCCGCGAGGTAGTCGCGAGCTTCCTGCTCGGTCTTGCCGTTGAGGGTCTCCACCGTGTGCGACGCCGGACCCGAGGACACGAAGACGGTGATCTCGGTGCCCTTGTCGAGGCGTTCGCCCTCGCCGGGGTCCGTACGGATCGTTTCACCGGCGGCGATGTCGATGGAGCTCTCCTCGCCGCGCACCGGCACGAAGCCCTCTGCAGTCAACGCCGATGCGGCGTCGTCGTACGACAGACCGGCCACCCCCGGGACGGCGACGAGTGAACCAGGACCGGACCCGAACCACCAGCCGACACCACCGGCGACGGTCGCGAGAAGCAGCACCAGCGTCAGAAGGAACGCTCCGCGCGCGCGACGTCGTGATGAGCGGCGACGCAGGAGCGTCGCGTTGTCGACGGCAGCCGTGACCGGGGCGGTCGGGTCGGCGATGACCATCGTGCTCGGCATGACCTTGGTGAGGTCCGCGGAGTCGGCCTGCGAACGCTGCGATGTCGTCGCAGCGGCGACGGCGGGTGCGATCCCGAGCCCGCGCTCGATCTCGCGCAGTCGCTCCAGCATCTGCTGCGCATCGTCGGGACGCTCATCCGGCGATTTCTCCGTGGCCCAGAGCACGAGCTCGTCGAGCTCCTCCGGCACGCCGGGATTGCGCACGCTCGGGCGCGGCACGGACTCGGTGGCGTGCTGGAAGGCGATCTGCATGGGCTGCTCGCCCTTGTACGGCTGTTCGCCGACGAGCATCTCGTACAGCATGATGCCCAGCGCGTAGATGTCGCTTCTGGCGTCGGCAGTGCCGCGAGTGACGAGCTCGGGTGCGAGATAGGCGATGGTTCCGAGCAGCTGCTGTCCGGTGGCCGTGTTCGCGGTGGTCGCACGGGCGAGACCGAAGTCGCCGATCTTGATGCGTCCGTCTTCGGCCAGCAGCACGTTCTCGGGCTTCACGTCACGGTGCACGATCCCGGCGCGGTGCGCTGCGGAGAGGCCGGCGAGGACGGCATCCATGATGGTGATCGTCTGCGGGATCGTGAGCCGCTTCTGCTCGCGCAGCAGTTCGCGCAGCGTGATGCCGGGAAGGTACTCCATCACCAGGTATGCGAGTTCGCCGTCCTGGCCCTGGTCGAACACGTTGACGACGTGGGGATCGGCCAGCCGCGCGGCAGCACGTGCCTCTTGGATGAACCGGCTCTGGAAGGCGGAGTCGTCGCTCAGGTGCGCGTGCATGACCTTCAGAGCGATGCGCCGCTCGAGGCGGAGATCGGTGGCGACATAGACGGTCGCCATGCCTCCACGGGCGATTCGGGCGCGCACGCGGTACCGACCGTCGACAAGCCGCCCGATGAGGGGGTCGGCCTGCTGATTGGTCGTCACGTCAAGATTCTATGGAGAACTGCCTGAAAGCCCCGGGAGCGGCTCGCCCCTTGCACCTGCGGGTTTGCCCGGAAGCGCGTCACCCGTGGACACCGAGCCACTGGTGGGCCTGGGTCTCCCACTGGCCGTAGCGATCGGGATACGCGGAGATCTGGACGGCCTGCGCGGCATCCGTGAATGACATGCCCTCCCAGCCTGAGATGTCGAAGAGACCCCGGGAGGCCTGCCCGTTCGGGTCCGACGAGCCGCCGAAGAAGACACGGGTGCTCCGGTCGGCGTCGACCGCCTGCTCGGGCGAACCCCAGCCCATGCTGGGGCGCTGCTGGAAGAGGCCGAGGGAGTCGCGGTCACCCCACGACAGATTGCGCATGCTGGATTCGACCATGGCGGTGGCGAGAGCGATCGCGATGGCGCGGTCGGGCGCGCCGAGCTCGCGTCCGACGCGGATGATGAGCGAGGCGTTCGCGGCCTGTTCGGCGTCGAGGTTCGCGAACAGCTGGGGAGGGGGCGTGGCCGCCGCCGGGGCGGGCGTCGGAGCCGGAGCCGGAGCGGCCGCGACGGTCAGCGACTGGCCGGGGTAGATGATGGCTCCGGAACCCAGGCCGTTCAGCGCGAGGAGCTGCGCGACCGTCGTGCCGTACTTCTTCGCGATGGCGAACAGGCTGTCTCCTGCGGCGACAGCGTGCGCCTGGCCACCGGTCGCGGTCGGAGCGGGGCCGGCTGTCTGCGCGGGGGATGCCGGTGGTGCGGCCGACGGAGCTGACGCGCCGCTGAGCGCGAGCTGCTGGCCGGGGTAGATCACGGACGACCGGTCGAGGCCGTTCGCGGCGAGAACAGCGTCGACGCTCGTCCCGTGCTTCTGCGCGATGGCGAACACGGTCTCGCCGGCGACGACGGTGTGCGTCGCCGGCGGAGCCGCCTGAACCGGGGCCGGGGTCGGCGAGGGGGCACTCGCTCCTGCCAACGACAGCGTCTGCCCCGGGTAGATCACCGAACGCCAACTGAGTCCGTTCCAAGCCAGGACATCGACGGTGCGCAGACCGAACCGGTTCGCGATCGACGAGATCGTGTCGCCCGGCCGCACCGTGTACACGGCAGGAGGCGCCTCGGTCGGCGCGATCCGCGTCGGCGTCGCCTGCAGTCGTTCGATCGGAGACGAGACCGCGTCGGCGGATGCGGGGGTGGCAGCGATCCCCGCAGACAGCGTGCCCAAGAGGGCGGCGGGCACCCCGAGCTGAAGAGTGCGCGTTCGTCGCGCGACGGCAGGCGTTCTCACGGGGATCCCCCTTGTTCGGCGTCCGCCCACGCTGACACGGATGTAAACGGATGTCAACAGGAGTGACGGATGGTGCGAATGGTGCCGATGTGAACCGAAGCCCCGATGCGGAAAGTGCGATCGGCGCTCAGAGGTGAGATAGTTGCAACGTGTCTGTGCCGTCTGAAAGCAACCCGTCTGAAACCTCGCAGCCCGAGGCTGCGTCCGCGAACGCCGTGAGCGCCGCCGGCGTCACCGCCACCGAGTGGCTCACGATGCCCGACCTCGTGGAGGTCCTCGACGAGGCCCTGGGACGTGTGCGCAGGCTCATCGACGAGCACTACCTCATCGGCTCGCGCCGCTCCGGCGTGTTCGCGGTTCCGTCGGTGTTCATCGTCGACAACCACCCGCTGCCCTCGCTGCGCGGCACGATCATCGTGCTTCAGGATGCGGGCTTCTCCGACGACGAGGTCATCGACTGGCTCCTCGCTCCCGAGGAGGAACTCGGTCGCTCGCCGATCGATGCGCTCCTGGCCGGACACAAGAGTGCTGTCCGCAGGGTCGCCCGCACCCTCGCCTGAACCGAGGTCTCTGGAGCGGTTCGCGCTCAGGCCGAGCGCACCGTCGCAGCGCGTGCGAGGTCGCGCAGGTCTCCGACAGCGGTGTTGTCGAGCCGCGCTCCGGAGAGAGCGCGATCTGCTTCCCGCGCATAGTCGTCGATCATCCGCTCCACGCGCTCCAGGGCGCCGGAGGCCGTGATCGTCGCCTGGAGGAATGCGACCTGCTCGCTGGTGAGGTCGGGATCGCCGAGCATCTCATCGAACAGGGTGCGAGCGGACGCGTCGAGAGTCTGCCTCGTCAGAGCGACCAGCACGGTGCGCTTGCCCTCGCGCAGGTCGTCACCGGCAGGTTTGCCGGTCACGGCGGCGTCGCCGTAGACGCCGAGCAGGTCGTCGCGCAGCTGGAAGGCCATCCCGACCGGATGGCCGAACTCGCGAAGCGCCAGAAGCTGGTCCTCGTCGGCATCCGCGATCGCTGCTCCGAGCACGAGGGGCTGCTCGATGCTGTACCTCGCGGATTTGAGGGAGACGACGCGAAGCGCACGCTCGACGTGCGAGTCCGTGGCGTGGACGCTCCAGGCGGACTCCTCCGCGATGTCGAGGAATTGGCCCACGGTGACGTCCCGGCGCATCCGTCCGTATTCGCGGCGGACCGCCGAGGCATGGGGGAGCGGCTCGATCGCATCCTCGAGGAGGTCGTCGCTCCAGGCCACCAGCAGGTCACCGAGCAGGATCGCCGACGAGCGGCCGAAGGCGGCGGGGTCGCCTCGCCATCCGGCTGCGACGTGCGCGCCTTCGAGCGCGCGGTGGGCCGCCGGACGTCCCCGCCTCATGTCGGAGTTGTCGATCAGGTCGTCGTGCACCAGTGCGGCCGACTGGAAGATCTCCAGAGCCGCGCAGACATCCCAGAGGCCCGTCGATTCTTCGGCGTCGCGGTCGCGGAAACGTGCGACCGACTGCCATCCCGCGTGGCAGAAACGGGCCCGCAGGCGCTTGCCACCCACCAGGGTGTCGGCTGCCGCGTCGATCAGGCCTTCGGCATCCGGGCCGTATTCGGCCGACTCGCCTCGCATCCGGTCGAGGAAGAGGCGCAGGCGTGCGGCGACGGCGTCGGAGACAAATGAGGGGGACGGCACGACTCCCAGCATACGTAAAGCCAACGGAGGCCCTTGAAGCTAGCCCGCAGCGGCATACCGCGCGTAGAATGGACGGACGAATACCCGAGGGGGACGAAATGCCACTCTCCGAACAGGAGCAGCGTCTGCTCGACGAGATGGAACGCCATCTCCTCCACAACGACGCCGATGTCGTCACTGCGCCGTCTGGTGACCGCGCTCTCAGCTACCGCAACCTCGTGTACGGAGCGCTTCTGCTCCTCGCCGGTGTGGGCGGGCTGATCGTCGGAGTCGTCCTCGGGGACGTCTGGGGAGTCGTGGTCGGAGTGATCGGATTCGCCGCCATGCTCGGCGGCGTCATGATCGCTGTGACTCCCGTCCGCAAGCCCCTCTCCGCTGCACCCCGCGAACGCGCGGCGAAGCAGCAGAGCTCAGCGTCCTTCATGGATCGCATGAACGATCGATGGGACCGCCGCCAAGACGGCAACTGACCCACACACCTTCACGAAGGCCCGGATGCTCTGAGCATCCGGGCATTCGTGCGTTCGGACCCGTATGCCGGCCCGGGGCTGCGTCGTGATGCCGGGCTCCGTCCTCCACTCGCGCTCCACCATCCTCCACCGCCCTTGAGCCGCGGAAATCCGCGGCTCTTTGTTGTACGCGTACTCACAGGAGCGGTCTGGACAGGGATTGACCGTAGGTTTGTGGAGGAAAGTGGAGTAAAGTGGGGCGCACCTCGAGTTGGCCGGACGGAGAGGGGGTGATGGCTGATGTTGCTGGGAACGCATTCTCCGAAGTTGGACGACAAAGGACGGGTCATCCTTCCTGCGAAGTTCCGCGAAGACCTCGGTGGCGGCATCGTCGTCACCCGAGGGCAGGAACGCTGCCTCTACGTCTTCAGCACGGCCGAGTTCGAGACGATGCACGAGCGGATCCGCCAGGCGCCGCTCGCGAACAAGCAGGCGCGTGACTTCATGCGCCTGTTCCTCTCCGGTGCGAGTGCGGAGATGCCCGACAGTCAGAACCGCATCACCATCCCCGTGCACCTCCGTCAATACGCGGGGCTGCAGAAGGAGCTCATCGTCACCGGAGTCGGCGCCCACGCCGAGATCTGGGATGCGGAGAGCTGGAACACCTACCTCGCAGCAGGCGAGGAGACCTACGCAGATCTCGAGCAGGAGGTGATTCCGGGCCTCTTCTGACCACGGCTGTGATGCCCCGCCGCTCCTGCCCCGACACACTTCCCCGGTGCCGGGTCGTGAAGCGGAGGGGGATCAGGGCCCTGGTCACCGAGATACAGAGATCACCCGAGAAAGATCATGAACCTCCGCGACATCCACACCCCCGTACTCCTCGAACGCTGCGTCGAGCTTCTCGCCCCTGCGCTGCAGGCGGACGGAGCGGTGCTCGTCGATGCCACCCTCGGCATGGGCGGTCACTCCGAAGCGCTGCTCGAGCGGTTCCCGAACATCCGCCTCGTCGGCCTCGATCGCGACACCGACGCTCTGCGCATCGCGGGGGAGCGTCTCGCTCGTTTCCGTGATCGGGTGACGCTGGTGCACACGGTCTATGACGAGATCGGACTGCACGCTCAGGGCGCATCGGGCATCCTCTTCGACCTGGGCGTCTCGTCCCTGCAGCTCGATGAAGCCGAACGCGGCTTCGCCTACTCGAAGGATGCGCCGCTGGACATGCGGATGGATCAGACGAAGGGCGTGACGGCCGCCGAGGTGATCGCGACCTACACCGAAGGCAACCTGCGTCGCATCTTCGAGCGCTATGGCGAGGAGAAGCTCGCGGGACGCTATGCGCGCTTCATCATCGCCGCACGCGAGAAGAAGCCGATCACGCGCTCCGGCGAACTCGTCGAGATCCTCCAGGCGGCGACGCCCGCAGCTGCTCAGCGGGCCGGGCACCCGGCCAAGCGCGTCTTCCAGGCTCTGCGGATCGAAGTGAACACCGAGCTCAACGTACTCGCGGATGCGATTCCCGCAGCCATGGATGCGCTCGCGGTCGGCGGACGCATCGTGGTGATGTCATACCAGTCTCTCGAGGACCGACTCGTGAAGCAGGCCTTCGCCGCCGGTGCAGCCTCCACCGCACCGCGGGGACTCCCCGTCGAGCTGCCGGAGCACGCGCCGCGGTTCCGCATCATCACCAAGGGTGCGGAGCTCGCCGACGACGCCGAACGGGCTCGCAACCCCCGCGCCATCCCCGTCCGACTGCGTGCCGCAGAGAAAGTGCGTGAGAGCTCATGAGTCTGAACGTCGCAGCGCCGAGGCCGAGGGCGCTCCCCGAGGCACCCGAACGCGCACCGCGTCGGCGTCTCGAGCCGGTGACGGGAACCCCCGTCCGCCGCAAGCCGAAGCTCGCCTACGCGCTGGTGGCGCTCGCAGGAGCCATGGCCATCGGAGGCGTGCAGATCGGCCTCTCGCTGGCGATCACCCAGGACTCCTTCGTGCTGGCAGGCCTCACGTCGCAGCAGCACGAACTGGATCTGCGGACGAACGCGCTGCAGGAGGATCTCACCGGGATGAGCTCACCCCAGTCGCTCGCCGCCAGTGCCGCATCCCTGGGCATGGTCGTGGCAGGGGCCCCGTCCTACCTCCGCCTGAGCGATGGAGCCGTCTTCGGCCAGGGAACCGGCGCGACCGGCTCGTCGACCATCGATCCGAACGGCGCCGGCGCGGTGAGCAACTCTCTGCTGAACGACGTGCCGGTGAACGCCTCCACGGCAGACGACCCCGCGCCCGACGGAGCGGCCGGGCAGTCTGCGCAGGAGCTTCCGCCGGCGATCACCGACGGACTCCCGAGCCCCAGCACTCGCTAGACGACCACACCCACCATCGAGACCTGACGGAGAGAGTCCATGACGACACGAGCCACCCGGACACCCCGGCGACGCACGGTCGTCGCTCTCGCGGTGATCCTGGCGATCCTGGCCGCCTTCGTCGTGCGGCTCGTCGACATCCAGGTGGTGAAGGCCGACGAGCACGTCGCACAGTCGCTCGAGTTCATCGCGCACCGCACCGCGATTCCCGGTGAACGCGGCTCGGTGGTCGACAGCGACGGATCCGTGCTGGCCGAGAGCGTCATGGTCTACGACGCGCAGCTCAGCCCCCAGGTCATCCGCCTCCTGGAGGAGGACGAGAAGAACCCGCCGCCACTGCCCTGGGCTGAGGCGTCGACGCGCATCGCCGAGATCATGGGGCTGGATGCGGACGAGCTGCGTGCCGATGTCGCCGCTGCCCTCGCCGAGAACCCCGATTCGCAGTACCTGCCGCTGGTCAAGGGCCTCAGCACCGAGAAGTACATCGAGCTGCGCGACCTCAAGGTCGGCTCGTATCTCGTGATGAAGCCGCGCGAGGTCAGGGTCTACCCGAACGGCGCCGTGGCGGGAAACCTGCTCGGATACCTCGACGGGACCGGCACTGCGCAGGCCGGCATCGAGAAGATGGACGAGAAGTGCCTCGCCCCCACGGACGGCGAGGAGTCGTACCGCACCGGCAAGAACTCCGTCGTCATCCCCGGCAGTGAGAGCAGGGTGGACGCGGTCGACGGCGGCACCGTGCAGCTCACGATCAACAGCGACCTGCAGTGGTACATGCAGCAGATGATCGCCGAAGAGGCGCAGGCCCAGGGCGCCAAGGGCGGCACCGTCACCGTCGTCGAGGTGGGCACCGGAAAGATCCGCGCCGCGGCCGAATGGCCCACCATGGACCCGAACGATCTCGACGCCTCAGCGCCCGAGACGTGGGTGAGCAAGCTCTTCACCTACCCGTTCGAGCCGGGATCGACGTTCAAGGCCGTGACGGCCGCTGCGGTGATGGAGAACGGCGGTGTGACGATGACGAGTCCCACGGTGTCGGCCTCCTCGCACGAGAAGTTCGACAACGGCGCCGTGATCAACGACGCGTTCGTGCACCCGACCTTCCAGTACACCCTCGCCGGCGCGCTCATCGATTCATCGAACGTCGCGCTGTCGAAGTTCGGCACGATGGTGAGCCCGGATGTCCGTCACGACTACCTCGAGCGCTTCGGCGTCGGCGAGACGACGATCGGCTTCCCCAGTGAGACCTCGGGGGAGATCCACCCCACGAGCGAGTGGGACAACCAGTCGCTCTACACCACCACGTTCGGTCAGTACTTCACGGTCACGGCGCCGCAGCTCGCCGGCGCCTACCAGGCGATCGCCAACGGCGGCGAGAAGATCGGTCTCTCGCTGATCGAGTCCTGCACGGCCGCTGACGGCACGGTGGTCACGCCGGGTGCTCCCGAGTCCGAGCAGATCATCAAGCCCCAGACCGCGGCCGACCTCACGCGGATGCTCGAGAACGTGGCCGTCCAGGGCGGCAATGCCGACCGCATCCAGGTTCCCGGCTACCGGGTGACCAGCAAGACGGGTACCGCGCAGATCCCGGACGGCAAGGGCGGCTACAAGTCGGGCGTCTACTACACGAGCATGGTGGGCTTCGCGCCGGTCGACGATCCGCAGTACGTCGTGGTGGTGACTCTCGACGAGCCGACTAGAGTTACATCGTCTGCTGCTACCGCTTCTGCCTTCCAGAAGGCGATGACCCAGACCATGAAGACCTACCGCGTGATGCCGTCCTCCAGCCCGATGGACGCACTGCTTCCGAAGTTCGAATAGACGGCGCCCCGCCGCGCCTGGAGACGTCATGATCGCCCTGTCGCTTGCTGAGATCGCCGCCGTCCTCGGGGGTGATCTCCGCCTCGCCGGTTCTGCCACCGCCGACACCGTCATCGACGGTGTCGTGGACACGGACTCGCGCACCATGGCCCCCGGCTCCGTGTTCGTCGCGAAGCCGGGCGCGGAGACGGACGGACACCGGTTCGTCGGCGCTGCGCTCGCTGCGGGGGCAGCGCTCGCGATCGTCGAGCACCAGGTCGACGAGGAGATCACCCAGATCGTCGTCCCTGACGTCATCGTCGCCCTCGCCGATCTCGCCCGCGAGGTCGTCGCCCGCGTTCGTGCAGCCGGAGACCTCAAGATCGTCGGGATCACGGGGTCGAACGGCAAGACGACGACGAAGAACTTCCTCGCCCGCATCCTCTCCGACGAAGGCGAGACGGTCGCCCCCATCAACTCGTACAACAACGAGGTGGGCGCGCCCGTCACCATGCTGCGCATCACGTACGGCACGCGGTTCCTGGTCAGCGAGTTCGGAGCCGACGGGCCCGGCAGCATCGCCCGCCTCGCCGGACTCGTCGAGCCGGACGTCGCTGTGGTGCTGATGGTCGGCATGGCGCACGCGGGCGGCTTCGGTGGCATCGAGGCGACGGCCAAGGCCAAGTCCGAGCTCGTCGCCGCCGCGAGGCCCACGGGTACGGCGGTGCTCAACGTCGACGACTCACGCGTCGCGGCGATGGGCGCGCTCGCGACGTCCCGCGGGATGCGGGTCGTCGGCTTCGGTCAGAGCGACGCGGCCGATGTCCAGGCGCACGGCCTCGAGGTCACGGCATCCGGCACCTCGTGCATCATCGAAGCGGCGGGGGAGCGTCTTCCCCTCCGCCTGCAGGTGCTCGGCGCCCACCACGTCGGCAACGCCCTGGCGGCCATCGCCGCCGCGGGCGTTCTCGGGGTGTCGACGGCCGACGCGATCGACCGTCTCGAGACGGTCGAGATCGCGGAGCGCTGGCGTATGCAGCCCATGGGCAGCGACCGCGTGCGCATCATCAACGACGCCTACAACGCCAGCCCGGACTCGATGGCCGCAGCCCTGCGGACTCTCGCGCAGATCACCGGTCCCGGCGAGCGGACGGTCGCCGTGCTCGGCGCCATGAGCGAGCTCGGCGAGACCGCGGGCGAGGAGCACGACCGGATCGGTCTGCTCGCCGTGCGTCTGAACATCCAGCGCATCGTCGTGGTCGGCCCCGAGGCCCGCCGCCTCTTCATCTCCGCGATCGGCGAAGGGTCCTGGGACAGCGAGGCCGTGTTCTTCGCTGACCAGGATGCCGCGTTCGAGTACCTGCGCTCCGAACTCCGCGACGGCGACCGGGTGCTCGTGAAGTCCTCCAATTCCGTAGGGCTCCGGCACCTCGGCGATCGTCTGGGAGAATTGTTCTCGTGAGATCTCTCATCATGGCGGCGGCCATATCGCTCGCCTTCACTCTTTTTCTTACTCCCGTCTTCCTCCGGCTCTTCCGGAAGTGGGGCTGGGGCCAGGTCATCCGCACCCCGGAGGCCATCGAGAACCCGAACCACGAAGCCAAACGCGGCACGCCGACCATGGGCGGCGTCATCTTCATCGTCGGCACGATGGTCGGCTACTTCACGGCCACGTACGTCGGAGGGGGGACTCCCGCGCTGTCCGCGCTTCTCGTGATCTGGCTCATGGTCGGTTTCGGCGCAGTGGGCTTCATCGACGACTACATGAAGGTGCGCAGTCAGCGCAGCCTCGGGCTCTCGGGGTGGCGCAAGATCATCGGGCAGCTCGTCGTGATGATCCCGTTCGGCATCGTCGCGCTGAACTTCCCGAACGCCTTCGATCAGACTCCGGCATCCGGCTCGATCTCGCTCTTCCGCGACATCCCGTGGTTGAACCTGTTCGCGTTCACCGCGATCCTCGGCTGGGCGCTCTATCTGCTGTGGATCTCGATCATCGGCGTCGCGACCTCGAACAGCGTCAACCTCACCGACGGGCTCGACGGTCTCGCAGCTGGCGCCGGGGTCATCGTCGTGGGGGCGTACAGCCTGATCGCGTTCTGGCAGTTCAAGCAGTCGTGCGTGGGCGAGGGTGTCGAGACCGCCGCGCTCGGCGGATGCTACGAGGTCCGCGACCCGTTCAGCCTGGCGATCATCGCGGCCTCCTTCGCCTCGAGCCTGATCGGCTTCCTGTGGTGGAACGCTCCCAAGGCGAAGGTCTTCATGGGCGATGTCGGCTCGATGGCGATCGGAGGCGTCATCACCGCGATGGCGATCCTCACCCGCACCGAGCTGCTGCTGTTCGTGATCGCCGGCGTCTTCGTCCTCGCCTCCGGATCGGTGATCCTGCAGCGCGCCTACTTCAAGATCACGCGCGGAAAGCGACTCTTCCTGATGAGTCCGTTCCACCATCATCTCGAGATGCGCGGATGGTCCGAGGTCACGATCGTGGTCCGCATGTGGATCATCGCGGGCCTGCTCGCGATCTCGGCAGTCGGACTCTTCTACGTGGAGTGGCTGACTCGTGTCGACTGACGAGAGGCTCGCGACTCTGACGAGCTGGAACGCCGACTGGTCGGGCCTGCGCGTCGCCGTTCTCGGGCTGTCCATGACCGGCTTCTCGGTGGCGGACACGCTCACCGAACTCGGTGCGGACGTCCTGGTGTTGACCGAGTCGGCGGAGGAGAAGTATGCCAAGCTCCTGCCCGTGATCGGTGCTCGTCTGGAGCTGGGAACGCTGGACCGGGTCCCTGAAGCTCTGACCGAGTTCGCGCCGGAGGTCATCATCGCCTCGCCGGGATTCCCTCCCTCGCACACCGTGATCCGCTGGGCGCAAGATGCCGGCATCGCGCTCTGGGGCGATGTCGAACTCGCCTGGCGTCTGCGCGACAAGGTGACCCGCGCCGACGGCTCCCCGGCCGACTGGGTGCTCATCACGGGCACCAACGGCAAGACGACGACGACGCAGCTGACCGCGTCGCTCCTCGTCGAGGGAGGTCTGCGTGCGGCGCCGTGCGGCAACATCGGCGTGCCCGTTCTCGACGCGGTCCGCGACCCCGCCGGTTTCGACGTGCTCGTCGTCGAGCTCTCCAGCCACCAGCTCTGGTACCTCGGACTCTCCGAGACCGAAGGCGAGCTGTATCCGCACGCCTCGGTGTGCCTGAACCTCGCGGACGACCACCTGGTGTGGCACGGCAGTGCGCAGGCGTACCGCGATGCGAAGGCCCTGGTGTACCGCAACACGAGAGTCGCCTGCGTCTACAACAAGGCCGACGAGGCGACCAGGCTCATGGTCGAGGACGCCGAGGTGGTCGAGGGTGCCCGCGCGATCGGATTCGATCTCGGCATCCCCGGCCCCAGCGATGTCGGCGTGGTGGAGGGGCTGCTCGTCGATCGTGCGTTCTTGGACGACCGGGCCAGCAGCGCACTCGAGCTCACGACCGTCGCCGACCTGCGAGAAGCCGGCCTGGCCGCCCCGCACATCGTGCAGAACATCCTGGCGGCGAGTGCGCTCGCTCGCTCTCTGGGCGTCGAGCCGCGCGCCATCCACTCGGCTCTGCAGTCGTTCCGTCTCGACGAGCATCGGATCCAGGTCATCGCCCGCCATCGCGGCATCACCTGGGTCGACGACTCCAAGGCCACCAACCCGCACGCTGCCGCGTCATCGCTCCGCGCATACCCCGGTGCGGTCTGGGTGGTCGGCGGCGACCTGAAGGGCGTCGACATCGGCGAGCTGGTCGCCACGGCCGGGACCACCGCCCGGGCGGCGGTCGTCATCGGAGTCCAGCGCTCAGCCGTCGTCGCCGCATTCGAGCGACACGCGCCGGGGGTTCCGGTGTTCGAGGTGGATGCTGGCGAGACTGGTCAGGTCATGAATCGCGTCGTGGAGATCGCCGCGGGAATCGTCGATGGCGAGGGAACAGTCCTGCTGGCCCCCGCCGCCGCGTCCTTCGATCAGTTCTCCAGTTACGCGGATCGAGGACACCGCTTCGCCGAAGCGGTGCGGGACTGGATAGACCGGGGGAGCACCGATGACGCAGGTCGAACGCCCCCCGCGCTCTGATCCCGGCAGCACCGGCTCCCGCGGTCTCGCGGCGAGAGTGTCGCTCGGGCGTCGTTTCACCCCCGTGTCGACCGAGTTCCTGATGATCGCATCGGCGGCGCTGATGCTGACGATCTTCGGCCTCGTGATGGTGCTCTCGGCGACGAGCGCGACCGCGGTCTCGAAGGGCGAGAATCCGATGGACGGCGCGCTTCGGCAGGGCATCTTCGCCGTGCTCGGCGTGCCGCTGATGTTCCTGATCTCCCGACTCCCGATCACGTTCCTCAAGCGCATGGCGTGGCCGGCACTGTTCGGATCCATCGCGCTCCAGCTGCTGGTCTTCACCCCGCTCGGCATCGAGGACGGCGGAAACCGCAACTGGATCATGATCGCCGGGTTCACCCTGCAGCCGTCGGAGTTCCTCAAGCTCGCCCTCGCGCTGTGGATCGGCTACGTCCTGATGCGCAAGCAGACCATGCTCGGCACCTGGCATCAGGTCTTCATCCCCGTGGTGCCCGTGGGAGCCCTGGCGATCGGGACGGTGATCGCCGGCAAGGACCTCGGCACCGCGATGGTGCTGGTCATCATCCTGCTCGGCTGCCTCTTCTTCTCGGGGGTGAAGCTCCGGCTGTTCATCCTGCCGGTGCTGCTCGGCGTCGTCGCCGTCATCGCGCTGGCCGTCACGAGCCCTGACCGCATGCGTCGCATCACGGCGACGTGCTCCGACATGTCGGCGTACACCGGCGACTGCTACCAGTCGATCCACGGGATCTGGGGAATGGCGTCGGGAGGAATCTTCGGCGTGGGGCTGGGCAACTCGCAGGAGAAGTACGGCTGGCTGCCCGCCGCCGGCAACGACTTCATCTTCGCCATCGTCGGCGAAGAGCTCGGCCTGATCGGCTGCATCGTCGTGCTGGCCCTCTTCACGCTGTTCACCATCGGTGCCTTCCACATCATCCGCAAGACCGCCGATCCGTTCATCCGGGTCGCGGCCGGCGGGATCACCGTCTGGATCACCGGTCAGGCCGTGTTCAACATCGGCGTCGTGATCGGACTGTTCCCCGTCATGGGAGTGCCGCTGCCGTTCATGTCGCAGGGAGGAACGGCTCTCCTCGCAGTCCTCATCGCGTGCGGAGTGCTGCTGTCGTTCGCGCGCACCATCCCCGTCGCCGAGGGTCGTTCGGTGGCACGGACTCCTTCAGCAGGGCGGGGTAAGGTCACACGGTGACCACGTACCTTCTCGCCGGCGGTGGAACCGCCGGTCACGTCAACCCCCTGCTCGCCGTCGCCGATGCGCTGCGCGCCAGGGACGCCGATGCGTCGATCCTGGTGCTCGGAACGGCCGAAGGACTCGAGTCCCGACTCGTGCCGGCTCGAGGGTATGAGCTCCTCATCGTCGACAAGGTGCCGTTCCCGCGGCGGCCCGACAAGCAGGCCGCGTTGTTCCCCGCCAGGTTCCGCCGCGCCGTCGCCCAGGTGCGCGATCACATCCGCGCTCACCGCGTCGACGTCGTCGTGGGCTTCGGCGGCTATGCCTCCGCCCCGGCCTACGTGGCAGCAGGCCGTGAGCGCGTGCCGTTCGTCGTGCACGAGGCCAACGCGAAGCCGGGCCTCGCGAACGTGCTGGGTGCTCGACGTGCCGCCGCCACGGGAGTCGCATTCGCCGGAACCCCTCTGCGCGGTGGCGAGGTGGTCGGCATGCCGCTGCGTCGAGAGGTCATCGAGCTCGACCGTGCGGCCTCTCGCGATGAGGCCGCCGCGCACTTCGGGCTCGACCCGGCGCGCCCGGTCCTTCTCGTCTTCGGCGGGTCGCTGGGTGCCCAGAGGCTGAACGACGCCATCGCAGACTCCTGGGGCGACATCCTGGCCGCCGACTGGCAGTTGCTGCACGTCACGGGCGAACGCAGTGATCTGGCCGACCCCGAGGTGCCGGGATACACCATGCGCCGATACGTCGACCGGATGGACCTCGGCTTCGCGCTCGCCGACCTCATCGTCTCCCGTTCCGGCGCAGCCACCGTGAGCGAGATCAGCGCCTTGGGGATCCCCGCGCTGTACGTGCCGTACTCCGTCGGCAACGGGGAGCAGCGGCTGAACGCGGCGTCCGCCGTGGCAGCCGGGGCCGCTCGTCTTCTCGACGACGCCACCTTCGACGGCGACGCGGTGCGCCGCCTCGTGATCCCCGTCATGAACGATTCGCAGCAGCTCACGGCCATGCAGTCCGCCGCCGAGCAGGTGGGCACCCGCACCGGCACGGAGAACGTCGTCGCACTCGTGGATCGCGCCCTCCGGTCCTCCTGATCTCACCGTCGACACGGCTCCTCGACGCCGAATCGTCCTCACCGAAAAGTAGACTGAAACCGACATGATCAGACCTGACCTCTCCCTCCCGATCCCCGAGTCGATCTCCTCCGCGCACTTCATCGGCATCGGCGGATCCGGCATGAGCGGCCTCGCCAAGATGTTCCTCGACGCGGGGATCCGCGTCTCGGGAAGCGATCGAGCCGACAGCGACAACCTGCGCGCACTCGCGGCCGCCGGAGCAGATGTGCACGTCGGGCACGACGCGGCGCATCTCGGCGATGCCGACACGGTCGTCCACACCGGAGCGATCTGGCCGGAGAACCCCGAGTTCGTCACGGCGAAGCAGCGCGGGCTGCACGTGATCCACCGCTCGCAGGCCTTGCACTGGCTGATCGGATCGCGTCGACTGGTCTCCGTGGCTGGCGCGCACGGCAAGACGACGTCGACGGGCATGATCGTGACCGCGCTGCAGCAGCTCGGAGCCGACCCGAACTTCGTCAACGGCGGCGTGATCGAGCAGCTCGGCGTCTCGAGCGCCACCGGATCGGGTGAGCTCTTCGTGATCGAGGCGGATGAGTCCGACGGCACGTTCCTGCTCTACGACACGGCTGTCGCGCTGATCACCAATGTCGACCCCGATCACCTCGACCACTACGGGTCCGACGACGCGTTCCACGACGCGTTCGTGCGGTTCGCCGACGCGGCCACGGAGGCGGTCGTGATCTCCAGCGACGACGCCGGCGCCCTGCGAGTGGGAGCGGGGCTCTCGCACCCGAACGTCGTGACGTTCGGACAGGCGGAGGATGCCGATGTCAGGGTGACCGACATCGTGGCGGCCGGGCCCGTCTCGGCCACCGTGAGCACCGGAGCCGAGAGCGTGCGCCTCCAGCTCGCCGTGCCCGGCGTGCACAACGCCATCAACGCGGCAGGCGCCATCGCGGTCCTCCTCTCGGTGGGCTTCGGCCTGACCGAGTCCGCCAAGGCCGTCGAAGGCTTCGCCGGCACGGTCCGCCGCCTCGAGCAGCACGGCGTCGAGCGCGGCGTCACCGTCTACGACGACTACTCCCACCACCCGACCGAGGTGCGGGCGGCTCTCGAGGCGATGCGATCGATCGCCGGCACGGGCAGGATCATCGCGATCCAGCAGCCCCACACCTACTCGCGAACGCAGCACATGTTCCGCGAGTTCGCGGACGTGCTGGAGACGTATGCAGACCACACGGTCGTGCTCGACGTCTACGGTGCTCGCGAGGATCCGGTCCCGGGCGTCACGGGAGAGCTCGTGAGCGGGGCGTTCCACGACCCGTCGCACGTCCACTTCGTCGCCGACTGGCAGCAGGCAGCCGATTACACGGCGTCCGTCGCTCGCGACGGCGATTTCGTCGTCACGCTCGGCTGCGGCAACGTCTACCAGATCATCCCGCAGGTGCTCGAGTCTCTGCGGACCACCGAGGTCTGACGCATGCGTCGTCCGCCTCCGCTTCCCACGCCTCCCGCGGGCACCGCGGAGGACACGCCCAGGCGACGGGAGGGTCCGGCGACGCGAGGGCGCGCGCGGGACGTCGAGCAGGACGAACGCACAGGTCCGCAGGCCGCGGCGGTCGGCCTCGACTCCGACGTCCGTGCGGACATCGACGGGGATGCCGGGGTGCGGCCGACATCGACGCGGGACGTCTGGCGGGCGGCGCGAGCGAGACGCAAGGCGCTGCGGGCCGAGATCCGACGGTTCACGCAGCGCTCCCGACGGCGTCGCATCGTCTGGCTGAGCGCGGTCGGTGCTGTCGTCCTGCTGATCGGTGGCACCACCGCCGCGGCGTACAGCCCGCTGTTCGCCGTGGAGAAGATCACGGTCGTGGGCGCGACGACGCTGGATGCCGCGGCGGTGGAGGCCGCCCTCGGCGAGCAGGTGGGCACCCCCTTGGCGCTGGTCGACTCGAGTGAGGTCAAGGCCGCGCTGCTGGGATTCCCGCTGATCGAGACCTATGCGCTCGAGGCGAAGCCGCCGCACGATCTCACGGTGCGGATCGTCGAGCGCACGCCGGTCGGCGTGATCCGCTCGGATGCGGGCTATACGCTCGTCGACGCCGCGGGCGTCGCGCTGGCGACGACCTCCGATCAGCCGGCGGGACAGCCGGTGCTCGACATCGACGGAGGCACCGACTCGGTCGCCTTCGAGAGTGCGGGTCTCGTGGTGCGCTCGGTGCCCGCTGATCTGCGCGCGCTGCTGACCGGAGTGCAGGCCACGACAGCTGATGACGTGACGTTGACGCTCAGCAGCGGGCTGACGGTCGTCTGGGGCAGCTCGGATGACTCCCCGATGAAGAGCGAAGTGCTCACGAAGACGCTGCTCAGCAATCCTGAGGCGTCGACGATCGATGTCACATCGCCGCATGCGGTGGTCGTGGGCTGAGGTTTCGACGGCAAACGGGCGACACGCCCGTGTCGCTGCGTGTGCGCGGGGACGTGACGCTTACCTTCGAACAAGAGAAACCAATACCGGGAAATACTTTACACCTCTAGTTGAGGTTTAAGGTTCGGCCCGCGGAATCTCACCCCAGACAGGCTCGACTATTCGGAGGCCGGCCATGAGCCAGAACCAGAACTACCTCGCCGTGATCAAGGTCGTCGGCGTCGGCGGTGGCGGCGTCAACGCCGTCAACCGCATGATCGATCTCGGGCTCCGCGGAGTCGAGTTCATCGCAGTGAACACCGACGCGCAGGCGCTGCTCATGAGCGATGCCGACGTCAAGCTCGATGTCGGTCGCGAGCTCACTCGCGGACTCGGCGCCGGCGCTGACCCCGAGGTCGGCCGTCGCGCCGCCGAGGATCACGCCGAGGAGATCGAGCAGGCGCTCACCGGTGCCGACATGGTCTTCGTGACCGCAGGCGAGGGCGGTGGAACGGGAACGGGTGGAGCCCCCGTCGTCGCGCGCATCGCGAAGTCGATCGGTGCACTGACCATCGGCGTCGTGACGAAGCCCTTCTCGTTCGAAGGCCGTCGTCGTCAGAGCCAGGCTGAAGCCGGTGTGGTGAAGCTGAAGGAAGAAGTCGACACCCTCATCGTGGTGCCGAACGACCGTCTGCTCGAGATCAGCGATCGCGGCATCTCGATGATCGAGGCCTTCGCGACCGCGGACCAGGTGCTCCTCGCCGGTGTCCAGGGCATCACTGACCTCATCACGACTCCCGGTCTCATCAACCTCGACTTCGCCGACGTCAAGTCGGTCATGCAGGGCGCCGGTTCGGCACTGATGGGAATCGGATCGGCACGCGGTGCCGACCGTGCCATCAAGGCCGCCGAACTCGCGGTCGAGTCGCCGCTCCTCGAGGCCAGCATCGAGGGTGCTCACGGAGTCCTGCTCTCGATCCAGGGTGGTTCGAACCTCGGCATCTTCGAGATTCACGACGCTGCGGATCTCGTGAAGGAAGCCGCGCACCCCGAGGCCAACATCATCTTCGGTACGGTCATCGACGACACGCTCGGCGACGAGGTGCGTGTCACCGTGATCGCGGCCGGCTTCGACAGCGGTGAGCCTTCGCTGCGCCTCGACCCCATGGTCGTCTCGCGGCCCGCCGCGGCCAGCACGCTGCCCGAGGTGGCGCTCTCGAACGGCGAGGAGAGCAAGCCCGCTGCCGAGGCGCCCGCGCCCGAGAAGCCGCAGCAGCGCGTCCCAGCGACGAGCATCGAGCCTGCTTTCGCGGACGACGACATCGACATCCCCGAATTCCTGAAGTGACGCAGGCGCAGGGCCAGGCCGGGTCCGGTCTGGCAGCGCGGCTGTCGGCGATCGATCATCGGATCGCCGACGCCGCGCGCCTGGCCGGCAGGGACCCGGCGGAGATCTCCCGCATCGTCGTGACCAAGTTCCACCCGTCGTCGCTCGTTCGCGAGCTGCACGAGCTGGGTGTGCGCGACGTGGGGGAGAACCGCCAGCAGGAGCTCTCGTCGAAGACCGCCGAGCTGACGGACCTCGACCTCCGGTGGCACTTCATCGGGCAGGCGCAGACCAACAAGGCCGGTGCGATCCGCCGCAGCGCGGATGCCGTGCACTCGGTAGACCGCGACCGGCTGGCCGACGCACTGCATCGGGCGGCCGACGGGGATGACCTTCTCGACGTGCTCGTGCAGGTCAATCTCACCGATGATCACGGACGCGGCGGCGTCGCGCCCGCCGAGGCGGCCTCTCTCGCCGAGCACATCATGACGCTGCCCTCGCTGCGGCTTCGCGGTGTGATGGCGGTCGCGCCGCTCGATGAGGAACCCGCTTCCGCGTTCGCGCGCCTGCACTCGATCGCAGAGAGCGTGCGCGCCGTCGAGCCGTCGGCGACCTGGATGTCCGCAGGGATGACGGGCGATTTCGTCGAGGCCATCGAGGCCGGCGCGACACACCTGCGGATCGGCTCCGCAATCACGGGACCCCGCCCCGACCGGGGTTAACCTGTGAACAGACCAACCCGACACGTTCGAACCGGAGGACACGATGGGTAACCCGCTGAAGAAGACCATGGTGTATCTCGGCCTCGCTGACGAGGAAGAGGTCTACGAGGAGGAGCCGACCCCGGCCCGCTCGCACCGCGAGCGCGAACGCGAGGAGCCCGCTCCCGCGCCCGTGACCCCGCTACGGCGCCCCGTCGCCGTGCGCCAGCCCGCAGGAGGGGCAGTGAACGAGATCCTCACCGTGCACCCGAAGCAGTATCGCGATGCTCAGCTCATCGCGGAGAGCTTCCGCGAAGGTGTGCCGGTCATCATCAATCTCTCGCAGATGAGCGACGCAGACGCCCGCCGTCTGATCGATTTCGCCTCCGGACTCTCGCTCGGCCTATACGGCCGCATCGAGCGGGTCACGTCGAAGGTCTTCCTCCTGTCGCCGGAGAACATCGCGGTCTCGGGTCACGGGGGAATCGCGCACGCGGACGCCGAGTCCGCGGGCTTCGACCAGTCGTAGACCGTGGGGTTCGTCGTCTCCATCGTCGCCAGCATCGTACATCTGGCTCTGCTGCTGTACCTACTGGTGCTCTTCGCCCGACTCATTCTCAGCTACATCCCGATGTTCAATCGGGAGTGGCGACCGAAGGGCGCCGGACTCGTCGCGGCTGAGCTCGTCTACACGGTGACCGATCCGCCCGTCCGGTTCTTCCGGCGGATCATCCCTCCTCTGCGAATCGGCTCGCTCTCCCTGGATTTCGGCTTCTCGATCACCATCCTGATCGTGCTGATCCTGATGAGCGTCGTCCGAAGCTTCATCTGAGACCCCTGGGACTTCGGCGCTCTGGAGTGTCGCGGGATCGCGACTGACAGGCTCGGGGACTATGCTTGGCTCCCAGGTGCGCGCCCCGGGTTCGCGCCGAATCTCGACCACGCCATTCCAAACTGGCAACCGAACTCATCGAAGGAGCCACCATGGCACTTACCCCGGATGACGTCGTCACCAAGCAGTTCCAGCACGTCCGCTTCAAGGACGGCTTCGACCCGGACGAGGTCGACGACTTCCTCGACGAGATCGTCATCGAGTGGCGCAAGGCCCTCGAAGAGAACGTCGAACTCAAGGCCAAGCTGGCCGCGTACGAGTCCGGCGATGCACCGGCCGCTCCCGCAGCCGCTGCAGAGGCACCCGCCGCCGTGGTCGAAGAGGCTCCTGCGCCTGCTGCTGCCGCTCCCGCGGAGCCCGCTCCGTCGGGTTCGGCGACTGCGACCGCCGGCATCATCGAGCTCGCTCAGCGCCTTCACGATGAGCACGTCGCCGAGGGTGAGGCCAAGCGCGCCCAGCTCATCGCCGAGGCCGAAGGCGAGGTCAACCGCATCCGCACGGAGGCCGAGGCCAAGCAGCGCGAAGAGTCGGCTCGTCTCGAGCGCGAGCGCAACGCCCTCGAGGCCCGGATCACCGAGCTACGCAACTTCGAGCGCGATTACCGCTCGCAGCTGCGCGGCTACATCGAGGGTCAGCTCCGCGATCTCGACGAGAAATCGGCGTCGACGGACTCGACTCCGGTTTCCGCGATCGGACTGTAGGTCGTCCTTTTGCCAGGACGCCGTCCCCTTCGTCGGTCGGCGGCCGGCGCGATAGTTGCGGTTCTCGCAGCGATCGTGCTGGCCGCCGATCAGTTTGTGAAGTACCTCACGACCGAGAACCTGCCGCTCCAGCAGCCGGTGCCGGTGCTCGGTGAGTTCCTTCAGCTGTACTACGTGCGCAACCCCGGCGCAGCGTTCTCGCTCGGATCCGATGTCACATGGATCTTCACCATCGCTCTGGCGGTGGTGGCCGGTGTGATCGTGTGGAAGGCCCTGGGTCTTCAGTCACGCCTCTGGGCCGTCGTCCTGGGCTGCCTGCTCGGTGGAGTGCTCGGAAACCTCACCGATCGTCTCTTCCGCGATCCTGGTTTCCCCATGGGGCACGTGGTCGACATGATCTCGATGCCGTGGATGATGCCGGCGATCTTCAACGTCGCCGACATCTTCATCGTCACCGGGATGATCTCGGTCGCGCTGCTCGTCGTGCTGGGACTCCGCTTCGACGGCACCCGCGAGCGTGACCACGCTCCTGTGGAGACCGATGACGAAGCCGAGGCTGCCGCGTTGGCCGAGGAGACCGGAGGCGAGACCTCTCGCCCGGGTACCGCCTCTCCGGATGCCGCCGCCGCGGACGGACGCTGAGCATGGAATTCCGCACCCTCCCCGTTCCTGACGGGCTGGACGGGACGCGCGTCGACGCGGCACTCGCGAAGATGCTGGGCTTCTCGCGCACCTTCGCCGCCGAGGTCGCCTCGGCGGGCGGCGTGCGCGTCGACGGGGTGACGCTCGACAAGTCCGATCGCCTGCGCGGCGGAGGGTGGCTCGAGGTGGAGTGGCAGCCGAAGGAGGAGCCGCGGATCATCCCGATCGCGGTTCCGGAACTCGGAATCGTCTACGACGATGACGACATCGTCGTGGTCGACAAGCCCACGGGCGTCGCCGCTCATCCCTCGCTCGGATGGGAGGGGCCGACCGTCGTCGGCGCTCTCGCAGCGGCGGGGTTCCGGGTCGCCACCAGTGGCGCTCCGGAGCGGCAGGGGATCGTGCATCGTCTGGATGTCGGCACCAGCGGGCTCATGGTCGTCGCCAAGAGCGAGACGGCGTACTCGTCGCTGAAGCACGCGTTCAAGGAGCGCACGGTGGAGAAGATCTATCACGCCGTCGTCCAGGGGCACCCCGACCCGCTGACGGGGACGATCGATGCTCCGATCGGCCGGCATCCGAATCACTCCTGGAAGTTCGCCGTCGTTCCCGACGGCAAACCGTCGGTGACCCACTATGAGACCCTCGAGGCCTTCCCGGGAGCCTCGCTGCTCGAGATCCATCTCGAGACCGGACGCACGCACCAGATCCGCGTGCACATGGCGGCCCTGCGGCACCCGTGCGCGGGCGACCCGCTCTACGGAGCAGATCCGACGCTGTCGGCACGGCTCGGACTCACCCGACAGTGGCTGCACGCGCACAAGCTCGCCTTCACCCACCCGGCGACGGGGGAGTGGGTGCAGTTCGAGTCGGGGTACCCCGCGGATTTCGAACGTGCCCTGGAGATCCTGCGCGGCGAGTGAATCGACGCCGTCGATGTCGGCGATGTGGGTCAGACTGAGCCCATGAGCATCGAGGTGCGACCTGCTACCGACTTCGACGACGTGGCCGCTCTCGTCGGCCCCAAGAAGCCGACGTCGAACGTGTGCTTCTGCCTGAGCTACCGCATCGGCAGCGCCGAGAACAGGGCGCTGCGAGGCGAGAAGCGAGCGGAGCGCGTGCGTGAGCTCTGCCACCAGGATCCGCCTCCAGGCGTGATCGCGTACCTCGACGATGAACCGGTGGGCTGGGCGGCGGTGCATCCGCGCAGGGAGACGAGCTTCGCGCGCAACAGACTGATCCCGCATGTCGACGATCTCGATGTGTGGTCGCTCTGGTGCATCCGCGTCCGTCCAGGCCATCGGAAACAGGGCATCTCGCACGCTCTGATCGACGGAGCGGTGGCTCATGCGAAGAAGAGCGGCGCCCCCGCGATCGAGGGGTATCCGGTCGACAACCGTGGCGAGACGGTGAATCTCACAATGGCCTACGTCGGCACGATGGGGCTCTTCGAGAGTGCCGGATTCGCGAAGGCGGCCGACACCGGCTCGACGCTCGACGGCTTCCCGCGGGTGCTCATGCGACTCGATCTGCGAGATCCGCGCAACGGATCGAAGAAAGCGTGAACCCGACTGCACGTCAGAGGCAATACATAGTGTGAGCACAGACAGTGAGATCATCCGGCGGTCGCTGAGTCGGCCTGAGGCGTTCGCCGAGCTGTTCGACCGACATGCACGTGCGGTGAACGCGTTCGCGACATATCGGGTGGGTGCCCATGCCGCCGAGGACGTGCTCAGCGAGACCTTTCTCGTCGCCTTCCGCCGTCGAGGGGACTTCGACCTGAGCAAGCACTCAGCCTCTCCCTGGCTGCTCGGAATCGCCTCGCGGCTCATCCGTCGGCACAGAGCCGTCGAGGCACGGCATTGGCGCTCGTTCGCCGCGGTCGTCGGGGAGGACCATACGTCGCTCGGTGGACTCGATGACGCGATGCGGCGCGTGGACGCCGAGCGCGAAGTGCGTGCCCTGCGGCAGAAGATCGCGGCGTTGTCCCCCAAGGATCGGGAGACGCTTCTGCTCTACGCCTGGCAGGGGCTGAGCTACGAAGACATCGCGGAGACTCTCAGTGTGCCTGTGGGCACCGTGCGCTCCCGGTTGAATCGCGTTCGCACGCGACTCGATCCGGCGCGAAAGGCCCGTTCGTTCGAGATGCAGCAGGAAGGAGAAGTCCGTGGACGTGTTTGAGAAGGTTCAGAAGACCAAGCCGGATGTCGATGGTGTGGACTCGCATCTCGACTCGGCCCGCGCTCGACTGATGAGCGAGATCGCCGCGGGGAAGACCTCGGTGTCCGCTCGCCCTGCCGCACCGAAGCGGCTCGTGGCCGGCGTGCTCGTGGGCGCCGCACTGGCGGCCACGGCGGGCGTGCTGGTGATCACGGGACTCACCGAACAGCCGAAGCCCGTGATCGAGGCCGTTCCGACGCGGGAGCCAGGACAGACGCTGAAGCCGTCGCCGACGCCCGCGCCGACACAGGAGCCGATGACGGCTGCGGGGGCCTTCGGCGCCGCCGCGACTGCGGCTCGGTCGTTCACCGGCCTGACGTTGGCACCGGGACAGTACCTGCGCGTGCACACGCAGTCGGAGCAGATCGTCTATCACCAGCCCGATCCGAACGGCGGGCAGTATCAGGCGGATCGGTCGAACGCTCAGAACGCCTGGCGCGGAAGCTCCTCCTGGAACTCCTATGCGCCGGCCGACCCGACGCAGCAGTGGTTCTTCGCCACCGATCAGCCCTGGACAGTGAGCGACACCTTCGGGCCGGACGCCGCGGCGCTCGCCCAGGCGCACAAGGAGGCGATGGCCTCGGGCGGCGATCCGTACTTCTCGAACGGGCCGTCAGCACCCTGGGCCACCCCGGACGGGTACGGGCTCGTGGCGTTCTTCTCGGCGATGCCCACGGACCCGGCGGCGCTCATCGCGTGGATCCGAGAGAATCAGGGGATCGTCGCGGGCGATCAGGACTACAAGGTCGGGTGGGTCCTCATCGAGCTTCTGTCGTACAACATGGGGTCGGGGGCTGAGCGGGCGACGATGTACGACGCCCTCAGCATGCTTTCCGGGTCTGAGATCGTGTCCGCCGATGCGACCTCGGCGACGCTGCGGTTCTCGGCGTCGACAGAGGCTCTGTCGGGTCAGCCAGCGGTTCAGCGGCGCTCGATCACGATCGACACGACCACGGGGCTCGTCACGGAGGCGACCGCGGTGCTCGACGTCGCCTCTTCGCTGATCCCCGCCTCCCTGGCAGACGAGAGGCACGTCTTCACCGTGAGCGTCGTGGACTCGCTCCCCTGAAGCGATGCGGGACCCCGGAGCGGCAGGTGCGGCGACGCTCGATGTCGGATGCCGAAAGTAGACTCGAAGGCATGGCATCCGACTCCTTCGTCCACCTGCACGTGCACAGCGAGTACTCGATGCTCGACGGGGCGGCGAAGATCGCGGCGATGACGCAGGCGGCGGCAGATTACGACATGCCGGCCATCGCCGTGACCGATCACGGCAACACCTTCGCGGCGTTCGAGTTCTACAAGGCGGCGAACGCCGCGGGCATCAAGCCGATCATCGGTCTCGAGGCCTATGTGACTCCCGGCACGCATCGCAGCGACAAGACGCGTGTGCAATGGGGCTCCCCGGATCAGAAGAGCGACGATGTCTCCGGCTCCGGTGCCTACACCCACATGACGATGTGGAGCGAGAGCACGCAGGGGATGCACAACCTGTTCCGTCTCAGCTCGCTGTCGAGCATGGAGGGCTACTACTTCAAGCCCCGCATGGACCGGGAGCTCCTGCAGACATACGGCAAGGGCCTGATCGCCACCACAGGATGCCCCTCGGGTGAGATCCAGACGCGACTGCGCCTCGGCCAGTACGACGCCGCACGTGCGGCGGCCGCCGAGTTCCAGGACCTGTTCGGCAAGGAGAACTACTTCGCCGAGATCATGGATCACGGTCTCTCCATCGAGCGCAGGGTGATGACCGATCTGATCCGGCTCGCCAAGGATCTGAACATCCCGCTCGTCGGCACCAACGACTCGCACTACACGCACCAGCATGAGGCCGATGCCCATGAGGCGCTGCTGTGCGTGCAGTCCGGTTCGACGCTCGACGATCCCAACCGGTTCAAGTTCGACGGCGACGGGTACTACATCAAGACCGCCGCAGAGATGCGTCAGCTGTTCCGCGACCACCCCGAGGCCTGCGACAACACGCTGCTCATCGCCGAGCGGTGCGAAGTCGAATTCAACACCGCGGCCAACTACATGCCGCGCTTCCCCGTGCCGGACGGCGAGACGGAGGACAGCTGGCTCATCAAGGAGGTCGAAGCGGGCCTCCACTACCGATACCCGAGCGGCATCCCCGACAAGGTGCGCAAGCAGGCCGAGTACGAGACCGGCATCATCCTGCAGATGGGGTTCCCCGGCTACTTCCTCGTCGTCGCCGACTTCATCAACTGGGCGAAGGACAACGGAATCCGCGTCGGTCCGGGCCGTGGCTCGGGCGCCGGGTCGATGGTCGCCTACGCCATGAAGATCACCGACCTCGACCCGCTCGAGCACGGTCTCATCTTCGAGCGCTTCCTCAACCCCGACCGCGTCTCGATGCCCGACTTCGACGTCGACTTCGATGACCGTCGCCGCGGCGAGGTCATCGACTACGTGACGAGGAAGTACGGCTCCGAGCGCGTCGCTCAGATCGTCACCTACGGCACGATCAAGTCGAAGCAGGCTCTGAAGGATGCGGGGCGTGTGCTGGGATTCCCGTTCAGCATGGGCGAGCGGCTGACGAAGGCGATGCCGCCGCCCGTCATGGGCAAGGACATGCCTCTCGACGGCATGTTCGACTCGGCGCACCCCCGCTACAAGGAGGCGAGCGAGTTCCGTGCGCTCATCGAGACCGATCCCGAGGCGAAGACGGTCTTCGACCGCGCCCTCGGTCTCGAAGGTCTGAAGCGCCAGTGGGGCGTGCACGCCGCCGGTGTGATCATGTCGTCCGAGCCCCTGCTCGACATCATCCCGATCATGCGCCGCGAGCAGGACGGCCAGATCGTCACCCAGTTCGACTACCCGTCCTGCGAGTCGCTCGGGCTGATCAAGATGGACTTCCTGGGGCTCCGCAACCTCACGATCATCTCGGACGCTCTCGACAACATCCGCACCAACCGCGGGGAGGAGCTCGACCTCGAACACCTCGCCCTGGATGACCGCGGCGCCTACGAGCTGCTCGGTCGCGGCGAATCGCTCGGCGTCTTCCAGCTCGACGGCGGGCCGATGCGATCGCTGATGCGCCTGATGCGTCCGGACAACTTCGGCGACATCTCCGCGCTCATCGCGCTGTACCGCCCGGGTCCGATGGGTGCGAACTCGCACACGAACTATGCGCTGCGCAAGAACGGCCAGCAGCCGATCACACCGATCCACCCGGAGTTCACCGAATCGCTCGCCGACATCCTCGACGAGTCCTACGGCCTGATCATCTACCAGGAGCAGGTGATGGCCATCGCCCAGCGCGTGGCCGGGTTCTCGCTCGGCCAGGCCGACATCCTGCGCCGAGCGATGGGCAAGAAGAAGAAGTCCGAGCTCGACAAGCAGTTCGAGGGCTTCCAAGCCGGCATGCACGCGAACGGGTACTCCGACGGTGCCGTCAACGCGATCTGGGAGATCCTCCTCCCGTTCTCGGACTACGCCTTCAACAAAGCGCACTCGGCGGCATACGGGGTCGTCTCGTACTGGACCGCCTACCTCAAGGCGCACTATCCCGCCGAGTACATGGCCGCGCTGCTCACCAGCGTCGGCGACTCGAAAGACAAGATGGCGCTCTATCTCAACGAGTGCCGTCGAATGGGCATCAAGGTGCTGCCGCCCGATGTCTCAGAGTCGATCAAGTACTTCGCCGCTGTCGGCGACGACATCCGATTCGGGCTCGGTGCCGTCCGCAACGTCGGCAGCAACGTGGTCGAGGGCATCATCGCGGCCCGCAAGGATGAGCGATTCTCCTCGTTCCATCACTTCCTCGAGAAGGTCCCGCTGCACGTCTCGAACAAGCGCACGGTCGAGTCTCTGATCAAGGCCGGCGCGTTCGACTCGATGGGCGACTCGCGCCGTGCGCTGCTCGAAGTCCACGAGGATGCCGTCGAGGCGGCTGTGGATCGCAAGCGGAACGAAGCACAGGGTGCGATCGGCTTCGACTTCGACAGTCTGTACGACGGAATGGAAGAGGCGCCGCCTGCCAAGGTGCCCGCCCGCCCCGAATGGATCAAGAAGGACAAGCTCGCTTTCGAGCGCGAGATGCTCGGGCTCTACGTGTCGGACCACCCCCTGGCCGGGCTCGAGGTGCCTCTGGCGAAGCACGCGTCGATCTCGATCCACAACCTCATCAACTCGGAGGACATGCAGGACGGTGAGCAGGTCACCGTCGCCGGTCTCGTCACGAGCGTGCAGCATCGCGTCGCGAAGGCCAGTGGCAATCCGTACGGAATGATCACCGTCGAGGACTTCAACGGCGAGGTGACGGTCATGTTCATGGGCAAGACGTACACCGAGTTCCAGCACATCCTGCAGCAGGACTCGATCCTCGCCGTGCGCGGCCGGGTGTCGAAGCGTGATGACGGACTCAACCTGCATGCGCAGTCGGCGTTCGCGCCGGATGTCGGTTCCTTCGACGCCGCGGGTCCGCTCTCGCTCGTGCTCGCCGAGCAGAGGGCGACGGAGCGGGTGATGCACGAGCTCGCCGACGTGTTGCGCCGTCACAACGGGGACACCGAGGTCGTGCTGCGGGTGCACCGCGGCGGCACGGCGAAGGTCTTCGACGTGCCGATGCCGGTCAAGGTCTCGGCCGATCTGTTCGGCGATCTCAAATCGCTGCTCGGGCCGACCTGCCTGGGCTGAGCACCAGCGGACGCTGCCGCTCGACGGGTCCTCACGGACGCACCGGGTAGTATCGGGACGCGTTCGGGTGCACGACGACTAAGGCTCTGCACCGTGGCGAAAGGACCCTCCCCATGAGCACGGAATCACCCTTCCTGAACAGTGACGACTCAGCTGCAGACCGGTCGTCGGCGTCAGACGAGTCACCTCTCGACGAGGACTTCTCCGATGACGACGGCGTGCTCTATGACGATGAGGTGACGCCGGAGTACGGCATCCTCGGATTCACCTTGCGGGAGCTGCTCATCGTCGGCGTGTGGCTGATCGCCTTCATCGCGTCGTTCTTCCCGTACGTCGGAGACTCGTCCATCTGGGGTGCCGGAATCCAGTGGGTCCTCCCGATCGGCGTGCCGACGGTCGCCGTGTTCCTGCTGGTCCTCCGCCGTTTCTCACCCGACGGCATCCGCCGGGTCGGCTCGCTGGGGATCGACCAGTTCGCTTCCGTGGCGTTCTCCGTCTCAGCGGTCTTCTGGCTCGGCGCACTCTGGAACGCCGTCGCGTTCGCGATCGAGTTCGGTGTCTTCGGGCTGCCCTGGAACGGCGTCGTTCAGCTGCTCGCAGCGCTCGCGCTCGTCGTCCTCACGGTCTTCGCTCCGCTGGTGCCCGGCCTCAAGGAAGACTTCCAGGGCCGACTCGTCACGCTCGCGCACCGCAACGCCAATCCGGTCCGACCGGTCATCGCGCGTCCTCGCCCCGAGCCTGCCGCCCCGGGCGCCGACGCTCCCGTCGCCGTCGAGGCCGATACTTCGGCCGACACGGACCTGCGACCTGCGTCGTACGCATCGCCCGCCTCGTCGAGCGATGTCGCTCCTGAGGCCCACACCGCCGCGACGGATGCCGCGCCGACGGCCTACGCGACGGACGCTGCACCGACGGCCTACGTGACGGACGCCTACGGGACGGACGCCGCGCCGACGGCCTACGGGACGGACGCCGCACCGACGGCCTACGCGACGGACGCTGCACCGACCGCCTACACGACACCCTCGGCGGAGGGGATCGACGTCGAACTGTCCCGTGAGCAGGCGACCGATGAGGTCGCCCGTCTCGATGTCGCCGAGCAGGTGCCGCTGTCCTCCCACGCGTCGGGCGGGGGGACCGGGACCGAGGAGACGACCTCCGATGAGGAGTACACCCCGGCGTACTCGCGCCGGTCGCGCGGCCAGGAACCCGAGATCGTGTCCGACACCGGAAGCATCGAGTCGCTTCTCGGTGCGACCGCGCGCGATGTCTCGTCGCCCGAGACGACCGCGTTCCCCGCCGTCGAACACGACTCGGACTTCGCCGCGACGAGCCCTCAGGACGCCTACTCGACCCCGCAGCCCTTCTGGATCCTCGCGCCGACCGAGCGGGACGTGCATGACGAACGCGGCGAGGTCATCTTCCGAATCGGACCGAATGCGTGGGCGCTCGTCATCGAGGACCGCGGTGGCGCCTATGTCATCCGACACGACGACGGTCGCATCGGCTACCTGCACGACATCTCAGACATCACGAAGGGCTGATCTTGCGCACGATCGATCTGCGAGGGCGCACGCTCTCGCCGGCTGACATGCTCGCGGCCGTGCCGCGAGCCACCCAGGCACGGGCCGAGGCTCTCGACACCGCCACGCGCATCGTCGAGGACGTGCGCGAGCGCGGCGAAGAGGCGCTGCGCGAGCAGGCTGAACGCTTCGATCGTGTCACGGGTCATGAGATCCGCGTGCCCGCGCAGCACATCGCCGATGCTCTCGAGACCCTCGCGCCTGCTGTCCGCGATGCCCTCGACGAGGCGATTCGCCGGGTGCGCATCGCCTCCGAAGCCCAGGTTCCCGCACGTCGGATCACCCGGATCGGCGCCGGCGCGACGATCACCCAACGCTGGCAGCCTGTGCACCGCGCGGGCGTGTACATCCCCGGCGGCAAGGCGGTGTATCCGTCCAGCGTCATCATGAACGTCGTCCCCGCCCAGGTCGCGGGCGTCGAGCAGATCGCGCTCGCTTCACCGCCCCAGGCGGACCAGGGAGGTCGCGTCCACCCCACGATCCTCGCCGCGGCAGGCCTCCTCGGCATCACGGAGGTGTACGCCATCGGCGGCGCCGGCGCCATCGGTTCCTTCGCGCACGGCGTCGCCGGCATCGGACTCGACCCGGTCGACGTGCTGTCAGGGCCCGGCAACAACTACGTCGCCTCCGCCAAGCGGGCGGTGGCGGGGGTCGTCGGCACGGACTCCGAGGCGGGGGCCACCGAGATCCTCGTCGTCGCAGATGCCGCCGCCGACCCGCGTCTCATCGCCGCCGACCTCGTCAGTCAGGCCGAGCACGACGAGCAGGCTTCGGCCGTCCTCGTCACCGACTCGCCTCAGCTCGCCGATCGTGTCGCCGAAGAGGTGGCGCAGCAGGCCGGCGCGACCCGTCACACGACCCGGGTGGCCGCAGCTCTCGACGGACCGCAGTCCGCGATCGTGCTCGTCGACGACCGTGCCATGGCCACGGCGTTCAGCAATGCCTACGCTCCCGAGCACCTCGAACTTCACCTCGAGGATGCCGAGGACGCCGCCGACAGCTTCACGAGCGCAGGTGCGGTGTTCGTCGGCGACCACACGCCGGTGAGTCTGGGCGACTACATGGCGGGCAGCAACCACGTTCTGCCGACCGGGGGACAGGCGCGCTATGCGCCGGGACTCGGCGCCTACACGTTCCTTCGTCCGCAGCAGGTGATCTCCTACGATCGGGCCGCCCTGGCCGAGGTCCGTGAGGGGGTCGTCGCCCTCGCCGAGACCGAAGTGCTCCCCGCGCACGGCGAGGCGATCGAGGCGCGTTTCACCGCGTAGGATCGGTCAGATGCACTGCCCCTTCTGCCGTCACTCGGACTCTCGCGTCATCGATTCCCGCACCAGCGACGACGGTCTCTCGATCAGGCGCCGTCGTCAGTGCCCTGAGTGCGGCGGGCGTTTCACGACCACCGAGACGGCCAGCCTCAACGTCATCAAGCGTTCGGGCGTCATGGAGCCGTTCAGTCGCGAGAAGGTGATCTCCGGCGTGCGCAAGGCGTGTCAGGGGCGCCCCGTGACCGAGGCCGATCTGGCGGTCCTCGCTCAGCGTGTCGAGGAGGCCGTGCGGCAGACAGGTGTCTCGCAGCTCGATACGAACGAGATCGGCTTGGCCATCCTCGGACCCCTCCGCGACCTCGATGAGGTCGCATACCTGCGGTTCGCGAGCGTGTACCAGGCTTTCGACTCGCTCGAGGATTTCGAGAGCGCCATCACGGATCTGCGTGCCGACCACGTCAAGCCGGAGCCTGCCGACCGGTAATCTGGCAGGGATGTATCCGCTGCTCTTTCGCGCTGTCCTGTCGCGCTTCGACCCCGAGTTCGCCCACCACGCCGGTATGGCGGTGATCCGCGTGCTCGGAGTGCCGCCGCTCTCCTGGGCGACGCGGGCACTGACGAAGCCGGACCCGTCGCTGCGGGTGGACGCACTCGGACTGAGCTTCTCCTCGCCCTTCGGCATCGCCGCCGGGTTCGACAAGAACGCGATCGGTGTCCGCGGCCTTGCAGCGCTCGGCTTCGGCCACGTCGAGGTCGGCACCGTCACCGCGATCCCGCAGGAGGGCAACCCGAAGCCCCGACTGTTCCGGCTGATCGCCGATCGTGCGGTCATCAACCGCATGGGATTCAACAACGAGGGCGCGGATGCCGCGGCCCGGCGCCTCGCGCGGTTGCGTCGCGGCGCCCCTGACACGGTCATCGGAGTCAACATCGGCAAGAGCCGTGTCGTCGACGTCGAGGACGCCACTGCCGACTACGTCGCTTCGGCGACGCGGCTGGCCCCGCTGGCCGACTACCTGGCCGTCAACGTCTCGTCCCCGAACACCCCGGGTCTTCGGGGACTGCAGGCGGTGGAGACGTTGGCTCCGCTGCTCCGGGCGGTGCGCGCGGCATCCGGAAAGACTCCGCTGCTCGTCAAGATCGCCCCCGATCTGGCTGACGACGAGATCGCCGCGATCGCGAAGCTCGCCGTCGCCGAGGGCCTCGCCGGCATCATCGCGCACAACACCACGATCAGCAGGGATGGACTCACGACGGACGCGGCGACGGTCGCGGGCATCGGAGCGGGCGGCCTCTCCGGCGCGCCCCTCAAGGAGCGCTCGCTTCAGGTGCTGCGTCTGGTTCGCTCGACCGTGCCCGCCGAGTTCTGCGTCATCGCCGTCGGGGGAGTGGAGACGCCCGCGGACGTGCAGGAGCGACTCGAAGCGGGCGCGACGCTCGTGCAGGGCTATACGGCGTTCCTGTACCGCGGTCCGTTCTGGGGACGCGAGATCAACCGGGGCCTGGTCGCACGCTGAGAAGCTGCGCATACGAACGAGAGAGGCGCCTCGTGCTCATAGAGCACGAGGCGCCTCTCTCGATTACTCAGGGGATCAGGCGGGGCGGTCGCCGCGCTTGACCTGCGGCTTGGGCAGACGCATGAACCGCATCTGCAGCGACCGCATCGCGGCGTACCAGCCGAGACCGCGCTCCATGCGGTCCTTGCCGAACTTCGCGGCGACCTTGCGCTTGACGCGCATCCCCAGCAGGATCATGCCGCCGATCGCGAGGATCAGGTACGCCATCATGACCAGGTACGCCCAGCCGGCGATCGCGAAGCCGCCGATGGCGAGGTTGGCCGGAAGGAGCGAGATGAGGATGACGAGCACCATGACGCCCATCACGAACTCAGCGGGGTGCCATCCGGCGTCCACGTAGTCGCGGACCCAGCGGCGCTGCGGGCCCTTGTCGCGAGCCGGGAGGTACTTCTCCTCGCCGGCCGCCAGACCGGCCTGCGCGCGGTTGCGTCGCTCGCTGAGCTCGGCGCGCGCTGCGGCCTTGGCCTCCTTGGTGTTCGCGACCAGAGGACGGCGGCGGGCCGCTTCCTGCTCGGCCCGGGTCGGCGTCGCGCGTCCCTTGCCCGACGCGGTCGTCTCGGCGGCGTCGTCGTTCGTCGAAGGGGGGACAGGGGTAGTGGCCACGAGGTTCCTCGGTTCAGTGAAGGCGGATCACCTTAAGATTACTCGCATGACATCTCCTGCCCAGCCCGGTGACCAGAATCTGTCCAGCGAACGCGAGCCGGCCGTCCTCGAGGCCGCAGCCACAGGGTTCCCGGCCGCGCTGAGCGACCTGGGCGCACTCGTCCGCATCCCCGGCATGGCCTGGCCTGCGTTCGACCAGACGCAACTCGAACGCAGCTCGGAGGCGGTCGCCGCGCTCGCGACGGCGACGGGGGTCTTCGACGACGTGCGGGTGCTGCGCGCCGCGATCCCGGGCACCGACGAGCACGGGCAGCCTGCCGTGCTCGCGACGCGTGCTGCGCGCAACGGCAAGCCGACGATCCTGCTCTACGCGCACCACGACGTGCAGCCTCCGGGAGACGACGCGCTGTGGGAGACGCCGCCGTTCGAACCAACGGTGCGCGACGGACGCCTGTACGGGCGCGGAGCCGCCGATGACAAAGCGGGCATCATGGCGCACATCGCCGCGATCCGCGCTGTGGCCGAGGTCGTGGGCGACGATCTCGAGCTCGGGATCGCGATGTTCATCGAGGGGGAGGAGGAGTACGGATCGCGCTCCTTCGCTCAGTTCCTCGCGGACAACAAGGAAGCGCTCCGGGCGGATGCGATCGTGGTCGCCGACTCGGGCAACTGGGATTCGGTCACCCCCGGCCTCACCGTCTCGCTCCGTGGCAATGCGCGCTTCACCGTGCGCGTGCGCACCCTCGACCACGCGTCCCACTCGGGCATGTTCGGCGGAGCGGTTCCGGACGCCATGATGGCCACGGTGAGGATGCTCGCCACGCTCTGGAACGAGGACGGCTCCGTCGCCGTCGAGGGGATGACCGAGCGCGACGCGCCGACGCCGGAGTACACCGAGGACACGCTCCGCGATGAAGCGGGTCTTCTTCCTGGCACGTCTCCGGTCGGCGGCGGCAGCATTCTCAGCCGGATCTGGAACAAGCCGGCGGTCACGGTCATCGGGATCGATGCGACGAGCGTCGCCGCGGCGTCGAACACCCTCCTTCCCGAGGTGACGGTGGTCGTGAGCGCGCGCGTCGCGCCAGGTCAGACGGGGGAGGAGGCGTATGCCGCCCTCGAGGCGCATCTGCGCGCGAACGCGCCGTTCGGTGCGGAGCTGACCTTCACCGACGTCGACCTGGGAAACGGCTTCCTCGTCGACACCAGCGGCTGGGCGGTCGCCCTCACCCGCGATGCGATGCGCGACGGGTACGGTGTGCCGCCGGTCGACCTCGGCGTCGGCGGTTCGATCCCGTTCATCGCAGATCTGGTGCGGGAGTTCCCCGATGCGCAGATTCTCGTGACCGGCGTCGAGGACCCGCACTCGCGTGCCCACAGCCCGAATGAATCGCTGCACCTCGACACGTTCCGCCATGCGGTCGCGACCGAGGCTCTGCTGCTCTCGCGCATGAACGACATCATCATCTGAGCCGTATCCGCGAGCCTGAGGGTAAAATCGAGATACCAGCCGTGCGAGCACGGCCCGTCACAAGGAGCGACATGAGCGACACCACACTGACTTCGGCAGAGACCACCCAGGCGCACGGCGTGAAGCTGACCGATGCCGCGGCCACGAAGGTCAAGAACCTTCTCGAGCAGGAGGGCCGCGATGACCTGCGTCTGCGCGTAGCCGTTCAGCCCGGCGGATGCTCCGGCCTGATCTACCAGCTGTACTTCGACGAGCGATTCCTCGAGGGCGACGAGACCGTCGACTTCGACGGCGTCGAGGTCATCATCGACAACATGAGCGTCCCGTACCTCGACGGCGCCTCCATCGACTTCAAGGACACGATCTCGGAGCAGGGCTTCACGATCGACAACCCCAACGCCGCAGGCAGCTGCGCCTGCGGAGACAGCTTCCACTGATCCGAACCCCTCCGCCAACCTGCGTGGTTGGCATGAATCAGGTGTGAGGTTGCCCTAGACTTGGGTGTGCCCTGTCCGCAATCTGAAAGGTGCATCGTGCCCTCGAAACGCCGCCTTCGTTGGGCCGCTCTCCCCCTGGGAGTAGCGGCAGCCGTGGCCCTGGCGGGATGTACTGCCACTGAGCTGAACGGTTACCTCCCGGGCTTCGTGGAGGGTGAGCCTGCGGCCACCAACCAGACCGAGCGCGTCTCGTCGCTCTGGGTCAACTCCTGGATCGTCCTCCTCGCCGTCGGCGTGATCACCTGGGGCCTGATGGCCTGGGCCGCGATCGCCTACCGTCGCCGGAAGGGTCAGACCGGACTGCCCGTGCAGATGCGGTACAACATGCCGATCGAGATCTTCTACACGGTCGTGCCGCTGATCCTCGTGCTGGGCATGTTCTTCTTCACCGCGCGTGACCAGTCGGCGATCGAGACGAAGTGGGACGAACCCGACGTCGAGATCACGGCCATCGCCAAGCAGTGGGCGTGGGACTTCCAGTACGACGGGGAAGAAGAGGACAACTCCGACGCCGTCTGGACGATGGGAATCCAGGCCCAGCCGGACGCGGACGGCACCATCGATCAGGCGCAGCTCCCGACGCTGGTGCTGCCGGTCGACCAGAAGGTCACGATCAACCTGCAGTCCCGCGATGTCATCCACTCGTTCTGGATCATCGACTTCCTGTACAAGAAGGACATGTACATCGGGAAGGACAACTCCTGGTCCTTCATCCCGACCCGAGTCGGCGAGTACGCCGGCAAGTGCGCCGAGCTCTGCGGCGAGTACCACTCGATGATGCTCTTCAACGTCAAGGTCGTCGAGCAGGACGAGTACGACGCCTACCTCCAGACTCTCGAGGAGGAAGGCAACACGGGAGACATCACGGACGCGTACGACCGTCTGTCGAACTACCCGGGGACCACCGCCCCGACCTCCGAGGAAGGAGAGGAGTAAGCCATGTCGACCACTGAAGCCCCCCGCACCGACGAGGCCCCTCGCTCTCGACCCACCACCCTGCCCGCACGTCAGGCTGCTCTCATGAGCTCGTCGCGTGTCGAGCAGAAGGGCAACATCGTCGTCAAGTGGATCACCTCCACCGACCACAAGACGATCGGGTACATGTACCTCATCGCCTCGGTGCTGTTCTTCCTCCTCGGCGGCGTGATGGCACTCGTCATCCGTGCTGAGCTCTTCGCTCCGGGAATGCAGATCATCCCGACCAAGGAGCAGTACAACCAGCTCTTCACGATGCACGGCACGATCATGCTGCTGATGTTCGCGACACCGCTGTTCGCCGGCTTCGCCAACGCGATCCTGCCGCTGCAGCTCGGCGCCCCGGACGTCGCCTTCCCGCGTCTGAACGCGTTCGCGTTCTGGCTGTTCCTCTTCGGCTCGACGATCGCCGTCGCCGGCTTCCTCACCCCGCAGGGTGCGGCCTCGTTCGGATGGTTCGCCTATCAGCCGCTCGCCAGTGCGTCCTTCTCTCCGGGTGCCGGTGGAAACCTCTGGATGCTGGGTCTCGGCATCTCGGGCTTCGGAACCATCCTCGGCGCCGTGAACTTCATCACCACGGTGATCACGATGCGCGCACCGGGTATGACGATGTGGCGCATGCCGATCTTCTCGTGGAACACGCTCATCACGAGCCTCCTCATCCTGATGGCCTTCCCGGTGCTCGCCGCCGCGATCTTCGCCGCAGGTGCGGACCGCGTGCTCGGCGCTCACATCTACGACCCGGCCAACGGCGGTGTCCTGCTCTGGCAGCACCTGTTCTGGTTCTTCGGTCACCCTGAGGTCTACATCATCGCTCTGCCGTTCTTCGGCATCGTCTCCGAGATCTTCCCGGTCTTCAGCCGCAAGCCGATCTTCGGATACAAGACGCTCGTGTACGCGACGATCGCGATCGCCGCACTGTCCGTCGCCGTGTGGGCTCACCACATGTACGTGACCGGCTCTGTGCTGCTGCCGTTCTTCGCCCTCATGACGATGCTCATCGCAGTGCCGACGGGTGTGAAGATCTTCAACTGGATCGGCACGCTGTGGCGTGGATCGGTGACCTTCGAGACCCCGATGGTGTTCGCACTCGGCTTCCTGGTGTCGTTCGTCTTCGGTGGCCTGACCGGTGTCATCCTCGCGGCTCCGCCGCTGGACTTCCACCTGTCCGACTCGTACTTCGTGGTCGCGCACTTCCACTACGTCGTCTTCGGCACCGTCGTGTTCGCCATGTTCGCCGGGTTCTACTTCTGGTGGCCGAAGTGGACCGGACGCATGCTCAACGAGCGCCTGGGCTACGTGCACTTCTGGATGCTGTTCATCGGCTTCCACATGACGTTCCTCATCCAGCACTGGCTGGGCGTCGATGGCATGGTGCGTCGCTACGCCGACTACTCGCCGGAAGACGGATGGACGTGGGGCAACCAGGTCTCGACGATCGGCGCGATCATCCTCGGTGCCTCGATGCTGCCCTTCTTCCTGAACGTGTGGATCACGGCTCGCAAGGCTCCGAAGGTCACGGTGAACGACCCGTGGGGCTACGGCGCTTCGCTCGAGTGGGCGACGTCCTGCCCGCCGCCGCGTCACAACTTCACGTCGATCCCGCGTATCCGCAGTGAGCGTCCCGCGTTCGACCTGAACCATCCCGAGGCTGCGGAGTTCACGCCCGCTGCGCCCGGCGAGCGAGAGGGCCACTGAGCCATGCGCGACAATGTCATCCTCTGGTGGGTCCTGACCGCCTTCTTCGCCCTGGTCGGCGTCGTCTACACCGGCTGGCATATCCTCGCCACGCCGTCGGACAACTTCGCCGCGCGGATCGAATGGGTCGGCACCGTGGCGCTGTTCTTCGCCGCGTTCATGGGCGCGATGATCGCGTTCTACCTCGACCGCACGCACAAGGCTCAGAACGGCGAATTGCCTGAGGACATCCTCACGAGCGACATCGACGACGGAGACCCCGAGCTCGGCGAGTTCAGCCCCTGGTCCTGGTGGCCGATCGTCCTCGCGGGTTCCGCTGCCGTCTTCGTCGTGGGACTGGCCGTCGGACACTTCCTGCTTCCGATCGGCCTGGCGATCTTCGTCGTCGCGATCGTCGGCTGGGTCTACGAGTACTACCGCGGGAACTTCGCCCGCTGATCTGCATGCAGAAAGCCCCTGGGATCTCCATCCCAGGGGCTTTCTGCATGTCCTGTCGCTACGCGCGGCTGCGGACACGGGCGATGCCCGTCAGCGGGTCGACAGGCCGACGGTGGACGCCGTCGGCGTCCTCCACGGGATAGCCCTCCCTGACCCAATACTCGAACCCGCCGATCATCTCGCGAACGGCGTAGCCGAGCTTCGCGAACTCCAGAGCGCCCTTCGCGCCGGCGTTGCACCCCGGGCTCCAGCAGTAGACGACGACGGCGGCGTCGAGGGGGATCTCGGCAGGAGCGCGGCTCGCGATCTCGCTGTAGTGCATCTGTGTCGCTCCAGCGACGCGTCCCTGCGCCCACGCTTCCTCTGAGCGGACATCGATGATGACGATGTCGTCTTCGGAGCGGAGAGCGGCATACACATCGCTCGCATCGGTCTCGTAGGTGAGCTTGGCGGCGTAGTAGTCAGCGCGATCGATCATGCGCTCAGCCTAGGCAACGGCGCGAGGTCCCGCCGTCATCATCCGGACGGCGGCGCACTGGAATCCGCCAATGTGGACTGCAGGCTCAGAGCTCCACTGTCATCTGGACGCGGCGTCCGTATCGGTCGAGGCCGAGGGAGGCCTCGGTCTCCACCAGGCCGCGCTGGAACGGCGTCTCGGGGATGCTCTCGAGGAACCCGCACGACGCGTAGAAGGGCGCGTTCCACGGGATCTCGGCATAGGTCCGCAAGGTCATGCGCGTGTAGCCGCGATCCCGCGCCTCATCGAGTGCAGCGCTCACAAGGCGGCGACCGAATCCCTGTCGTCCCACGGTGGGGAGGACAGACAGCTGTTCGAGGTGCGCATGACCGTCGGAGTCCAGGACATGGACGAAACCCACAGGGGAGGAGCCCTCTGACTCTTCCAGAACGAGAACGAATCCCGGCTCGGCGAGGCGTTCGGCACCGTTCGCAGCGGGAGGCCAGACTGGCGCCCCCAGGCTGTCGATCAGGAGAGCGTCAGCCTGGGCCTCGATGGCGGTCAGGAGCTCCGCATCCTCGGACGTGGCGGGCCTGATCGCAGCGCTCATCGGTTCGCCTCCGCGATCGCAGCGACCGCTTCGATCTCCACCAGCTGGTCGTCGTACCCCAGCACGGTGACGCCCATGAGTGTGCTCGGTACGTCGTGCTCCGCGAAGGCCTCGTGAACGACGTTCCATGCCGTGACCAGATCAGCCTGAGACGACGACGCCACGAGGACCCGCGTGCTGATGACGTCGGCGATCGTGGCGCCACTGGCGCGCAGCGCGAGATCGAGGGTCTCCAGGCAACGTGACGCTTGCGCGGCGTAGTCGCCGGGGGCCGTGGTGGATCCGTCGTCCTCGAGCGGGCAGGCGCCCGCGAGGAAGATGAGTCGGGAGCCCGCCGGAGCAGTGGCGGCGTAGGCATAGGGGGCGGCAGCGAGATCGGCGGATCGGATGAGTTGGACTGCGGAGCTCATGGCACGATCCTTCCACGTTCACTTGAGACCCTCCCGGACATGAAGAAGGCCCTGTCCGAAACGGACAGGGCCTTCTTGTGGGGGAGCGGCGATGTTACTCGTCGTCCTCGGACTTCTTCTTGCGAGGCTTCTTCACCGGCTCGGTCGCGATGACCGTGCTGGGAGTGTTCGCCGTCTCGTCGACGTGCGTCTCGCTGACGGTGATCGGAGCGTCGGGGACGCCGGCGCGCTCATGGGCGCCCTGGATCTCCGCCGCCTCGGTCTCATCGTTCTGAGCCGTGACGTGGTGCTGGTGAGCGTCCGCAGCTTCGATCTCCGCCTGCGTGAGCGGCGCGAGCCGGTCCTCGAAGAACCACCGTGAGATGGAAGAACGGAGGTTCTCCGTCCACGAGATTCGTCCCTTCGCGTTCGGACGCACGACCAGAGGCTCGTAGTTGTCCACATCGATGAGCTTCCAGCGGTCGTACGTGTCGACCGGCTGGTGCACCTCGATGAACTCGCCGCCGGGAAGGCGGACGATGCGGCCGGACTCGAAACCGTGCAGCACGATCTCGCGGTCCTTCTTCTGCAGCGCGAGGGCGATCCGCTTGGCGATGAAGTAGCCGAGGACCGGTCCGACGAACAGCAGCGCCTGGAGCGCGTGGATCACGCCCTCCATGGTCAGCATGAAGTGCGTCGCGATGAGGTCGGAGGATGCTGCAGCCCACAGGACGGCGTAGAAGATCACGCCGGCGACGCCGATCGCGGTGCGGGTCGCCGCGTTGCGCGGGCGCTGAGCGATGTGGTGCTCGCGCTTGTCTCCCGTGATCCACGCCTCGATGAAGGGGTAGATCGCGACGAGCACGATGAAGAGCCCGAGGACGACCAGCGGCAGCAGGATCCCGAACGACCAGGTGCGATCGAGGAAGACCACGTCGAGGTTGGACGGAGCGAGACGCAGGGCGCCGTCCGCGAATCCGATGTACCAGTCAGGCTGAGTACCGGCGGAGACGGGGGAGGGGTCGTACGGGCCGTAGTTCCAGATCGGGTTGATCTGGAAGAACGTCGCGATCAGCACGATCGTGCCGAAGACGATGAACAGGTAGCCGCCCATCTTCGACATGTACACCGGCATCATCGGGTAGCCGACGACGTTGTCGTTCGTGCGGCCGGGGCCGGCGAACTGCGTGTGCTTGTTGACGATCATCAGCATGAGGTGCACGGCGATGAGGCCGATCACCAGCAACGGCAGCAGCAGGATGTGCAGCGTGTACAGGCGTCCGACGATGTCCGTACCCGGGAACTCGCCGCCGAAGAGGAGGAACGAGGTCCAGGTGCCGATCAGGGGGATGCCCTTGATCATGCCGTCGATGATGCGGAGGCCGTTGCCCGAGAGCAGGTCGTCGGGAAGCGAGTATCCGGTGAAGCCCTCGGCCATCGCCAGGACGAACAGCACGAAGCCGATCACCCAGTTGAGCTCGCGGGGCTTGCGGAACGCGCCGGTGAAGAACACGCGCAGCATGTGCACGCCGATTCCCGCGACGAAGACGAGTGCGGCCCAGTGGTGGATCTGGCGAACCAGGAGACCACCGCGGAGGTCGAACGAGATGTGCAGCGACGACTCGAGTGCCGCCGACATCTCGATGCCGCGCATCGGAGCATAGGCGCCCGTGTAGTGCGTCTCGACCATGGAGGCCTGGAAGAAGAACGTCAGGAAGGTTCCAGACAGGAACACGACCACGAAGCTCCACAGCGCGATCTCGCCGAGCATGAACGACCAGTGGTCGGGGAAGATCTTGCGTCCGAGCTCCTTGACGAAGCCGGAGATGCTGGTGCGCTCATCGATGTAGTTCGACGCGGCGCCGACGAATCGGCCGCCGAGAGGCGCCTTGTTGTCCTTGTCCTCTTTGGACAGCGTTGCGGTGCTCAATGGCGCTCCCAGAAGCTCGGGCCGACGGGCTCGGTGAAGTCACTGCGTGCGACGAGGTAGCCCTCGTCGTCGACGGTGATGGGCAGCTGCGGCAGCGGACGCGCGGCAGGTCCGAAGATGACCTTGGCGTGATCCGTGACGTCGAACTGCGACTGGTGGCAGGGGCAGAGGAGGTGGTGCGTCTGCTGCTCGTAGAGTGCCACCGGGCATCCGACGTGCGTGCAGACCTTCGAGTACGCGACGATGCCGTCGTACGACCAGTCCTTGCGGTCTTCGGCCTCGATGAGCTGCTCGGGGCGCAGGCGCATCATCAGCACGATGGCCTTGGCCTTCTCCTCGAGGTAGCCGTCGTGGTGGCTGAGCTCTGCGAGATCCTCGGGGATCACGTGGAATGCGGATCCGAGGGTCACATCCGCTGCGCGGATCGGGGTGCCGTCGGGGTCGCGCACGAGACGCTGGCCCTTCTCCCACATGGTGTGCTTCAGCAGCGTGACCGGATCGCCCGCGGTGGGGTCGTCGGGTGTGCTGTGCGGAGCGAGACCGCGGAAGAGCGTGACACCGGGGATGATCGAGGCCACGATCGCCGCGAACAGCGAGTTGCGGATCATCGTCCGTCGTCCGAAACCGGACTCCTCGTTGGCCGTGGCGAACGCCTCGACGACGGCCTCTCGCGTCGAGTCCTTGCCCCGGGTGGGGTGACGGTGCTCGATGTGCTCCTTGTCGCTCATCAGCGCCTTGGACCAGTGGATCGCGCCGATGCCGATCGAGAGCAGCGCGAGTGCGATGCCCAGACCGATGAAGAGGTTGTTCTGACGGATGTCGATGAGCGCGCCGCTCTCGATGGGGAAGAGCATGTAGGCGGCGACCGCCCAGATGCTTCCTGCCAGCGAGAGATAGAACAGCGTGTAGACCGTGCGCTCTGCAGCCTTCTCAGCGCGCGGGTCCTTGTCGGTCATCCGCGCGCGGTGCGGCGGCAGCCCCGGGTTCTGCACGGGATCGCTGACTGCGACACCCAGCCCCGGAGAGGGCTGGTAGGCCCTGTCAAGAGCCTGCGAGTCGTCGTCGTGTGCCATGGTGCTCCTCGTACGTTCCTCTTCGATGAATAAGCGTCAGTTGGACTTCGCCGTGATCCACACGGTGATGGCGACGAGCGCGCCGATGCCGAAGATCCAGACGAACAGGCCCTCGGAGACGGGACCGAGCGAACCGAGCGAGAAACCGCCGATCTGCACGGACTGCTGCTGGTAGAGCAGAGCCGAGATGATGTCGCGCTTGTCTTCGTCCGACAGGTTCATGTCGCCGAAGACGGGCATGTTCTGGGGGCCGGTGACCATGGCCGCGTACATGTGCAGCGCGCTGGTCTCGGTCAGTGCGGGGGCGTACTTGCCCTCGGTGAGTGCTCCTCCGGCGGCCGCCACGTTGTGGCACATCGCGCAGTTGACGCGGAACAGCTCCGCGCCGTTGGCGACGTCGCCTTCACCGTCGAGGATGTGGTCCTCGGGGAAGGTGGGGCCGGGAGCCGACTCCTGCACGAAGGAGGAGATCGCGAGGATCTGCTCCTCGGTGAACTGCGGCTCCTTCTGCGGCGCCTGGGGCCCCTGCATCTGCAGCGGCATGCGGCCGGTCGACATCTGGAACTCGACCGCGAGCTCGCCGACGCCGTAGAGGCTCGGTCCGTTCGCCGTGCCCTGCAGATCGAGACCGTGGCAGGTGGCGCAGTTGGCCGTGAACAGCTTCTCGCCGTCCTCGACGGTGAGCGTGCTCGCCGCGGTGGTCTGGGTGTCGGTCGCAGCGAAGGCTGCGGACGTTCCGGCGTACACGGCGCCGGTGATCATGAGGCCTGCTCCGATGAGGGCTGCCGCAGCCAGGGGACTGCGACGGCCATTCGAACGGCGCTTCTTCTCTCGTGCCATCTCGGGGATCAGCTCCGCTCTTATTTCAGGAAGTAAATGACGACGAACAGCACGATCCAGACGACGTCGACGAAGTGCCAGTAGTAGGACACCACGATCGAGGAGGTCGCCTCCTTGTGCCGGAAATTCTTGACGGCGTACGCACGGCCGATGACGAGGAGGAAGGCGATCAGACCGCCGGTGACGTGCAGGGCGTGGAAGCCGGTCGTCAGGTAGAACGCGGATGCGTAGGAGTCAGCGCTGATCGGCATGCCTTCTGCGACGAGCTGCGCGTACTCCCAGACCTGCCCGGAGACGAAGATCGCGCCGAGGGCGAAGGTGAGGAAGAACCACTCGACCATGCCCCAGCCGAACAGGCGACGGCGGCCGGCGCCGTTCTTCTGTCCCTTGGTGATGCGGTACGGCTGCAGGTCCTCGGCCGCGAACACGCCCATCTGGCACGTGAACGAGGAGAGCACGAGGATCGCCGTGTTCACGAACGCGAACGGGACGTTCAGCAGTTCGGTGCGGTCGGCCCAGAGCTCGGGGGAGGTGCTGCGGAGCGTGAAGTAGATCGCGAAGAGTCCCGCGAAGAACATCACCTCGCTGCCGAGCCACACAATGGTGCCGACAGCTACCGGGTTGGGGCGCTTGATCGTTCTTGCCGCCGGGGCATACGTCGCTGAGGTCGTCACCATTCCATTATGGCCGATCTCCGGGCGTGATTCTCGCACCGGAGGCCCTCGTTTCGCCCGCGAACGACTTAGGGGACCCTAAGAAAACGCTGCGAATCCTCGGTGAATACGCGGGAAACGAGGGATGATCGACGCCCGGCGCCCGTTCTGCAAGAGTCTGCACGTTTTCCCTGCGCCGATAGGATCGCACACATGGCTGATTCCCTGACCTGGTCCGACGTGCTCACCACTCTCCTGGAGCGTCGCGACCTCAGCGTCTGGGAATCGACGTGGGCGATGCGTCAGATCATGCGCGGCGACGTCACGCAGGCGCAGCTCGCCGGTTTCCTCGTCGCCCTCCGCGCCAAGGGAGAGACGATCGATGAGATCGTCGGATTCCGTGATGCGATCCTCGAGGCGGCGGTCCCGCTGCCCGTGTCGCCCGACGTCCTCGACATCGTCGGCACCGGCGGTGACCGTGTCGGCACGGTCAACGTGTCGACCACCGCGGCGGTCATCATCGGGGCGACCGGCATCCCGGTGGTCAAGCACGGCAACCGCGCAGCCAGCTCCGCCTCCGGCTCATCCGACGTGCTGAGCGCGCTCGGGCTGGAGCTCACCCTCGATCCTGCGGCGGTGTCGTCGATCCTCGACCGCACGGGCATCACGTTCGCCTGGGCGGGCGCCTTCCACCCCGGGTTCAAGCACGCGGGCGCCGTCCGTGCCGAACTCGGCGTCCCCACCATCTTCAACATGCTCGGCCCCCTCTGCAACCCGGCTCGGGCCGAGGCGAACGCCGTCGGGGTGGCGCAGCTCGAGCGCGTCCCCCTCATCACGGGAGTGTTCCGGACGCGGGGCGCCACGGCCCTGGTGTTCCGCGGAGACGACGGCCTCGACGAGCTGACGACCACGGGGCACAGCCGCATCTGGGAGGTCACGCGCGGTGACATCCACGAGCACGATCTCGATCCTCGAGATCTCGGGATCCCGATCGCGGACCTCGCGGATCTGATCGGCGGAACGCCCGACCACAACGCGGCGGTGCTGCGCCGGACGCTCGAGGGGGAGACGGGCGCGGTGCGAGACATCGTGCTCCTCAACGCGGCGGCCGGGATCGTCGCGTTCGAGCTGTCCCAGGACGCGACTCAGGTACAGCGACCGATCCTCGAGCGTCTCCGCGAGGGCTACGAGCGGGCAGCCGCGGCGGTCGACGACGGTCGCGCCATAGCGAAGCTCGACGAATGGATCGGCGTCAGCCGCGAGCTGGCATCCGCATAGGAGATGTGATGGACCCGATCGCCGCCCTGCTCGAGATCGCCTCGCTGCTGGAGCGGGAACGCGCGTCGCGGTACCGGGCGAAGGCCTTCCGTCAGGCAGCTGCGACCCTGCAGCAGCTGCCGGAGGACGTGCGCTCGGATCCGACGAGGCTGCGCGCGGCGACAGGGATCGGCGAATCGACCTTCGGAGTCATCCGACAGGCGCAGAGCGGAGAGGTTCCCGACTATCTCGTGGAGCTCCGAGGCGACGTGGAGCCCGAGCGCGTGTCGGCCCTGAGAGCGAAGCTGCGAGGGGACCTGCACGCGCACACCGACTGGTCGGACGGAACCACGCCTATCGGCGTGATGGCGTCAGCGGCGCGGGCTCTCGGTCACGAGTATCAGGCGATCACAGATCATTCGCCGCGTCTGCGGGTCGCCCGCGGACTCTCCGCGGAGCGGCTGCGCGAGCAGATGCCGCTCGTGAGGGCGGAATCGGGTGACGGGTTCACGCTGCTGGCGGGGATCGAGGTCGACATCCTCGAAGACGGCGCGCTGGATCAGGAGGACGCCCTCCTCGGGGAGCTCGACATCGTGGTCGCATCCGTCCATTCGAAGCTGCGGATGGACGCCCGGCCCATGACCGCACGGATGATCGCCGCCGTGAGCCACCCGCGCGTGAACGTGCTCGGGCATTGCACCGGACGGCTGGTGCAGGGGGACCGAGGCACTCGTCCGGAATCGCAGTTCGATGCCCGTGCCGTCTTCTCCGCATGCGCCGAGAACGGCGTCGCGGTCGAGATCAACTCCCGGCCGGAGCGTCAGGACCCGCCCGACGATCTGATCGCGATCGCCCTCGAGGCCGGCTGCCTCTTCTCGATCGACTCGGATGCGCACGCACCGGGTCAGCTCTCGCTCCTCGATCACGGTGCCGAGCGTGCCGAGAAGGCGGGGGTGCCTGCCTCCCGCATCATCACGACCTGGGGTCTCGACCGACTGCTGGCCTGGGCGAGCTGAGTCAGGCGTCGATCGTCGCGATCGCGGCGACGGCCCTGGTCATCGAGCCGCCCAGGTTCCACCGCTCAGCCAGTGCGGTCGCAGCATCCGCCTCGGACGGGTCGAGCGGACGCAGCGGGTCGCTCGGCGAGGTGATCGGGAGGTCGGTCGCGACGGCGACGACGGTGGGGGCGACCTCGAGGTACGTCGCGGCGGCGAGCACCTTCGCCCGGACCCCGGCGCTCATCCCCTCACCCGCCTCGGCAGCCGCGCGGATGCCGGCGAGATCGCCATGGGCCTGCAGGAGCGTGGCCGCGGTCTTCTCGCCGACGCCGGCCACGCCGGGAAGTCCGTCCGATGCGTCGCCGCGCATCGTCGCGAAGTCGGCGTACTGGCTCGGCAGCACGCCGTACTTCGCGACGACCACGGCATCCGTGACGATCTCGAGATTGCTCATGCCTCGTGCGGTATAGATGACGCGCACGTTCCTCGCGTCGTCGACGAGCTGGAACAGGTCTCTATCGCCCGTGACGATGTCGACCGGCATGGTGGCGTGCGTCGCGAGCGTGCCGATCACGTCGTCCGCTTCGTGCTCCGCGACGCCGATGATCGGGATGCCGAGCAGGGCGAGAGTCTCGCGGATGAGGGGGATCTGCGCCTCGAGGGGGTCGGGGACCTCCTCGACGTCGGGCCCCGCGGGCACGACCTCGACGACACGGTGCGCCTTGTAGCTGGGGATCAGGTCGACTCGCCACTGGGGTCGCCAGTCGTCGTCCCAGCACGCGACCACATGGGTCGGCTCGTACAGCGTCACCAGCTTCGCGATGATGTCGAGGAGTCCTCGTGCGGCGTTGATCGGGGAGCCGTCCGGCGCCGTGACCTTGTCGGGCACCCCGTAGAACGCACGGAAGTAGAGGCTTGCGGTGTCGAGCAGGAGGAGCTTGTCGGCGCGGGGCATGCAGACAGTCTGTCAGCGCGCCGAACGCGGATGGTATCGAGTCCGTCATATCGTCTCGGGATCTGATAACCTTGACTGTCACTCGTGGCGTGCCTATGCATGCCCGGGAGGCAGAAACCAATCAATCGCTGCAGAGCTCATGATCGGCCGTGCGCGGCCGGAGCCCTCAGCCCGAGTCTCCATTCACAAGGACAACCCACTACATGACTACCGCAACGACCGCCCCGGCCACCAAGCAGGTCGCCATCAACGACATCGGATCTGCTGAGGACTTCCTGGCCGCGGTCGAGAAGACCCTGAAGTTCTTCAACGACGGCGACATCATCGAAGGCACGATCGTCAAGATCGACCGCGATGAGGTCCTCCTCGATGTCGGATACAAGACCGAGGGCGTCATCCCCTCGCGCGAGCTCTCGATCAAGCACGACGTCGACCCGAACGAGGTCGTCAAGGTCGGCGACGAGGTCGAGGCCCTGGTTCTCCAGAAGGAGGACAAGGAAGGCCGTCTGATCCTCTCCAAGAAGCGTGCTCAGTACGAGCGTGCCTGGGGAGACGTCGAGAAGATCAAGGAGAACGACGGCGTCGTCACCGGTACGGTCATCGAGGTCGTCAAGGGTGGACTCATCGTCGACATCGGCCTCCGCGGCTTCCTGCCGGCCTCGCTCATCGAGCTGCGCCGCGTCCGCGACCTCACGCCGTACCTCGGCCAGGAGATCGAGGCCAAGATCCTCGAGCTCGACAAGAACCGCAACAACGTCGTGCTCAGCCGCCGTGCGCTGCTCGAGCAGACGCAGTCGGAGTCGCGCACCACGTTCCTGAACAACCTGCACAAGGGTCAGGTCCGCAAGGGTGTCGTGTCGTCGATCGTCAACTTCGGTGCATTCGTCGACCTGGGCGGCGTGGACGGCCTCGTGCACGTCTCCGAGCTGTCCTGGAAGCACATCGAGCACGCCTCTGAGGTCGTCGAGGTTGGCCAGGAGGTCACCGTCGAGATCCTCGAGGTCGACCTCGACCGCGAGCGCGTCTCCCTGTCGCTGAAGGCTACGCAGGAGGACCCGTGGCAGGTCTTCGCCCGTACCCACGCGATCGGACAGGTCACGCCGGGTAAGGTCACCAAGCTCGTTCCGTTCGGTGCGTTCGTTCGCGTCGCAGACGGCATCGAGGGCCTCGTCCACATCTCCGAGCTCTCCAGCAAGCACGTCGAGCTGGCCGAGCAGGTCGTGTCGGTCGGCGAAGAGGTCTTCGTCAAGGTCATCGACATCGACCTCGAGCGTCGTCGCATCTCGCTCTCGCTGAAGCAGGCGAACGAGGCAGTCGACGTCAACGGCACCGAGTTCGACCCGGCGCTCTACGGAATGCTCGCCGAGTACGACGAGGCCGGCGAGTACAAGTACCCGGAGGGCTTCGACCCCGAGACCGGTGCGTGGAAGGAAGGCTTCGACACCCAGCGCGAGGCATGGGAGCAGGAGTACGCTGCAGCCCAGGCTCGCTGGGAGGCGCACAAGGCTCAGGTTGCCAAGGCAGCCGAGGCCGAGGCGGCCGCTGGCGACGACTTCGGTGGTCAGGTCTTCTCGAGCGAGGCCGCAGGCGCGGGCACGCTCGCGGATGACGAGGCTCTCGCGGCTCTCCGCGAGAAGCTCTCGGGCGGCAACGCTTAAGCATCACGCTCTGAACGGGCCGTCATCCTTCGGGATGGCGGCCCGTTCTGCGTCTCGACGCGTCCTCGGATCTCCATGACCGATCATTACGCTCGCATTCGTCACATTCCGGCGGGTTGGACAGCATGGGGACATGACCTCTCTGCTCTCGGCGCCCTCGACGGCCGGCGCGTCGGCGATCGCCGGCACCGCACAGCCGGTGCGCCTGCAGGGGGTGGAGCGCAGCTTCACGCTCTCCCGCGGCCGGCGCGACGTCCTCCGCGCGGTCGACGTCGACGTCGCCGCCGGTGAGATCGTCGCCATCGTCGGTCCCTCCGGGTGCGGCAAGTCGACGTTGCTGCGGCTCGTCGGGGGACTGGATGCGCCGACCGGCGGCAGCATCCGCATCCAGGACACGCGCGTGGCCGACGTCGACGAGCGCACCGCCGTCGCGTTCCAGGAGCCCCGCCTGCTGCCATGGCGGACCATCGCCCAGAACATCGAACTCGGTCTGCCCCGTGGCACCGCGCGCCGCGAAGGCCGGGAACGTGTGCGGGAGCTCATCGAGCTCGTCGGCCTCGAGAAGGCCGCTGATCAGCGGCCACGCGAAGTGTCGGGTGGCATGGCGCAGCGCGCCTCGCTCGCACGCGCCCTCGCTCGCAATCCCGGCGTGCTGCTGCTCGACGAGCCGTTCGGTGCGCTCGATGCGCTCACCCGCCTGCGGATGCACGATCTGCTCCTCAAGATCCATGCGGCTGAGCCGACCACCGTGCTCCTCGTCACGCACGATGTCGAAGAAGCCCTCTATCTCGCCGATCGTGTGCTGCTGCTGCGCACGCTCGGCGACGCCGACACGGAAGCGCCGTCCATCGTGCGCGCGATCACCGTCCCCGGCATCCGACCCCGGGACCGCGCCGATCGCGGTCTCGCCGACCTCCGCGCAGAGCTCCTCGAAGGACTCGGCGTGGACACCCACCACCGCACCGCCACCGAGGAGACCCGATGAGCACCATCACCCGACGAATCATCCCCGCGATCACGATCGCAGGGACGATGATGCTCGTCGCCACCGGCTGCGTCGCCGGTGAGAACGCCACCGCCTCGGACTCGTCGTCCGACGACGCGGCAGCCTCGGGGGAGTGGTCGGCGGACACTCTGTCCATCGACTTCGCGACCTACAACCCGCTCAGCCTCGTGATCCGCGACCAGGGGATCCTCGAGGAGATCCTCGGCGACGATGTCGAGGTCGAGTGGGTGCAGTCCGCGGGATCCAACAAGGCGAACGAGCTGCTGCGCTCCGGCTCGATCGACGTCGGCTCCACGGCCGGCTCGGCGGCACTGTTCGCCCGATCGAACGGCTCACCGATCCAGGTCATCGACATCTTCTCGCAGCCCGAATGGTCGGCGATCGTCGTCGGCCCCGGCAGCGACATCACCTCGGTCGAGGACCTCGCGGGCAAGTCGGTCGCGGCGACGAAGGGAACGGACCCCTATTTCTTCCTGCTCCAGTCTCTTGAGGAAGCAGGCCTCTCGGTCGACGACGTCGAGGTCCAGAACCTCCAGCACGCCGACGGCCGTGCCGCTCTCGACAGCGGCTCGGTAGACGCCTGGGCGGGCCTCGATCCCATCATGGCCGCGGCCGAGGTGGAATCGGGCGATGAGCTCATCTACCGCAACGTGGACTTCAACACCTACGGCTTCCTCAACGCCACCGAGGACTTCATCGAGAACCACGCGGACCTCGCGCAGGCGGTCGTCGACGCATACGAGCAGGCGCGCGAGTGGGCCCTCGAGAACCCCGACGAGACCGCGGCGCTGCTCGCCGAGGTCGCAGGGATCGACCCCGCGGTCGCGACGACCGTCATCGAGGAGCGGTCGAACCTCGACGTCAGCGGCATCCCCGGTGAGGCGCAGATCGCCGTGCTCGAGAAGATCGCGCCGGTGCTGGTCGAATCCGGAGATGTCCAGGGTGGCGAGGCTTCGGTCGAGAAGGCGCTCGACTCCCTCATCAACGCCACCTTCGCCGAGAAGGCGGTCGGCGGCGAGTGATCACTCCCGACCAGCGCGTGGTGGTGCCCGCGGATGCGCAGGACGCGATCGACGCGGCGCGCGGAGTCCGGCGTCGTGACGAGGCCGGTGCCCGTCATGCGTGGGATCGACCCGCGGTGCGTCTCGTCGGCGGACTGCTGCTTCCGCTCATCATCGTCGGTGCCTGGCAGCTGGTCACGACCACCGGGCTCGTCGCGCCCTACCTGCTCCCTTCGCCGGCATCCGTCTTCACCGCGGGGGTCGAGCTGGCCGAGCGCGGCACGCTGTGGACGCACGTCGCCATCTCGGTGCAACGGGTCCTGCTCGGGTTCGCGGTCGGTTCTGTCATCGGACTCGCGGTGGCCGGCATCGTCGGTCTGTCACGGGTCGGCGACGTGCTGCTCAGTCCGACGCTCTCCGCGATCCGAGCGGTGCCGTCGCTCGCCTGGGTGCCGCTGCTGATCCTGTGGATGCAGATCGGCGAGGAGTCCAAGGTGACGCTGATCGCCATCGGCGCCTTCTTCCCGGTCTACACGACTGTCGCGTCCGCACTCCGCCACGTCGACCCGCAGCTGGTAGAGGCGGGACGCTCGTTCAGTCTTCGCGGATGGTCTCTCTTCCGCACGGTGCAGCTGCCGGCCGTCGTGCCGTCGGTCGCCGCGGGGCTCCGGCTGGCGCTCGCGCAGGCGTGGCTGTTCCTCGTCGCCGCCGAGCTGATCGCGTCGTCGATGGGACTCGGCTTCCTGCTGACCGACTCGCAGAACAGCGGCCGCGTCGATCGGATCATCCTCTCGATCGTCCTGCTGGCGCTGCTCGGCACGATCACCAACGCGATCCTCGTGGTGGTCGAGAAGTACCTGCTCCGTCGGTGGATGTGACGATGACCGAGGCGCGCCTGCACGAGACCCGTGCGTACCCGGCCCCTGCTGCGTTCGCCGCTCAGGCGAACGTCGCCGATGAGGCGTATGCGAGGGCCGCCGCGGATCCCACGGCCTTCTGGGAGCAGGCCGCGTCCCGACTCGACTGGGCAGAGCACTGGCACACGGCCCACGAGTGGGATCCGCCTGCGGGCGATGCCGTCCCGGCGGCGCGCTGGTTCGTGGGCGGGCGCCTCAACGTGGCGTACAACTGCGTCGAGCGTCATGTCGACGCCGGGCGCGGGGACAAGATCGCCCTCCACTTCGAAGGAGAGCCGGGGGACAGGGCTTCGGTCACGTACGCGGACCTCCAGCGTCGCGTCTCGCAGGCGGCGAACGCGCTGACCGCGCTCGGCATCGAACCGGGCGACCGGGTGGTCGTCTACCTGCCCGTGCTGATCGAGACGGTCGTGATCACGCTCGCATGCGCGCGGATCGGCGCCGTGCACTCACTGGTGTTCGGCGGCTTCTCGGCCGAAGCGGTGCGCTTCCGTCTGATCGACACCGGCGCCAAGCTGCTCGTCACGAGCGACGGGCAGTTCCGCCGCGGCACCGCGACCGAGGTGAAGTCGACGGCCGACATCGCCGCAGCGGATCTGCCGGACCTCGAGCATGTGCTGGTCCTGCGGCGCACCGGCCAGGACGTGCCGTGGACCGACGGCAGAGACGTCTGGTGGCACGACACGGTCGGCACAGCCTCGTCCGACCACATCGCGCAGGCGTTCGACTCCGAGCATCCGCTGTTCATCATCTACACATCGGGGACCACCGGAAAGCCCAAGGGCCTCGTGCACACCTCCGGTGGCTACCTGACGCATGCGAGCTGGGCACACTGGGCGCACTTCGACGCGAAGCCCGACGACGTGCACTGGTGCACGGCGGATCTCGCGTGGGTGACCGCTCACACCTACGAGATCTACGGGCCTCTCTCCAACGGGCTGACCCAGGTGATCTACGAGGGAACGCCGGACACCCCCGATCGCGAACGTCATCTCGAGATCATCGAGCGGTACGGCGTGACGGTGTACTACACGGCGCCGACGCTGATCCGCACCTTCATGACCTGGTTCGGGCCCGAACTCCCGTCGGGTCACGATCTCTCGACCCTCCGTCTGCTCGGGACCGTCGGCGAGGCGATCAATCCGGAGGCCTGGATCTGGTTCCGCCGGAACTTCGGACGCGATGAGCTGCCGGTCATCGACACCTGGTGGCAATCCGAGACCGGGGCGGCGATGATCGCGCCGCTGCCCGGAGTCACGACCCTCAAGCCGGGGTCCGCGTCCGTGCCGCTGCCCGGCATCGATGCGACGGTCGTCGACGCGGACGGCCACGAGGTCGCTCCCGGTCGGTCGGGCACCCTCGTGGTGCGCCGCCCGTGGCCGGGTATGGCGAGGACGGTGTGGGGCGACCCTCAGCGCTACCGCGATGCGTATTGGTCCGCCTACGCCGGGCACGGCGAACACGGCAGCTACTACGTGGCGGGCGACGGTGCGACGAGAGACGCCGACGGCTACATCTGGATCCTGGGGCGGCTCGATGACGTGGTGAACGTGTCGGGCCACCGGCTGTCCACGATCGAGATCGAGTCGGCGCTGGTGGCGCACGAGACGGTCGGCGAAGCGGGAACGGCCGGCGTCGCAGACCCCATCACAGGCCAGGCGGTGGTCGCCTTCGTGACTCCCTCCGGACGATCCGAGGTGTCGGTCGCCGCGCTGCGATCGCAGGTGGCGGCTGCCATCGGTCCTGTCGCCAAGCCGAAGCACATCGTCGTGGTCGCCGACCTGCCGAAGACCCGCTCGGGGAAGATCATGCGCCGACTTCTCGCCCAGCTGTGGGAGGCCGAGCAGGATCGTCGCTCGGGACGAGCCCCAGCTCCGCTGGGAGACACGACATCGCTGCAGAATCCGTGGGCCGTCGGCGAGATCGCCGCCGTGCTCGAGAACGCTGAACTGAGGACATCATGACGGAAGAACATCGCTTCGGGTTTCGCACGAGGGCGCTGCATGCCGGCGGGACTCCCGACGCAGCGACCGGCGCCAGGGCCGTGCCGATCTACCAGACGACGTCGTTCGTGTTCGACGACGCGGCGGACGCCGGCAACCTCTTCGCCCTCCAGAAGTACGGGAACATCTACTCGCGCATCGGCAACCCCACCGTCGCCGCGCTCGAGGAACGTCTGGCCTCGCTCGAGGGCGGCATCGGCGCGGTCGCGACCGCCTCGGGGATGAGCGCGGAGTTCATCACGTTCGCGGCGCTCGTCGGAGCGGGCGACCATGTGGTCGCCGCGGCGCAGCTGTACGGGGGCACGGTGACCCAGCTCGACGTGACCCTGCGTCGTTTCGGCGTGGAGACGACATTCGTCGCGTCGACCGATCCCGCCGACTATGCCGCCGCCATCCGTCCGGAGACCAAGGTCGTCTACGTGGAGATGATCGGCAATCCCTCGGGTGAGATCGCCGACATCGAGGGGCTGGCCGAGGTCGCTCACGCCGCAGGTGTGCCGCTGGTCGTGGACGCCACGCTCGCCACCCCGTACCTCGCGCGCCCTCTGGAGCACGGCGCGGACATCGTCATCCATTCGGTCACCAAGTTCCTGGGCGGACACGGGACGACGCTCGGCGGCGTCGTCATCGAGAAGGGCACCTTCGACTGGGGCAACGGCCGCTTCCCGCAGATGACAGAGCCGGTCGAGTCGTACGGCGGCATCAAGTGGTGGGACAACTTCGGCGAGTACGGCTTCCTCACCAAGCTCCGCACCGAGCAGCTGCGTGACATCGGCCCGGCGCTGAGCGCGCAGTCGGCGTTCAACCTCCTTCAGGGAGTCGAGACGCTGCCGCAGCGGATCGATGCGCACCTTGCGAACGCGCGGATCGTGGCCGAATGGCTCGACTCCGACCCCCGGGTGGAGTATGTGACGTGGGCGGGTCTCGAGCATCACCCGCACCACGAGCGCGCAGCGAAGTATCTGCCGCTCGGTCCTGGTTCGGTGTTCGCGTTCGGGGTCAAGGCCGACGACGGTCGCTCGGCGGGCGAGACGCTCATCGAGAATCTTCAGCTGGCATCGCACCTCGCGAACATCGGGGACGCGCGCACGCTCGTCATCCACCCGGCATCGACGACCCACCGTCAGCTCACGGAATCGCAGCTCGTCGCGGCGGGCGTGCGACCGGACCTCATCCGCATCTCGGTGGGCCTCGAGGACGCAGAAGACATCATCTGGGATCTTGACCAGGCCCTCACGACAGCGACAGGAGCCACTCGATGAGCGGAATCGAGACCACCGGCGCCGACGCCTGCGCGCTGCCGACCGCCCAGGATTCTGTGGCCTGCGCCCTGCCCGCATCCGCGCCGGCGCACCCGGATCGGACCTGGGAGGGCCCCAGCCAGCAGCAGCGCTTCGGCATACTGCGACGCGCGAAGTCGGTCGCCATCGTCGGCGCGTCGAACAATCCCGCGCGCGCCTCGTATTTCGTCGCGACGTACCTGCTCTCCAGCACCGCATACGACGTCTATCTCGTCAACCCGCGGGAATCGGAGATCCTCGGTCAGCCGGTCTACGCCTCGCTGTCCGACCTGCCCGTGGTTCCGGACATCGTCGACGTCTTCCGCCGCCATGACGACCTGCCCGGCGTCGCCCAGGAGGCGATCGAAGCCGGGGCACAGACCCTGTGGCTGCAGCTGGGATCGTGGAATGAGGATGCCGCGGCGATCGCCGAGGGCGCGGGGCTCTCCGTGGTGATGGATCGGTGCATCAAGATCGAGCACGCCCGGTTCCACGGAGGCCTCCACCTGGCCGGTTTCGACACCGGCGTCATCAGCTCGCGACGGCAGCTGCTGGCCCGCTGATCCGCGATCTCAGCCCCGTTTAGACTGGCGAGATGCCTCTCATCGCGCTCACCGGCGGCATCGCCTCGGGCAAGTCGACCATCGCACGACGACTCGCAGAGCTCGGCGCGGTGGTCGTCGACGCCGATCAGATCGTCCGTGACGTGCAGTCGCCCGGCTCCGAGGTTCTGGCTCGGATCGAGGATGCCTTCGGCGCGGACGTCATCTCGGCGGACGGCGCACTCGACCGCGCCGCCCTGGGGGCCAAGGTCTTCGGCGATCCGGAGCGGCTGGCGCGGCTGAACGCGATCGTGCATCCGGCCGTCCGTGCCGAGTCGCAGCGACGATTCGAGGCGGCAGCGGCCGCCGATCCGGACGGTGTGGTCGTGTACGACGTGCCCCTTCTGGTCGAGGCGCGCGTCGATGACCCCTGGGACCTGATCGTCGTCGCCCATGCGCCTGCCCAGGAGCGCAGACGGAGGCTCGTGGAGTTGCGCGGCATGGCGGAACAGGCTGCGCAGGAGCGGATCGATGCGCAGGTCTCGGACGAGCGTCGGCTGGCGATCGCCGACGAGGTCGTCGACACATCCGGATCCCTGGAGCAGACGATGCTGCAGACCGATGCCCTGTGGGAGCGGATCCGCTCGTCGTGACCTTCACCGGTCACGCACCCGGATCCCCTGCCTATCGGCGTCTCATCGTCGGGCTCTTCTTCGCCGGCATCGCGACATTCGCCCAGCTCTATTCGCCGCAGGCCGTTCTGCCGCAGCTCTCGTCCGATCTCGGGATCACGCCTGCCACCGCGGCACTCGCTGTATCGGCCGCGACGCTCGGTCTCGCGGCGGCGGTGATCCCGTGGTCGATGGTCGCGGATCGCATCGGCCGAGTGCCGGCGATGGGGACCGGCATCCTCGCCGCTACCGTTCTGGGTCTGGTCGCTCCGCTCAGCACCGGCATGGAGATGCTGCTGGCGCTGCGCCTGCTCGAGGGCATCGCACTCGGCGCCGTGCCGGCCGTAGCGCTCGCGTACCTCAGCGAGGAGGTGAGTGCGCGGCATGCCGCGGCGGCCGCGGGGAGCTACATCGCCGGGACGACCGTGGGTGGTCTGCTCGGTCGCGTCGTGTCCGGATTGGCGGGCGAGCAGTGGGGGTGGCGTGCGGGAATCTGGGTCGTGGCCGGTGTCTGCGCGATGGCGGCCGCTCTCTTCCTCTGGCTGACGCCGAAGGCCCGGGGGTTCGTGCCCGGTCGGCTTCGCCAGGGTGCGACAAGCGGGATGCTCGCGCGTCTCGTGTCGCCGATGCGCTCCGCACCGCAACTCGCCCTCTACGCGCAGGGCTTCCTTCTCATGGGGGCGTTCGTCGCGGTGTACAACTACCTCGGATTCCACCTCATCGACGCGCCGTTCTCTCTTCCGAGCTGGCTGGTGACCCTGCTCTTCCTCGCCTACCTCGCGGGCACCGTCTCGTCACCGACCGCCGGTGCTCTCGCATCTCGCTTCGGTCGGTACCCGGTGCTGCTGTGCTCGATCGCGATGATGGGCATCGGAGCGCTCGCCATGCTCAGCCAGGCCGCGCTGCCGGTGGTCCTCGGACTGCTGCTCTTCACGGGCGGCTTCTTCGGCGCACATGCGGTTGCGTCGGGGTGGGCTCCGGCCGCTGCCACGCCGGACAGTCGTGCGCAGGCATCGTCGCTCTACTACTTCGGCTACTACGCGGGCTCGAGCCTGTTCGGATGGGCGCTGGGAATCGTGTTCGGCAGGGCGGACTGGGCGTGGTTCGTGGGCGCGATCATCACGATGTGCGCGGTGTCGGCGGCACTCGCGGCGCGCGCGCTCCGGTCGTCGCCGACTGGACGCATATGATCGCGAGGCGGCACCGCCGCGCAGCCGCTCGTCGGCGCGACCGACCCGAAGGACCAGCACCATGCGCATGAGGCATCTTGCAGCGTACGACCACGAGCTGCGCACGGATGCGGAAGTGGTGCATGCCCTCGATGTGGCGACGCACGGACCGCTGCGTCTCGCCGCCTTTCCGGGCGGGCGCGGGTTCGTGTCCTACGCCGATCTCGGCGGGGTCGATCAGGGCGGCATCGAGGCGCTCGTCGATGCCGCGCTCGCGCACTTCGGGAGGCGGAGCGACATCGACTCGATCGAGTGGAAGACGCGCGGGCATGACCGGGCACCGGGGCTCGGCGGGACTCTCGAAAGCCGAGGCTTCGTGCCGGAGGAGACGGAGTCGGTGATGATCGGCGAGGCGGAGCTGCTCGCCCAGCCGGTGTCGCTCCCCGCCGGAGTCGAGCTTCGGCGCGCGCGAACGGAGACCGAGGTGTTCGCGATGGAGGAGATGCAGGGCAGGGTGTTCGGCGATCCCCGGTGGCGGGTGCGGGTCGAGACGACGCTGCAGCGCATCCGCGAGGACGACACGGTGGAGCTGTGGACCGCCGTCGCCGGAGACGAGGTGATCAGCGCTGGACGGCTCGAACCGGTCACGGGCACGCGATTCGCCGGTCTGTGGGGAGGTGCGACGCTGCCCGAGTGGCGGGGCCGCGGCGTCTATCGGGCTCTGACGGCCCAGCGGGCGCGATCCGCCCTCGCCCTCGGCAAGGTGTATCTGCACTCGGATTCCACGGAGTTCTCGCGGCCGATCCTCGAGCGGGCCGGGCTCGTCACGGTCACGACCACCACTCCCTACGTGTGGACGCGGTCGACTGACTGACGGGCAGGGATTCCGCTGGGGGCTCTCGTGGCCCCGATGTCGGTGGCCCGGCATACGCTGGAGGTATGCAAACCACGCGCAGCGTCCGTCCTTTCGAGGTCATCAGCGAATACGCGCCCGCCGGCGACCAGCCGAAGGCCATCGCCGAGCTCGCGTCGCGCATCAACGCCGGCGAGACAGACATCGTCCTGCTCGGTGCCACGGGTACCGGAAAGTCCGCGACGACCGCCTGGCTGGTCGAGCAGGTGCAGCGTCCGACGCTCGTCCTCGCGCACAACAAGACTCTCGCCGCGCAGCTCGCCAACGAGTTCCGCGAGCTGATGCCGAACAACGCCGTCGAGTACTTCGTCTCCTACTACGACTACTACCAGCCGGAGGCGTACGTCCCGCAGACGGACACCTTCATCGAGAAGGACTCGTCGATCAACTCCGAGGTCGAGCGTCTTCGCCACTCGACGACCAACTCGCTGCTGAGCCGTCGGGATGTGATCGTGGTCTCGACGGTCTCCTGCATCTACGGTCTGGGTGCGCCGGAGGAGTACCTCCGGGCGATGGTCGCGCTCCAGGTGGGGGAGCGCTACGACCGGGACGCGCTGATCCGACAGTTCATCTCGATGCAGTACAACCGGAATGACGTCGACTTCTCCCGAGGCAACTTCCGCGTGCGGGGAGACACCATCGAGATCATCCCCGTATACGAGGAGCACGCGATCCGCATCGAGCTGTTCGGCGATGAGATCGAAGCGCTCTATTCGCTGCATCCGCTCACCGGAGAGGTGATCGAGAAGCTCGACTCCGTGCCGATCTTCCCCGCCTCGCACTACGTCGCCGGCACCGACGTGATCCAGCGCTCCATCGGCACGATCGAGCACGAGCTCGAAGAGCGGCTCAAGGAGTTCGAGCGTCAGGGAAAGCTCCTCGAGGCCCAGCGCCTGAGGATGCGCACCACGTTCGACCTCGAGATGCTGCAGCAGCTCGGGTTCTGCTCGGGCATCGAGAACTACTCCCGGCACATGGACGGGCGCCAGCCCGGCGAGCCGCCGCACACGCTGCTCGACTTCTTCCCTGACGACTTCATGCTCGTGATCGACGAGTCGCACGTGACGGTGCCGCAGATCGGTGCGATGTACGAGGGCGACGCCTCTCGCAAGCGCACGCTCGTCGAGCACGGCTTCCGGCTTCCGAGCGCGATGGACAACCGGCCGCTGCGCTGGGACGAGTTCAAGAACCGAATCGGACAGACCGTCTATCTCTCTGCGACACCGGGCAAGTACGAGATGGGGATCGCCGACGGCGTGGTCGAGCAGATCATCCGCCCGACCGGACTCGTCGACCCGCACATCATCGTGAAGCCGTCGAAGGGGCAGATCGACGACCTCCTCGAGGAGATCCGGCTTCGGGTCGAACGCGACGAGCGTGTGCTCGTCACGACACTCACGAAGAAGATGTCCGAGGAGCTCACGGACTTCCTCGGCGAGCACGGCGTACGCGTGCGATACCTGCACTCGGACGTGGACACTCTGCGACGGGTCGAGCTGCTCAGCGAACTGCGTGCCGGGGTGTACGACGTCCTCGTGGGAATCAACCTGCTCCGAGAGGGGCTCGACCTGCCTGAGGTGTCCCTCGTCGCGATTCTCGACGCCGACAAGGAAGGCTTTCTCCGGTCAGGCACCTCGCTCATCCAGACGATCGGTCGCGCGGCGCGAAACGTCTCCGGCGAAGTGCACATGTACGCCGACAAGATCACCGACTCGATGGCGAAGGCGATCGAAGAGACCGATCGCCGCCGCGAGAAGCAGGTCGCGTACAACCTCGAGAACGGTATCGACCCCCAGCCGCTGCGTAAACGGATCGCCGACATCACCGAGGTGCTCGCGCGTGAGGGCGCCGACACCGCTGAGATGATGTCCGGGCGCGGGAGAGCGACCGGCAAGGGCAAGTCGCCGACGCCGAACCTGCGGCGCACTGGTATCGCCGCAGAAGGAGCTCAGCAGCTCGAAGCGGTGATCCAGGACCTCTCGGATCAGATGCTCGCGGCTGCCGCCGAGCTCAAGTTCGAGCTCGCCGGGCGGTTGCGCGACGAGGTGCAGGACATGAAGAAGGAACTGCGCGCGATGGAGAAGGCCGGCCACGCCTGAGAAGCTCGGAGGCACCAGGATGGATGCAGCGGGCGAGGAGCTCGCCGATCGAGTGCGAGCGCTCCTCACACTCGATGAGAACGTCGAGGAGAAGCGCATGTTCGGCACGCGCGCCTTCCTCCTCGATGGGCACATCCTCGTCGGAGCGCGCGCGGGCGGGGTTCTGCTCGTCCGGGTCGATGGCGAGCACGGTGACTCGCTGATCACCCGCCCCGGGGTGGCGGTCGCGGTCATGGGTGCGCGGACGATGGGCACCAGCTGGCTCGATGTATCGCCGAGCGTGCTCGTCGACGACGACGATCTCGCCTCGTGGCTCGACGTCGCACGCCAAGACGCGCAGCGCGACGACTGAGAGCGAGAGTCTCAGCTGACGCGCGAGAACGAGTCTCAGCCGACGGGTGAGATCCCCTGTCAGGGGCAGTGAACGAGGGTCTTCGGACCTGAACGGTCGATCTCGTGCTCGCTCATCGGCGCACCGCACAACGGGCAGGCGCGCTCCGCCCGCTCGGACGGGCTCGGCGGGGGAGTCTTTTCGTAAGGGCCGACGGAGGCGGGGCCCGCGAAGCGGATCAGATTCGAGTTGATCCACGCGTACAGTCCTCCGGCCTCGCGAATCCGAGTGCGGAGCGGAGGTCGATCGTCAGAACTGGCCATGTTGCTTAGTGTACTAACTATTAGGGTCAATGTATATTCGAAGCCGTGACCGCATCGGACGACCTGCTCAAACTCGACAATCAGCTCTGCTTCGCCCTGGTGACCGCAGCGCGCAACGTCGTGGCGATCTACCGGCCGATCCTCGAGCCGCTCGGGCTCACGCATCCGCAGTATCTCGTGATGCTGGCGCTCTGGGAGCGTGCTCCGCGTCCCTTGAACGATCTTGCGGCTGACCTCGCTCTCGAGCCGGCGACGGCGTCTCCCCTGGTGAAGCGTCTGGAAGCCGATGGGCTGGTCGCCAGACAACGCAGCGTCGAGGACGAGCGCCGTCTCGACATCACCCTCACGGACACGGGTCGAGCTCTGCGAGATCGCGCTCTCGACGTTCCTCGACAGGTGATGGCCGCCGTGGGGATGGATCTCGAGCAGGTAGCCACACTGCGCGACGGGTTGTCGGCATTCGCGGGTCGCCGCCCCGCCATGGAGTGACCGCACCGTAGGGTGTGGGCATGCCGAGCGAACCCCAGACGCGTCTTGCGCGCCGGAGCGTCGATCGCATGGTCCTCTCGACTCTCATCGTGGGACTCTTCGTCGTGGCCATGATCGCTGCGGCGATCCAGGGCGCGCCGACGTTCCGCCCCGCCGCGCCGATTCCTCGGGGGACAGCGGAGCCGCTGCCGTCCAGTGATCCGGGTGCCACCGGGGTTCCCGAGCCGATGGAGATCGACTCCACCGCCGCCGCGGTCGTTCAGACGCTCGCCGTGATCCTCATGGCGCTGGTCGCTGCGGGGCTCATCGCGCTCCTCGTGATCGCCGCGAGAGCCCTGCTGCGAGCGTGGCGGGATCGCCCGCTGGGCCGTCGTGACGCGGCGGCGGTCGCATCCGAGGTCGATCACCTCACCTCGGCGCCGGAACCCGAGATCGCCGTCGCTGTGATGCAGCGCGGGATCGCCGGGGCGCTCATGCAGATAGACGAGCGCGCCCGAGCGTCTGATGCCATCGTCGCCGCGTGGATCGGCCTCGAAGAGAGTGCCGCAGACGCAGGGGTGAAGCGAGCGGCGACCGAGACTCCCGGCGAGTTCGTGGTGCGGATCATCACTCTGCGGCCCGGGGTGGCTGGGGACGCCGCGTCGCTGCTGCGTCTCTACGAGAGCGTCCGATTCGGAGCCGGGTCGGCCGACGAGGGCGACCGGGCCTCGGCGAGAGAGGCCCTGCGACGCATCGAGGAGGTGTGGCGGTGACTGTCCGCAGAACGCTGGTCGCAGCGGGGGCGGCGGTCCTCGTCGCTCTGGCGCTCCTCGGCTTCGGCTTCACCTGGCCGTTCGTGATCGCATGGGGTCTCCTGATCGGTGCGGTCGGTCTGCTCGCGCAGCTCGCGATGCCGCTCGAGCCGGGGTTCGACGCGCCGCGCATAGACGTGGAGCCGGATCGACGACCTACCGAGATCTCTCGCATGGCGTGGGCACTGAACACACACACCGGCATCGCGGGAGCGCAGATCACGCGCCGTGTCGGGGTGATCCTGCGTCAGCGGCTGATGCGCCACGGAGTGGATCCGGATGACCCTGCCCACCGCGACCGACTCCCGCGGCTGATCGACCCGGGAGTCTGGGAGCGCCTGACGGGACCGGAGACGACGATCGTCGACGTCGAGAGGGCGCTGGACGCGATCGATCGACTGGATCCCACCTCGCCGGACGAACCGTCACCCCGGTTGCACGTACCGACCCCCGACCACGGGCGGCCCTCACCGCCGCGTCGATGAAGGAGATGCCATGACGAGCCCCGCAGAGATCGCCGCCACCGGAGCCCGGATCCTGGCCGCCGTGCGAACAGTCGTCGTGGGCATGGACGACCCGGTCGAGATCGCTCTCGCCTCGATCCTCGCCGGCGGTCACGTGCTGTTCGAGGATGTGCCGGGCCTGGGGAAGACGCTCGCCGCGCGCAGCCTCGCCTCGGCGCTGGGGCTGTCGTTCCGGCGCTTGCAGTGCACTCCGGACATGCTGCCCGGCGATGTCACGGGGTCGTACGTCTACGCACCGGACTCGGGGGACTTCGTCTTCCGGCCGGGGCCGATCTTCACCGGACTGCTGCTCGCCGACGAGATCAACAGGACCACGCCGAAGACGCAGTCGGCGATGCTCGAGGCGATGGCGGAGCGCCAGGTGACCGTCGAGGGCAACAGCTTCGCGCTGCCCGCGCCGTTCCATGTGATCGCGACGTCGAATCCGATCGAGTACGAGGGCACGTACGCACTGCCCGAGGCACAGCTCGACAGGTTCATGGTGCGGCTGTCCGTCGGCTATCCGGCGGCGGAGAGCGAGGCCCGCATCCTGGAGAACCGCGTGAGCAGGCGCCAGGAGGCTGCTCACATCGCTCCGGTCATCGACGCCGCTCAGCTCATCTCCCTGCAGGAGGCCGTCGAGGCCATCCACGTCGACCCGGACATCTCGCGCTACTGCGTCGAGATCGCACGCGCCACCCGGACCGCGGCCAACGTCGAGGTCGGTGCGTCGCCGCGCGGTTCTCTGGGGCTGCTGCTGCTGGGACGAGCGCTCGCGGCTCTGGATGGCCGCGACTTCGTCCGTCCGGACGACATCAAGCGGATCGCCGTGCCCGTGCTGGCGCATCGTCTCACGCTCACACCTCAGGCGTGGGCCCAGGGCGCGTCGGCATCCGATGTGGTGCGCTCGGTCGTCGGACAGGTGGCTGTTCCGCCGACCGTCGGAGTGCTCGGATGACGGACGGACCCGACGCGGGGCGTCGCGGTCCTGTGTTGTCCGTGGCGATCGGAGGCGCTGCCCTGCTCGCCGCGGTCGGCCTTCTCGCGGGAAGACCCGACGTGGTGGCGATGGGGCTTCCTCTGGCCATCTGGAGCGGTCTCGCGATCGCGCGGGGCACATCCGGCGCGGTGGTGAAGATCGCGATCGACCCGGTGCCCGGGCGCGATGGCGAGCTGCTCACATCGATCGCGGTGGTCAGCGAAGCGGATGCCGTCGAGGTGGTGGTCGTGCAGTCGGAGCGTCGCAGCAGACGCGTGATCGTGCCCGGCGGTGGCTTCACATTCACTGCGCGGAGCAAGGTCCTGCACTCCGGTCCGACGATCCCGGTCCAGGCGGCAGCGAGGGGGTTCTCCTTCGAGGGAGCGGCGCTCTCGTCGACGTCGGACCTCGCCGCCATCACGCGTCAGGTGGCCCCGCCCCGCCGATCACTCGACGCGCTCCCGCTGCCGCGACGACTGACGGGGTCGCACGGCGCGCACGAGGGGCGCCGGGCGGGTCAGGGCGGCGACTTCCGGGACATCCACCCCTTCGCGCCCGGCGACGAACTCCGCCGCGTGGACTGGCGGGCGACGGCGCGGATGTCCCGCCGGCCAGGCGATCTGCTGGTCCGTCGGACCAATACGCTCAGCGACTCGTCGGTCGTGGTCGCCATGGACACGTCTGAGGATCTGGGTGAGGTCGTCGCCTCGTGGGGGAGCGGCGACCGCGAACGCAGCGGCGTGACCTCCCTCGACCTCGCGAGGGAGGCTGCGCGAGCCATCGCCGACTCGGCCATAGGCGAGGGCGACCGCGTCGCACTTCACGTGCTCGTGCACGGCGGCCGGTCGTTGAGGAGCGGCGGCGGCTCGAGGCACCTGGCACGGGTCGTGGCGGCCATCGCCGCGACGGGCCAGGCGAGAGACGACGCGACTTTCCGTCGCACTCCTCCCGTGCCGCACGGCTCGGTGGTCTTCGTGCTGTCGACCTTCTTCGAGGGCGCCGCCGCTCGGACCGCGCTGATGTGGAGGGCCAGCGGCCACAGAGTCGTCGCCGTCGATGTCCTCCCTCCGCTCGACCGTGCTCGGCTCACCCGTGCGCAGCTGATCGGCTTGCGCACCGTGCTCGCAGAGAGGGGGAACGTGTTCGCGGATCTCCACGGCGCCGGAGTCGACGTGGTCTCGTGGGCCTCGGACCCGTCCTCGGCGATGCGTGCGATCGCGAGGGCCAGGCGATGAGAGCGAACGACACGCTACGGACGGGTCATTCCGTCCCGGGACTCGTCGTGAGGGGCGCGCTCGTCGTCGCCGTCGCCGCGGGTGCTGCCATGCTGTGCCCGTTGCTCGGATGGCAGGTGGCGGCAGTCGTCCTGGCGATCATCGCCGCCGCTCTTCCGCAGACTTTCGCGGCCTGGGGGTCGATCGGATGCCTCGTGATCGGGATGCTGATCTCGGAGCCCGACGTCGGGCGCGCGATGATCGCTGTGCTCGCGGTGCAGGTGATCCATGTCCTCATGTCGCTCTCCCTCGTGATCCCGGCCGGCTCCCGCGTGATCGTGACCGCCCTCCGTCCGAGCCTGGTGAGGCTGATCGTCGTGCAGGCGATCGCCCAGCCGATCACCGTGGCCGTCATGGTGGTCATGCGCATCGACACCCCCGCGTCGCTGCCGACAGTGCCCTGGGCCGCTGTCGCCGGGGCCGGAGCCGTGGTCGCACTCGTCGCGACCCTGCTCACGCGGGCGAACCGCGGTACTCGAGAGCACTGATCGCTTCCCTGTGAGCCCTCACGGAGCCAATGTCGGTGGCCACTCGTAGACTTGATCAGTGCCTATCGTCCCGGTTGCAACCCCAGGAAAACTCAGTGTCCGCGGTGCCCGCGTACACAATCTCAAGAACGTCGACATCGACATCCCACGCGACTCCCTCGTCGTGTTCACCGGCCTGTCCGGATCGGGAAAGTCCAGTCTGGCCTTCGACACGATCTTCGCTGAAGGACAGCGTCGCTACGTCGAGTCGCTGAGCGCGTACGCGCGTCAGTTCCTCGGTCAGGTCGACCGACCGGACGTCGACTTCATCGAGGGCCTCAGCCCTGCGGTGTCTATCGACCAGAAGTCGACCAACCGCAACCCGCGGTCCACGGTCGGAACCATCACCGAGATCTACGACTACATGCGTCTGCTGTGGGCGCGGATCGGGATTCCGCACTGCCCCGAGTGCGGTGCGCGCATCCAACGTCAGACCGTCCAGCAGATCGCCGACCAGCTCATGGAGCTGCCCGAGCGCACCCGCTACCAGATCGTCGCGCCCATCGTCTCGCAGAAGAAGGGCGAGTTCGTCGACCTGTTCCGCGAGCTGGGGGCCAAGGGCTACTCGCGCGCGATCGTCGACGGCGACCTCATCCAGCTCGCCGAGCCGCCCACGCTCAAGAAGAGCTACAAGCATGACATCGCCGTCGTCGTCGACCGCCTCGTCGCGGCAGACGACATCCTCGGTCGAGTCACGGACTCGGTCGAGACCGCGCTCGGGCTCGCCGGCGGCGTGGTGCAGATCAACTACGTCGACGCAGAGGGCGACGACGCGTGGCAGTCCTTCTCCGAGAAGCTCGCCTGCCCGAACGGCCACGCGCTCACCCTCACCGAGATCGAACCACGCACGTTCTCGTTCAACGCGCCCTTCGGTGCCTGTCCGGCCTGCTCGGGTCTCGGCACCCGCATGTCCGTCGACATCGACCTGATGCTCGGCGACGAGGAGCTCTCCATCCGCGAGGGCGCGATCATCCCGTGGACCACTCAGGGCAAGGGGCTCTTCCAGTACTACGAGCGGCTGCTCGAGGGATTGGCCGACGACCTCAACTTCTCTCTCGACACCCCGTGGCAGGATCTGCGCGTCGACGTTCAGGACGCGATCCTGCGCGGCGACAACTACAAGGTCACCGTCAAGTTCAAGAACCGCTATGGGCGCGAGATGCGCTATGCATCGGGGTTCGAAGGCGTCGTGCCGTACATCGAGCGGCAGTACGCCCAGGCCGAGTCCGACACGCAGCGCTCGCGCTGGGGCGAGTACCTCCGCGAGGTCCCCTGCCCGGTGTGCGACGGCAACCGACTCAAGCCCGAGGTGCTCGCGGTGCAGGTGCACGGGCATTCGATCGCCGAGGTGTCGCACCTGAGCCTTGCCGACGCGCGGTCGTTCATGGAGACCCTCACCCTCACCGATCGTGAGGCGAAGATCGCGGCTCAGGTGCTGCGTGAGATCCGCCTGCGACTCGACTTCCTCCTGCAGGTCGGGCTCTCCTACCTCAACCTCAGCCGGTCCGCCGGGTCGCTCTCCGGTGGAGAAGCGCAGCGCATCCGGCTGGCGACGCAGATCGGCTCCGGGCTCACCGGCGTCCTCTACGTCCTCGACGAGCCGTCGATCGGTCTGCACCAGCGTGACAACCGTCGTCTGATCGACACCCTTCTGAAACTTCGCGACCTCGGGAACACGCTCATCGTCGTCGAGCACGACGAAGAGACGATCGAAGCCGCTGACTGGGTCGTCGACATCGGACCGGGTGCCGGCGTGAACGGTGGAGAGGTCGTGCATTCCGGTCCGTATTCGGCTCTGTTGAATGAGCCGAACTCGATGACGGGCGAATACCTCTCGGGTGCGCGCGAGATCCCCACTCCGGCGAAGCGTCGCAAGCTCGACAAGAAACGCATGCTGAGCGTGGTCGGCGCCCGCGAGAACAACCTCAAGAACGTCAGCGTGAACTTCCCGCTGGGCGTTCTCACGGCGGTGACCGGCGTGTCGGGTTCGGGCAAGTCGTCGCTCGTCAACGACATCCTGTACCAGGTGCTGGCCTCGCGGCTCAACGGCGCCCGCACGGTTCCCGGAAAGCACACGCGTGTGTCAGGGCTCGACAACCTCGACAAGGTCGTGCACGTCGATCAGGCACCGATCGGCCGCACGCCGCGGTCCAACCCGGCCACCTACACCGGCGTGTTCGACCGCATCCGCTCGCTGTTCAGCGAGACCCCCGAGGCGAAGGTCCGTGGCTATCAGCCAGGGCGATTCAGCTTCAACGTCAAGGGCGGTCGCTGCGAGGCGTGCTCGGGCGACGGCACGATCAAGATCGAGATGAACTTCCTGCCCGACGTGTACGTCGACTGCGAGGTCTGCCACGGCAAGCGCTACAACCGCGACACGCTGTCGGTGCACTACAAGGGCAAGAACATCGCCGAGGTCCTCGAGATGCCGATCGCGGAAGCGGCCGAGTTCTTCGAGCCCATTCAGGCGATCCACCGCTACATGAAGACCCTCGTCGACGTCGGGCTCGGGTATGTGCGCCTCGGTCAGTCGGCGACGACTCTCTCCGGCGGCGAGGCTCAGCGCGTCAAGTTGGCCACCGAGCTCCAGCGGCGCAGCAACGGTCGCAGCATCTACGTCCTCGACGAGCCGACCACCGGTCTGCACTTCGAGGACGTGCGCAAGCTCCTCGAGGTACTGAACGGACTCGTCGACAAGGGCAACACGGTGATCGTCATCGAGCACAACCTCGATGTGATCAAGTCCGCGGACTGGGTGATCGACCTCGGGCCCGAGGGCGGCTCGGGCGGCGGCGAGATCCTGGCGACCGGCACTCCCGAGCAGATCGCGCGAGTCGAGGACAGCCACACGGGTCAGTTCCTCGCCGAGATCCTGGGTGAGGGGCGCTCTGCGCGGAAGGCCAGCTGATGGCCGACGTCCTGCCGTACAAGCCGCGGGCTGGTGAGATCCCCACCAACCCCGGCGTGTACCGCTTCCGCGATGCTGATGGACGCGTGCTGTACGTCGGCAAGGCCAAGAACCTGCGCCAGCGACTGTCGAACTACTTCGCTCCGCTGCGCACGCTCCACGAACGCACGCGGCGGATGGTCACCACGGCGTCGTCCGTCGAGTGGACCGTCGTCTCGACGGACGTGGACTCGCTTCAGCTGGAGTACATGTGGATCAAGGAGTTCGATCCGCCCTTCAACGTCCGCTACAAGGACGACAAGTCCTACCCGTTCATGGCCGTGACCCTGGGTGATGAGGCGCCGCGCGTGATCGTGACCAGGAACCGCAAGATTCCCGGTGCCCGATACTTCGGTCCTTATCCCAAGGTCTGGGCGGTGCACGAGACGATCGACCTGATGGTCAAGGCATTCCCGATCCGCACCTGCAGCGACTCCAGCTACAAACGCGCGATGCAGACCGGCCGGCCGTGCTTTCCCGGGCAGATCGGCAAGTGCGGCGGGCCGTGCTCGATGACGGTGACGATCGAGGAGCACCGTGCCATGGTCGACGACTTCGTCGCCTTCATGGCGGGCGGCGATGAGCGCTTCACCCGAGAGCTGACCAAGCGGATGCTGGCGGCGTCGGCCGCGATGGATTACGAGGCCGCCGCCAGATACCGTGACAAGCTCACCGCGATCGAGGCCGTGCTCGGCAAGAGCGCGCTCGTGCTCGCGACCGACGAGGATGCCGACCTCTTCGGCATCGCGGAAGACGAGCTGGCCGCCGCCGTGCAGCACTTCGTGATCCGCGGCGGGCGCGTCCGCGGTGTTCGCGCGATGACGATCGAGAAGGAGATCGACATCTCGACAGCCGATCTCGTCGACCAGGTGCTGCAGCGCGCGTACGGCGATGCGCAGGATGTGCCCCGGCGGATCATCGTGCCGACCCTTCCCGACGACGCGGCCGAGCTCGAGGTCTGGCTGCGCGAGCGGCGAGGCAAGAAGGTCGAGATCGCCATCGCCCAACGGGGGCAACGCGCTGATCTCATGCGCACGGCGACCCTCAACGCGCAGCAGGCCCTGATCAGGTACAAGACCCGTCGTACGAGCGACTACGTCGCACGAACCCAGGCTCTGACCGATCTGCAGGAGGCGTTGGGGATGTCGGAGGCGCCGCTTCGCATCGAGTGCTTCGACATCTCGCACCTCGGTGGCACGAACGTCGTCGCCTCGATGGTGGTCTTCGAAGATGGACTTCCCCGCAAAGACCAGTACCGGTCGTTCAACATCGCCGAGACCACCGACGATACGGACTCGATGTACCAGGTGCTGCGTCGTCGACTCGCCTACCTCGATCGTCCGGAAGAGATCGATGAGCCCGCATCCGCAGCGGTCCCCGTGGAGGCGGGAGACGAGTCCGAGGACGTCGTCGTGGAGGTCAAGCGCAAACCGCGCTTCGCCTATCCGCCTCAGCTGCTGCTGGTCGACGGTGGACAGCCCCAGGTCGAAGCGGCGGCACGTGCACTGCGAGACGCCGGGCACACCGAGATCGCCGTGTGCGGCATCGCCAAACGGCTCGAGGAGATCTGGCTCCCGGGGGAGGACTTCCCGGTGATCCTGCCGCGCACCAGCGAGTCGCTCTACCTGCTGCAGCGGCTGAGAGACGAGGCCCACCGGTTCGCGATCACGCACCAGCGCAAACGACGCAAGAATGACATCACATCGATCCTGGCCGAGGTGCCAGGCCTCGGCTCCTCGAGGATCAAGGTCCTCCTGAAGCACTTCGGCTCCGTCACCGCGCTGCGCTCCGCGCCTCTGGAGGCGATCCAGGAGGTGCAGGGGATCGGTCCTGTCCTCGCACAGAACATCCATACGCATCTCTCCACTCGCTAGGCTGGAGCCAGCGGGGGAGAAGGAGTAACCATGACTGACGGGGACAAAGGCGAGTTCCTCATCGTCACGGGCATGTCGGGCGCAGGGCGCACGACGGTAGCCAACGCACTCGAGGACCTCGGCTGGTACGTGGTCGACAACCTGCCGCCGCAGATCCTCCGACCGCTGCTCGACCTCACGGACATGGGCGGTGACGCTCTGCCGAAGGTCGCAGCGGTGGTCGACGTTCGCGGGCGCAACCTCTTCGACGACTTCCCGGGCGTCGCGAGGGCGCTGAGATCGCGTGGTTCCGTCCGCGTGCTGTTCCTGGACGCGTCGGACGATGTGCTCGTGCGTCGGTTCGAGGCGGTTCGCCGACCCCACCCGCTGCAGGGGGACGGCACTCTGCTCGACGGCATCCGCGTCGAGCGCCAGCGACTGGCGCCGATCCGCGAGTCGGCCGATCTCGTGGTCGACACCTCCGCACTCAACATCCATCAGCTCGCCACCCAGGTCTCCGACCTCTTCTCGGAAGCGGGGGCAGCGAGGCATCGTGTGACGCTCATGAGCTTCGGTTTCAAGTACGGTCTTCCGACCGACGTCGACCTGGTCGCGGACATGCGCTTCCTCCCGAACCCGTTCTGGAACGAAGAGCTGCGGGGCCTGACCGGTCAGGACGAGTCCGTCAGGGACTACGTGCTGTCACGCGAGGGCGCCGCAGAGTTCCTCGATTCGTATTCGGCGGCACTCACTCCGGTGCTCGAGGGGTATCAGCGCGAGAACAAGAGCCATTCGACCGTCGCGATCGGCTGCACCGGCGGAAAGCACCGCTCCGTGGCCATGGCGGAGGAGCTGGCCCGTCGGCTCGCCTCCGTGCCGGGAGTGGCCGTCAACGTGCGCCACCGGGACCTCGGCAGGGAATAGCAAGAGCCTCCGTCAGAGTAGGCTGGAGGTTTGCGCCGCGATCCGGCGCGTGAGCGTAGAGGAGTGTCGTGGCACTAACGACCGACGTCAAGGCTGAGCTGGTCAGCATCCGTAATGCACCCCCGACGGTGCGTGTCGCGGAGGTCACCTCGATCCTCCGGTTCGCCGGCGGACTGCACTCCATCGCCGGGCGGGTCGCCGTCGAGGCGGAGGTGGATGCCGAGATCCTCGCGCAGCGTGTCGCGCGCGACCTCGCCGAGATCTACGGGGTCCGACCGGAGATCGCACAGGTGCAGTCGAGCACGGCGAATGACGGCGCGCGATGGGCTGTCCGGGTCATCGCCTCGGGGGAGACCCTCGCACGCCAGACCGGTCTGCTCGACCAGCGTCGGCGTCCGGTCCGCGGACTCCCCAACCGTCTCACCACTGGCTCTCGCGCTGAAGTGGCCGGTCTCTGGCGGGGTGCGTTCCTCGCCGCGGGAACGCTGAGCGAACCCGGCCGATCGGCCATGCTCGAGGTCGCCTGCCCGTCATCCGAGGCCGCCATGGCACTCGTGGGCGCGGCGCATCGCCTGGGTGTCGCCGCCAAGGCGCGCGAGGTGCGAGGCATGCCGCGCGTCGTCGTGCGTGAGGGCGAGGCGATCCGCACCATCCTCAGCGAGATGGGTGCTCAGAAGACCGCGGTCGCCTGGGAGGAGATGCGCCAGCGTCGCGAGGTGCGTGCGGGCGTCAACCGTCTCGTCAACTTCGACGATGCCAACCTCCGTCGCTCCGCGCAGGCCGCCGTCGCCGCCTGCGCGCGCGTCGAGCGGGCCCTGGAGATCCTCGCCGACGAGGTGCCCGACCACCTCAAGGTCGCGGGCGAGCTGCGTCTCGCGCACCGCGACGCGAGCCTCGACGAGCTGGGTCACCACGCTGATCCGCCCATGACCAAGGACGCCGTCGCCGGCCGCATCCGCCGTCTTCTGGCGATGGCGGACAAGCGTGCCCAGCAGGAGGGCATCCCGGGAACGGAAGCAGCCGTGCCCGCGGGTCTCGACGTCTGACCACAGCGAACGACATCAGCGAGGCGATCCCTGTCAAGGGGTCGCCTCGCTTCGTCATATGGGGGAAGGATCAGGGTCGGCGACGCGTTGTCGTCACTAGGATGAGTTACGTCCGCTCTACGTCGCACATCGGCGGCGCAGAGGATCGGCAAGCGCCGCGGCGCGGCGCGGATTGGATGAAAGCGACATGGCGACCTACACGCTCCCCGACCTTCCCTACGACTTCGCAGCCCTCGAGCCGCACATCAGCGGCAAGATCATGGAGCTGCACCATGACAAGCACCACGCGACCTACGTCGCCGGCGCCAACACCGCCCTCGAGCAGCTCGCCGAGGCGCGCGACAGCGGCAACCTGGCGAACGTGAACAAGCTCGAGAAGGACCTCGCGTTCAACCTCGGCGGTCACGTCAACCACTCCATCTTCTGGACCAACCTCTCGCCGACCGGCGGCGGACAGCCCGAGGGCGAGCTCAAGGCAGCCATCGACGAGTTCTTCGGTTCCTTCGAGAAGTTCCAGGCGCACTTCACCGCGAACGCCCTCGGAATCCAGGGCTCCGGATGGTCCGTCCTCAGCTGGGACTCGATCGGCCAGCGCTTGATCATCCAGCAGCTGTTCGACCAGCAGTCGAACACGGCACAGGGCACCGTGCCGCTGTTCCAGCTCGACATGTGGGAGCACGCCTTCTACCTCGACTACCTCAACGTCAAGGCCGACTACGTGAAGGCCGCGTGGAACATCGCCAACTGGGAGAACGTCGCCCAGCGCTTCGAGGTCGCCCGCGAGAAGACGAACGGCCTGCTGGTACTGTCGTAATCGGGTCGCGTCCCGACGGGCCAAGTCTCGTCGGGACGCCATCTCAGCCAAAAACCCCCGCGCACCGCGCACGCACGATTGCTGCGCACAGCGCACGAGAAACAGGGAGACCTGAGTGTCTGTCAAGATCGGTATCAACGGCTTCGGCCGTATCGGACGCAACTACTTCCGCGCGGCTCTCGCGCAGGGAGCGGACATCGAGATCGTCGCTGTCAACGACCTCACCGACAACAAGACCCTTGCCCACCTTCTGAAGTACGACTCCGTGGGCGGCGTCCTCGATGCTGACATCAGCTACGACGACGAGAGCATCACGGTCAACGGCAAGGCCATCAAGGCGTTCGCCGAGCGCGACCCCGCCGGCCTCCCGTGGGGCGAGCTGGGCGTCGACATCGTCATCGAGTCGACCGGCTTCTTCACCAAGGCCGAGCTGGCCAAGAAGCACATCGAGGCAGGGGCCAAGAAGGTCCTCATCTCGGCTCCCGGCACCGGCGTCGACGGCACGTTCGTCATGGGCGTGAACGAGGACACGTACAACCCGGAGACGGATCACATCATCTCCAACGCCTCCTGCACGACCAACTGCCTCGCCCCGCTGGCACAGGTCTTCAACGACGCCTTCGGCATCGACCGTGGCTTCATGATGACGGCTCACGCCTACACGGCAGACCAGAACCTGCAGGACGGTCCGCACAGCGACCTGCGTCGTGCACGCGCCGCAGCGATCAACATCACCCCGGCGTCGACCGGTGCCGCGAAGGCGATCGGCGAGGTTCTGCCCGAGCTCCAGGGCAAGCTGAGCGGCTCGTCGTACCGCGTTCCGGTTCCCACCGGCTCGATCGTCGACCTCACGCTGATCACCGACCGCGAGAACCTCACGGTCGAAGAGGTCAACGAGGCGTACAAGAAGGCTGCTGCCGACGGACGCCTCGCCGGTTTCCTGCAGTACAACGAAGACCAGATCGTGTCGAGCGACATCGTGCACAACCCGCACTCGTCGATCTTCGACGCCACGCTGACCAACGTCAGCGGCAACCTGGTCAAGGTCTCCAGCTGGTACGACAACGAGTGGGGCTACTCCAACCGTCTCGTCGACCTGACCGAGTACGTGGCAGAGCGTCTCTGAGACATCTCCCATGACTCTGCGCACCCTGGATTCACTGGGTTCGCTCGAGGGCAAGCGCGTCATCGTCCGTTGTGATCTCAACGTCCCCCTGCGGGATGGGATCATCACGGACGATGGCCGTGTCCGCGCCTCGTTGCCTACCCTCAACGCACTGATCAACGCGGGCGCCCGCGTCATCGTGTGCTCGCACCTCGGCCGCCCCGACGGTGCGCCCGACCCGCAGTACAGTCTCGCGCCGGTCGCCCAGCGGCTGTCCGAGCTGCTCGGCAAGCCGGTGGCGTTCGCTCGCGACACCGTCGGCGAGTCGGCGCAGGAGGCCGTGGCCTCGCTCGAGGACGGCGGCATCGTCGTCATCGAGAACCTGCGGTTCAACCCGGGGGAGACCTCGAAGGACGACGCCGAGCGCGGCGCCTTCGCGGCTCAGCTGGCAGAGCTCGGAGACGTCCTCGTCTCCGACGGCTTCGGTGTCGTGCACCGCAAGCAGGCGAGCGTCTACGACCTCGCCGAGCTGCTGCCGTCGGCCGCCGGTCTACTCATCGCAGCCGAGCTGGACGTGCTCGACCGTCTCACCGAGAACCCCGAGCGCCCGTACGCGGTCGTCCTCGGCGGGTCGAAGGTCAGCGACAAGCTCGGAGTCATCTCGCACCTGCTGCCGCGCGTGGATCGCATCCTCGTGGGCGGCGGCATGCTGTTCACCTTCCTGAAGGCGCAGGGCCACGCGGTGGCGTCCAGCCTCCTCGAAGAGGACCAGCTCGAGACGGTCCGCGGCTACATCGCCGAGGCCGAGAAGCGCGGTGTGGAGCTGGTGCTCCCGACCGATGTCGTCGTCGCATCCTCGTTCTCCGCTGATGCGGAGCACGAGGTCACCGCCGCCGACGCCATCGAGAGCACCGCGTTCGGCTCCTCCGGCATCGGCCTGGACATCGGCCCGGAGACGGCTGCGCGGTTCGCGGAGGTCATCCGTGGGTCGAAGACGGTGTTCTGGAACGGCCCGATGGGCGTGTTCGAGTTCCCGGCCTTCGCCGGCGGCACCAAGGCCGTTGCGCAGGCGCTCACCGAGGTCGACGGCCTCAGCGTCGTAGGCGGCGGAGACTCGGCCGCGGCCGTGCGTCAGCTCGGCTTCACCGACGACCAGTTCGGTCACATCTCGACCGGCGGCGGCGCAAGCCTCGAGTTCCTCGAGGGCAAGAAACTACCCGGCCTGGAGGTGCTCGGATGGGTGTGAACACCCGTACCCCGCTGATCGCGGGAAACTGGAAGATGAATCTCGACCACCTGCAGGCGGTCGCCTTCGTGCAGAAGCTGCACTGGACGCTCAAGGACGCCAAGCACGAGGACGGCTCGGTCGAGGTTGCGGTCTTCCCTCCCTTCACCGACATCCGCAGCGTGCAGACGCTCATCGACGCCGACAAGATCCCGTTCGCCCTCGGCGCGCAGGACCTCTCGGCTCACGACTCCGGCGCCTACACCGGGGAGATCTCGGGAGCCTTCCTGGCGAAGCTCGATGCGAAGTACGTGATCATCGGTCACTCGGAGCGCCGTGAATACCACGCGGAGTCCGATGACGTCGTCGCGGCCAAGACGAAGGCCGCGCTGAAGCACGGTCTGTCGCCCGTCATCTGCGTCGGGGAGACGGCTGAGGACCTCGAGAAGTTCGGGGCCAGCGCAGTGCCCGCGGGGCAGCTCGAGGCCGCTCTCCAGGGTCTGTCGAAGGATGCGGACATCGTCGTGGCGTACGAGCCGGTCTGGGCCATCGGCTCCGGGCAGGCAGCGACGCCGCAGCAGGCCCAGGATGTCTGCGCTGCGCTGCGCACGGTGATCGCCAAGGTTCTCGGTGACGACGCTGCGGCGCGCACCCGGATCCTGTACGGCGGATCGGTCAAGGCGGCCAACATCGCCAGCTTCATGCGCGAGCCTGATGTCGATGGCGCACTCGTCGGAGGCGCGAGCCTCGTGGTCGACGAGTTCGCGGCGATCATCCGCTTCGAGAAGCACGTCGGCGTGTGAGTGTGGCGGGGCTCCGGCCCCGCCGCACCGTATACTTGACCGTTACCGGGGCAATCCTGCCCCAGCGAAAGGCTCTTCCTCGTGGAAATTCTCGAGTTCGTCCTGCAGGTGGTGCTGGGCATAACCAGCGTCCTGCTGACTCTCCTCATCCTCCTCCACAAGGGTCGCGGTGGCGGCCTCTCCGACATGTTCGGTGGAGGCATGACGTCAGCTGTCGGCTCGTCGGGTCTCGCTGAGCGCAATCTCAATCGCTTCACGGTCATCCTCGCTCTGGCGTGGTTCGTGTCGATCGTGGCGCTCGGTCTCATCACGAAGTTCGAGGTGATCTGATGGCTACCGGCGGCAACGCGATCCGAGGGACCCGAGTGGGTTCCGGCCCCATGGGCGAGCAGGACCACGGCTACCACGCCGACCGCATCGCGGTCTCGTACTGGGACGGTCTCGGCAACGAGACGGTCCGCTACTTCGCCGCGGGGCTCCCTGAAGAGGAGATTCCCGAGACGATCGACCACCCGCAGTCCGGTCTTCCGGCGGGTCGCGACAAGGCCAACCCGCCTGCCCTCGCGAAGCCGGAGCCCTACAAGACGCATCTCGCGTATGTGAAGGAGCGTCGCACCGACGCAGAAGCCGTCCAGCTTCTCGAAGATGCGCTCACCCAGCTGCGTGAGCGTCGGGGTCAGTGACCTCGATCTGATCTCCTGACAGAAGCCGCCGCGATCCGATCGCGGCGGCTTCTCTCGTACCAGGCGGACGTGCTCACCGGCACCCGTACGCGGCGTCGATGTAGGACTGAGGCGGGTAGCCGTACGCCCAGACGCCGTTGGCATCGTCGGTGAAGCCCATGCTGATCGCCCACGCCGTGGCCCACTTCTCGATGCTGTCCTGCGTCGACGAGTCGTACATGTCCTCGCACTTCACGCTGATCGCGTGGCCGACCTCGTGGGCGATGAGAGCCTTGCTCCGGTCCGCCGGCCACTGCTCGGCGACCGAGTTCGACAGCTCGATGGCGGCGCGGTCGGGATCGTCCCACCACCAGGTCGTGAGGCCTCCCATGCTGCCGTTGGAACCGGCGTTGTTGACGATCTGGTTCCAGTCGAACTCGAGCAGCACCCCGGGTGCGAGCGACCGGGCGAACGCCTCGATCTCGAGGCGATCGCCCTGCAGCGGTCCCGCCTTCTCGGCGAGTTCGGCCTGTTCGGTCGCCACGACCTGTCCTGCGGCGTCCTGCATGGACACCAGTGATTCGACCGCCGTCACATCGAGGAGCATGGTGTCGGGTACTCGCGACGCCGCATCGCGCAGGGCGATGACGGCGTCGTTCTTGGCCGACAGGTGTGCCGACTCGAAAGCCGGGGCTGCGTCGGCCGCCGAGCGCAGGAGGGCCACGCCGGCCTCGGTCACTTCGGCACTGGCGGCGGTCATCGCAGGTGTCGCCGCGTTGAGGTCGGCAGCCAGCTCGTCCAGGTCGCCGGCGTCGACGGCGAGCTGATCGGATGCTGCGAAGAGCTCCCAGAACGCCGACGGCTTGGAATCCGCCGAAGGCAGCGGTTCGGTGAGCAGTTCCTCCGCCGGGCCGGCGGCTTCTTCGGCATCCGTCGACGCCGTCGTGAGCGCGTCCCTCGCGGAGGGCACAGTGAGAACGCCGGTATCGGCCGTCTTCAGCAGATCAGCGACATCGATGACGGACGTGAGCGTGTCGAGCTCCTGCTGGACCGTCGTCGCGCTGTCGCGAGCCGAGGCCGCTGCTGCGTCGAACTCGGCGCGTGCTCCGTCGTATCCGAGGTTGGCGGTGACCTGGAGCACGCCGACGGCCGCCGCGACCAGGACTCCCGCAGCGCCCAGCATGAACCCGATGCGCCGTCCTCGGCGATTCGGTGCTGCGCCGTCGGTGCTGGCGAAGTGCGGGGGGAGTGCGTGGCCTCCGGCGGGGGAGGTGGCCACGTCGACGGATGCAGTCATGCGGGGGACCTCCGTGGGGAACCGGCTCATGATGACTCTAATCAGTGAGCCGTCCGGTGCGAGAACCCCCGGGGACGAGAAAGGCCCCCGCATCGCGGGGGCCTTTCTCGAGTGGAGGGGCTGACGAGAATCGAACTCGCATCATCTGTTTGGAAGACAGAGGCTTTACCACTAAGCTACAGCCCCGTTGTCAGCTGCATCCGGGAGGACTGTGCCGACTCATCGATCATAGCGGACTGACGGAGGTGCTCGTGTCCGTTAGACTCGGTGGGGCTGAATCTGCATGCGGATTCCCCGGGGCGTAGCTCAGTTTGGTAGAGCGCCCGCTTTGGGAGCGGGAGGTCGCAGGTTCAACTCCTGTCGCCCCGACATGGCTTCAACGGCCTGACAGCCGCGATTCAGCGCGGAAATCACAAGGAGAGCACACCAGAATGGCGAACAGCACCGTCGAGAAGCTGACCCCGACCCGGGTCAAGCTCAGCATCACGGTCACCCCTGACGACCTCAAGCCCAGCATCGCGCACGCCTACGAGCACATCGCTCAGGACGTCCAGATCCCCGGCTTCCGCAAGGGCAAGGTCCCCGCTCCGATCATCGATCAGCGCATCGGTCGTGGCGCGGTCATCGAGCACGCGGTCAACGAGGGCCTCGACAAGTTCTTCCGCGACGCGACCGTCGAGCACAAGCTCCGCGTCGTCGGACGTCCGGCCGCCGACATCACCCAGTGGCCGAACGAGAAGGACTTCTCGGGCGACCTCCTGGTCGACATCGAGGTGGACGTGCGTCCCGAGATCGAGGTCCCGGCATTCGACGGCATCACCCTGACGGTCGACGCCGTCGAGGCCGACGACGCCGCGCTCGACGCAGAGCTCGAGAACCTGCGCGCGCGCTTCGGAACGCTCGTTCCCGTCGACCGTCCCGCCGCGAAGGGCGACTTCGTCGAGCTCGACCTGGTCGCCACGATCGACGGTGCGGAGATCGACCGCGCCGAGGGCGTCTCCTACGAGGTCGGCTCGGGTGAGCTGCTCGAGGGCATCGACGACGCGATCGAATCCCTCACCGCCGGTGAGGACACCACGTTCCGCTCTGCGCTCGTGGGCGGCGACCACGCTGGCTCCGAGGCTGAGGTCTCCGTCACCGTCAAGGCGGTCAAGGAGCGCGAGCTCCCCGAGGCCGATGACGACTTCGCGCAGATCGCGAGCGAGTTCGACACGATCGCCGAGCTCCGCGCGAGCCTCGCCGAGCGCGTCTCGCAGCAGGGCGTCTTCACTCAGGGCTCCGCGGCTCGCGACAAGCTCGTCGAGACGCTGCTCGAGCAGATCGAGATCCCCGTGCCGCCGAAGCTCATCGAGGACGAGGTGCACAACCACCTCGAGGGTGAGAACCGCCTCGAGGACGACGTGCACCGCGCCGAGGTCACCGAGGCCAGCGAGAAGCAGTTCCGCACGCAGGTTCTGCTCGACACGATCGCCGAGCAGGCTGACGTGCAGGTCTCGCAGGAGGAGCTCTCGCAGTACCTCATCCAGTCCGCCTCGCAGTACGGCATGGCTCCCCAGGAGTTCGTCGAGGCTCTGCAGTCGTCGAACCAGCTTCCGGCGCTCGTCGGAGAGGTCGCCCGCAACAAGGCCCTCGCGATCGCCCTGGGCAAGGTCAAGGTCGTCGACACCAACGGCAAGCCCGTCGATCTGTCCGACTTCGTCGTGACCGACGACGAGGCCGAGTCCGAGACGGCTGCCGACGAGAAGCCGGCCAAGAAGGCTCCCGCGAAGAAGGCTGCCGCGAAGAAGGCCGACGACGCCGACGCCGCTGAGAAGCCGGCAGCGAAGAAGCCCGCTGCGAAGAAGGCGCCCGCGAAGAAGGCCGACGACGCGGAGGCCGCCGAGAAGCCCGCCGCGAAGAAGCCCGCAGCCAAGAAGGCTCCGGCCAAGAAGGCTGCCGACAAGGCGGAGTGATCGGACACGATCTCATGAGGGGCGGATGCTGCGGCATCCGCCCCTTTCGCGTCAGTGGGAGAGCAGATGAACGAGGAGACCATGAAGACCTGGGACGAACGCATCGACGAGGTGTGGGACGACGCGTCCGGCGAAGAGGTCGGAGACCAGACGATCGCCCGGATCGACGCGCTGGCCGCCGAGCGCGGCGTCGATGACGCCCGTGCGGAGTTCGAGCGCGCTGGGGCGCGTGATTCGGCCGGCCGCCCCGCCGAGGCCGTCGAACTCTACCGGCGTGCGCTCGCACTGGGTCTCGACGACGAGCACCGCCCGCAGTGCGTGATCCAGCTGGCGAGTTCACTGCGCAATCTGGGCGAGTACGACGATGCCCTCGCCGTCATCCGTGCGGAGGAGGAGCTCTCGGCGGACGGCCCCTACCGGGATGCCGTGGCGACGGTCCACGCGCTGATCCTGGCGAGTTCCGGACGCCCGGCGCGGGGCCTGTCGGTCGCTCTCCTCGCACTCGTGCCGCACCTGCCGCGGTACCACCGCTCGATGACCGCGTACGCACACGAGATCGCGGAACTCGACGCCTGATATGCCGACGGCGAACACGGCCTGAGCGCTGCGTTGTCGCCGGTAGATTCGAATCACTGAAACACGGAATCAGGAGCTGACATGGCTGCAGAACCCCTCCTCGCTACGAGCGTCTTCGACCGACTGTTGAAAGACCGCATCATCTGGCTGGGATCGGAGGTGCGCGACGACAATGCGAACGAGATCTGCGCGAAGATCCTCCTTCTCGCCGCAGAGGACTCCGAGAAGGACATCTACCTCTACATCAACTCGCCCGGTGGATCGATCACCGCGGGCATGGCGATCTACGACACGATGCAGTTCGTCCCGAACGACATCGTCACCGTGGGCATCGGCATGGCCGCATCGATGGGTCAGCTTCTGCTGACCGCGGGCACGAAGGGCAAGCGCTACATCACGCCCAACGCCCGCGTGCTGCTGCACCAGCCGCACGGTGGCTTCGGCGGAACGTCGAGCGACATCCAGACGCAGGCGCAGCTGATCACCTCGATGAAGAACCGCCTCGCCGAGATCACCGCGGCGCAGACCGGCAAGTCGGTCGAGCAGATCAACGAAGACGGTGACCGCGACCGCTGGTTCACCGCCGACGAGGCGCTCGAGTACGGCTTCGTCGATCACATCCGCGACTCGGCCACCGACGTCATCGGTGGCGGCGGAACCGACCAGGACATCAAGTAACGGAAAGCGAAAGGACTCTCATGTACGCACCCACCTTCCGCTCTGCCGGCGATCTGCCCTCCAGCCGCTACGTGCTTCCTCAGTTCGAGGAGCGCACGGCATACGGCTTCAAGCGCCAGGACCCCTACAACAAGCTGTTCGAAGATCGAGTGATCTTCCTCGGCGTCCAGGTCGACGATGCGTCGGCCGACGACGTGATGGCGCAGCTGCTCGTTCTCGAGAGCCAGGACTCCGAGCGTGACATCACCATGTACATCAACTCGCCCGGTGGTTCGTTCACCGCGATGACGGCGATCTACGACACGATGCAGTACGTCGCTCCGCAGATCCAGACCGTGGTGCTCGGCCAGGCGGCTTCGGCCGCATCGGTGCTGCTCGCAGGCGGTCACCCCGGCAAGCGCCTGGCTCTGCCCAACGCCCGTGTGCTCATGCACCAGCCGGCGATGGGCGAGGCGGGGCACGGCCAGGCATCCGACATCGAGATCCAGGCGGCCGAGATCCTGCGCATGCGCACCTGGCTCGAGGAGACCATGGCTCGTCACACGGGCAAGTCGGTCGAGCAGGTCAACCGCGACATCGACCGTGACAAGATCCTGTCCGCCGCTGAGGCGCTGGACTACGGCATCGTCGACCAGGTGCTCACCTCGCGCAAGCGCATGTGATCGCATATACATGGTGAGAGGACGTCGGCCCTTCAGGGTCGGCGTCCTTTCGTCGTCTCCGGCGAATGTGCGAACACTGGAAGCGTCAGTGCTCATATGAGCATCAAGGTGCGCGAACGGTGCTACGGACGTATGCTGGAGACGGAAGGAGGATGCCATGGAAGAAGAACTGATCATGGTCCGCGTCGCCGAGCTGTACTACGACGAGGACAAGACGCAGGACGAGATCGGCGCCCTCCTCAAGCTGTCCCGCTGGAAGGTGGGGCGCCTTCTCACACAGGCCAGAGAGCGTGGCATCGTCCGCATCGAGATCGTGCACCCGCGTGCGCGCCGACTCGGACTCGAGCGCCAGCTCGTCGAACGCCATGGCCTCACGGCTGCCGTCGTCGTTCCCTCCCCGGACGGCGATGACGGGACCCTCGAGCGGGTCGCCCAGGCCGCGGCCGACTACCTCACTGCGATGCGGCCGGTGCCCCGCACCCTCGGCGTCAGCTGGGGGCGTACGTTGCGCGCCGTCGCAGAGTCGCTGCCCGAAGGATGGGCGACCGGCGTCACCGTCGTGCAGCTCAACGGGGGAGTGAGCCTCAACCGCCGTTCGGGCGGAGCCGCGGGCCTCGCCGTCACCATCGCCCAGCGTGCATCCGGACACGTGTCCCTCCTGCCGAGCCCGGCGATCCTCGAACGCGTCGAGACCAAGCAGGCGATCGAAGCCGACCGCACCGTCGCGGCCGTCCTCGTCGAAGCGGCCGAAGCGCAGGCTTTCCTGTTCACCGCGGGGCCCTGCGATGCGACCTCCGCGCATGTCGAGAACGGCTACCTCTCGGCATCCGATGTCGAAGAGCTCGCGCGCCGTGGTGCCGTGGGCGACGTCCTCGGGCGGTACATCGACGCCGACGGCAACATCGTCGACCCGCAGCTCGACGCCCGGACGGTCGGAGTCGACCTCGGGCGCCTGCGCGCCGCGAAGCGCTCGATCTTCGTCACCGCCGGTGACGCCAAGCATGACATCGCGCGCACAGTCGTGACCAGCGGCCTGTGCAGCGTTCTGGTGACAGATGAGACCACAGCACGAGCATTGTTGGAGGAACGATGACGACCCAAGAACTCAGCCGCAGATCGGCGGTGGACGTTCTCGGCGGTGAGCCGGATGACGCCACGCTCCGCCGGTTCCTGCACGGACTCCCGGGGGTCGACGCCGTCGGCCTGGAGCAGCGCGCGGCCGCACTCGGCACGCGTTCGATCAAGACCACGTCGAAGGCCTGGGCACTCGACACGATCATCAAGCTGATCGACCTCACCACCCTCGAAGGCTCCGACACCCCCGGTAAGGTGCGCTCGCTGGTCGCCAAGGCGAAGAATCCGGATGCCGCCGACCCGACGACCCCCCGGGTCGCCGCCGTCTGCGTGTACGGCGACATGGTCGGCGACGCGGTCGAGGCGCTCGGCGCTCTGCACGGCGATCCGGATGACGGACTCATCTCGGTCGCCGCGGTCGCCACCGCGTTCCCCAGCGGACGTTCCTCGCTGGCCATCAAGCTGGCCGACACCGCCGAAGCGGTCGCGGCCGGCGCCGACGAGATCGACATGGTCATCGACCGAGGAGCGTTCCTCTCGGGCCGATACGGACTCGTGTACGACCAGATCGCCCAGGTGAAAGAGGCATGCCGTCGTGCCGACGGTTCATACGCCTCGCTCAAGGTGATCCTCGAGACCGGCGAGCTCAACACCTACGACAACATCAAGCGCGCATCGTGGCTCGGCATCCTCGCCGGTGGCGACTTCATCAAGACCTCCACCGGGAAGGTGCAGCCGGCGGCGACGCTGCCGACGACGCTGCTCATGCTCGAGACAGTGCGCGACTGGCACCGGGGTACGGGAGAGCGCATCGGAGTCAAGCCCGCCGGCGGGATCCGCGCGTCGAAGGATGCGGTGAAGTACCTCGTGACGGTCGCCGAGACCGTGGGGGAGGAATGGCTCCAGCCGCACCTGTTCCGCTTCGGCGCCTCGAGCCTGCTGAACGACGTGCTGCTGCAGCGCCAGAAGCTCACCACCGGCCACTACTCCGGCCCCGACTACGTCACGATCGACTAGGAGCCCGCATATGTCATTCCTGGAATACGCTCCGGCACCGGAGTCGAAAGCAGTACTCAACCTCAAGGACAGCTACGGACTGTTCATCGACGGCGAGTTCGTCGACGGATCGGGCTCGAGCTTCGCGACGATCTCGCCGGCTGACGAGAGCCACATCGCCGAGATCGCCTCGGCGAGCGACGCGGACGTCGACCGGGCGGTCGCCGCCGCGCGTCGCGCCTACGAGAAGACCTGGTCGAAGATGAGCGGCCGCGATCGCGGCAAGTACCTCTTCCGCATCGCACGTCTCGTGCAGGAGCGGGCTCGCGAGCTCGCGGTCGCCGAGAGCCTCGACAACGGGAAGCCGATCAAGGAGAGCCGCGATGTCGACGTGCCTCTCGTCGCCTCCTGGTTCTTCTACTACGCGGGGTGGGCTGACAAGCTCGACTACGCCGGACTCGGCGCCAACCCGCGTGCGCTCGGCGTGGCCGGGCAGATCATCCCCTGGAACTTCCCGCTGCTGATGCTCGCGTGGAAGCTCGCTCCTGCTCTGGCGGCAGGCAACACCGTGGTGCTCAAGCCTGCGGAGACCACGCCGCTGACGGCGCTGATCTTCGCAGAGATCCTGCAGCAGGCGGATCTGCCGGCCGGTGTCGTCAACATCATCACGGGTGCCGGTTCCACGGGGGCCACGCTCGTGCGTCACCCCGACGTCGACAAGGTCGCCTTCACGGGTTCGACCGGTGTCGGCCGCGACATCGCACGGGCCGTCGCGGGGACCGACAAGAAGGTCACGCTCGAGCTCGGCGGCAAGGCCGCCAACATCGTGTTCGATGACGCGCCGATCGACCAGGCCGTCGAGGGCATCGTGAACGGCATCTTCTTCAATCAGGGGCATGTGTGCTGCGCCGGAAGCCGACTGCTCGTGCAGGAGTCGATCCATGACGAGGTCATCGATCGCCTGAAGAGCCGCCTGTCGACGCTGCGCCTCGGCGACCCGCTCGACAAGAACACCGACATCGGCGCGATCAACTCGGCGGCACAGCTCGCCCGCATCCGTGAGCTGAGCGACATCGGCGAGGCCGAGGGCGCAGAGCGCTGGACCGCGGACTGCGCGATCCCCGACAAGGGGTTCTGGTTCGCTCCGACGATCTTCACCGGTGTCGAGGCGTCGCATCGCATCGCCCGCGACGAGGTCTTCGGGCCCGTCCTGTCGGTGCTGACGTTCCGTACGCCGGCCGAGGCGATCGCCAAGGCGAACAACACGCCGTACGGCCTCTCCGCCGGCATCTGGTCGGACAAGGGCTCGCGCATCCTCGCGGTCGCCGACCGTCTGCGTGCCGGTGTCATCTGGGCGAACACGTTCAACCGATTCGACCCGTCGAGTCCGTTCGGCGGCTACAAGGAGTCCGGATACGGCCGTGAAGGCGGACGTCAGGGTCTCACCGCATACCTGAAGGGGGCCTCCGCATGAGCAAGCGATTGACCGTTCCGAAGACTTACAAGCTGGCGATCGGCGGCGCCTTCCCGCGCAGCGAGTCCGGCCGCACCTACGAGGTGCTGTCGGCGAAGGGGGCATTCCTCGCGAACGCCGCCCAGGGCTCGCGCAAGGACGCACGGGATGCCGTCGTGGCCGCACGTGCCGCCGTGAAGGGGTGGTCCGGCGCCACCGCATACAACCGCGGGCAGGTGCTGTACCGGGTCGCCGAGGTCCTCGAGGGTCGCCGCGCGCAGTTCATCGACGAGATCGCCGCGCAGGAGGGCGTCTCCACGTCCGCCGCCGCCGCGCAGGTCGACGAGGCGATCGACCTCTGGGTCTGGTACGCCGGCTGGTGCGACAAGTACGCGCAGGTCGCGGGCAACGCGAACCCGGTCTCGGGTCCGTACTTCAACATCTCGGTGCCGGAGCCGACCGGCGTGGTCGCGATCGTCGCACCGCAGGACTCCGCGCTGCTCGGTCTTGTCTCGGTCGTGGCTCCTGCGCTCGTCGCAGGCAACACGGTCGTCGTGATCGCGAGCGAGCGGTTCCCGCTGTCGGCCATCAGTCTCGCTGAGGTGCTCGCCACGAGCGATGTGCCCGGGGGCGTCGTCAACGTGCTCACCGGGTCTCCCGCCGAGATGGCGCCCTGGCTCGCCTCGCACCAGGACGTCAATGCGCTCGATCTGGCCGGTGCCGGCGATCTCGAGTGGATCGACATGCAGATCGCCGCCGCCGAGACGCTCAAGCGCGTGCTGACTCCCGGCGCGGTCACCGCGTCTCCGGAGCGCATCGGCGCCTTCACCGAGGTCAAGACCGTCTGGCACACCAAGAGCCTCGTCTGACGTTCGAGCATCACGAAGCCCGTCTCCCCGCACCGAGGAGGCGGGCTTCGTCGTGCAGACGCGGACGGGCGATACGGACTCGAGATGTACGACGCCGCGCCAATGCGTCCCGGTGTCGGATGCAGCGGTTAGGCTCAGTAGACGATCTCAGGATCCCCCTAGGAGGACGCGCATGGCCCGTATCGGCGAAAGCGCTGACCTGTTCAAGTGCTCATTCTGCGGAAAGAGCCAGAAGCAGGTGCAGCAGCTCATCGCAGGACCCGGTGTGTACATCTGCGACGAGTGCGTCGAGCTGTGCAACGAGATCATCGAGGAGCGGATGGCCGAGTCCTCCGCCGACGGCACGGCGGACTTCGAACTCCCCAAGCCGCGCGAGATCTTCTCTTTCCTCGAGGAGTACGTCGTCGGACAGGAGCCAGCCAAGAAGGCGCTGGCCGTCGCGGTGTACAACCACTACAAGCGGATCCGCGCGCACGGCACCCTCCAGACGGCCGAGCAGAAGGCCGAGAGCGTCGAGATCGCGAAGAGCAACATCCTGCTCATCGGGCCGACCGGATGCGGCAAGACCTACCTCGCCCAGACCCTCGCGAAGAAGCTCAACGTGCCGTTCGCTGTCGCGGACGCCACGGCGCTCACCGAGGCCGGCTACGTCGGCGAGGATGTCGAGAACATCCTGCTCAAGCTCATCCAGGCGGCGGACTACGACGTCAAGCGCGCAGAGCAGGGCATCATCTACATCGACGAGGTCGACAAGATCGCCCGCAAGGCGGAGAACCCCTCGATCACCCGCGATGTCTCAGGTGAGGGCGTCCAGCAGGCCCTGCTGAAGATCATCGAGGGAACGGTCGCATCGGTGCCCCCGCAGGGCGGGCGCAAGCACCCGCACCAGGAGTTCCTCCAGATCGACACGTCCAACGTGCTGTTCATCGTCGCGGGCGCTTTCGCGGGCCTCGAGGACATCGTGTCGGCACGCGTCGGCAAGCACGGAATCGGCTTCGGTGCTCCGCTGCACGACAAGGGCAAGGACCTCGACCTGTTCAGCGAGGTGCTTCCGGAGGACCTGCACAAGTTCGGTCTGATCCCCGAGTTCATCGGTCGTCTTCCGGTCGTGACATCGGTGTCTCCGCTCGACCAGGATGCGCTCATCGACATCCTCACGGGTCCGCGCAACGCACTCGTCAAGCAGTACCAGCGCATGTTCGAGCTCGACGGCGTTCAGCTCGAATTCGAAGAGGGCGCGCTCCGTTCGATCGCCGACCTCGCCGTCGAGCGCAAGACCGGCGCTCGCGGACTGCGGGCCATCCTCGAAGACGTGCTCGGTCCGATCATGTTCGAGATCCCCTCGGCCGAAGACGTCGCCAAGGTCATCGTCACCCAGGCGGCCGTCGACGAGGGCGCTCCGCCGACGATCGTGATGGAGCGCAAGCGCAAGAGCGCGTGAGTTCCGCTCCCTCGCCCTGGCGGGTGGTCGACAGCAAGCTGGTGCATGCAGACCGCTGGATCCGCGTGCGCGCGGATGACTGCGTCGACGAGCGAGGACACTCGATCGCTCCGTACTACGTGCTCGAATACGGCGACTGGATCTCGGTGCTCGCCGTCGATCGGGATGGCCACGCGATCGTTGTCGACGAGTATCGCCATGGTGCAGGAATCGTCGCGGTCGGGACGATCGGTGGCGGTCTGGAGGCCGGCGAGTCACCGGAAGCGGCCGCCATCCGCGAGCTGCGCGAGGAGACCGGGTACGAGCCCGACGAGATGATCGACCTCGGTCCCACCTGGGCCAACTTCGGCAGCCACACCAACCGGGTGCATCACTTCCTCGCGCGGGGCTGCGTGCGAGTCACCGAGCAGTCGCTCGATGAGAGCGAGGCGATCGCCGTGCACGTCGTGTCTCTCGACGGCCTCGGCGATCACCTCGCGCAGAGCTACCACCAGCTCACCTGGTACAAGGCGATGGAGCTGCTCGACCGCTGAGGTCACGCGGCGTGCGACCTGATCACGCCTCGAGTCCGCGCCGCTTCAGGAGCGGTGCGATCTCTGCATCGCGCCCGCGGAAATCGCGGTAGGCGTCGAGCGGATCCTTGGACCCTCCGACGCCGAGGAGACGGAAGCGGAACCGGTCGCCGTTCTCGCGGGTGAGTCCGCCGTTCTCGCGGAACCACTCGACGGTGTCCGCGTCGAGAACCTCACTCCAGATGTAGGAGTAGTAGCCGGCGCTGTATCCGCCCGAGAAGACGTGTGCGAAATAGGTCGACGAGTAGCGGGTCGGCACGGCAGGATCGTCGAGTCCGATGTCGGCGAGGGCGGCGGCCTCGAAGTCGGCCACGTCGAGGATCTCCGTCTGCGTGCTCACGCGATGCCATGCCTGGTCAAGCCAGGCGGCTGCGAGGTATTCGCTCGTGTCTTGGCCCTGGTTGAACGTCTCCGTCGCGCGCAGTCGTTCGACGATCGCGGGGTCGAGCGGCTCTCCCGTCTCATGATGCCGGGCATAGTTGTCGAGGACCTCGGGCCACAGGATCCACATCTCGTTGACCTGACTCGGGAACTCCACGAAGTCGCGGAAGACGTTCGTTCCGGCGAAGTGCGGGTAGGTGACGACGGCGAAGAGGCCGTGCAGAGCGTGGCCGAACTCGTGGAAGAGCGTCGTGACCTCGTCGAGGGTGAGCAGCGTGGGCTCTCCCTCTCCGGGGAGCGCCACGTTGAGGTTGTTGACCACCACGGGCAGCGTCCCGCGCAGGCGCGACTGGCTCACGATCGGATTCATCCAGGCGCCACCGCGCTTCGAGTCGCGGGTGTAGAGATCGAGCACGTACAGTCCGACCGCGCTCCCGTCCGCGTCCCTCACCTCGAACACACGCGCGCCCGGGTGGTAGGCCCGGAGGTCCCGGCGCTCCGCGAACGTCACCCCGTAGAGCTTCGTCGCAGCGAAGAACACGCCGTCCTTCAGGACCCGCTCGGCCTCGAACCACGGACGGAGCGCGCTCGTGTCGATCGCGTACCGGGCGGTCCGCACCTTCTCCGTGTAGAAAGCCCAGTCGTGCGCCTCGACCGCGAAGGGGGTCGCCTCGGTCTCGTCGACGATCGCCTGCAGGGCTTCCTTCTCGGCTCGTGCGTTGCGTGCAGATGGCGCCGCGAGATCGCGCAGCATCCGCTCGACCGCGTCCGGCGTGCCGGCCGTCTCATCTGCCGTCACGTACGCGGCGTGCGAGGCATAGCCGAGCAGTGCCGCGCGCTCGGCGCGGAGGCGCACGATCTCGGCGAGCACGGGACGATTGTCGTTCCCGTTGTTACGCGACGCGCGCGACTGCGAGGCCGCCAGGATGCGGCGACGCGACTCGCGATCGCGGAGCTGCGCCAGGTACGGATGCCCGGTGAACAGCGGGAGGGAGATGACGAAGCGTCCGTCGAGGCCGCGATCCGCCGCCGAGCGAGCGGCTGCGGAGAGCTCACCGCTGCTGAGGCCCGCGAGCTCCTCCGGCGAGTCGAACACCACCGCGAGGTCGTTCGTGTCGTTGAGGAGGTTGCGCTCGAAGGTGTTGTTCAGCGTCGACAGCTGCTGGTTCAGGGCGGTGAGTCTGCTCTTCGCCTCGTCGCCGAGGGCCGCGCCCGCGTGGGTCATCTCGCGGTGGTGCCGTTCGACGAGGTACCGCTGCTCATCATCGAGCTCGACATCGTCGAGGTGCGAGTGCACCTGCTGGACGCGCCAGTACAGCGCAGCGTCGAGAGTGATGGCATCCTGATGGGCCGCCATGAGCGGAGCGAGCTGTTCGTCGATCTCCTGGATCTCCGGCGTCGCATCGGCCGAGGTCACGGTGTAGAACGCGTGCGCGACGCGGTCGAGCAGCTCTCCTGAGCGCTCCAGCGCCTCGATCGTGTTCTCGAAGGTGGGCATCGAGCGCACCATCGTGATCCGGGTGATCTCTCGGAGGTGCTCGTCGAACGCGGCCTGGAATGCCGGCAGGTAGTGCTCGGGCCTGATGGCAGCGAAGTCGGGAAGACCGTAGGGGAGCGTGGACGGCTGAAGCAGGGGATTCGCGACGTCGGTCATCCTCTGAGCCTAGCCATCACCCGCTACAGGGACTCGCTTCCCGGGGGCGGCGTCCGTGACGACACGGGCTCTGGCCGTGTGCCGTAGAACACGTGCAAAGGTTCATTTGCAAACGTTAGCTTGCAAAGAAGTCTTTGCAAGAGTATCGTTGACGGTATGGAAGACGAACTGCAGTTGCGACGCCTCGACGCGGGGGCGCTCAAAGCCCTCGCTCACCCGCTGCGTGTGAGGATCTTCGACCTGCTCAGCACTCATGGGCCACAGACGGCGAGTTCGCTCGCCTCGATGCTGGGTGAGACCTCCGGGTCGACCAGCTATCACCTGCGAACGCTCTCGGCGCACGACCTCATCCACGAGGTCGAGGGCCGCGGCACGGCCCGAGAGCGCTGGTGGGAGCTTCCCGAAGGGCGCATCGACATCCCCGGTCCCAGTCAGAGCATGTCACCGGCGAATCGAGCCGCGGCGCAGATCGTCTCGTCCGAGTTCTTCCGACTTCGCCACGAGACCCTGATGTCCTACGTGAATCGGCCGGACACGGACGTGCCCGAGGGCTGGAAGGACACCGGGTTGATCGCCACGACTCTGCTCGAGATGACCCCCTCGCAGATGGCGGGTCTCAAGGATGAGCTCATGGCGGTGGTCGACAGCGCGGTCGAGCGATTCCGCGGCCAGACCGGGCCGGATGTGCGCCGGGTGTCGCTGCGCACCGAGCTCTTCGACCTGCCGGCCTCCGGTGCTGTGCTCGCGGATGCCGCCGACTCGAAGACGGAGGAATCATGACCAGCGCGACCATCCGACTCGTCGCCCCGACGCGCACTGAGCGCAGGCTGCTCGGCCTCGCCGGGCTGCTCACGGCCTTCGTGGAACATCGCATCGAACGTCGGGCCGAGAGGCGGACGCTCGCGCTGGATCTCCTGCGCGAGCAGCAGACCAGACGCCAGGATCCCCACGCCGTCGACCACATGCTCGCGCAGCTCGGCCTGCCGCGTCGATGACATCGCCACACGCAGCGAAGCCCCCTGTCTGGAGTTCCGGACAGGGGGCTTTCTGATCAGAGTTCGTCAGTCCTCGAACGGGCGGGCGATCACGTCGCCGGCCCCGGTCTGCACGACCTCCCAGCCCGCATCGAGCTCGGCGATCGCACGGCCCTCGAGCCATGTGAGCGTCCAGTGTCCGGTGAGGCCGCGGGATTCGACCTCGGCGATCGCCGGCCGGAGCGCGGCGGGAACGGATGCCGGCGGCTCCGAGCCGGTGGCCCACCGCGTACCCAGCTGCATCATGCCCCCTCGACCGGAGCGAGCTCGATCGCGGTGACCGCGAACTCGTCGGCCTCGGTGAACTCGAGGTCGGCGATGCGGCCGACGGCCTTGAGATCTTCGGCTGCGGCGCGGAGTGCGTCGAGCTTGGCGGCGGGCGCCGCGATCGCGGCACGAGATACCGGAGTCTTCTGCGATGCCTTCGCCTCGGTCTTGGCGCGGCGGATGCCGATCAGTGCCTCACTCGCGGCCGACAGCACCGCCGTGTCACCGTCGATGCCGAGAGGTTCCGGCCACGCGGCGGTGTGGACCGAGCCTTCTTCGAACCACGACCACACCTCTTCGGTCGCGAACGAGAGGATCGGCGCGAGAAGGCGCAGCAGCGTGGACAGCGCCAGGCGCAGTGCGAGTGCCGCGGAGGCCTGGCCCACGTCGTTCTGGTTGTAGGCGCGCTCCTTGACGAGCTCGAGGTAGTCGTCGCAGAACGTCCAGAAGAACGCCTCGGTGACCTCCAGCGCCTTGGCCTGGTCGTAGTTCTCGAACGCCTTGGTCGCCTCGGCGATCACGGCGTCGAGGCCTGTCAGCATCGAGGCGTCGAGGGCGTGCGTCACCTGGGCGCCTTCGGGCACCGGGAACGACAGCACGAACTTCGCCGCGTTGAGCACCTTGATCGACAGACGGCGGCCGATCTTGACCTGCGTCGGGTTCTGCGGGTCGAAGGCGGCATCCATTCCCAGGCGGCTGGAGGCGGCCCAGTAGCGCACCGCATCCGATCCGTGGGTCTCGAGGATGTCCGCCGGCGTGACGACGTTGCCCTTCGACTTCGACATCTTCTTGCGGTCGGGGTCGACGATGAAGCCCGAGATCGCGGCGTTGCGCCACGGCGAGCGCCCGTCTTCGAGGGTCGAGCGCAACATGGTCGAGAAGAGCCAGGTGCGGATGATGTCCTGTCCCTGCGGGCGCAGGTCGAACGGTGCCGTGAGCTGCCACAGCTCCTCGTCGCGCTGCCATCCACCGGCGAGCTGCGGAGTGAGCGACGAGGTGGCCCAGGTGTCGAGGATGTCGGCCTCGGCCTCGAAACCACCGGCCACGCCGCGCTGATCCTCGGTGTATCCCTCCGGCACGTCGGTCGTCGGGTCGATGGGGAGACTGGCGTGATCGGGAGCGATCACGCGGTCGTAGTCGCGCTCGCCGTTCTCGTCGAGGCCGTACCAGAGCGGGATCGGCACGCCGAAGAAGCGCTGACGCGACACGAGCCAGTCTCCGGTCAGACCTCCGACCCAGTTCTCGTAGCGAACCCGCATGAAGTCCGGGTGCCACCCCAGCTGCGTGCCGCGCTCGAGCAGCTCGTCGCGCAGGTTCGCGTCGCGTGCGCCGTTGCGGATGTACCACTGGCGGGTCGAGACGATCTCGAGAGGGCGGTCACCCTTCTCGAAGAACTTCACGGCGTGGTTGAACGGCTTGCCGACGGCCGTCATGTCTCCGGTCTCCTGCAGCTTCTCGACGATGGCCTTGCGCGCGGAGAACACCGTCTTGCCCGCGAGCTCGGCGGTGTACCAGTCGATCGCGTCGGCGTCGGCGACGATCGACGGCGCCGTCGGGAGGAAACGTCCGTCGAGGCCGATCGTGGTCATGTTCGGGAGGTGGTCGCCCGCCGCCGTGCGCAGCTCGCGCCACCAGATGATGTCGGTCACATCGCCGAAGGTGCAGACCATCGCGGCGCCGGTGCCCTTGTCGGGCTGTGCGAGGTGGTGGCCGTGGATCTCGATCTCGGCGCCGAAGAAGGGCGTGCGCACCTTCGTGCCGATCAGGTGCTTGTGCGGGCCCTCGGGGTGGGTCACGATCGCGATGCACGCGGGAAGCAGCTCGGGGCGGGTGGTCTCGATCGTGATCGAGCCGGATCCGTCGGCGAACGGGAAGTCGATGGTGTGGTACGCGGCCTGCTGGTCGCGATCCTCGAGTTCGGCCTGGGCGATCGCCGAGCGGAAGTCGATGTCCCACAGCGTCGGAGCGAGCGACTGATAGGCCTCGCCGCGCTCGAGGTTGCGCAGGAATGCGAGCTGGCTCTGACGGATCGTGTCGTCGGAGATGGTGCGGTAGGTCTGCGTCCAGTCGACCGAGAGGCCGAGCTGGCGGAACAGCGCCTCGAACTGCTTCTCGTCCTCGATCGTCAGACGTTCGCAGAGCTCGATGAAGTTGCGGCGGCTGATGGGCACCTGGTCGGCAGCGCGGCTGGACTTGTTGTCGCCGCCTTCGAACGGCGGGATGAAGTCGCTCTGGTAGGGGAGCGTCGGGTCGCACCGCACGCCGTAGTAGTTCTGCACGCGGCGCTCGGTGGGCAGTCCGTTGTCGTCCCACCCCATCGGGTAGAACACGTTCTTGCCGCGCATGCGCTCGAAGCGCGCCTTGACATCGGTGTGCGTGTACGAGAAGACGTGCCCGATGTGCAGGCTTCCGGATGCGGTCGGCGGGGGAGTGTCGATCGAGTAGACGCCCTCGCGGCCGGACTCCGCGGCGCGGATGCGGTCGAACAGGTACGTGCCCCGCTCGGACCAGGTCTCACCCCACTTCGCTTCGAGACCTTCGAGTGCGGGCTTGTCGGGAATAGCGGACATGAAGGTTCTCCTCGAGCGATGTATGCGGCACTGTGTGAGCGTGCCTGAGTGTGGATTGTGTCCCACAGTCTAATCGCCCGCGGCAGTGCAGAGTTCCGGTCCTGCCGCGCAGCGCCGGGGGTGAAGAGGACGCTCTAGAATTGGATCCAGTCCAACAAACGACGCGTTCGCGTCCCTTCGCCTTCCCTCCCGAGGAACAGCATGCCCATCACCTTCCTGCGCCGCGCGATCCCGCTCGGTGCCACCGTCGCCGTGAGCGCCCTCCTGCTCAGCTCCTGCGCCGCGCCGTCCTCCGAGTCCGACGGCGGAGAGCTCGTCTGGTCGATCGAGGGCGCGAACCTCTCTGCCGGGCACATGGATCCGCAGGTGAGCCAGCTCGACGTCTCCGGCATGGTGCAGCGGGCAGTGCTCGACTCGCTGGTCTTCCAGGAGGACGACGGCTCGTTCAGCCCCTGGCTGGCGAAGGAGTGGACCGTCTCCGACGACAGCACGGAGTACACCTTCGTCCTCCGTGACGACGTGACGTTCACCGACGGCGAGGTCTTCGACGCCGAGGCGGTCAAGGCGAACTTCGACCGCATCGTCGACCCCGAGACGGAGTCGGCGCAGGCGGCGTCGATGCTCGGAGCAGACTTCTACGCGGGTACGGAGGTCGTCGACGAGCACACCGTCACGGTCAGCTTCACCCAGCCGTACGCGCCGTTCCTGCAGGCCGCCAGCACGCCGCAGCTCGGGTTCTACTCACCGGCCGTGCTGGCGGAGTCCGCCGACCAGCTGAAGGCCGGAGGGCCCGATGTCACGGTCGGCACCGGTCCGTTCGTGCTCACCGAGTACACGCCCGATCAGGAGCTGGTGTACACCCGGAACGATGACTACGCCTGGGGACCGCACGGCGAGGATGCGGCGGAGGTCGAGACGCTGCGCGTCGAGATCCAGCCGGAGGCCTCCGTGCGCACCGGCGTCGTGCAGAGCGGCGAGGCGGACCTCGCGAGCAACATCCCCCCGAACCTCGCGGGAGATCTCGGCGACGGCATCACCGTGGACTCGGTCGAGTACCCCGGCCTGCCGTACTCGCTGTACCTCAACGAGAAGTACGGTGTCTTCGCCGACGAGAAGGTGCGCCAGGCATTCGCTCGGGGCATCGACGTCGACGCCGCCGTCGAGGAGATCTTCTTCGGGCAGTTCCCACGAGCATGGAGCGTGCTCGGCTCGACGACTCCCGGGTACGACGCCTCCCTCGAGGACAGCTGGCCTTTCGATGCAGCAGCGGCGAACGCTCTCCTCGACGAGGCCGGCTGGACGGAGCGCGACAGCGACGGCATCCGCATGAAGGACGGCAAGCGCCTGTCGGCGCGGTGGATCGCATGGACCCCGGTGCCGGACGACCGGGCCGCTCTGGCGAACGCCATCCAGTCGGATCTCAAGGGGATCGGGTTCGAGGTCGTGCGCGAGGTGCTGGAGCCAGGCGCCTACAACGAGCAGTACGGTCCCAAGACCTTCGACCTGACGGACTGGGGATTCTCCGGCGTCGACCCCGACTTCCTCCGTGCGCACCTGCACACCGAGGGGTTCCAGAATGCCTCCCAGGTCACCGATCCGGAGATCGACGCTCTGCTCGACCAGGCCGTCGCCTCCAGCGACCAGGACGAGCGCAACAGCATCTACACGCAGCTGCAGGAGTGGAATGCGGAGTACACGGCCATCGTCCCGCTCTACAGCCCCTCGGCGATCACCGCCGTCGGCGAGCGGGTCAGCGGTCTCGACTACGACCTGTACGGACGTCCGCTGTTCTACGACGTGAGCGTCGGCTGACCGCTGAGTCGTCGAGCCCCCTTGGGCATATCGCTGCGGTATCGTTCGTGAGCGAGCGCCGCGTGCCGGAGGGTGCTCAGAGATCGTCGAGAGGGCGCCAACGGTGAAGGCAGCGCTCATCCGGATCGCCGGTCTCGCGGCATCCGTCGTGATCGTGCTCTGGGGTGCGGCGACACTCGTCTTCCTGGCGTTCCGCGTCATCCCGGGCGATCCGGTCTCGGTGATGCTCGGGCCGCAGGCTCAGGTGAGCGAGGCGGTCAAGGACGGCATCCGTGCGGAGCTCGGCCTCGATCGACCCCCGCTCGAGCAGTATCTGACCTTCATCGGTCAGCTCGCCCGGGGAGACCTGGGCGAGTCGTATCAGCTGCGGATGCCGGTGACCGAGGTCATCGGCCGTCAGCTCGGATCGACGCTGCAGCTCTCGGCGCTGGCTCTCGTGATCGCCGTGCTGCTCGCGCTCGCCGTCGCCCTGCTGGTGCGAGGCCAGGCAGGACGAGCCGTCGCCGCGGGCATCGAGCTCGTCATCCTGTCGTCGCCCGTGTTCTGGATCGGACTGATCCTGCTCAGCGTCTTCGCATTCGGACTGGGGTGGCTCCCTGTCTCGGGTGCCCGCAATCCGGCGACGATCGTGCTGCCGGCCATCACGCTCGCGCTTCCCGTGGCGGCGCTGCTCAGCCAGGTGCTGCGGGATGGACTCGTGCAGGCCGAGCGGATGCCGTTCGCCGAGACCGTGCGGGCGCGGGGTGCGAGCCCGTCCTGGTTCACGCTGCGTCACGGGCTGAGACACGGTGCCGCGAATGCCGTGACCCTGGCGGCCTACCTGACCGGATCGGTGCTCGGAGGAGCGGTGCTCGTAGAGACCGTGTTCGCCAGGGCGGGCCTCGGCCGGGTCACCCTCGCGGCCATCACGAACCGCGATCTGCCGGTGATCACCGGGATCATCCTGCTCAGTGCCATCGTCTTCGTGATCGTGAACCTCGTGATCGAGCTGCTGCATCCGCTCATCGATCCTCGGCTGCGCACCGGGCGGGGAGGAAGGCGATGAAGCGCGCGCAGACCGTGCTGCTCTGGTGCGCCGTGGCCGTGCTGCTGGTGCTCGCATTCGCTGCGGCCTTCCCCGCTGTCCTCGCCACGCACGACCCTCTTCAGACCGACGTGCGCGCATCGCTTCTGCCGCCCAGCGCCGAGCATCTGTTCGGCACCGATCAGAGCGGGCGTGACGTCTACTCGCGCGTGCTCTACGGGGCCGGGCGCTCGATCGGCATCGGCCTGCTCGCCACGGGCATCGCGCTCGCCGTGGGGCTGCTCATCGGTGCGCTCGCCGGCCTCGCCCCGCGGGGAGTCGACGCGGCACTCATGCGGGTGAACGATGTGCTCATGGCCTTCCCCGAGTTCCTGGTCGCGCTCGTGGTCGTGGCGGTGCTCGGGCCCGGACCGGTCAACATCGCGATCGCCGTGACGCTCGCCGCCGTCCCCGTCTACATCCGGCTGGCGAGGGTGCAGACCCGCACCCTTCGCAGCGCCGAGCACGTCGAGGCCGCCCGGATCCTCGGCGTCCCCCCGGCGCCCGCGTTCGTCCGGCATGTCGTGCCGGGTGTGCTCGGGTCGCTGAGCGTGCTCGCGACGATCGGCATCGGCTCGAGCATCCTCGCGGCCGCCGGACTCAGCTTCCTCGGTCTCGGCCCGTCAGAGCCCACTCCCGAGTGGGGCCTCATGCTCGCCGGAGGACGCAACGTGCTCGGACAGGCCTGGTGGATCGCCGTGTTTCCCGGCATCGCGATCACCGTCACCGTGATCGCGGCGACGATCGTCGGCCGCGTGCTGCGTGCCAGAGCAGAGGGGCGGACGTCGTGACGGAAGCGCTCGAGCTGCAGGGGTTGCGCATCGACTTCGGCGGGACGCCCGTCGTCGACCGGGTGTCGCTGTCGGTGGCGCGAGGGGAGTGCGTCGCCATCGTCGGTGAGTCGGGCGCGGGCAAGTCGCTCACCGCGCGGGCACTTCTCGGACTGACGCCCGCAGACGCACGGGTGCGGTTCGAACGGTTCCTCATCGACGGGACGGATATCGCGCGGTTCGGCGAGCGGCGTTGGCGGTCTCTGCGCGGCGCGGGCATCGCGCTCGTCTCGCAGGATGCCCTCGTCTCGCTCGATCCGCTGCAACGGGTGGGATCGGAGATCGCCGAACCCCTGCGTCTCCACGGCCTCCGGTCCGGACGAGCGGCGCTGCGCGAAAGAGTGCAGGAGCTGCTGCACCGCGTCTGGATGCCGGACGCCGCCCGCCGAGCGCGGCAGTACCCGCACGAGCTCTCCGGCGGACTCAGGCAGCGGGCACTGATCGCCTCGGCCATCGCGGCCGAACCCGCGATCCTCGTCGCGGACGAGCCGACCACGGCTCTCGATGCGACGGTGCAGGCGAGGATCCTCGGACTCCTCCGCGACATCGCCGACGCCGGCACCGCGATCGTGTTCATCAGCCACGACTTCGCGGCCGTCCGTCGCATCGCCGATCGCGTGCTGGTGATGCGCAACGGCGTGGTCGTCGAGTCCGGGCCCGTCGGCGAGGTTCTCGAGAAGCCGCAGCACGCGTACACCCGACAGCTGATCGCCGCGACGATGCACGAGCCGCGTGTGACCTCTACCGACGACGTGACACCCGTGCTCGTCGCCACAGGCGTCACCAGGACATACGAGGAGATCGCCGCCGTGAAAGACGCGTCGTTCGCCGTGCATCAGGGACGCACACTCGGCATCGTCGGGGAATCGGGGTCGGGCAAGACGACGCTCGCCCGGATGATCGTCGGCGTCGAGCAGCCGGACGACGGCGGCCTGCGCTGGATCGGCGAGCACCGCGTGCAGCTCGTGCACCAGAATCCGCTCGGCGCATTCGATCCTCGATGGAGCATCGGGCGGTCGCTGAGGGAGGCGCTCGCCGCGGGCGGCGTGCCTCGGGCGCTGCGGGCCGCGCGGGTGTCCGAGCTTCTCGCCGAGGTCGACCTCGACCCCGTTTTGGCGACCCGGCGGCCGTCCGCGCTGTCGGGTGGGCAGCGACAGCGTGCCGCCATCGCTCGGGCACTGGCTGCCGAGCCCGAGGTGCTCGTGCTGGACGAGCCGGTGTCGGCTCTGGATCCGTCGGTGCGTGAGCGCGTGATCCAGCTGCTGCTCAGGCTGCAGCGCGAGCGTCGGCTGACCATGATCTTCGTGTCGCACGATCTCGATGTCGTCGGGGCGGTCGCCGACGACGTGCTGGTGATGCAGGACGGCGTCATCGTCGAACAGGGTGCAGTCACGGACGTGTTCGAATCGCCGCAGCATCCGTTCACTCAGGAGCTGCTCGAAGCGAACCGGCCCGTCAGTCCCTGACCTGGATGCCGATCCCCGCCGCGAGTACCGGTGCGAGCTGCTGCACCTGGAAGCTGCTCAGGGTCGTGCCGCGGAGGCTGTTCGCATCGAGGAACGCCGAGGCGTCGAGCCCGCGCAGGTCGACGTGCGCGGCGCGCATGCCGCGGGAGTCCACCTCGTCGCAGCGCGTGTCGGTGAAGCGCACGCGGGCGAGCTCGGCCTGGGGCATGTCGATCGTCCGGATGCTGCACGCGGTGATCTCGACGTCCGTGGCCTTCGACGCCCCCAGATTCAGATAGTCGATCCGCACGTCGCGGAGCTCCAGCTCGTCGATTCGGGCGCTGCTCAGATCGAGCGTGCCGATGCGTCCGCCGCTGATGCGCACGCGACGGATGCCGGCATCCCGCATCTTGAGCGAGGCGATGCGGATACCCGTCATGTCGACGTCGATGAGGGTGGCTCCGGTCAGATCGACACTGTCGGCGTCGGCCGTGATCGTGCACTGCTCGAGTGAGGCGTGGGCGAGATCGGCTGCGACCTCGAGATCGAGCTGTGCCGCGAGCAGATCGGCGCTGCGCCGAGCCGTCGCCGACTCGAACTCGAGGGGAAGGTCGGGAGGCGAAACGCGGGGAGCCGCAGGGGATTCGGGGGAGCGGACCATGCTTCGAGGGTAGGGGGTGGGTGAGACACTCCTCGGTTCGGCTGCTCCTTCCTCGGTTCGGCCACGCCTTCCTCGGTTCGGCTGCTCCTTCCTCGGTTCGGCTGCTCCTTCCTCGGCCGGATGCGCTTCACTCGGCCTATTGCGCGGAATCGGACCGAGGGAGGTGGATTCGGCCGAGCGAGAGTGGGAGCACGAGAGTGGCGAGCGAGCGACGTCTGCGGACGCCTCGACCGCTCCTGCACAGAACGCCACGAGACGCCGTTGTGCGCACAAGCCTGGAACGCGGGGCGACGCGCACGCGATACGTCCCACACTGGCTGGGTGCGGAGAACGTCAGAGGACTTGCTTGCGACGATGACGGAGCTCGGCGGCGTCGTGCGTGTCACCGTCATCCAAGAGCGCGGATTCGCTCGGAGCCTGGTCGCGTCGGCGGTCGAAGGCGGTGTGCTGATCCGGCCGCGACGAGGATGGCTCGCGGTGCCTTCCGCCGACGGGATGCTGATCAGCGCGGCGCGCCGAGGCGTCGTGCTGACCTGCCGTACTCAAGCCGCTCGGCTCGGTCTCTGGCTGCACGACGATTCGGCCAAGCCACACGTCGCCGTCGGGCCGAACGCCGCGGGGAAGCGACGTGTCGACGCGCAGGTGCACTGGGGCAGTCCGATCGTGCCGCGTCATCCGGATGTGCTCGTCGATCCGATCGAGAATGTGCTGGCGTACATCGCTGAGTGCGAGCCTTTCGAGCGGGCGCTCGCGACCTGGGAGTCAGCGCTCAACAAGTCGCTCGTCACGATGGAAGCTCTGCGCGGATACTCGTGGAAGCCGGCGGCGCGGCTGATTCTCGAACGGGCCACTCCTTTCGCCGACGCGGGGCTGGAGACCTACCTTCGTGCGCGACTGCGGTGGTTGAGAGAGCCGATCCGCGTGCAGATCTGGATCGCGGGCCACCGCGTCGACGCTCTGATCGGCGACCGATTCGTCGTACAGATCGACGGGGCCCACCACGTCGGTCCACAGCGATCCGAAGACATCCGGCACGATGCCGAACTGCGGCTGATGGGGTATCACGTGATGCGCGTGTCGTACACGCACGTCATGTTCGACTGGCACATCGTGCAGGACCTGATCATGCGCGCGGTCGCGCAGGGACTGCACCGCGCGGGGTGAGTGACCCGCCGTTCAGACGCTTCGCACCGTCGGACAGATCGTCGTGCCTCGGCCGAATTCCCGGAGACTGGCCGACGGAGGTGCATTCGGCCGACGGGGGCGCGGGCTCCGAAGACAGAACCGACGTCGGAAGCGCGCACGGACTTCGGCCGCGCTCAGGAGGCAGGAGGCGTACGCGCCGCACCGCGCGTACAATGGGAGACAAGAGCTGTGATCCGGACATCACCGGGGAGCTCTCGGAAGAACGGTCGGCTCGCGAGGGCGGACTCAGTAGAACCGAGCGGGGCAGGCCCGTCACAGCCGCAGTGAGAGTGGCTCCGCCGTGAGGCGCGGCACGCGAGGTGGTACCGCGGTCCCCGGAACGACAAGCCGGACGGATCGTCCTCGCAGCAGCATCCGCCACGACTCCTGCGAGACGACATGACCTACCCGCGTTCCTCCTTCGGCCCCGCCGCCGACCAGGCTGCCTCCGTCGCCCCGAGCCCTCGGTTCCCTCAGATCGAGCGCGAGGTGCTCGACTTCTGGGAGACCGATCAGACCTTCCGCGCCTCGATCGAGCAGCGCGAGGGCGAAGACGAGTGGGTCTTCTACGACGGCCCGCCGTTCGCCAACGGCCTGCCGCACTACGGGCACCTGCTCACGGGCTACGCCAAGGACGTCTTCCCGCGATTCCAGACCATGATCGGCAAGAAGGTCGATCGTGTCTTCGGCTGGGACACCCACGGTCTGCCCGCCGAGCTCGAGGCCATGAAGCAGCTCGGCATCACCGAGAAGAGCCAGATCGAGGAGATGGGCATCGACGTCTTCAACGCGAAGGCGAAGGACTCGGTGCTCAAGTACACCCATGAGTGGCAGGACTACGTCACGCGTCAGGCTCGCTGGGTCGACTTCGAGCGCGGATACAAGACGCTCGACCTCGGTTACATGGAGAGCGTGCTCTGGGCGTTCAAGACCCTGTTCGACAAGGGACTCGCCTACGAGGGATACCGCGTGCTGCCGTACTGCTGGCGCGACGAGACCCCGCTGTCGGCGCACGAGCTGCGCATGGACGACGACGTGTACCAGAACCGTCAGGACCCGTCGGTCACCGTCACGTTCCCGCTGACCGGTGCGAAGGCTGAGGCCCTCGGTCTCACCGCCGTGCGGGCACTCGCCTGGACGACCACCCCCTGGACCCTCCCCACCAACCTCGCGCTCGCCGTCGGCCCCGACATCGAGTACGTCGTGCTGCCCGCCGGTCCCGGAGGAGCCGCCGACGTGCACCAGGTCGCGGGAACGACGGATGCCGCCGTCGAGGCCTCGGCCCACCGCTACCTTCTGGCGCGTGAGCTGCTCGGCGGCTACGTCAAGGAGCTCGGATACGAGAGCCTCGACGAGGCGCTCGCCGCGGTCGACGCGACGGTGCGCGGAGCCGAGCTCGAGGGCGTCACCTACGACCGGCTCTTCGACTACTACGCCGACGCCGAGACCTACGGCACGGAGAACGCCTGGCGCATCCTCGTCGACGACTACGTCACGGTCAGCGACGGCACCGGCATCGTCCACCAGGCTCCTGCCTACGGTGAGGACGACCAGCGGGTGGCCGGTGCTGCCGGCATCCCGACGATCCTGTCGCTCGACGATGGCGGACGATTCCTGCCGAACGTCACCGACGTCGCCGGGCAGCTGTGGATGGACGCGAACACGCCGCTCATCCGCCTGCTGCGTACCGAGGGGCGCCTCCTGCGCGAGCAGAGCTACGTGCACTCGTACCCGCACTGCTGGCGGTGCCGGAATCCCCTGATCTACAAGGCCGTGTCCAGCTGGTTCATCCGCGTCACCGACATCAAGGACGACCTGCTCGCGAACAACGAGCAGATCACCTGGGTGCCCGAGAACGTGAAGCACGGCCAGTTCGGCAAGTGGCTCGAAGGCGCGCGCGACTGGTCGATCAGCCGCAACCGCTACTGGGGCTCGCCGATCCCGATCTGGAAGAGCGACGACCCCGAGTACCCGCGCGTCGACGCCTACGGCTCGCTCGAGGAGATGGAGCGCGACTTCGGCACGCTCCCGCGCAACCCCGAGGGCGAGATCGATCTGCACCGCCCGTACATCGACGACCTCACCCGTCCGAACCCCGATGACCCGACCGGCCGGAGCACCATGCGCCGCATCGAGGACGTCTTCGACGTGTGGTTCGACTCCGGCTCGATGCCGTACGCGCAGGTGCACTATCCGTTCGAGAACCAGGAGTGGTTCGACACGCATGCGCCCGCCGACTTCATCGTCGAGTACATCGGGCAGACGCGTGGCTGGTTCTACGTCATGCACGTGCTCTCGACGGCGCTGTTCGATCGACCGGCGTTCACGGGCGTCAGCTGCCACGGCATCGTCCTGGGCAACGACGGCTACAAGATGTCGAAGTCGCTGCGCAACTATCCGGACGTCTCCGAGGTGCTCGACCGCGACGGCTCCGACGCGATGCGCTGGTTCCTCATGTCGAGCTCGGTGCTGCGCGGCGGCAACCTCGCAGTGACCGAAGAGGGCATCCGCTCGGGCGTGCGCGAGTTCCTGCTCCCGCTGTGGAACTCGTGGTACTTCTTCGCGACGTACGCCAACGCGGCGAAGCCCGGCGGATACGAGGCGACCTGGCGCACTGATTCGACCGACGTCCTCGACCGCTACATCCTCGCTCGTCTCGGCGACCTGGTGCGCGAGGTGCGAGCGGACCTCGAGGGTCTCGACTCCACGACCGCGTCCGCGCGTCTGCGCGACTTCGCCGAGGTGCTCACCAACTGGTACATCCGTCGCTCGCGCGACCGGTTCTGGGAGGGGTCGAGCACAGACGCCTTCGACACGCTCTACACGGTGCTCGAGACGCTGACCCGGGTCGCCGCGCCTCTCGTGCCGCTCATCAGCGAGCGCGTGTGGCAGGGGCTCACGGGCGGACGCAGCGTGCACCTGCAGGACTGGCCGGATGACACAGCGTTCCCCGCGGCGGACGAGATCCGCGACGCGATGGATGCGGTTCGCGAGCTGTCGAGCGTCGGCAACGCCCTGCGCAAGAAGGAGAAGCTCCGTGTGCGGCTGCCACTCGCACGCCTCACGGTGGTGTCACCTCTGGCGGCCACGCTCGGCCAGTTCGAGGACATCCTGCGCGAGGAACTCAACGTCAAGTCGGTCGAGCTCGTCCAGCAGTCGGACACGACCGCCGGCGGATACGGGATCAGCCACCGGCTGAGCGTGAACGCCCGTGCGGCGGGTCCGCGCCTGGGCAAGAACGTGCAGACGGTGATCAAGGCCGCGAAGTCCGGCGACTGGTCGGAGGTCGACGGCGTCGTGACCGCGGGTGGCATCGTGCTCGAGCCGAGCGAGTACGACCTCGTGCTCGAGACCACCGGCCGGCCCGAGGGGGAGGCGCTCGCGATCGTGCCGAGCGGCGGATTCGTGCTGCTCGACACGACGACGACTCCTGAGCTCGAAGCCGAGGGACTGGCGAGAGACGCCATCCGCGTCGTGCAGGAGGCCCGCAAGAATGCGGACCTCGATGTGAGCGACCGCATCGTTCTGGCACTGAACGTGGGCCCGGCCGATGCCGAGGCGCTGCAGGCGCATGCGGACCTGATCGCGGGGGAGACCCTGGCCGTCGCGTTCGCGGTGCAGGCGACCGACGACATGGACACCCTCGTGCAGGAGGTCACCAGCCCCGGTGACGGCGTCTTCCGCAGTGGTGCGACCGCCCTGGGCGCCGACAAGCGCCCGATCATCGTCACGATCGACGTCACGACGAAGGAGCCCGCCGCATGAGCGCACGCGACAAGGCCGATGCGGTCTACGACAAGCTGCTGAGTCGTGCGGGGGAGCGCTGGGTGCAGCCGCGCAAGGAGCGCACGGCGCGCATCCTCGCGTATCTCGACGATCCGCAGCGCACGTATCGCGTCGTCCACATCACGGGTACGAACGGCAAGACCTCGACGGCTCGCATGATCGAGACCCTGCTGCGCGCGCACGGGCTGCGCACGGGCCTCTTCACCAGTCCGCACCTCGAGCGCTTCACCGAGCGCATCGTGATCGATGGAGAGCCGATCGAGGATGCCGCCGTCGTCGACGCCTGGAACGAGATCGAACCGTTCGTCGAGATCGTCGACGCCGAGCTCGAGGCAGCGGGTGAGGAGCCGCTCACGTTCTTCGAGCTGCTCACCGTGCTCGGCTTCGTGGCGGTGGCGGATGCCCCGGTCGACGTGCTCGTCCTCGAAGTGGGAATGGGCGGCGAGTGGGACTCGACCAACACGGCCGACGGTGATGTGGCGGTGTTCGCGCCCATCGACATCGACCATGCCGATCGTCTCGGCGGCACGATCGCCGAGATCGCGACCGTGAAGGCGGGAATCATCAAGGAGGGCGCTGCCGTCGTGTCGGCCCAGCAGCCCGCGGAGGCCGCCGAGGTGCTGCGCCGTGTCGCTGCCGAGAGGAACGCCACGATCGCCTTCGAAGGGGAGGAGTTCGGACTCGCCGAGCAGAAGCTCGCCGTCGGCGGACAGCTGCTGACCATCCGCGGTCTCGCCGGAGCGTATGTCGAGGAGTACCTGCCCCAGTACGGAGCGCACCAGGGACACAACGCGGCCCTTGCGGTCGCAGCCGTGGAGTCGCTCATCGGCGGGGCGCAGCAGCCGATCGCCGCCGACATCATCTCGGAGGGCCTGCAGGGCTCGACCTCGCCGGGGCGACTTCAGCTGTTGGGCGTCGCTCCCACGGTGATCGTGGATGCTGCGCACAACCCGCACGGCGCAGCGGCGCTCGTGCAGGCGATGGATGACAGCTTCGACTTCGACGAGTGGGGTGTGGTGCTCGGCGTGCTCGCGGACAAGGATGCCGCCGGTATCGTCTCGAAGCTCGCGCCCGCGGCGGCCCATGTGTTCGCCACGGCGCCCGAGTCCGACCGTGCGAGCGACGCGGATCTCATCGCCGATCTCGTCGAGTCGACGGGACAGCGCGCGACGGTGCACCCGACGCTCGCCGAGGCAGCGGACGCCGCCCGCGAGTGGGCGGCGTCATCGGATCGCCGGGCCGTCGTGATCGCCGGCTCGGTCGTGCTCGCCGGCGAGGCGATCGCTCTCGCCGAGGAAGAGGACTGGAAGTCGGGATGGCGCGCGTGACCGCTGCATCCCGCCCGGCCCGTCCGCCGCGTCCCCCACGCACTCTGGTGCAGAAGCTGGCGCCGATCGTGCTCGGTTTCGAGTCCATCGTCGTCTTCCTCGCGGGGCTCACGGTCTTCGGTCTGAAGACGCTGCCCGCGGGCATCCCGCAATGGTGGGGGATCGTCGGCGGTGCCGTCGTCGGGCTCGCCTGCCTCGCCCTCGCCGGCATGATCACGAAGCCGTGGGCGATCACGGCGGGCTGGGTCCTGCAGGTCGTCATCGCTCTGGCGGCTATCCTGGTCCCCGCGATCCTGCTCGTCGTCGTGGTTTTCGGCGGCATGTGGGGGTATGCGACGATCATGGGGGCCCGATTGGACGCACGACGTCCCGACGGGCCCACGACTGAGACTCAGACAGAGAGTGAATGACATGGCCACCGAAGAAACCCTCGTCCTCGTCAAGCCCGATGGTGTCGCCCGCGGCCTCACCGGCACGATCCTGGCGCGCATCGAAGCGAAGGGCTACGCCCTCGTCGACATCCGCCTGGTCGAGCCCGACCGCGACCTGCTCGCCGAGCACTACGCGGAGCATGAGGGCAAGCCCTTCTACGAGCCGCTCCTGGAGTTCATGCTCTCGGGTCCGTCGGTCGCCATCCGCCTCGCCGGCAACCGTGTGATCGAGGGCTTCCGCTCGCTCGCCGGCACGACCGACCCCACCACCGCCGCGCCCGGCACGATCCGTGGCGACTTCGGCCGCGACTGGGGTCTCAAAGTGCAGCAGAACCTCGTGCACGGCTCGGACAGCCCCGAGTCGGCCGCACGCGAGCTCGGCATCTGGTTCGACTGACCGATCCGCACACGACGAAGCCCGCCGCACGAGATCGTGCGGCGGGCTTCGTCATGTCCAGGCGGGGTCAGAAGATGATGCGCGCCATCTCGCCGAGGAAGTCCAGGCCCTGCAGCTGCGCCATCATGATGATGACCGCGTAGGCCAGGATGGTGGCCAGCGGAACCCAGACCATCAGCTTGTCGGCGCGTTCCCGGGTCTTCTCGTTGCGTGTGAAGGTGCCGTTGCGGGTCAGATGCAGCATCGTCGCGAAGAAGGTCGGGATGGTCACTGCCCACGTCACCATGCACCACGGGCACAGAACCCCGAGGTTCGCGGCGTAAAGGCTCTGGCCGATGAGCCAGCAGACGAGTCCGAAGGCGAAGGTGATCCCCGCGCCGAAGGCCGCCCAGAACCACCGCGGGAACCTCGCCCCGGCGAGGATCGCGACGCCGATCACCAACGGGGCCATCCACCCGGTCAGTCCGAGCAGCGGGTTGGGGAAGCCGAAGATCTCACCCTGCCAGGACCCGAGGTTCTTGCTGCACTGGATGAAGGGGCTCACATCGCAGGCGAGCGCATCGGTCGGGTTCTCCAGAAGCACGAACTTCTCGACCGTCAGCTGGAAGGCGGCGAACCAGCCGATGACGCTCGCGATGATCAACCACACGGCATAGACGACGGGGCGGGTGCGCTGCTCGCTCATGTGTGGATTCTCTCAGCGATCGCTATGTATCGGGCGTGAGCGCGCCGGAGAAAACGACCCGGAGTCGCGAGGATGCCGCGAACCGGGGCACTTGGTGCGATAAATACGGCTATGCCCAGAAGTCGATGCCATTTCTGAAATTAGAGCTCTCTGCGGGGCCAACACTAGCAAGGGTGGGCCGCAGATCGTGGCCCACCTCGTGGCCCACTGGTGCGGCTGGCTTCGTCAGCTAGAGGGCGGCTGTCGCCTCGGCGGTATATCCGCAGGTTGGACAGAGCTGGACCATGATGTCGTCCACGAGCGAGCCCTCCAGTGATGTGCCGTCATTCGGGCACCGGTAGCGATCCTCATACGGCCGCTCAACGTACTTCCTAAGGGCGGCGACGAACCGGTCCGCATACTTCCCGAGCTTCTGGTAGTCGCCCACCAGCTCCTCGATCTCTTCGTAGGAGAGCGTGTCGTACTCGACCATCCGCTCCCCACCTGAGTTGAGGGAGCGCTTCACCACCATGACGGCCCCCCGTCGCCAGAGCCACACGCCGTGGACCAGGAGGTTCCGATATTGATTCAGGCCCGCGAGACGGTCAGCGAGCTGATCGCCAACAGGCGCAAAGGCCGTGATACCGCGCACGGCTGCCACAAGACGTGCGCCACTTGCCGCCCAATCGGGAGTGGATTCGGCAAGGTGGGTTGCTTCCGGGTTGCCCATCACAACGGCGTCACCGAGCTTGTCGTCCAACCATGCGGCGTAAAAGGTCAGCCGACCGAGGAGTACGGCGACTGCATCCGGGAGCGGTATCCACTCATCATGCGTCTCTTCAGCTTCGACCATGTCACGACGCTATCGGCACAGGCACGGCTAGTCGTCGGACATGATCTTCCCGTTATCTTCCATCCACACTCGCTTGCCCAAGCTCACCCGCGTGGCGACGTTCGAGAGATCTGGATCAGTCACGTTGGCACCGTTTCCCACCGCGCTCCAGCGGGTGCTGAGTGCCTCCTTGATGACCTCCACGTCCTGACCGGCGTACTCGGTGGAGATGCCGTCCAGCACCGCCTTCAGCTTGTTGAGTTGCTCCTGCATCTGTCGCGGGAAGTCGGGGTTCATCTGGAAGTCCATGGGGGCCACCTCTCTGTGTAGCCCGCACGTTACTCGCAGGCATCGGCAAGCGCGGGCGACCCGCCGTTAGCGCGTACGCCAGTGCACAAAGCTGTGCCTACCTAGCGCGTGACGCGCACCAAATAATCCCAGGTTAGCGCGTATTTTCAATATATAGACAGCTCGCGTTAGAGGGGGTACTCTCACCCTGAACCCGTCCAGGGGCGAGCATGAGAAAGCCGCCCCGGTCCTGGCAGACACGAGGCGGCAGAAGATTGTTGATCTCGATGTCCAGCGTACCCGCCGACGATACTCGTCGCACCCCCTCCGCTCCTCGCAAGCTAACCCTTGCGGAGATGCAGGCAAGCGTTAGTGCAAACACGTCAGATAAGCGGACCGCGGTTAGCGCGTATATCGCGTCAGATAACCTACGCCCGTCCAGGGCATATGGGGATGAGGAGATCGACGCGCTCGTCGCTGATCTCGTCGCAGCTCGTGATCCTCGTGGTCCCCGGAAGGCGATGCGCAGACCTTCCCGTCGTCGCGGTCAGTCCGACCTGTTCGACGTCGTCCGCCTCCACCTCCGTCGTCTGTGTCGTCGCGTGCTGAACGACCGTGGCCGGGACAAAGCGGTACTTCCCGATCACGATCTATTGGTGCTCGCGCTGGAGCGCTACCTCCACCAGCAGTGCTGGCACCTCGTGTATCACCACGACTATGGCGAGCAGCGAGAGCCGCAGCGTCTGCGCCGGACCTACCTGGATGAGTCCCGATCTGGATTGACCGCCATCGAGAGCGTGGCCCGATCTTCTGCGCGTTACGCGCTAGACACCTGGAGCCCGGACTACATCCACGAGATGCAGCGACTCGGCAGCGTCGGCGGCAAGATCTCGAAACGAAGGCCTTCGTGGACCGATGCGGACCTCGATGCACTCGCTGCACTGGACGGCATGACCGTGGCGCAACAGGCCATCGCCCTCGACGTCTCGATGAGCAGCATCGACCGGATGCGGCGAGCGCTCCGCGAAGGGTAGGTAACAAGGTCTCCCGCACATCCCGAAGCCCTTGGTGACCTGACCGGCGTTTGCGCGAACGCACGCTGTCCCAGCAGAGCACCGGACACCGAACACACTTCGATGTCCGATGTGCCGATATCCCTGTTGACATGGATACGACAGCGATCACCACAGCCCGACCTGGGCGTCGCTGTGTGCTGTGCTCCCATCCTGACCGTGCACAGATCGAGTTCGACCTGACGGCAGGTACCTCCTCGATTCGAGGCGTTGCGGGTCACCACGGCCTCGCTCCCGAGTCCGTACGTCGCCATGTGCGCGATCACCTCACCGCAGCAGCTCGTGCAGCACTGGCCGAGGTGGACGGCGCTCCAGGGCTCACCCTTGCAGGCCGTCTGCTCGACGTTGCCGATCACGCACGAGACACCCGGGCAACAGCCGATCTTGCAGGAGACCACAAGACGGCCCTTCTCGCTGGGCAGGCCGAGGCGCGCGTGATCGGCATCCTCGCCCCGCTGGACAACCTGGGCGCTGATGTCGCTGAGTCGATCCAGGACGCCACAGACGCGCTGAGCATCCTCGCGACGACCGTGCGCGAGCGCCCCGAGGTCGCTGACGTCATCGTCGCCGTGATGGAGGGTCGCAACAGACGCGACTGGGCCGACCGCATCCGAGAGCTGGCCAACAGTTCGATTCGAGAAACGAGAGAGGTCGCTTCATGAGCACCAATCAGACCGAGACGCCGCGGCAGCGACTGGACCGGCTTCGCGCCGAGGTAGCCCAGCGCACACAGGCGGCGAGCGCAGAGCTTCCCGTGCGACCCGCTGACACCTTTCACTGTCTGGTGACCGGCGTCACCATCAGTTTGGGCAATGGCTTCATGAGCACGGCGCACATCACCACCGCGGGCGAGAACATCATCGTGACGCAGAACATGATCGCGGCCTCGTACGACAACTTCGGCCAGAGCTGGATGGCGATCATCGATGACGACGACGCGCAGGTGCAGCGATGGGGTGAGGTCAGATTCAGAATCGGACCGGCTCCCGCCGACGCCCGCACGTGGAACACCGTGGGCGACGTCGAATGGACCCGAGCACGAGATGCCGCGAAGGCCGAGGCATGGGCCATGCCGACCGCCGAAGCGCGGGCCGCAGCCCTCGCAGAAGTGAACGCACGATTCGGACCCATCGCATCGACGGCCAACTACTGGATCAGCGAAGATCCGTCCGTTGCCGCAGCAGCCGCGCAGCAGAAGGCGTTGGACGAAGGCGGCATCCGCTTCTCACAGCATGTCGAGGCCAAGGAAGCCGGGGCCAAGCGATGACCGGCGAGGCGTACGGCAACAAGTCGCGGAGCATCCACCGCGCCGTCGTGGATCTCGCAGAGTCCTACTTGGACTCTCAGGGCATCCCCGCGATCACGAAGCGCACGCCGACGAGCCTGTCGGACTCTCTGACTGACGACGTCGCCCTCGCGCCGGATCTCAGCATCGATGGCGTGGCCCTCGACGTGACGAGTCGCCTGCGCCCTCACCGGCTGGCTGAGAACTTGGAGAGCGTGCAGCGAACCGCCGCGATTCGCGGCGTCGGCGTCGGCGCGTTCGTCCTCTGGCGCGGTGACCGACCAATCGAAGAGAGCTACGTCGTCACCTCGCTTCGAGATTTCACGAAGCTCCTTCGCGGCGACAACCTCCCGCCGTCATGACCCCATAGACCCCCGTGCGCGTTTCCTGTGGTGAGTGCAACGCGCACGGGACTACCTCTCAGACTCCGGCTTCCGCTCGATCACACCGAGGGGCCTTGGGACAACCGCATGCGGGAGCCGGACCAACACCACCAACGTCACCAGGAGGAGACCGTGAGAACCAAGCACGCGCGCACCATCGGAGCCTTCCGCAGCTCTGGACAGAATCCTCGACCGCAGCATCAGCAGCCCGCCTCACAACCGCCTGAGCGGCCCTCCGCGCCGGTTACGGCTCCGCAGCGCCCGCAAGACGCCAAGACCATGCAGGAGACGCTGAGCGGGTTCGCGCAGGCTATGTCGCTGCACGGCGTCAAGCTCGTCAAACCACGATTCCGCAGCACTACGGGGCCGTGGATTCGAATCGGTGATGAGGACATCCGTATCCCCGCCGATGTGATCGTCCGCACGTCCCGGCAGGTTGCCGTACTCGCTTACCTCGACAGCAGCCGAGAGGCAGGACGAGTTCAGGTGCTCGTGGTGCGCCCCCAGGGCGTCCGCGAGATGATCGGGCTCGCTCCGAATCAGCTCACCCAGCTCAGAGAGGTCTTCCTGGGACGATGAGCGCCTACAACGAGCCCAGCATCCGTGGAGTGGGCCGTGTCGTCTCCGTAGGCGGTGCGCTCACGTGGTCGATTCCGCTCGATGCCGACGTGAGGGTCATGGACGGGTACACCGTCGTGCGCTCCTCAGAGGGCCGGGTGTACCGGCTGATCGAGCGCGACGGCGAGGTGCACGACGCGCCCATGAGCACGGAGCAGCGCAGTCACGCCCTCGACCTCTTCGGGATCGCCGGATGACTGCCGCACGAGGTCGAGGCAAGCCCCGTAAGCTCTCCGCTGAGCAGGAGGCGATGGTCGCGACTCTGCGACGAGCAGGCTTCGGTATCGCCGCCGTGTCCGCGGTCTTCGACATCGGCCCTCGCACGATGCACGCAATCCTCCGGCGACAGGGCGTCGAAACCACGCGAGGACGCCGACGCCTCACCGCTGAGCAGGAGGATGAGCTGGTTGACCTAGCGCGGGCCGGATGGTCACAACGAAAACTGGCCGCTCACTTCAAGATCTCGATTGATACCGTGCGCGCGACGAAGCGACGAGACCGAGCAGTCAACTCCGCGTCGTACGGGACCGACTAGTCATGCTCGTACCGATCCTTGAACTGGGGTGCGCGACTGTCTCAGAAACGAACGCGAGCTGAGACAAGTTCGGAGCCCGCGCCGAGTATCGAAACTTCCCCTGAAAGCGTCTCGTGGAATGTGTCTCCAATCCTCTGCAAAACCCTTGCCTTTGGAGACACGAGATGCGAGACTTTGAGCATGACAACGACCACGGGCCGACTGATCGGATACGCGCGGGTCTCTACCGCCGAACAGGACGAGGCATATCAGCGCGCCAAGCTCTCTGAGGCCGGGGTGCAGGCCCGCGACATCTACGTCGATCACGGCGTGAGCGGCACCAAGACAAGCCGCCCCGCCTGGGACAACATGCTGGACGAGGAACGCGGGCTCCAGGAGGGTGACACCCTCGTGGTGTGGAAGCTCGACAGGTTGGGCCGCAACTCCGGCCACGTCATCACGACCATTGAAGCCCTCGTGAGCCGGGGCATCCACGTGCGGACCCTCGACGGCATCGACACTACGACGACGACCGGCAAGGCCATGATGGGCATGCTCGCCGTGTTCGCGCAGATGGAGCGCGACTTTAATTCAGAGCGGACGCGCGCAGCTCTCGACCACAAACGCGAGCAGGGCATCACTGGTGGACGCCCTCGCTCGGTGGACGCGACGCAGGCGCATCTCATTCAGAGGATGTACGACGAGGGCCACAAGGTGCCCGAGATCACGCGCGCGTTGAAGATCAGCCGCGCGACCGTGTACCGCTACCTCGCAGCCAAGTAGGCCCCGGGCTCGTGGCGTTAGAGCCCTGCTAACCACGTCTACGAGGGCGTCTCGGTCCCCGAAACGCGGTTCAAGAAATCGAAGACTTCTCGCGCGGGATGATCTTGGCCGGCCGTTCGCGGCGGTGTTCCTGGGGCGGGTGGTGCACCGAGCGCTTCTACGTCCGCGATCAGCTCCATGACGGATTGGTAGCGCCGATCAGTCCGCGAATCGACGCATTTCTGCACAATCCGTTCCACATCTTCGTCGATGCCTCGTCCAACGTTCTTCCGCCCCGTGAAGATGTACAGCAAGACAAATCCGGCAGCAAAGATGTCGTGCACCGCACCGAATTCTTTGAACGAGCCCAAGGACGGATCGAGCTTGGTCCCCTTCAGCTCAGTCTCCGTCACGGTGAACTCGGACCCCTTGCGCTTGGCGAGCCCAAAGTCAGACAGCTTCACCAGGACCGCCGAACCTCCGAACGTTCGCAGGAGGACGTTCCGCGTGCTCAGGTCACGGTGGTAATGGCCCTTCGAGTGGATGAAGTTGAGTCCGTAGAGAAACTGGAGGGCGATCCGCTTGCGAGTCGTGAAGCCGAAGGCAGGCTGATTGTTTCGACGCTCCACGTACTGCTCCAGGGACACATCGCAGTGCTCCATCGTGTAGGACCAGTCGGCTTCCCGAAACTGGTAGACCTCCAGAACGTAGGGAAACTGGAGTTCTTTCATCAGCTCGAACTCGCGCCGGAACCTCTCCTTCTCGCGGTCGTCGGCGGTGGGCTTCAGCTTCTTGCGTGCCAGGGTGAGCCCATGGTTGGGGTCCGTGAATCGGTGCACCACAGCAAAGGCTCCCTCCCCGATTGGGGTGAGTTTCACCGTCCGCGAGTCGGATAGGGTGATCGCCTGGTCACCCAAGCTGAGCACGGGCGCGTAGCTTTCCACCTCAATCGGAGTGAAGCCCTCGGGAATCGGGCTGCCGCCACTGTCCGAGAGCCAAGCGGGGGCGTTCTCGATCACTCGCTGATACTCAGCGCTCATCACTAGCTCGTGCCCGGCCTTGCTGAGTACCGTTCGGGCTTCGGTGAGTCGGTCGATGAGATGGAGAAGATTTCGCGAGTTGTCGGCATTGAAATGACCGTTCGATCCGTTTCGAGCCTTGATATTCATCCACTTGAACTCTGCGTCAAGACCGGCGTGAATGTACGCGAAGGCCCGAGGAGCAACCTGCTCGCGCCGGTACAGCTCCAGATAGGTCGAGTCGATCTCGACGTCGTAGAACGTCCGCTCGAAGCGCTCGACCCTCTCCTGCTCCATGGTCTTCATGGCCCCAGGGTATCGATGAGCCGCAGGGCGGTCGCGAACGCGAGTCGCTCACGACCGACATACTGAGGGCATGAAACGAGTTGGACAGGCACTCGCGCTGATCGCTCTGTCCGTCATGGGGCTCACGGCGTGCAGCTCCAGCCCCACTGTCACTCCGGCGTGCGACGCGGCCATGATCGCCGCTGAGCAAGAGACCGGCGAGAGCGAGACCGCCATCCTCGCGACCCTCGACGAATGCGGGACCGCTGAGGATTGGATCGTTGGCTTGCAGGCGCACCCAACAGCCGGTTCCTTCACTTCGTACACGAGAGCCGAAGCCATCGACTTCCTCGACATCGCATGCATCCGCAGAATCGACGCCGTCGTCTGCATCGACGCAGCAGAGGAGGGGCACCTCACCTTCGAGCTGGACGACCCTCGTCTGCCGGAGCTTCAGGTACCGCGCCCCTAGTCTCCGAGAGCAGCAGCGTGGGCCTTCGCAGCCCGAGCAGCTATGCGGCGCTCTTCCTTCTCCGCCGCCTTGCTCGCCGCCTTGGCGATCTCCAGCATCATCTCGAAGTCGTGCAGCAGGGAGTATTCGAACGCCCGATCACGAGCGGCGATGTCGAGTCGCTCCCTTGCAGCGACAGCGTCGCTGTCGATCTCGCCGTCCACGAGCAGCGCATTGAGATCCCATGGAGTTGTCACGGGATCATCTCCGCCATCTTCTGGACCAACGCACGATCCCGATCACGAGAGGCGTGCTGGTAGCGGAGCGCCGTGCGCATGTCGGAATGCCCGCCGCGCTGCATGATCTCGGCAAGGGTCGCGCCGGTCTTGCCGAAGGCTGTGAGGCTGAGGTGACGGAGGTCGTGGATCACCAGGTCATCCAGACCTCGCGACGAGCGGATGCTGTCGAAGGTCCGGCGTGCCCGGTCGTAGCCCAGACGCCCTCCTCGGGAGTTCACGAAGACCGGCTGGGACATCACGCGCCCGGCTCTATCCAAGTGCGTCTGGAGGGCTTCCAGGGCCTGTGGAGGGATCGTCAGATAGCGCACCTGTTCCGGGTGCGCCTTGGTGCCGTCAACCCTCTCCGTGCGAACCATGTGGTGCGAGACGGTGATCGTGGAGCCCAGGATGTCGATGTCCTCCACGTTGAGTGCGAGAGCCTCACCGATGCGGCATCCCGAGCCAGCGAGCACCCAGAGGAGGGCTCGCTCCTGATCGGTCGCTGCGGCCCCGTAGAGGACTTGGAAGTCTTCCCAAGCCCACGTGGGCCGTCGCTTCGTCTTCGTCGCGGCGACGCCCTCCACGATGCAGGGGTTGGACGGAATCTCCTGCATCTTCACCGCGCGGATCATCACCATGGAGAGAACGCTGTACCGCTGGGCATTTGACGGCGAGCCCTGGGGGAGTACCTCGTTGAACCAGCGGTCCACGTCGCGGGGAGTGATGTCGCGGAGCTTCATCTGTCCGAAGGTGGGTACCACCCACTTCCGGAGCATGGCCTGGTAGTTGGTCCAGGTCGACAGGGTCACCCGACGCTTCCGGTCGAGGAGAGTCCGCTCTGCAAAAGTCACGAACAACTCACCGCCCCGAGTGCGGTCCTCGATGGCCTTCGGGGTTCGTTGCTGAGACAGGTCCAGCTTGGCCTGGGCTTCGACCAGGTCGCGCTCCTCCTCGGTGCCGTAGTAGCCCAGGTCGATCTTCTTCTTGATCGTCGGGTTCCAGATCCGCGCGCGGTATTTCTTGGTGCTCATAATGGCCGCTCCTCTCGCTCGTGTTACGCCTTCGAGAGAGCTGGCATCCAGTGTGTGGTCCGCGGATCTTGGCCTACCCGTTTTGGCCCACCGCCCCGACATGCCATGTGGTGCCTGGGATGTAGGACGTTTGGGTGCGGCGTGCGATAATGGCCTGTGATGCATCGCTCGACCCCGTCGTGGCGCGCATCGACGCAGACTTCGGGGCCGTATGCCCCTCGTGATCAGAGCCATGGGCCGGTCGCACACCGAATGAGTTCGCGACACCTGCGGGTGTCGCATGAGAGTTAGCGGAACACGAAGTGTCCGCGCGAGGAGCAAGCCAGAGATGGCCGATGAGAACAATGACTACGACGCCCCTACCCTCGACTTCACTGCGGATGCTGATGCGCCCGCAGAGGTAGTCGCCGACGCTCCGGAGGCTGTCGCATCCGACGCTCCGGACGACGGCGAGGGTTCGACGAGCGAGACCGCCTCGGCCGAGGAGACTCCTGCGGAGGAGGCTCCCGCTGAGGATGCTCCTGCTGAGGATGCTCCTGCTGAGGAGGCTCCTGTCGAGGATGCCCCGGCTGAGGATGCCGCTGCTGCGGAGGCTCCGTCGCAGGACGCGCCCGACGCCTCTGCAGAGCAGCCCGCTGTCGAAGCCGCACCCGAGCAGCCCGCTGCCGAGCAGCCCGCTGCCGAGAAGCCCGCTGCCGAGACCGCACCCGAGAAGCCGGAGGAGCCCAAGCCCCTCACCGCCGTCTCGCTGGGGCTGCTCCCCGAGGTCTTCGTCTCGCAGGTCTCGACCCAGCTGCACTTCTACGCACCCGAGGTCCTGCCGCTTCCTGCGCGCACGGGTCGCGAGCGTGTGTTCGACCGCATCGCCGACCGCGAGCAGGACGAGCCGGCCGGTCGCCGCGGCCGTCGTCGTCGCGGCGGTTCGGACGACCTCGACACTCGCGATCAGCGTGAGCCGCGGGAGCAGCGCGATGAACCGCGCCAGCCCCGTCAGCGCGTCGTGGAGTACATCACCGAGCCGAAGGCCATCAAGGGCTCCACGCGCCTGGAGGCGAAGAAGCAGCGCCGCCGCGACGGACGTGACGCAGGTCGTCGTCGCCCGGTCGTGACCGAGGCGGAGTTCCTCGCGCGTCGCGAGTCGGTCGACCGCAAGATGGTCGTCCGCTCCAAGAACGGCCGCACGCAGATCGGCGTCCTCGAAGACGGCGTGCTCGTCGAGCACTACGTCGCTCGCAACCAGGACGCATCGCTGATCGGCAACGTCTACCTCGGTCGCGTGCAGAACGTGCTGCCGAGCATGGAGGCGGCGTTCGTCGACATCGGCCGCGGCCGCAACGCCGTGCTGTACTCCGGTGAGGTCGACTGGGACGGCGTCGAGACCGGCAACCAGCCGCGTCGCATCGAGCTCGCGCTGAAGGCGGGCGACCGCGTCCTCGTGCAGGTCACCAAGGATCCGGTGGGCCACAAGGGCGCGCGTCTGACCAGCCAGATCTCGCTCCCGGGCCGCTACCTCGTGTACGTGCCGGGCGGATCGATGAACGGCATCAGCCGCAAGCTTCCCGACAACGAGCGCACGCGCCTGAAGCGCATCCTCAAGGAGGTCCTGCCCGAGTCCTCCGGCGTGATCGTCCGCACGGCGGCCGAAGGCGCCACCGAGGACCAGCTCACGCGTGACGTCCAGCGGCTGACCAGCCAGTGGGAGCACATCCGCAAGCAGGTCGAGAACCAGCAGGCACCCGCACTGCTGCACGCCGAGCCCGACCTCCTCGTCAAGATCGTCCGCGACGTCTTCAACGAGGACTTCACGAAGATGCTCATCCAGGGCGAGGACGCGCAGCGCACGATCCGCGCCTACCTCGAGAGCGTCGCACCCGACCTCCTCGAGCGCGTCGAGTCGTATGAGGACGAGACCGACCCGTTCGACGCTTTCCGGATCACGGAGCAGATCGAGAAGGCGCTCGACCGCAAGGTGTGGCTGCCCTCGGGTGGTTCGCTGGTCATCGACCGCACCGAGGCGATGACCGTCGTCGACGTGAACACCGGCAAGTTCGTCGGCTCGGGCGGAAACCTCGAGGAGACCGTCACCAAGAACAACCTCGAGGCGGCCGAGGAGATCGTCCGCCAGCTGAGGCTGCGTGACATCGGCGGCATCATCGTCGTCGACTTCATCGACATGGTGCTCGAGTCCAATCGCGACCTGGTTCTGCGTCGCCTGATCGAGTGCCTCAGCCGGGATCGGACGAAGCACCAGGTCGCCGAGGTCACCTCGCTCGGCCTCGTGCAGATGACCCGCAAGAAGCTGGGCCTCGGCCTGCTCGAGACGTTCAGCGAGGCGTGCGACGTATGCGCCGGCCGCGGCGTCATCGTCCACCACGACCCCGTCGTCAAGCACCGCTCCAGCAGCAACGGGAACGGCAACGGCAACGGGAACGGCAGCTCTCAGTCCAACCGTCGCCAGCGCGGCGGCAACGGTCAGTCGCAGAGCGCTGCTCCGGCCGCGGTGACGACGCACAGCATCCCCGAGGGAGCGAAGTCGGCACTCGCGCAGATCGCAGCCTCGACGCGCACTCCGAATGCCGACGAGCCGGCAGAGGCCGTCGCTCCCGTGGCTGAGCCGACGGAAGCGACCGCACCGCAGGAGCGCGCCAAGAAGCCTCGCAAGAAGCGTGGATCCGACCGCAAGTCGTCGCCGAAGTCCCCGGCGGAGGCGCTGCTCGATTCGGTGCTCGATGCTCTTCCCGAGCCGAAGGCGCCCGGTCAGGGTCGCGGTCGTCGCCGCGTCTCGACGGCTGCCCTCACAGGCACGCCCGTCTCGGTGAACTCCGAGCCGTCAGCGCCGGTCGCGAGCGGGGATTCGCAGTCCTGAGGCGATCAGCCGCCTGACCAGCTCCTTGCCGCCGACATGCTGTGCGCCGGCGGTGAGGAGCCGGGGGATGATCTCTTCCGGAACGTCGTAGTGGTCGAGATCGAACGCGCGCGCGGGCACGTCATGCGCCCTCGCGAAGTCGTGCAGCTCCTGCAGGGTGTCATCGCTGACGAGATGAGCCCACAGGCGCCCGTGCGCAGGCCACAGGGGGTCATCGACGAGAACGGTCATCCCTCCAGCCTATGACCGGACACACCGGGCGGCACGTTTTGCCACAGTGTCCCGCATCCGGTAAAGTAGTCCCTTGGTGCGTATGCCGCGTCGTCCTGGACGGTCGGAGCGGAGAGTCTTGCGTTCGTGCCCGTCGCCCCGCGATGCATGCAAGCAACAGTCTTCCCGTGAGATCTCGGAGCCGCGAGCTCCCCAACGAAACAGGTATGAAGTGGTTTACGCAGTAGTGCGCGCCGGTGGGCGGCAGGAGAAGGTCGAGGTCGGCACGATCGTTCAGCTCGACCGTGTCAAGGCTGCACAGGGCGAGAAGATCGAGCTGGCCGCAGTGCTGCTCGTCGACGGCGCCTCGGTGACCACCGACGCTGATTCGCTGGCGAAGGTCAAGGTCACGGCAGAGGTCATCGGCAACCTCCGCGGCCCGAAGATCATCATCCAGAAGTACAAGAACAAGACCGGCTACAAGAAGCGTCAGGGCCACCGCCAGGAGCTCACGCGCGTCAAGATCACCGGCATCAAGTAAAGACCGAGGAGACCAGGACATGGCACATAAAAAGGGCGCAAGCTCCACCCGTAACGGTCGTGACTCCAACGCTCAGCGACTTGGCGTCAAGCGCTTCGGTGGACAGCAGGTTCTCGCCGGCGAGATCATCGTCCGCCAGCGCGGCACGCACTTCCACCCCGGCGTGAACGTCGGCCGTGGTGGCGACGACACTCTGTTCGCTCTGGCCGCCGGTGCGGTCCAGTTCGGCGCGAAGGGCGGCCGCAAGGTCGTCAACATCGTCGCCGCTGCTGAGTGATCACAGCACGACACTAGTCATCCGATTCGGGGCGGGCTTCGGCCCGTCCCGAATCTGCGTTTCCGGCCGAGTCCACATCTCAGGCCGCATCAATTGAGGAGAGAGACATGGTCAGCTTCGTCGACACCGTGACGCTGCATCTGCGCGCGGGCAAGGGCGGCAACGGCTGTGTCTCGGTGCACCGCGAGAAGTTCAAGCCGCTCGGCGGCCCCGACGGCGGCAACGGCGGTGACGGCGGCGACGTCGTGCTCGTCGCCGACACCCAGACGGGAACGCTCCTCTCGTACCACCACTCTCCGCATCGCAGCTCCGGAAACGGCGGCCCCGGAATGGGCGACCACCGTGCGGGGTTCATGGGCGAGGATCTCGAGCTTCCCGTTCCCGTCGGCACCGTGGTGAAGAACCCGGCCGGCGAGGTGCTCATCGACATGATCGAGCCCGGTGAGCGCTACGTCGTCGCCAAGGGCGGGCATGGCGGACTCGGCAACGCCGCACTCGCCACCCCGAAGCGCAAGGCTCCCGGGTTCGCGCTGCTCGGGACCCCCGGGTACGAGGGCGATGTCATCCTCGAGCTCAAGACCGTGGCAGACGTCGCTCTGGTCGGCTACCCCTCGGCGGGCAAGTCCAGCCTGATCGGCGCGATCTCGGCCGCACGCCCCAAGATCGCCGACTACCCCTTCACCACGCTGCACCCCAATCTCGGTGTCGTGCAGGCAGGGGACTCGCGATACACGGTCGCTGACGTCCCCGGACTCATCGAAGGAGCGAGCGAGGGACGCGGTCTCGGACTGGAGTTCCTCCGTCACGTCGAGCGCTGCACCGCACTGCTGCACGTGCTCGACTGCGCAACGCTCGAGCCCGGTCGCGACCCGATCTCCGACCTCGATGTCATCCTGGGAGAGCTCGCCGCATACGAGGTTCCCGAGGGGCAGACCCCTCTGCTCGAGCGCCCGCAGCTCATCGCCCTGAACAAGATCGACGTGCCGGAGGCCCGCGACCTCGCAGACCTCGTGCGCCCCGACCTCGAGGCTCGCGGATTCCGTGTCTTCGACATCTCCACGATCTCGCACGAGGGTCTGCGCCCGCTGACCTACGCGCTCGGCGAGATCGTCGACCAGCACCGTGCCGAGCTCGCCGCGACCGAGGTCCCGCGTGAGCGCGTCATCCTTCGCCCGCGTGGCCCGAAGAAGGGCTTCGAGATCCGCGTCGAGGGCGGCAGCTACGGCAACGTCTACCGCATCCTCGGCGAGAAGCCGGTGCGCTGGGTCCAGCAGACCGATTTCCAGAACGAAGAGGCGGTGGGCTACCTCGCCGACCGTCTCGAGAAGCTGGGCGTCGAGGACGAGCTCTTCCGCCTCGGTGCCGTGCAGGGGTCGACGGTCGTCATCGGCGAGGGCGACAGCATCGTCTTCGACTGGGAGCCCACCATGACGTCTGCGGCCGAGCTGATGACCGCACCCCGTGGCACCGACCCGCGTCTCGCCCCCAACGGGCGTCGCACCACCTCCGAGCGTCGTGAGAACTACTACGAGCGCATGGATGCCAAGGCCGAGGCTCGCGCCGAGGTCGAGGCTCAGCGGCTCGCGGCCTACCGCGAGGACGGGGAGTGACCGCCCGCACGAGGGCGGATCTCGCCACAGCCTCACGGATCGTCGTCAAGGTCGGGTCTTCCTCGATCAGCGGGGAGTCCTCCTGGCGCATCCCCGTTCTGGTGGAGGCACTGGCGGCAGCGCACGCGCGCGGGGCCGAGGTGATCCTCGTCTCCTCCGGAGCGATCGCCACGGGCATCCCGTTCCTGCGTCTCGATGCTCGCCCCACGGACCTGGCCACTCAGCAGGCCGCAGCCGCCGTCGGACAGAACATCCTCGTGTACCGCTACCAGGAGTCGCTGCGTCCTTTCGACATCGTCGCGGGACAGGTGCTGCTCACGACCGGTGATCTCGAGAATCCGACCTCGCGCAGCAACGCGCGACGGGCGATGGAGCGACTTCTCGGTCTTCGCATCCTGCCGATCGTGAACGAGAACGACACGGTCGCGACGCAGGAGATCCGATTCGGCGACAACGACCGCCTCGGCGCGCTCGTGGCCCAGCTGATCGAGGCGGATGCGCTCGTGCTGCTCAGCGACATCGAGTCGCTGTACACCAAGCCGCCGTCCGACCCGACCGCTGAGCCCATCGACGTCGTCGCTCCGGACGCCGATCTCTCAGGCCTCGAGTTCGGCTCGACGGTCGTCAACAGTGTCGGCACCGGGGGAGCGGCGACGAAGGTGTCCGCCGCCCGACTGGCGGCCGCGTCCGGGATCGGTGTGCTCGTGACCAGCGCCGACCTCGTCGACAAGGCCCTCGCGGGCGCCGACATAGGGACCTGGTTCGAGCCCGCGCTCTCCTAGACTGGGCGGATGACCGACCAGACCCCGCAGGTGCGGCTCGAGCGTGCCAAAGAGGCGTCCCGCGCCACGGCCAGACTGACCAGCGACGACAAGTCCCGCGCGCTCGAAGCCATCGCGGTGGCTCTCGAGGGGAATGCGGCCGCGATCATCGAGGCCAACGGCCGAGACATCGAGCGCGGTCGATCTGACGGCATCGGCGAGTCGCTCATCGACCGACTGCGCCTCGATGAGAAGCGCGTCGCCTCCCTCGCCGCTGCGGTCCGTCAGGTGGCGGCTCTTCCCGACCCTGTCGGTCGTGTCGTCGGAGGGCACCGGATGCCGAACGGCGTCGCTCTCGAGCAGGTGCGGGTGCCGTTCGGGGTAGTCGGGGCGATCTACGAGGCGCGCCCCAATGTCACGGTCGACATCGCGGCGCTCGCGCTGCGCTCGGGGAACGCCGTGGTCCTGCGCGGTGGCAGCGCCGCACGAGACTCCAACGCGGTGCTCGTCGAGATCATGCGCCAGGCACTCGAGGAGGCAGGCGTCACCGCGGAAGCGGTGCAGACCGTCGACGACTTCGGTCGCGACGGCGCCACCGCCCTCATGCACGGACGGGGTTACATCGACGTGCTGGTGCCTCGCGGCAGTGCGGGGCTGATCGAGACCGTCGTGACCGAGGCGACCGTGCCCGTGATCGAGACCGGCGCCGGCAACGTGCACATCGTCCTCGACGAGAGCGCCCCTGACGACTGGGCGCAGGACATCGTCGTGAACGCGAAGGTGCAGCGCCCCAGCGTCTGCAATGCGGTCGAGACGGTCCTCGTGCTCCGTCAGGCCGCGCCACGGCTCGTCCCGCTGGTCGCGAGTGCGCTGCAGAGCGAGGGCGTGGCCATTCACGGCGACGACATGGTGGTCGGCCTCGTCTCGAACGTGATCCCCGCGACCGAGGAGGACTGGGCGACGGAGTATCTGAGCCTCGACATCGCGATCAAGGTCGTCGACACGCTCGATGACGCTCTCGACCACATCCGTCGCTACAGCACCGGCCACACGGAGTCGATCATCACGACGGATTCGCGCAACGCGGAGCGGTTCCTGGCCGAGGTCGACTCGGCGGTCGTGATGGTGAATACCTCCACGCGGTTCACCGACGGCGGGGAGTTCGGGTTCGGTGCCGAGGTCGGGATCTCGACGCAGAAGCTGCACGCGAGGGGCCCGATGGGGCTTTCCGAGCTGACCAGCACGAAATGGCTGGCGCGTGGGGCAGGGCAGACGCGCGGCTGAGGGCTAGACTAGGGGGCGCTGTGGCTCTTCGTGAGCCACGCCCGCCAGCCACGAAACGGAGTCAGGATGAACCTCGTCGCACAGATCGCGATGGTCGCTGCCGAAACCGAGCACCACGGCAATGTCCAGCTCGAGACGCTGATCTTCGGCGTCATCGCGATCATCGTCTTCGCCTTCCTCGGCCTGGTCACGCTGTCATACAAGAACGTCGCCAACCGTCACTCCGCCAAGGCTGACGCCTGGGCCGCGAGGCACGGCAAGGACGGCCACGAGGCAGGGCACGGCCACTAGGCCCATATGAACGACACGACCTCGCGTCCGGCGCGCATCGGTGTGATGGGCGGCACGTTCGACCCCATCCACCACGGGCACCTGGTCGCCGCGAGCGAGGTCGCGCACTCCTTCGATCTCGACGAGGTCGTCTTCGTGCCCACCGGACACCCGTGGCAGAAGTCGGATGTCACCCCCAGTGAGCACCGCTACCTCATGACCGTGATCGCGACGGCGTCCAACCCGCAGTTCACGGTGAGCAGAGTCGATATCGACCGTGAAGGGCCGACGTACACGATCGACACCCTCCGCGACCTGAAGGAGAAGCGGCCCGACGCCGAGCTGTTCTTCATCACGGGTGCCGATGCCGTGGCGCAAATTCTCAGTTGGAGGGACCATGATGAACTGTGGGAGTTGGCCCACTTCGTCGCGGTCTCACGTCCAGGACACGTCCTGAGCACTGACGGCCTCCCGAGCGACAACGTCAGCCAACTGGAGGTGCCGGCGCTGTCCATCTCGTCGACGGCCTGCCGGGCGCGGGTCCGTGACGACGAGCCGGTCTGGTACCTCGTCCCCGACGGAGTCGTTCAATACATCGCGAAGCATCATCTGTATCGGAGCAAGGCATGAGTACATCGGATCGGCAGGAACAGGGTCCGCTGACGCGAAAGCAGTTGCGTGAGATCCGGTTGACCGGCTCCACACCGGTCATCTCAGCGGAGGAGGCTGCGGCTGCCGCCGCGGTCGCGACTCCGCCCGCCGCAACGCCGCCCGAGGAGCAGGACGCCGCCGAGACCGAACCCGCTGCACCGTCGGCACCGGCCGTCCGCGGCGAGACCGAGCCGGGGAACACGCCGCTGACGCGTCGCCAGGTTCGCGAGCGCGAACGCTCCATGACCGGATCCGTTCCCGTCGGCGACGCTGACGAGTCCGACGCGCCGGACAGTGCGGATGATGCGGACTCGACCGACGAGGTTCCGCCCGTCGAGGTCCCCGCGGCTGAGGCAGCCGACGCTCCCGACTCCGACGTCCATGACCCCGATGTCCACGACTCCGATGTCGTTGACGACGATGACCAGGAAGACGAGGACTCGGCTGCGGCGGATCTGCCCGCACCGGTCAGCGCCTCGACGAACCTCGACACGACGGACGACGACCGCGAGCCGGTCACCTCCGGCGCGGGCGACACGAGTGCCGCCGTCGCGGAGCTCGGAATCGATGCAGAAGCGACCGACGAGATCGACGAAGGCGACGTTCTGGCGGATGTGGACGACGCCGACGACGACATCGCGGACGGGGAGCGCCCCGTCGTCAACTCCGCCTTCGGTCAGGATCTGCTCAGCGACGACGCGGAGACACGGAAGCCCTTCTCGCCGTCTTTCGACGAGCTGCTAACCGTCGGAGACTCGACCGGTTCTCAGCATCTCGCTCCGAACACCCTCATCTTCAACCCCTCCCCGGGAGAGGGGTCGCTCTCAGGCCCCGTCGCCTCCACGGGAGAGATCCTCGTGACCGGTTCCTACGAACTTCCCAAGGGACTCGGTTCGCAGGGCCACGCGCACGGCACCACGGACGGCAAGGACGTGGACGCCGTGCTCATCGACGGCGAGCTGCCCCCGGCATCCTCGCCCACGCCGATCGCCGCCAGCGCGGCCGTCAGCACCATCAAGCCCGCCGGCGAGGTCATCCGCCCGCCCGCCCCCGAAAAGGGCAACAAACTCATGCTCATCCTCGCGATCGTGGCGGGTGGTCTCGCGCTCGCGCTGGGCGTGTCCCTGATCGTCGCCTTCACCACGAATGTGTTCTGATGCAGTCACCTGAAACCGCCGAAGAGATGCTCCAGCTCGCGGCCGACGCCGCCGTCTCGAAGGGCGGTGAGGATCTCGTCGCGCTCAACGTCTCGGAGCCTCTGCCGCTCGTCGACATCTTCCTGCTCGTCACCGGAAACAGCGAGCGCAACGTCGCCGCCATCGCCGATGAGATCGAGGACAAGCTCATCGAAGCCGGTCACAAGCGGGTCCGCCGCGAAGGTCGCGCGGAGGCCCGATGGGTTCTCCTCGACTTCGGCGATCTGATCGTCCACGTCTTCCACCAGGAAGAGCGCGTCTACTACGGCCTCGAGCGTCTGTGGAAGGACTGCCCCGTCGTGCCGTTCGAGCTCGCAGACTCCGCCGCAGCAGACCGCGACTGACGTGACCTCCCACCTGATCACCGGTGCCGGATCCGGCATCGGCGCGGTCGTCGCGCGCCGCCTCCTCGATCGGGGCGATCAGGTCGTGGTGCTCGCCCGCGATGCCGGGCGCGCCAAGGAGATCACCGCGGCGCTGCCTGGAGCCTCGGCCGTCGTCGGCGACCTCGCGCAACCCGGCAGGCTGTCGTGGGCATTGTCGAAGCAGGCGCTTCCCGAGCGCATCGACTCGCTGGTGCACGCGGCGGGCGTCGTCGACCTCGGACCCGTGGCCGACCTTCCGGCGAATCTCTGGGAGCGCCAGCTCGCGGTCAACCTCGTGGGGCCTGCCGAGCTCACCCGTCTGCTCCTCCCTGTGCTGCGCGTCTCTCGCGCTCGGATCGTGTTCGTCAACTCCGGTGCGGGATTGCACGCGCACGCCGGCTGGTCGGCGTATGCCGCATCGAAGCACGGACTCAAGGCTCTCGCCGACGCATTGCGGGCCGAGGAGAGCGAGCATGGTGTGCGGGTGACCTCCATCTACCCCGGACGCACCGCGACCCCCATGCAGGAACGAGTGCACCAGCAGGAAGGGCGGGATTACGACCCGGAGCGGTTCATCACGGCGGATTCCGTCGCGACGACGATCCTCACCGCGCTCGACCTGCCGGACGACGCCGCTCTCACCGATCTGACCATCCGCCCTCGGGCGTGACCCCCTGAAGTCTCTCGTCTCAGCTGTCAAGCCCCTGTGACCTTTCGGTCGGAGCGGGGATGATCTTGAGTGGGGAGAGAGTCTTGGAGGGAATCACATGTCCGGAGATCCAGATCCTAGATACGTGCTGCATCGCGTCACACCGTCGGAGTGGGTGATCAACGACCGACGATACGAGACGAACGATCCGCGGCACGTGGTGGCATGCGTCTACGAGTACGCGGACACCGAGGTCGAGGTCGTGTGGCTTCGCGACCTGCCTCTGGCAGTGCGGTACACGACCGCTTACGAAGTTCTCGAAGAGGTGACGCGAGTGCAGGATTCGAGTCGGGCGACGAGGCCCATCGCGATCCCGCACCTGCCCCCTCTTCTCGCGACCTGAACAGGCTGCGCGGCAGGACCCGGGGAGGGGCCTGCCGCGCAGGGGCGTGCTGGGCGAGGACTCAGGAGTCCTCGCCCAGCGGCTTCTCCGACGCCAGGCGGTCGGCCGCGGCGCCGTCGACCTGGTCGGCATCCGCATCCGTGTCGAGAACGGGCTCGCCGTCGACGTCGCGGTGAGGCACGCCGTCGATCTCTCCTTCGTCGTCCGGGCGGGGGACCAGCGGCGGTATCGGGTTGTTGGTCATCATCGACTCCTCTCGTGAGATGTGCGCGCCACGATAGGACGGGCGTGCACAGACAGGGAGTGGGTTGACGACCGAGGTCCGGAGGAGTATCCGGCGGTGCGACGATTCTGCGGCACTCGATGGGTCGGCGGCGTCACACCGTTTCGGGGCGCTTCTTGCGGAACGGCTTCGCGGGGGTGTGCGGGCCGTCCCACACCGTGATGATGCCCCAGGCGACAGCGGCGATCGGCACCGAGAGCACCGCGCCGACGATGCCGCCGAGGATGGTGCCCGTGGTCAGGGCGAGGAGGATCACGAGAGCGTGGAGCTTGAGGGAGCGGGCCATCACGACCGGCTGAAGGAAGTTGCCCTCGAGCTGATTCACGAGCACGACGATGCCGACGACGATGAGGGCTGCCACCGGGCCGTGCGTGACGAGCGCCACGAGAGCCGCGAGGATCCCGGCGGCGGTTGCGCCGACCAGCGGGATGAACGCCGTCAGGAAGACGATCACGGCGAGGGGGAGTGCAAGAGGGATCTGCAGGATCGCCAAGCCGATGCCGATGCCGAGAGCATCGGCGGCGGCGACGATCGACGTGCCGCGGATGTAGCCTCCGAAGACGTCGACGGTCTTGTCGCCGATGCGGCGCGCACGCTCATAGCTGTTCCCGGTGAAGGGACGGAGCAGGAACTCCCAGATGCGCGGTCCGTCCTTGAGGAAGAAGAACAGCACGACGATCATCAGGGCGAGGCCGGTGAAGAAGCTCGCAGTGGCCGAGACCCCCGCGAGAGCGCCGCGTCCGAACGAGGCGCTGGTCAGGAAGTCGCCGACTCCTGCCCACACCTCGTCGAGATCGATCGATGCGATGTCGAAAGGCAGGGTGTCGAGCCAGGCCGTCACCTGCGTCACGCCGTCGGTGGCCGACTCGATCAGATCGTCCCACTGGGAACGGACCGTCAGCACGATCACCCAGACGATGCCGCCGAGGATCGCGAGGATGCCGATCAGCGCGATCCAGGTGGCGAGGATCGACGGCACTCCGCGACGCCGCATGAACGCGACGAGCGGGTGGATGGCCGAGGCGAGGATCAGCGCGATCGTCACGGGGATGAACACGAGAGAGAGCTGCGTGATCACCAGCACGCCGATGGCGACCAGGGCGAGCACCGAGAGGGTCTGCAGACTCCGTGTGGCGGCGAGGCCGAATCCCCGCGACCACAGTCGCGTCTCCGTCATCGGGGTCGACGCGTCTGACAGAGACGATGACATGGTCTCCGGTCGTCGGAACAGTCCCAGCACGTGCGTCCTCCACCTCGTCGAAGACCGTCTCGGTGACGAAGACGGCCTGGCCTTTCTATCCGGCGCAGCGGACGATGGCAAGTCCCTGGCGCTCTGCCGTGGGCGGCCCTTCGCCGATGACGAGGGCGCCCGCGCGCGCCGGTGTGCCGGATGAACGAGAAGAAGGCCCCGCGATCTCTCGCGGGGCCTTCTATCGGGTGGACCTGGGGGGACTCGAACCCCCGACCCCCTGCATGCCATGCAGGTGCGCTACCAGCTGCGCCACAGGCCCAGAACTGCTTCCTCACTGCTCGAAGCAACTTGAACAGAGTACTACACGGATCGCGCGCAACACCAATCGGCGCGGGGCCCCCGGGCGCGTCGCATTAGGCTGACCGCATGACGACGATCACCGCCACCGTAGAGGCCGACTTCGACGAATGGGCCGGTCTGTGGCGCGGGTATCTGACCTTCTACGGCACGGAGCTCCCTGACGAGATCACGACAGAGTCGTTTCGGCGGATCGTCGAGGGGCGGGATCTGCACGGAGCGGTCGCGCGCGACGGCGACGGGCGCGCGATCGGCATCGTGCACTGGCTCACGCACCCGGCGACGTGGAGCACGTCGCCCTACTGCTACCTGGAGGACCTCTATGTCGATGGCGAGTCCCGAGGCTCCGGGGTGGGGCGGCTGCTGATCGCCCACGTGCGTGCCTGGGCTGTCGAGAACGGGTGCGAGAAGGTCTACTGGCTGACGCAGGAGACCAACATGACAGCCCGCGCGCTCTACGACAGCGTGGCGACGCACACCGGGTACACGCACTACCAGATCGCCCTCTGACGCCCCGGAACAACCGCGTGATCGCGGGTGTTGTCATCATCGTGAGCATCCTGGACAGCGTCGTGATCGGCGCCGGTCAGGCCGGTCTGTCGGCCTCCTTTCATCTGACCCGTCTGGGCATCGGTCATGTCGTGCTCGACTCGGACTCCGAGCCCGGAGGCGCATGGCGGCACCGGTGGGATGCTCTGACGATGCGCGACGTGCACGGCGTGGCGGAGCTGCCGGGGGATTCTCCACCGCCGCGAGACGGGCAGCGCGCCAATATGGCCGTGCCGGCATACTTCGCGGCGTATGAGCGCGCTCATCGCCTGCCGGTGATCCGGCCCGTGGGAGTCGACCGGGTGGTCGACGAGGATGGCCTCCTGGTCGTGCGCGCGGGGGAACAGGAATGGCGCAGTCGGACGCTCGTCAACGCGACCGGGACGTGGACGCATCCGTTCCTGCCGCACTACCCGGGGATGGAGACGTTCCTCGGCGAGCAGCTGCACACGGTCGACTATCCGGGACCAGAGCACTTCGTGGGCAAGCGCGTCCTCGTCGTCGGCGGGGGCGCGTCGGCTGTCCAGTTCCTCGGAGCTCTGGCGCCGATCACCGACACACTCTGGGTGACGCGGCGTGAGCCGGTGTGGCGCAGCGACGACTTCACGCCCGAAGCAGGAGCAGCCGCTGTCGCGCTCGTCGAGCGACGGGTCGCCCAGGGGCTGCCTCCCGAGAGCGTGGTGAGCGTCACAGGGCTCATGCTGCGGCCGCAGGAACGGGAGGCGGAGAGGCTCGGCGCCTACGCTGCTCGCCGCCCGATGTTCTCGCGCATCGAGCCGGACGGCGTCCGCTGGGCCGACGGCACCTTTGAGCGGGTCGACGTCATCCTCTGGGCGACGGGGTTCCGCCCGGCGATCGCGCACCTCGCGCCGCTGCACCTCCGCAGTGCGGCCGGGGGCATCCAGCTCGACCGCGGCGGGCGGGGGACGACCGCGGTGCAGGACCCGCGGATCCAGCTCGTCGGCTACGGTCCGTCGGCGAGCACGATCGGTGCGAACAGGGCGGGACGCTCAGCGGCGAAGGGCGTCCAGCGGGCGCTGGCCGTCGCATCGGTCCGGAGCCCCTGAGCGATCTCGGCCCGTTCGTCCCGAGCCGACGTCGGCGAGGGCGCGTAGGGTGAAGACATGTCGCGAATCATCGTCTTCGGCGGCCACGGCCGCATCGCACTGCTTCTCGCTCCTCTTCTCGTCGAGCGGGGTGACGAGGTCACCTCGGTCATCCGCAATCCCGACCACGTCTCGGAGGTCGAGGCGACAGGGGCGCATGCGCTCGTCGCCGACGTCGAGACCCTCGACACGTCTGAACTCGCGGAGATCATCCGCGGTCACGATGCCGTCGTCTGGTCGGCCGGGGCCGGTGGGGGTTCCGCGGATCGCACGTACGCCGTCGATCGTGACGCGGCGATCCGCACCATGGATGCCGCAGAGGCGGCGGGCGTCATGCGCTATGTCATGGTCTCGTGGATCGGTTCGAAGGCCGATCACGGAGTAGCTGAGGACGACGGGTTCTTCGCCTACGCGGATGCGAAGTGGGCGGCTGACGAGCACCTGCGATCGACGGACCTCGACGGTACGATCCTCGGCCCCGGCACGCTCACGTTCGATGAGCCGACGGGCCGTATCCTGCTCGACCCGGACGGCAAGGGCGAGGTCGCGCGCGCCGATGTGGCGGCTGTGATCGCGGAATCTCTCGGCAACCCCTCGACGTTCGGCCGCACCATCCGATTCGGAAACGGCACGGCCGACTCCGGCGTGCCCATCGCCGACGCTCTCACCACCTGACTTCATGCTGCGACGTCGCTTCGGAGCGGTCAGTGCCGCGGCGTTCGTCGCCCTCGCGACGGCGGCCGGACCGGCCTCTGCCGCGGCTGTCGGCTCGGTGCAGGGCGGTCTCGCCCATGCGCAGATCTCCTCACCAGCGATCGGCGAGCACGCCGAGGCTCTCGTCGCCGAGATGACGACGGTCGAGCAGGCGGCGAGCGTTGTGATGGGGCACATCCCGACGACGGATGCCGGAGCGCTCCGCGCCTACATGCAGCAGGGCCTGGGCGGTTTCATCCTGATGGGAGCGAACATCCCGGCGACCGACGTCGAGCTCCAGACCCTCACGTCTGCTCTCACGGTCGACCCCGCGCTGCCTCCGCTCGTGGCGGTCGATCAGGAGGGCGGGATCGTGTCGCGCCTCGTCGGCGATGGTTTCCCCGCCTCGACCGTCTTGAAATCGCAGCCGGTCTCCGACACGTCGTCGGCCTTCTCCGCCCGCGCGGCGCTGGTGGCGAGAGCGGGGATCACCGTGAACTTCGGCACGGTCGCAGACGTGACGTCCGACCCGTCGTCATTCATCTACGGCAGGGCACTCGGCACCGACCCCCAGACGGCCGCCGAGCGAGTCGCTGCCGCCACCACGGCGCAAGAGCAGATCATCGCCTCCACGCTGAAGCACTTCCCCGGTCATGGGGCGGCACCGGGCGACTCCCACAGTGCTGTCCCTGCCACAGCCGAGACCATCGATGAGTGGCGTTCCACGGACGCGGTGCCTTTCGTTGCAGGTATCGAGGCCGGTGCCTCTCTGCTGATGTTCGGCCACCTGGCCTACACCTCGATCGATCCTGCTCCCGCGTCTCTGTCGGCGCGCTGGCACGAGATCGCCCGTGAACAACTGGGATTCGACGGCGTGATCGTGACCGATGACCTCGGGATGCTGCAGTCCTCGGGGATACCCGAGTACGCCGACCCCGTGACGAACGCCGTGTCGGCGGTCGTCGCCGGGAGCGACCTCGTGCTGATGATCGCCGGTTCGACTCCCGACACCGCCGGCCAGATCGTCCGCGGGCTCGCGGATGCGGTCGACGCGGGGGTGCTGCCCGCCGATCGGCTCGCCGACGCGGCCACCCGCGTGATGACGTTGCGCCTGCAGTCGACGTCAGCGACCACCGACTGGGCACCGTGCCCGGAGTGCGAGCCGGCGGACTGATCGTTCAGCCCGCTCACGCCGGTCAGCCCGCGAGCGTGACGGCGGTGGTGGAGCCGAGCCAGGCATGCAGCAGCTCGCCGCGCAGATGCCCACCGCGCTCTGCGAACACGCGCTGCCGGCGGACGTACTCCGCCTTGCCCTCGGTCGTCTCGATCGGTACGGGCTCGACACCCCACGGTGCCAGGTCGTACGGCGCGGCCTGCATGTCGAGAAGGCGGATGTCTCTTGCGAGCTCGAAGGTGTCGAGCAGAAGTTCGCCGGGCACGAGGGGGCCCAGCTTGACCGCCCATTTGTACAGGTCCATGCCGGCATGAAGGCATCCGGGCTGCTCGAACAGGGGCTGCTCGTCGCGGGTCAGTTCCGTGCGGTTGCGAGGCACGGCCGCGGGTGTGAAGAACCGGAAGGCGTCGAAGTGCGTGCATCTGAGGTCATGGCTCTCGACGACCAGATCCGTTGCGTCCTGCCCAAGACGCAGGGGCACCGCGTGTCTGTGCTCATCCGCTCGATAGACCATCGCCCACTCATGCAGTCCGAAGCATCCGAACTGCCCGGGTCGAGAGGCGGTGCGACGCAGCATCCGCTCGATGAGGCCGGCGAGGTCTGCCTTCTCGCGCGCGAAGGCAGCGGCATCCGGCACCGCACCGGCTTCGGTCGCGCCGGGGGAGTACCACCGCCAGGTCAGCCGCTCGTCGGCCTCCTCGAGCTCGACCCCGGCGCCGGGGTGCCACCGACGCAGCTGCGCGGGCTTGTAGCTGTAATAGGTGAACAGGAAGTCCCATACCGGGTGCTTCTCGCCCCGCGCGGCTCGTTCCCGATGCTCAGCCGTGAGGGCGTCGGCTCTCGTCTGGTGCGCTCGTTCGCGTTCCAGCCAGTCGGCCCGCGCCAGCGTCATGGTCACCTCAGCGGAGGATGCCGGCTTTGCCGAGCAGGTCACGGAGCCCCGCGCCGTCCTCGGCACTGACCCAGGGGGCGACGTCGTCGGAGTGCGGCTCGTGGCCCGCGCGACCACCGGCGAGCACGGCCTCGGCCGGGAGCAGCCGACGGATGGCGACGCCGGCGACGGAGTCCGGGTGCTCATCCATGAACTCGGAGTAGATCGCCTCGTCGTGCTGGCCGTCGTCGCCGATCAGCAGCCATTTCACGTGCGGGAACTCCGTGGCCAGGCGACGCAGGTTGGTGAGCTTGTGCTCGCGTCCGCTGCGGAACCATCGGTCATGCGTGGGGCCCCAGTCGGTGAGGAGCATGGAGCCTGCGGGGAACAGGTGGCGCCCGAGGAACCGGCGGAGAGTCGGGGCGACGTTCCAGGCTCCGGTCGAGAGGTAGACCATGGGAGCACCGGGATATTCGCGGAGCACCTGATCGAGCAGCACGGCCATGCCCGGCACGGGGATGCGCGCGTGCTCGTCGACGACGAAAGAGTTCCAGGCGGCGATGAAAGGTCGGGGGAGAGCGGTGACCATCACGGTGTCGTCGACGTCGGAGACGACCCCGAAGTGGGTCGACTCGGCCACGATGAACGCGGTCGTCTCGACCGGGTCCTGACCCTCGACGGAGAACGTGAAGGTCTGCCATCCTGGCTCGAGCTCGGCGTGCACGACCGAGTCGATCACACCGCCCCGGTCTGCGACGACATAGTGCACCGAGTCGCCGATCTGCACGGCGACCTTCGCGAAGCTCACGGGGATGCCGACGAAGCTCCGCCAGCCGCGGACGCTGGCCGGCTCGCCGTCCTTCGTGCTCCGTGCGGGAGGGACGATGAGAACGCGACCGACGACACGCACCCAGCCGGGCCCGCCGTAACCGGGGAACGGGAGGATGGTCGCGGTGCGGCCGCGACGGCGCGCTCGCCCCTCGCGCCACACGTGGAGGCGGTGTTCGAGGCGCGCGAACCAGTGGATCCGGGGCGCCGGAGGTGACGAAGCCATTGCTTCAGTCTTTCACGTCGGTCGCGTCCTTCGCGTCGGAGATGTCGAGATGGCGCGCCTCGAGGCGCGAGATCACCTTCTTGCCCACGAACACGGCGACGAGGAAGAGGGCGATGATGCCGACGAAGATGTATCCCGCGTAGTGCACCCGGTCGGCGAGCTCATCGAAGCTGCCAGCGGCGAGCGAGGTGATGCTCACGTAGGCCGTCGCCCAGAGCAGGCAGGCCGGCGCCGTCCACGCGAGGAAGCGCCGATATGAGTAATGGCTCATGCCCACGGTCAGCGGCACGAGGGAATGCAGCACCGGCAGGAACCGCGAGAGGAAGATGGCGATGCCGCCGCGGCGGGCGAGGTAACGCTCCGCCCGCACCCAGTTCTCCTCGCCGACGCGTCGGCCGACCCAGGAGGCACGGATGTGCGGGCCGACCCACCGCCCGAGCCAGAAGCCGATGCTCTCGCCGATCAGCGCGCCGACGACGACCGAGACGACCATCGCCACGGCCTGAGGGAGGCTGGTGATGCCGATGGACGCGACGAGCACGACAGTGTCACCGGGGAATACGAGCCCGATCAAGACGCTCGTCTCCAACATCACGGCGAGCCCCGCGACGAGGGTGCGAGTGATCGGGTCGATGGACCGCATGAAGTCGATCAGCCACGGCACCAAGTCGTCCACCCCTCGAGAATACGGGAGTGCGCGCCGCCTAGGCTGAGAACGTGCCCGAACCTCTGAGCGCCCGCGTCCTGCCCGATCGGGTGACGCCTGACGCGCTCTTCCTCGCCCTCGAGCGGTCGTGCGCCGACCTGTTCTGGCTCGACGCCGGGGCGGAAGCGACGGAGGGATGGAGCTTCGTCGGGACGGGCGATCCGGCGTCGTTCCCCGGTGAAGTGCGGATGGATACCCGCACGGCCGCCGCGCATCCCGGTCCTCCGCTGCGGGGTGGGTGGGTCGGCTGGTACGACTACGAGACCGGCGCCCGAGCAGCGGGAGCACCCGTATCGGAAGCCGCTGACGAGCCCGGCGACGCCTGGTTGCGGGTCTCCCGGCTGGCGGCGTTCGATCATGCGACCGGCACCGTATGGGTTGCCGCAGCCCATGCCGATCTCGACGAGTGGAGCGCCGTCGTCGCGCGCGTCACCCCCTCCGCCGTGCCGCGCGGGGAGACGGTGTTCAGTGCGGCCTCGTCCGTACGCAGCGAGGCGCGACACACTCCGACGGAGTACGCAGGACTCATCGAGCGCTGCCGCGAGCTCATCAGAGCGGGGATCGCCTACCAGCTCTGTCTCACCACCCGGTTCACCGTGCCGGGGGAGCACGACGGAGTCGCGGTGTACCGACGCCTCCGTGCCGCCACTCCCGCTCACCATGGCGGCTTCATCCGGATCGGCGGCCGCTCCTTGCTCAGTGCGAGCCCCGAGCAGTTCCTCCACGCTGACGGCGGCGTCATCCGCACGCGGCCGATCAAGGGCACGCGGCCCCGCGGCGCGGACGCCGCGCACGATGCCGAGCTCGCCGACGAGCTCGCCGCGGACCCGAAAGAACGGGCTGAGAACGTCATGATCGTCGATCTGATGCGCAACGATCTGTCGAGGGTGTGCCGACCCGGGTCGATCCGGGTCGAGGCGCTGTGGGCCGTGGAGACGTATCCGGCGGTGCACCAGCTCGTCAGTACCGTCAGCGGCACGGCGGCCGCGGGCACGACGGCGAGCGAACTTCTCGCAGCGACCTTCCCGGCGGGCAGCATGACAGGCGCGCCGAAGCTCTCGGCGATGACGCGCCTGCATGAGCTGGAGGGAGGGCCTCGCGGTATCTACGCCGGGTGCTTCGGTTACATCGGCGATGAGGGGTCGCTCGACCTCGCGATGGTCATCCGCAGCATCGTGATCGACGGTGCGGGCGCTGTGGTCGGCGCAGGCGGGGGGATCACCTGGCGATCGGTCGCCGCCTCGGAGGTCGCCGAGGTCGCGACGAAGGCTCGGGCGCCGCTCGCTGCGCTGGGAGTGGAAATGCCCGCGGCCTGGGCTTCCGATATCCTGAACTGATCCCCTTTTCTCTTCAGATTGGTCGTGCGTTCGTTGTCTGAGAACCTGTCCACCTCTCCCGTCGCCGAGGAGACCTCCTCGGCGCACGCTATCCAGGCCAAGTGGCAGAAGTACTGGGCGGAGAACGAGACGTTCCTCACCGGCGGCGACGATGACAAGCGGCCCCGCCGCTACGTGCTGGCGATGTTCCCCTACCCCTCCGGCGACCTGCACATGGGGCACGCGGAGAACTACCTGTATTCGGACATCGTGGCCCGGTTCTGGCGCCACCGTGGGCACAACGTGCTCAACCCGATCGGCTGGGACTCCTTCGGACTGCCTGCGGAGAACGCGGCGATCCGTCAGGGTGCGGATCCCCGTGAGTGGACTTACCAGAACATCGCTCAGCAGAAGCAGGCGTTCCAGAACTACGGCGTCTCGTTCGACTGGTCGCGAGTGCTGCACACCTCCGACCCCGAGTACTACCGCTGGAACCAGTGGCTGTTCCTGAAGCTGCACGAGCGAGGTCTGGCGTACCGCAAGAAGAGCGCGGTCAACTGGTGCCCGAACGACCAGACCGTGCTCGCGAACGAGCAGGTCGTCGACGGCCGTTGCGATCGCTGCGGTGCCGAGGTCGTGAAGAAGAAGCTGACTCAGTGGTACTTCAAGATCACGGACTACGCCGACCGGCTGCTCGATGATCTGAACCAGCTCGAGGGCTTCTGGCCGCACAAGGTGCTGCAGATGCAGCGCAACTGGATCGGACGCTCGATCGGCGCCGACGTCGACTTCCGCATCGAGGGGCGCGACGAGCCCGTCACCGTGTTCTCGACGCGTCCTGACACCCTGCACGGAGCGACGTTCTTCGTCGTGGCCCCCGACTCCGACCTGGCTTCGGAGCTCGCAGCGGATGCTCCGGCCGACGTGCGCGAGCGTTTCCAGAAGTACCTGGCCGATGTGCAGAAGACCACCGACGTCGACCGACAGGCCACCGATCGCCCGAAGACCGGGGTCTTCCTCGAGCGGTACGCGATCAACCCGGTCAATGGCGAGAAGCTGCCGGTCTGGGCGGCGGACTACGTGCTGGCCGATTACGGTCACGGAGCGGTCATGGCCGTGCCGGCGCACGATCAGCGAGACCTGGACTTCGCCCGCGCCTTCGACCTGCCCGTGAAGGTCGTCGTCGACACGACGGCGCCCGTCACCGGTGCGATGCCGGTCATCGAGGTCGATGAAGAGGGTGTGCCGATCGACACCGGCGCGGCGCTCGACGAGCAGAACCCCGCCTCCACCGGCATCGCTCTGACGGGAGAGGGCCGGATGATCAACTCCGGACCGCTCAACGGTCTGTCCAAGCGCAATGCGATCGCCCGTGCGATCGAGCAGCTCGAGGCGTCCGGCACCGGGCGCGCCGCCAAGAACTACCGTCTGCGCGACTGGCTGATCTCGCGTCAGCGCTTCTGGGGCACGCCGATCCCGATGCTGCACGCGGAGGACGGCCGGATCATCCCCGTGTCCGAGGAGCAGCTGCCGGTGAAGCTGCCCAGCGTCGAGGGGCTCGACCTCAAGCCCAAGGGATCGTCGCCGCTCGGCGCCGCTGAGAGCTGGGTCCGCACGGTGGATGCCGCCAGCGGTGACCCCGTTCTGCGGGATCCGGACACGATGGACACGTTCGTCGACAGCTCGTGGTACTTCCTGCGATTCCTGTCGCCGAACAGCGACACGGTCGCGTTCGACCCGGCTCAGGCCGCCCGCTGGTCGCCGGTCGACTCTTACATCGGCGGCGTCGAGCACGCCATCCTGCACCTGCTGTACGCGCGATTCATCACCAAGGTGCTGTTCGACATGGGGCTGATCGACTTCACCGAGCCCTTCTCGAACCTCATCAACCAGGGCATGGTCCTGCTCGACGGCGCCAAGATGTCGAAGAGCAAGGGCAACCTGGTGCTCTTCGAAGAGGAGCTCGACGCCTACGGCGCCGATGCGCTGCGCGTGGGTCTCGCGTTCGCCGGACCGGTCGAAGACGACAAGGACTGGGCCGACGTCTCGACGACCGGTGCGCAGAAGTTCCTGGCCCGCGCGTTGCGCATCGCCCACGAGGTGTCCTCTCCTGTCGACGTCGTGTTCGCGGGCGGAGATGCGGCGCTGCGTCGAGCCACGCACAAGCTGCTGGCAGATGCTCCTGGGCTCGTCGAGCAGACGAAGTTCAACGTCCTGGTCGCGCGTCTGATGGAGCTGGTCAACGTCACCCGCAAGACGATCGACGGTGCTGCAGGCGCCGCTGATCCGGCGGTGCGTGAAGCGGCCGAGACCGTCGCCGTGATGCTCGATCTGATCGCCCCGCACACCGCGGAGGAGATGTGGCAGATCCTCGGACACGAGCCGTCCGTCGGGCTCGTCACCTGGCGCTCCGCCGACCCGGCGCTGCTCGTCGAGGACACCGTGACCGCCGTCGTGCAGGTGGGCGGCAAGGTCCGCGCTCAGCTCGAGGTGCCCGCGCGCATCGGCGAGGCCGAGCTCGAATCGCTCGCCCGTGCCGACGAGCGGGTCATTCGCTCGATCGGCGACCGCGAGATCGTCAAGGTCGTCGTGCGCGCCCCGAAGATCGTCAGCATCGTCGTGAAGGGCTGACCGACCGCGTCGCCAGCCGCTCTGCACATCCGGCCGCCCACGGGGGTTCTCCCCGACGGGCGGCCGGATGCATGAGAGGCGTCCGTTCGCTGGCATAGCGTTGCGGAATGCCCGAATCCGCCGCTTCCTCACCGGCGCCGCGCCGGTTGCGGCTGGGGGTCGGCGCCGCCGTCGTGTTGGCGCTCGTCGTGCTGTCCGCGGCCGTCGGACTCGGACTGATGCGGGGGCAGGCCGTGCCGACCGAATCGGTGCCGTTGGCCACCGAGGCCGCCGAGAGCGGCGGATCGACGGGAGAGCTCTACGTGCACGTGCTGGGCGCGGTCGAGCATCCGGGACTCTATGTCCTCGATCTCGACTCCCGGCTGGTCGATGCGGTGGCAGCGGCCGGCGGGACCACTGACGATGCCGACCTGACCGCGGTCAATCTCGCCCGCGTGCTCTCGGACGGCGAACAGATCAGCGTGCCGGTCGTGGGTGCCGCAGCCGCGGAGGGGTCGCCGGGAGCAGGCGCGCCCGCGGACGATCTGGTGGATCTCAACACCGCAGATCAGGCGGCGCTCGAGACTCTGCCGCGCATCGGCCCCGCCCTGGCCGAGCGGATCATCGCCTGGCGTGACGAGAACGGTCGGTTCACATCGGTCGATGACCTGCTGTCGGTCCCCGGCATCGGAGAGAAGCTGCTCGCCGGCATCCGCGACGGTGTGCGGGTGTGATGTGCGGTCTGCGGGCGCTGTCTCTCTCTCGCCTGAGTCCGAGCGTCGTCAGCTGTGCAGCGACGTGCCGCTTCTCGACGCCCCCGAGTCGGTCAGGACGGCACGTGCGGCACGCTCGCCGGAAGCGAGGGCGCCTTGGATCGACGCGGTGTCTCTGTGATCCCCGGCTGCATACAGCCGCTCGGCGTAGCGCGGCGATCGCGGTGGGCCGAGCGGTGCCGGTTGGGCAGGCAACGCGTCGACGATGTCGTCGCGCCGGATCAGCTGCCACGCGCTGATGTCCGTATCCCAGACCTCTTCGAGGTGGCGGCGCACGTCGAACTCGTCGGCGGATGCGCCGCCACGCGGCAGCAGGCAGGTCGCGGCGATGAGGTGACGTCCGGCCGGCGCATACGAGGGCACGGTGTGCGTCATCACGACGGTGTTCACGACGGGGCCTCCACCTCGGCCGTCGACGGTGAGCAGTGCGGATCTGCTGGGAGGTTCAGTGGCGGCGAACCACCACGTCTGCAGACCTCTCGTGACCGGACGGGCGAGACCGGTGAGGTCGCTGACGGCATCGGCGCCGACTGCGACCACCGCCCGAGCCGCTCGCACGGAGTCGCCGTCGCTCAGCCCCACCGTGATCTCCTCTCCTCCTGCTGAGATGCCTCCCGCGCGCGCGCCGAGACGGATGTCAGTACCCGCCGCGCGCGCGTGCGCGGCGAGCTGCTCGGGGACAGCGGCGATCCCCTGTGCGGGAAGCCCGGGTCGGCCGAGCGCGAAGTAGCGTACGAGCAGTCGCGCGAAGGCGTTCGATGTCTCGCCGCCTCTCTCCGCCAGAACCCCGGCGAGAAACGGCTCGAGTACAGCGGTGCGAAGCGGGCCACGAAGCCCCGCGGCATCCCATCCCTCGCGCATGGTGGCATCGTTCCGAGCCAGATGCGAGAGCGGACGCACCAGTGCCGGCGCGGCCCAGCGTGCCAGCGCGACGGCATCCCGACCGCTCACCAGGTCGCTGCGCAGAGACGTGACGATCGACAGCGGATGCCGAAGCGGATGCCGCAGCTCGGCCACCCCGTCCGTCGTGCGCACCCGCACGCCCACAGGGAAGCTCCCGAGCGCGAGTGCGTCGAGATCGACGCTGCGCCGAAGTGCCGGGTAGGCCGGGTTGAGGACCTGGAACCCGCGGTCCAGCCGGAAGCCGTCGATGATGTCGGTGCGCTGGCGTCCGCCGACCGCATCCGCGGCCTCGAGGACGACGACGTCGAGTCCGTGAGCGGAGAGCAGTCCCGCGCAGCGGAGCCCTGCGAGGCCGGCGCCGATCACGATCACGTCATGCATTCGCGATGACCTCTGCTCGGCGCGCCAGAAAGTTCCGCACCAGAGTCAGGTGACTGGGCTGGTGCTCTGCGATGTCGCGTACGTCGACCATTCCCCGAGTATGCCTGAGTCGCTCGGTGTGGTGGACGGTGTCGGCTGTCGGAACGGCCCGCGGTCGGTGAATCGAAGTGCCCGCGGTCCTCACGCAGAGATCATCGCTTCGCATTCGGCGCTCCTGCACGCCGCGTCGGCATCGATGTGTTGTCCACCGACCGGGGCGCGGTTGCGCTGCGAGGTGGTCGCACGCCGCTACGTTGTCCTGATGCACCGGCTGCCGATGAGATGCGACCCGCGGGTTCGACCGCGCGATGACGCGCGGGCATGAGCCGGGATCTGCGTCTGCTGCCGATCGCGGGCGGAGTGTGGGCGTTCGCCCTGGTCTGCGTGTTCGTGCCTCCAGCTGCGCAGTGGTGCCTTCTCGGTGGCGTGCTGGGGGCGGCGGCGTCGCTGTTGTGGATGCTGCGGCGGTCGTCCGCCGCGGCGTCCATGGCCGGGGTGGTGCTCGTGATGCTCGCCGCGATCGCCGCTGTCTCCGTCACTGCTCTTGCCGCGACACCGGCGCGCGAGGGCGCCGCGTCGTGGGACGGACGTGTGGTCGAGGTGACGGGGGAGGTCAGCACCTCGGCGTCG